>NZ_JBWKKY010000009.1:0-401373 GCF_056430805.1 Streptomyces sp. NPDC045955
ATCATCGCGCTACCGTTCTTCGGCATCATCTCCGAGGTCATCCCGGTCTTCTCCCGCAAGCCGATGTTCGGTTACACGGGTCTGATCGGCGCGACCATCGCGATCGCGGGTCTGTCCGTGACGGTGTGGGCGCACCACATGTACGTCACCGGCGGTGTGCTGCTGCCGTTCTTCTCCTTCATGACCTTCCTGATCGCGGTCCCGACCGGTGTGAAGTTCTTCAACTGGATCGGCACCATGTGGCGCGGAAGCCTCTCGTTCGAGACGCCCATGCTGTGGGCGACCGGCTTCCTCATCACGTTCGTGTTCGGCGGGCTCACGGGCGTGCTGCTGGCCTCGCCGCCCATTGACTTCCACGTCTCCGACTCGTACTTCGTCGTGGCCCACTTCCACTACGTCGTCTTCGGGACGGTCGTGTTCGCGATGTTCTCCGGCTTCCACTTCTGGTGGCCGAAGATCACCGGCAAGATGCTGGACGAGCGCCTCGGCAAGATCACCTTCTGGACGCTGTTCATCGGCTTCCACGGCACGTTCCTGGTCCAGCACTGGCTGGGCGCCCAGGGCATGCAGCGGCGCATCCCCGACTATCTGGCGGTGGAGGGCCTGACGACGCTCAACACGGTGTCGACGGTCAGCTCGTTCCTGCTCGGCATGTCGATGCTGCCGTTCTTCTACAACGTCTGGAAGACGGCGAAGTACGGCGAGCGGGTCACGGCCGACGACCCGTGGGGCTACGGCCGTTCCCTGGAGTGGGCGACCTCCTGCCCACCGCCGCGGCACAACTTCATCACCCTCCCCCGGATCCGCAGCGAGTCCCCGGCGTTCGACCTGCACCATGCGGACGTCGCGGCGGCGGAGCGGGAGCTGACGCTCCGATGACCGCGATGGAGGGTCTGCCCGCGGACGTGGACCTGCGGGCGTTCCACAACGAGGTCGAGGGTCATCTGCTCGCCGCCGCCGCGCACGAGGAGGCCCGCGCCGCCGCCGCACGTTTCGCTGCCCGGCTCGAACGGCTGCCGGAGGCCGAACGGGAGGAGGTGGAGCGGCTGTTCGCGGCCGAGCACCTCGCCCTCGCCCGGGCCTCGTGGCAGCGCACGGCGCGGCGCGGGCAGGAACTGCGCGGCGAGTACGAGGCGGTGTACCGCAGGCTCCGCGCACGGCTGCTGGCCGGCCTGCTGCTGGGATGCGCGCTGCTGGTGGCAGTGGATCTCGTGGTGCTGGTGTCGGTCTAGCCGGCGCCGGGCCCGCTGCCGGCCGGCCGGTGTCAGGCCCCGCTGCAGGCCAGGCGGTATCAGGCCTCGCTGCCGACGGGATTTCTCAGGACCTCGATCAAGCTGGCGTAACTGTCCTGTCCGTGGCCGGTGGCGGCGGCCTTCTCCATGGCGGACTTCAGGAGCTCGGGCAGCGCGTTGTCGACGCCGCGGGCCGCCGCCGCGTGGATGAGGTGGTCGATGGCCGCGATCTGCACGTCGACCGTGGCGTCGTCACCCGGGTAACGGCCCGCGTCCACCTGGGGCGCGTACGTGGTGAGGAAGCCCGCCACCGCGCTCAGCCAGCGGATCGCCACCGGGGTGAACGCGGTGGCGGACGTCCCCTCGGCGCCGACCAGCGCGGTGCCGTGCAGCCAGCCCGTCATGGTGGACCACATCAGTCCGAGCAGGGCGGCGTCGTAGAGGGAGGCGAGGCCAGGGTCGGTGCCCAGGTGGAGGGGGTCACCGAGAGACGCCAGGGTGGAGCGGTGGGCGTCGAAGACCTCCTGGGAGCCGCTGTAGAGGAACATCATGGCGGGGTCGCCGACACCGGGCGGGGTGGTCATGATGGCGCCGTCGAGGTAACCGGCCCCGTGGGAGTCGGCCCACTTGACCGCTTCCTGGGCCTGTTCGGGGGACCCGGAGGTGAGGTTGACCAGGGTTCTGCCCGCCAGTTCGCCGGCGGCCGGGTCGAGGACGGCGTACAGCGCCTCGTAGTCCAGCACGCAGGCGATGGTCAGCGGGGAGGCGGCGACCGCCTCCTGCGGTGTGCCGGCCAGGCGGGCGCCGCGGCCGACCAGGGGGTGAGCCTTGTCCGGGGTCCGGTTCCAGACGGTGGTCGGGTGGCCCCGGTCCAGCAGCGCGGCGGCCAGTGCCGAGCCCATCGAGCCCAGTCCGACGACGGTGACCGGCCGGCGATGTCCTGCGTTCATGCCCAACTCCTCGTGTTGCCTTGCCGAGTGACGTGTCATCACGTACGGCCACGCTCGCAGGGCACGAAGATCGGGGACAGTGACAGCAGTGACGGCCTCCACCAAATTCCTGCCATAGGCTGCGGAGCATGAGTGCCGGTTCTGTCGCCGTGGTCGTGACCGAGGAGATCGGGGTCCCCTCGTGGGATCTGTACGAACTGAGCATCCCGTGCACCGTGTTCGGCAAGCCGCAGCCCGATCTGGCCGACCCCTGGTACGACCTGCGGCTGTGCGGGACCGGAGCCGGGCCGGCGGAGGCGGACGGTGCGGCGGACGGCCACGGGCTGAGCCTGCGCACCCGCTACGGCCTGGACGACCTGGTCGGTGCCGACACGGTGATCGTGCCCTCGGTGCCCGACCCGTGCGTCGAGGAGGGCAGGCCGCTGCCCGAGGAACTGATCGCCGCCCTGCGCCGGGCTCATGAGGCGGGTGCCCGCATGGTCTCCCTGTGTACGGGTGCCTTCGCGCTGGCCGAGGCGGGGCTGCTCGACGGGCGGAGCGCCACCGCCCACTGGATGCACACCGCACAGCTGGCCGAGCGCTACCCGAAGGTGCACGTCGACGCGTCGGTGCTGTACGTGGACGACGGTGACGTGCTCACCAGCGCGGGACTGACCGCCGGACTCGACCTGTGCCTGCATCTGGTGCGGCGCGATCTCGGCGCGCATGTCGCCAACCAGTTGGCGCGCCGCATGGTGGTGCCCGCCCACCGGCCGGGCGGGCAGGCGCAGTTCATCGAGTTGCCCGTGCCGGCCGGCGACGACGGGGGGCTGGCGCCCGTCCTCGAATGGGCGAGGGCCAACCTGGACCGGCCACTGACCGTCGCCGACCTGGCGCGGCGGGCCGCGATGAGCCCGCGTACGTTCTACCGGCGGCTCCAGGCCGTCACCGGGACGACCCCGCTCCAGTGGCTTCTCGACCAGCGGCTCGGGCGCGCCCGGTCACTGCTGGAGTCGACGGACCTGCCCATCGAGAAGGTCGGAGAGCTCAGCGGCCTCGGCACGGCCAACAATCTCCGCCACCACTTCCTCAGGCACCTCGGGGTGTCGCCCGGTGACTACCGGCGGGCCTTCCCCGGAGCCCGGGCGAACGGCACCGGACGTACTCGTACACGGGTCTGAGTCATCTCCCCGGGCTCCACCCCGGCGGCCGCAGGATCCCCAGCAGCTGCCGGACGAGTTCGTCGACGACCTCGTCCAGGGTCGCGTCGACCCAGCCGGCGCTCCAGTCGTGCAGCAGGCCGTTGACGCTGCCGATGAAACCCGTCGCCGCGAGGTGGTAGTCGCGGGGTGCCGCCTCCCCGCGCGCGGCGGCCGCCCGGGCCTGGGCGCAGATGAGGTCGACCCAGCCGGCCCGGCGAGCGAGCCGCTGTTCCTCCAGGCGCGGGCTGACACCGATGATCTCGACGAAGGTGATGCGGATCCTGCGCGGATCGGCGGTGACGTTCCCGGCGTAGGCGCGGAAGACGGCGGTCGCGCGCTCGACGAGCGGCAGGTCCGCCGCACCTGCTGCCGCCTCCAGCACCGCCGCCTCGGCCCAGTCGTTGACCTGGAGGTGCAGGGCCGCGAGCACGTCCTCCAGGGTGCGGAACTCCTCGTAGAACTGACGGGTGGACAGCCCGGCCGCCTCGCTGAGCGCCGCGACGGTGGTGGCGCGGAAGCCGGGGGTGTCGCCGAACAGTTGGAGCGCGGCCTCCAGGAACCGCCGGCGCCGCTCGGCCTGCCGCTCCTCGGCGGTCTTGCCGCCGTAGCGGCCGGTCGGCGCTCTGAGTCTGCCCGGCACCGGCTCCCCCTCCGTCACTCGCACACCCGTCTTCGCCCTGAGGCGATTTTGTCGTGGCCGCGGTCTTGTAAAGAAGGCCGCCCCTTCCTTACTTTGCAGTAAGTTAACTCTGAAAGCACGCGTGTTCAGATTCCTCACCCCACCCGCAGAGGAGGGATCAGCCATGCCCGTCTTCCGACGACGGCACCTGTGCTCCCTGACCGCCGCCCTGGCGCTGACCGCCACCGTTCCCGCGACCGCCGCCCACGCGGACGCGCCCGACGCCTCCGCCGCGCTGCGCCAGGTGCTGTTCGTGGGCAACAACTGGGACGGCACCGCCGAAGTCATCAAGTCCACCGGGGACTTCGCGAAGATCGGCCGGATCAACGTCGTCCCCGACAAGGACGAGCGGATGGCGGAGATCAACGCCGATCCGATCAGATGGATCGCCTTCATGACGATCCGCAACAGCGTCGGCGAGGGACACGACCAGTTCGTCGACGACATGTACTCCACGCCGGACGGGAAGTCGGTGGTCGTCTCCCGGCCCAGCTTCGCCGACGTCGTGTCGATCGACCTCGCCTCCGGGCGGATCAACTGGCGCTTCCCGGTGTCCGGATTCCGCGCCGACCACATGGCCGTCTCCCCCGACGGCAAACAGGTCGCCGTGTCGGCGTCCACCGGCAACACCGTGCACGTCCTGGACATCGAGACCGGCAAGCAGCTCGGCAAGGCCACCACGGGTGACAAGCCGCACGAGAACATCTTCACCAAGGACGGCAAGTACATCTACAACATGTCGATCGGCGACGTGAACACGCAGACCGACGCGCCCTGGCTGGACTGGACGAAGGGCGACCGGCGCATCACCGTCATCGACGCGACCACGTATCAGCAGGTCAAGGTCATCGACATGCGCTCGCGCCTGGACGCGATCGGCCTGAAGGACTTCTCCGACGCGGTCCGGCCGGCGGTGTTCTCGCCGGACGAGTCGAAGCTGTACTTCCAGGTGTCGTTCTTCAACGGCTTCTTCGAGTACGACATGGCCTCCGACAAGATCACCCGCACGAAGACCCTGCCGAAGAACCCGGCGACCAGCGACGACCGCACCAGCTTCGTCAACGACTCCCGCCACCACGGCCTTTCGATGAGCCCGGACGGCAAGAAGCTGTGCGTCGCGGGGACCATGGACGACTACGCCACGGTCGTCGACCGCGGCACCCTCCAGGAGGGCCCGCTCGTCACCGCCGCCAAGCCCTACTGGGCCACGGTCAGCGGTGACGGCAAGAGCTGCGTCGTCTCCGAGAGCGGCTCCGACCAGGTCACGGCCATCGACTTCACCACCGGGAAGAAGACCGCGTCCGTGCCGGTCGGGGACCACCCGCAGCGCGTCCGGCTCGGTCATGTGGAGACCGGCTGGACGAGCCCGTCCGCTAGCTGACCTCCTTCGCCGCCCACGCCGCCAGCTCGGAGCGGGCCGTGTTCAGCAGATCCGCCGAGGGAGCCGTCGACCCGTTGGTCACCAGCGCGTAGTGCAGGACGCCCGAGTCCGGCGCGGTGAGCAGCAGGCGGCGGCTTCCCGTGCCGCCGGGCTCCTGGGCCACACCGATCGGGGTCGTCGAGGTGTACGCGGGCGGGGCGTGGGACGTGCCCAGGTCGGAGACGACCGTTGTGGAGGCGGTCGGGAAGCTCGCCGGCAGGTGCAGTTCAGTGGGTGCCCGGCCGCCGTCCGAGCGCCACAGCAGCAGCCCGTACTGTCCGGAGCCCACCAGCCGCTTCACGTTCGGCAGTGAGTCCGGCACCGGGTTCCAGGTCAGGGTCGTCGAACCGTCCCGGGAGCGGTCCTCGTAGGTGAAGCCGACGGTCTTCCCGGCCGTGGCGCTCGGGTAGAGGCGGTCCAGGAGCCGGGCGTCCTGGCGCAGCACCGGCTTGCCCGAGTCGTCGAGGCGTACGGCGGACAGGTCCTCGTCGTTCCAGGCGTCACCGGCGGTGAGCACCTTGCCGGGGTTGCCGTTCATCAGCTCGCGGTGGCGGCCGTTGTAGATGTCCCACTGCCATTGCGAGCCGGAGAGCACCGGCCCCGAGGCGGCGGGGTCGGACCACCAGTCGGCGCCCTTGAGGCGGGAGTCGAGCGCCTGGTACATCGCCTTGAGGACGGTGGGCGCCTTGTCGGAGACGTTGCCCGCCAGGGGATGGCCGAACTCGCTGACGACGGCGGCGGTCTGCGCGGCGGCCGCCCGGTCGCGGACCGTGCGGAAGTCGCCCGCGTACTGGCCGTCGGCCGCCTTGCCCCACATGAAGACGCCGGAGATGGCCTTCTGGTCGTAGAAGTGGGTGTTGAAGACGTAGCGCGGGCCGAGCTTTCCGGCGTCGAGCAGGCCGCCCTCCTGCTTCTGGAATTCGAGGTTGGCGTTCCAGAAGAGGTTCGGTTCCACGAAGGCGGGCTTGTCGCGCCAGCCGGCCGCGTCCATGCGGGCCCGGAACTTCTCGAAGAACGGCCACAGCACGTCCTTCTCCCAGGCGCGGCTGGTCTGCCCGGAGTCGTAGACGCCCGCATGCGGCTCGTTGTAGGGGTCGAAGCCGACGACGCCCTTGAACTGGTCGGCGTCCAGGTGCTGTTCGACGTACGCCATGGTCTTCTCGGCGGTGGCGAGGAAGGCGTCCTGCACACCGTGCGCGTTGTGCCAGAAGTCGTACGTGGCATGCTTCACGGCCTCGTTCTGGGTGATGTTCTGCCCCCAGAAGAGGCAGATCCCGCAGGACTCGTCCGGGTAGTTCCCGGCGTCCACCGCCCACTTGGGCGCGCCGTCGCCGGTGTACCAGCTGTCGGCGTCGAACAGGTGCCGGGAGTAGAGGTCCTGGTGGAAGTCGGGGTAGACGCGGATGCCGGCGTCGAGGAACGCCTTCATCTGGTCGGTGGCGGCGGCCAGGTAGGCGGTGTCCACCGTGCCGCGCTCGGGCTCGGCGTAGGCCCAGGAGAGCAGGAAGCGGACGGTGTTGCCGCCGCCGAGGGCGCGCAGGGCGGTCGCCGACGTGCGGGCGTCCGCAATGGAGGCGAAGGGCAGGCCCTTGTTCTCCGCCAGCTTGGTCTCACCGGAGACGTTGTAGCCGCGCAGGACGACCTCGCGGCCGGAGGCGTCGGTGAAGCGGCCGTTCTTCACGGTGACGGTCGGGTCGTCGAACCAGAGCGATCCGGGAGGGGGCGCGGCGGTGGCGGGCGGGACGCCCGCCACCGACAGGGAACCGAAGAGGACAGCCAGGACAACCAGCAGACGTACTCGGATAGTCGGCATGTCCACCACAGTCCGGTGATATCAGGACACCGTCAACACCCCTGACTCTGGAGTAAGTTCCCTCTCGGCCAGCGCGCACACCTCAACCGCCCACCCTTCGTGTCACGTTCAACAAGTACTCCTTCCTGTTCAGCGGGTTGTGGTCGGTGCGCGGACGCTCGGGAATCGTGCCGTGCATGACTGGCGCATAGTGGTCGAAGGCGCTCTCCAGTTCTCCCTCGCCGCGTGTCAGCCCCGGCAGTAGGTGTCCGAGGGCGTGCACCCGCGCCGCCGGCACGGTGCCTTCGAGGACGCACAGATCACCCCGGTTCCGTGTGGTCTCCGGTACGGCCGCGAGCCCGGCGAGGGCCGGCAGCAGGGCGCCGAGGGTGTCGGCCGGGGCCTCGATACGGAAGCGGTGCATCGGCTCGTGGACCCGTGTCCCGGCCCGCCGCAGCGCCTGGACGAGCACCAGCGGGGTGACCCCGCGGAAGTCGGCTCCGGTGCTCGACATGCTCTTGTCGAAGCCCTGGTGGGCGTGGCTCTGGCGGGGCGAGTAGCCGCTGTGGGTCATGGTGACCGTGCAGTCGGCGACCTGCCAGCCGTGCAGCCCCTGGCCGAGGGTCTCGCGCACGGTGTCCTCGACGGCCTTGAAGAAGGCGTACGGCATGGAGCCGAGCTCCACCTCCAGCCGGAAGCCGACGCCCGAGCCGGCCGGTGCGGGCTCGACGCGCAGGCCGACCGTCGCGAGGAACGGGTTCGCGTCCTTCTTGTTGAACTCCACGGCATGCCCGGTGCAAATGAGCCGTTCGACGCACAGCGGGGTGGTCTCGCGGAAGGTGACGTGGAGACCGTACTCGTCGGCCAGGGTCGCCTGGACGACCTCCTTCTGCACCTCGCCGTAGAGGGAGACGGAGGTCTCCTGCCGGCGTTCGTCGTGGCGCAGGCCGATCAGCGGGTCCTGCTCGGCGAGCTGGGTGAGCGCGAGGTGCAGTGCGCCTGTGTGCACATCGGGGCCGGGGACCACGACCGTCTCCAGGGTGGGCGGGGCGAAGACGTGCTCGTACGCCTTGCGGGGTTCGCCGATCGCGTCGCCGATCCTGATGCCGGCGAGACCCCACAGCCGGGCGATCTGCCCGGCGGCGACGGCGTCCGCACGGGTGTCCGTGCCGTGGCCGAAGACGCTGATCCCGGTGATCCGGCCTTCGGCGCCGTCCGCTCCGCAGGGGATCCGGTCGCGGGTGCGCAGCGTGCCGGAGAACATCCGGGCGTAGGCGACCTTCTCCCCCGCCGGGCCCCGCTCGATCTTGAACACGGTGCCCGAGACCGGCCCGTCCGCGTCCCCGTCGGCGGCCGGCAGCAGTTCCTCGATGCCGGCCAGGAGCGTGTCCACGCCCGCACCCGTCGCGGCGGAGCCGAAGTAGACCGGGTGGACCAGGGCCTCCCGGGTCTGCGCGACGAGTGATCCGCGCAGGAGGGCGTCCGTCACGGTGTCCTCGACGTAGGCGGACAGCAGGGTGTCGTCGTGCTCGGTCAGGACGTCCAGGGCGGCGGCCGGGCCGGGCCCCGACGTGAAGGTGGCCGCGCGCGTGCCGAGGCCGGTGGCCCTTCCCATCGGCACGATCGCGGGTGTCAGGCGAGCCGCGATCGACCGCAACACCTCCTCGTCCCGCGCCCCGCGCCGGTCGATCTTGTTGACGAAGAGCAGGGTCGGGATGCGCAGCCGCTGGAGGGTCCGCATCAGCACCCGCGTCTGCGCCTGCACGCCTTCGACGGCGGAGATCACGAGGACGGCGCCGTCCAGCACGCCGAGCACGCGCTCCACCTCGGCGATGAAGTCCGGGTGACCGGGTGTGTCGATGAGGTTGACCGTCACACCGTCGAGCGGGAACGAGACGACGGCGGACTTGATGGTGATGCCACGCTGCCGCTCCAGCGCGAGGGTGTCGGTACGGGTGTTCCCGTCATCGACGCGGCCGACCTCGTCGATCACCCCGGCCGAATGGAGCAGCCGCTCGGTCAGGCTGGTCTTACCTGCGTCGACATGGGCGAGAATTCCAAGGTTGAGCAACTGCACGAAGCGTCATGTCCTTCGGAGAGAGAGCCGTTCCTGTCTGGGGGGACATGGACGCAGTGCGCATCTGGGCTCCTCGGGACTCGGTGACGTCGTCGAATCGTCGACCCGTGCAGTGCAGCAGACCGGGCCGGTGCGTCACAACGGAATTAACCGCTGCCGGGGTACCCGGCGGGGGGCACGGAAGGAGAGGAGCCGGTCGTGCGTGACATCCTCCCGGTGCTCGGCCGCTGGTACGCGGCCGGGCTCCCGTTCGGGCTCGCGACGGTCGTCGAGGTCAGCCGCAGTGCGCCGCGCGACCCGGGCGCGGCGATGGCGGTGGGACCTGACGGGGAGGTCGTGGGCAGTGTGTCCGGGGGTTGTGTCGAAGGCGCGGTGTTCGAGCTGGCGCGGGAGGTCGCGGCGAGCGGTGAGGCCCGGCTGGAGACCTTCGGCTACAGCGACGAGGACGCCTTCGAAGTCGGTCTGACCTGCGGCGGTGAGATCACGCTGCTAGTGCGTCCCGTGACGCCCGTGCTGGATCCCGCCTTCGGCGTGGTCGTGGAGTGCGTCGCGGCCGGAGAGCCGGTGACGATGGCGACGGTGACCGACGGCCCCGCGCCGCGCGGGGCGGCGCTCGCCGTCCGGCCGGACCGGGTGTCGGGCACGCTGGGCGCGGCCGGCCTGGACGCGGCCGTCACCGCCGACGCGCGCGGCGAGCTTGCTCTCGGTGCCACCGGCCTGCGGCACTACGGGCCTCAGGGACAGCGCCGCGAGGACTCCGTCAGCGTGTTCCTGCAGTCTTTCGCGCCGCCGCCGCGGATGCTGGTGTTCGGCGCGATCGACTACGCGGCGGCCGTGGCCCGCATCGGGGACTTCCTCGGCTACCGGGTCACGGTCTGTGACGCCCGCCCCGTCTTCGCCACGCCCCGGCGCTTCCCCGAGGGCGTCGAGGTGGTCACCGAGTGGCCGCACCGGTACCTGAGGGACACGGACACCGACGAGCGCACCGTCGTCTGTGTCCTCACCCACGACCCCAAGTTCGACGTGCCGCTGCTGCTGGAGGCGCTGCGCCGGCCCGCCGCCTACATCGGGGCGATGGGCAGCCGCCGTACCCACGCCGACCGGGCGCAGCGGCTGGCCGAGGCCGGGCTCACCGAGCGGGAGCTGTCCCGGCTGCGCTCACCGGTCGGGCTCGACCTCGGGGCCCGTACGCCGGAGGAGGTGGCGGTGTCCGTCGCCGCCGAGATCGTCGCACTGCGCTGGGGCGGCACGGGGGCTCCGCTGACCGCGACGGAGGGAGCGGTGCATCCACCCCGCCCCCGGTGAGTCAGGGCCGGGGGCCGTCGCCGGCGGGCCGTCGGCCCCAGGCCGAGATCATCGGTGAGGTGGCGAGGTCGAGGCGCCCGGCCTCCACGTTGGCGAGGTGCCGCTCGATCTCCTCGTCCGTGGCGAGTCCCTCGGCGACCAGCTTCTCCCTCACCTGCCGGACGGTGGCCGCCTCCAGGACGTCGCACGCGGGCGAGGTGATCGGGAAGTAGGCATCGGCCTCGACGTCGGTGAGTCCGGCCTCGCGCAGCAGTCGCGGCAGCCTGCGTCCGTAGGAGAGGTCGGCGCCACGCTGTCGCAGCAGCTCACGGAAGCCGGTGCGGAGCCGGTTGGCCAGCTCCTGCTCGGGGCCGTACTCGTCGGGGCAGATCAGCGGCTGGAGCGCGGGGTCGGCGTCCTCCACCAGCAGCCGGCCGCCGGGGCGCAAGGCCTGGATCATGGTGCGCAGCGCGGCGTCGCGCTCGGACACGTGGACCAGGACGAGGCGGGCGTGGATCAGGTCGAAGGGACCGGCCGGGGGATCGTCGCGGCCGACGTCGTGGCGGAGCACCTCGACTCCCTCGGTGGCGGCCGCCTCGGTCCAGGACACGTCGATGTCGGTGGCGAGCACCCGCCCGCGTGGCCCGACGCGCTCGCGCAGCCAGGCGGCGACGCTCGGCCCGCCGGCCCCGACCTCCCAGCACCGCCATCCCTCGGCGATCCCGACCTGCTCGAAGTGCCGGAACGTCGAGGCGTCGAAGAGGGCGGCCAGCGCGTCGAAGCGCGTACCGGCCTCGGCCTGCCGGTTGTCCAGGAGGTAGCCCTTGTCCCGCTTGTCCCGCGCCATGCGCCGATCATGTCACGGCGGGGTTGCGGCGGTCGGGCCGGTTCGGGTCAGCGGGGCGGCAGCCGGTGCAGTTCGACGTCGGTGAGCCGGCCGTCGGCGACGGTGGCGGTCAGGTACGTGCAGTGCGGCTGGCGGCGGCGGTCCGTCGGGGAGCCCGGGTTGAGCAGGCGCAGGCCGGTGGGAGCCGTGGTGTCCCAGGGGATGTGGCTGTGGCCGAAGACCAGCACGTCGAGGTCGGGGAAGCGGGCCGCGCAGCGCTTCTCCCGGCCCTGGGCGGGGCCCGTCTCGTGGATCACGCCGAAGCGCAGCCCGCCCAGGTCCACGTACGCCACCTCGGGCAGCCGGGCGCGCAGGTCCGGTCCGTCGTTGTTGCCGTACACGCCGACGAGCCTGCGGCAGCGGTCCTCCAGCAGGTCGAGGGTGGCCGTGTCGACCCAGTCGCCGGCGTGGAACACGACGTCCGCGTGCGGGAGTTCGGCCAGCAGCGGGGCGGGCAGGGCCCTGGCCCGCTTGGGCAGGTGAGTATCGGACATGAAAAGCAGGCGCACGTCCTCACCCTAGAGGCTTCGCGCCGCCTTTCCCGGGAACCCGGCCGATCTTCGAACAAGCTGACTCCGCAGCTCAGTTGCCGGTGGCCGGAGATGATCACGGCCCGGTCTCGAAAGGTGAGGCGGCATCGCCGACCGGGTTAGCATCGGGCATCACGCAAGACAACAGGACGTCTACGGCAAGCGACCCGAAGGGGCCCGGAAACCCGATGCCGGTCAAGGTCAGCGTCATCGTCCCCGTGTACAACCCGGGGATCTACATCGAGGACTGCATCGCCTCGCTCCAGAGGCAGTCGCTGCCTCCCGAAGAGTACGAGGTGATCTTCGTCGACGACGGCTCGACCGACGAGACACCGGACCGGCTCGACGCGCTCGCGGCCGAGGACTCCCGGATGAAGGTCATCCACCAGGAGAACTCCGGCTGGTCGGGCAAGCCCCGCAACGTCGGCATCGAAGCCTCCCGCGGCGAGTTCGTCATGTTCGTCGACAACGACGACTACCTGGGCGACGAGGCCCTGGAGCGGATGTACGACTACGGCGTCGCCAACGGCGCCGATGTCATCGTGGGCAAGATGGCCGGCAAGGGCCGAGGGGTGCCGGTGGAGCTGTTCCGCCGCAACCATCCGCGCGCCACGGTCGAGAACGCCCCGCTCATCGACAGCCTCACCCCGCACAAGATGTTCCGCCGTGCCTTCCTGGACCGCATCGGCCTGCGCTTCCCCGAGGGCCGGCGGCGCCTGGAGGACCACGTCTTCATCGCCGAGGCGTATCTGCGCGCGGAGAACGTCTCCGTGCTCAGCGACTACGTCTGCTACTACCACCTCCGGCGCGACGACGGCTCCAACGCCGGTTTCGAACGATTCGATCCGGTCGGCTACTTCAGGAACCTCCGCGAGGCCCTCGACGTCGTCGAGCGGTACACCGAGCCGGGACCGGTGCGCGACAAGCTCTTCCGGCGTTGGCTGCGCGTGGAGATGGTCGAGCGGCTGCGGGCCCGGCGCTTGCTGAAGCTGCCGGACGACTACCGCAGGGAGCTCTTCACCGAGATCCACGAGGTCGTCGTCGAACGGTTCGGTCCGGGCGTCGCGGCCGGGCTCCAGCCGACGCAGCAGGTCGTCGCGGCGCTGACCGCGGCCGACCGGTACGACGACGTCGTGTCCTTCGCCCAGTGGGAGGCGGGTGTCGCCCCCAAGGCGTCCCCCGGGCACGTGGAGTGGCAAGGCGGCTCCCTCAGCATCGGCTTCACGGCCGAGTACACCTCCGGCGGCGAGCCGATGACCTTCCCCGCCGGCGCCGAGGCGACACCGCTGGACGACGCGCCCAAGGACGTCACGGAGGCGGTGGAGTGGGTGGCCGCGCAGACCGCCGCGCGCTTCGGCCAGGCCACCGCCGACCTGCTGCTGCGGGAGCGGTCCAGTGCCGCGCAGTACTTCCAGCCCGTGCGGTTCACCCGCGAGACCGTGCCCGTCGGCGACGGCGAGGAGGTCCGGCTGGTGCTGCGGGCGACCGCCACCGTCGATCCGGCCGACCTGCCGCGGGACGGCGTCTGGGACGCGCTCGTCCGGGTCAAGCTGGGCGGCTGGACCAAGGAATGCCGGCTCGGCCCGGCGCCGATGGCGAGTCGGCCCACGCCGGACGCCGGGGTCGTCGGTGGCCGTGCGGCGCTGCCGTACTGGACGGAACCGCACGGCAACCTCTCCCTGGAGCTCGGCCCGCGGGGCAAGCGCCTCGGGCTGGGCCGCGCACAGCAGTCCGCCGTCACCGTCACCGAGGACCAGGTGCGGGCGCGGCTTCCGCTGTACGTCCCTGGCGACACGGAGGTGCGGCTGCGGTTCGTCTCCGCCCAGCAGATCTTCGAGGCGCCCGGCACGCTCTCCCCCGCCGCGGGCGGGACGGGCGCGGTGCTGGCGGCGGCGCTGCCCGCGGAGAGCCGCTCGTGCGGGGTCTGGCGGGTGGCCCTGTGCCTGGCCCCGGACGCCGCCCGGCCGCTGTACACCGGGCTGCCGTTCGCGCTGCGCGCCGCGGGTGGGCGTGTGCAGGTGGCGCCCGTGCCGCAGCCGGGTGTCGCACTGCGGTTGGCGCGCCGTGCGCGGCGCGTGCTCGGTGCCGCGCGCCGGAAGGTTTCCCGTCTCAGGATCGGAGGGCAGTGACAGCATGCGACCACTGGGGATAGAGGGCGCCTGGGTTCTGGAGCCCAAGGTCTTCCCCGACGACCGGGGCAGCTTCCACGAGTGGTACCGGGGTGCGGAGTTCCGTGAGGCCACGGGCTACGACCTGTCCCTGGCCCAGGCCAACTGCTCGGTCTCCCGGCGGGGCGTGCTGCGCGGTGTGCACTTCGCGGATGTGCCGCCCAGCCAGGCCAAGTACGTGACGTGTGTGCGCGGTGCCGTCCTGGACGTGGTGATCGACATCCGCGTGGGCTCCCCCACCTACCGGCAGTGGGAGGCCGTACGGCTCGACGAGGACACCCGGCACGCGGTGTTCCTCGCGGAGGGGCTGGGCCACGCGTTCATGGCCCTGACCGACGACGCGACGGTGGTGTACCTGTGCTCGGCGGGCTACGCCCCGGAACGCGAACACGGCATCCACCCGCTCGACCCGGCCCTGGGCATCGAGTGGCCCGACGGAATCGAGCCGCTCCTGTCCCCCAAGGACGAGCAGGCGCCGACCCTGGCCGAGGCGGAACGCGAGGGCCTGCTGCCGTCGTACGAGGCCTGCCTGGCGTATTACGAGGAGCTGCGGGGGCGGCAGCGGGACGGCTGACGTCCACGTCCACGGCACCCCTCGGGGCGTCGCCACCCGGACCGGGCGCGACGCCCCGAGGGGGGTCCCGGGACGGGCCGGACAAGAGTCGGGACGCCCGAGGGTGACCCGGCCCGGGCCGGACCGGGCGCGTGCCGGGTCCCGGCGCGGGCCAGTTCCCGGCGCGGGCGCGCGCTGAACCCGCCCCGCCCCTGCGGACACCCCCGGCGGAGAACCGGGGCGGCCTCGTCCTGGTGCAGCGTGCAGTGCCCGAGGCCGAGCCGGACGGTCTGCGGTGTGTGCGGGCCGGGCGGCATGCGGTTCTTGAGACCGGCGCCCGCCGCAGCACGGAGAGGCTCACTTCGCCGACACGCCGTGAGGCCGGGCCGCGCAGCGCACGCGACACGCCGCCGGGCCAGTCCGCGTGGCACCCACATCACGTCGTAGGACCGGCCCGCCCGACGCCCGGACACGCCCCAAGGGGCCGGGCCGCGCGCCGCACGGGACACGCTGGGGGCTGCGCGGGCACTGCTGGGCTCGGAGCCCGGGGCCGGCAGCCGGTCCGGACGAGGCTGGTTCGGCAGGGCTCGGTCCGGTCCTCCCCGAAGGCCCGGGCGCGCGCAGCGCCCGGGCCCGGATCCGCAAGGCGTCGGGAAGGCCGACGGCGCCGGAGGGGTCAGCGGCTGACGCCCACCTGTTCCAGGGCCTTGCGCAGAGGCTCCCAGCCGATGGAGCGGGGCAGGCCGCGGTTGCGGGCCTGGACGAGGGGGCGCCAGAAACCTGCTTCCACGAGGGCCTCGGGGCGCACCGCACCGGCCCGTTCCAGGATCGCCTCGGGGACCTTCTGGGGGTCGGGGACCTTGTACTCGGCCATGATCTCGTCGTACTTGTCGTGCAGGACCCGGTTGTTCGGGTCGGCGCCGAAGACGACGAGCTGGCCGGTGGGCGCGGTGTCCACCTGGACCGTCACCAGGTCGGGGCGGTAACGCGCCAGCACCTCGGTGATCTTGAAGACGTCGCCGGTCCAGGCGTTGGTGTGCCGGTCCCGGGCCGCCTCGTCGATGCTGCGCGGCAGCATGTCGTCGAGGACGATCACGCTGGACCAGTCCGAGTACTTCTCGACGTTCATGAAGTCGCGCAGGGCGAACTCGAACAGGTGCATGCCGTCGATGAACGACAGGTCCAGCGTCGTCTTGCGCCAGTAGCCGATCGGGCTGCGGCCGCGGCGCAGGTTGCGCAGCGGGTGACGGCCGCCCTTGAGGTGCTGGAGGGGGTTGTCGCGGGCGAAGAAGTCGTCGCTGGTGGCCTTCACCAGGTGGACGTCGCACCTCAGCTCCGAGACCACCTTGAAGGCGGGGTCGATCGCGATGCTGGGGACGCGGGACAACGTCAGGCTGCGGCCGTCGTTGACGCCGATCTCCAGGTAGTTGCGATTGGCGCTGACCTTGTGCAGTTCCCGGAGGAACTCATGGCGTTTCACGAAGGGGGACCTTCCTTGCGGATACGGGGCAGTGCTTCGTGCAGGGCGGAGCGCCAGTCACGCGGCAGCGGCAGGCCGATCTCCTGCCACCGGCGGTGCGCGAGGGCGCTGTACGCCGGGCGGGGCGCGGGCCGGGGGAAGGCCGCGCTGCTGGTGGGGCGGACCCGGTCGGGGTCGGCGCCGATGAGGGAGAACACCTCGCGGGCCAGCTCGTACCAGGTGGCCTCGCCGGAACTGGTGGCGTGGAAGACGCCGTGCGCGTCGGGGCCGAGCCGTATGCCGAGGTCGGCGATCCGTTCGGCGACGTCCGCGCTCCAGGTGGGCTGCCCGCGCTGGTCGTCGACGACGTCGAGGGTGTCGCGGCGGGCTTCGAGACCGATCATGGTCCGCACGAAGTTAGCGCCGTGGACCCCGTAGAGCCAAGCCGCGCGCACGATCGCGCTCGCCCCGGGCAGTTCCTCCAGTACGGCCCGCTCCCCGGCCAGCTTGGTGCGGCCGTAGGCGGTGCGCGGACCCGTCGGGTGATCCTCCGGGTAGGGGGTCGTGCGGGCCTCGCCGGAGAAGACGTAGTCCGTGGAGACGTGGATCATGCGGGCGCCGTGCGCGGCGCAGGCCCGGGCCAGCAGGCGCGGTCCCTCCCCGTTGATCTCCAGGGCGCGGGCCTCGTCGCTCTCGGCGTCGTCGACGGCCGTGTACGCGGCGCAGTTCACGACCAGGTCGGGCCGGTGGTCACGGACAGCCATGTCGACGGCCGCGGGCCGGGTGATGTCCAGGGCCGCCCGGTCCAGGCCCACCACGTCCTCGCCGCGCCCGGAGAGTTCCTCGACCACGTCATGGCCGAGCATGCCGCCCGCCCCGGTGACCAGCCACCTCATGCCCGCTCCTGGGCGACGCGCTGCTTGAGGGGCTCCCACCAGGCACGGTTGTCGCGGTACCAGGCGACGGTCTCGGCGAGGCCGGTGGTGAAGTCGTGGCGGGGGCTGTAACCGAGTTCGTCGCGGGCCTTGGACCAGTCGACGGAGTAGCGCAGGTCGTGGCCCTTGCGGTCCTCGACGTACTCCACCCGGTCCCAGTCCGCACCGCAGGCCTGAAGGAGCAGGCCGGTGAGTTCCTTGTTGGTGAGCTCGGTGCCGCCGCCGATGTTGTAGACCTCGCCGGGCCGGCCCTTGGTGCGGACGAGGTCGATCCCCTGGCAGTGGTCGTCCACGTGCAGCCAGTCCCGGACGTTGCGGCCCTCGCCGTACAGCGGCACCTTGTGGCCGTCCAGGAGGTTGGTGACGAACAGCGGGATGACCTTCTCGGGGAACTGGTGCGGGCCGTAGTTGTTGGAGCAGCGGGTGACGCGCACGTCCAGGCCGTGAGTGCGGTGGTAGGCCAGGGCGAGCAGGTCGGAGGAGGCCTTGGAGGCCGAGTACGGGGAGTTGGGTTGCAGGGGGTGGTCCTCCGGCCACGAGCCGGTCTCGATGGAGCCGTAGACCTCGTCGGTGGAGACGTGCACGAAGTGCCCCACGGCGTGGCGCAGGGCGGCGTCCAGCAGGGTCTGGGTGCCCAGCACGTTGGTGCGGACGAAGTCGGCCGCGCCGGTGATCGAGCGGTCCACATGCGACTCGGCGGCGAAGTGCACGACCTGGTCCGCGTCGGCCATGAGCTTGTCGACCAGTTCGGCGTCGCAGATGTCGCCCTGCACGAACTCCAGCCGGGGGTGGCCGAGTTCGAGGTTGTCGAGGGTGCCGGCGTAGGTGAGCTTGTCCAGCACGGTGATGCGCGGCGCGTCGGGCGCGTCCGAGGCGAGCAGGGCGCGGACGTAGCGGGAGCCGATGAACCCGGCTGCGCCGGTGACAAGGAGGTTCATGAAGTGATCTGTACCTTGCTGTGGTCTCCGAGGACGAAGCGGTGGGCGCTGGGGACACTGGGGGCCGGAGTCACCTCGACGTGGCGGCCTATCAGCGAGGCCTCGATCCGGCCGACGCCCTGGATCGAGGAGTCCCGCAGCACGATGGAGAACTCGACTTCACTGTCGGTGATCCGGCAGTTCTCCGCGATGGAGGTGAAGGGACCCACGTAGGAGTTGCTGATGACGGTTCCGGAACCGATGACGGCGGGGCCGACGATGCGGGAGTTGACGATCCGCGCGCCCTCCTCCACCACCACGCGACCGATGGTCTCCGACGCGGTGTCCACGTCGCCGTCGATCCGGCGGTCCACGCCCTCGAGAACCATGCGGTTCACCTCGAGCATGTCGCCGACGTTGCCGGTGTCCTTCCAGTAGCCCGTGATGACCGTGGAGCGCACGTCGGCGCGGGAGTCGATCAGGTGCTGGATGGCGTGGGTGATCTCCAGTTCGCCGCGCCAGGACGGTTCGATGGCGCGGACCGCTTCGTGGATCAGGGGGGTGAACAGGTAGACGCCGACCAGCGCCAGATCGCTCTTGGGCCGGTCGGGTTTCTCCTCCAAGCCGATGACCTGGCCGGAGTGGTCGAGTTCGGCGACACCGAAGGCGCGTGGGTCGGCCACGCGCGTGAGCAGGATCTGGGCGTCGGGCCGGTTGCCGCGGAACTCGTCGACGAGGTCGGTGATGCCGCCGACGATGAAGTTGTCGCCGAGATACATCACGAAGTCGTCGTCGCCCAGGTAGTCCCGGGCGATCAGTACCGCGTGGGCCAGCCCCAGGGGCCGCTCCTGGGGGATGTAAGTGACCTTGAGGCCGAACTGCGACCCGTCGCCCACCGCTTCCTCGATCTCCGCGGCAGTGTCCCCGACGATCATGCCCACGTCGGTGATGCCGGCCTCGGCGATCGACTCCAACCCATAGAAAAGCACGGCCTTGTTGGCCACTGGCACCAGTTGCTTGGCCGACGTGTGTGTGATCGGCCTCAGTCTTGTTCCTGCGCCGCCGGACAGCACGAGAGCCTTCATTCGGTTCACCTTAGTCGTGATCCGGCGGATGTGAACATCACTTCTTTTAGTTGTCGATGCGCGGAGTTACGCCCCTCGTCACCGCGCGGCCCCCCGGGGAGCGGTCAGTCCTCGCCCCTGACGATGTTCCAGTCCGGCTCGGAGCGCGCGGTCCGGGTGGTGGCCCGGTCCTCCACGGCGGGGAGGCAGGTCCGCAGCGCGGCCTTTCCGCGCAGGCGGCGTGCCTTCGACCAGCCGGTCTCGGGCCGACGGGCGAGGGGCTTGTCACTGGTCTCCATGGTCGTCACGGCTCATCATCTTCCTTCTGCGTTCCGCTGCTGTCCGAGTCCCCATGAACAGTGCGGACAAACACGAGTCGTGACGTCTCGGCCGCGCCGTGAAGTCCCGTGCGGCTCAAGGCTGTTGTCCCGACCTGCGGCGGTCCCGCGCAGCGTGCGCGCGGGACCGGCCGGCCGGGTGCTGTGATCAGGTGTTGGGGCGAGCGGCGCTGATGTCGCCCAGCGCCGAGTCCGGGTCGCGCTCCATGGCCATGTCGCCCAGGGAGACGATGCCCACGGGGTGGCCGTGGTCGACGACCGGGATGCGGCGCACGGAGTGCTCGCGCATCAGCTCCACCGCTTGGTCCAGATCGTCGTCGGGGCTGACGGTGACCAGGTCGTCACTGCACGCGCCGGCCACGGTGATCTGCTCCGGGTCACCGCCCTGGCTGATCGACCGGACCACCAGGTCACGGTCGGTGACCACGCCGCGCAGATCGTCGCCGTCCGTCACCAGGACGACGCCGAGGTCCTCGTCGCGCATGATGCGGGCCACCTCGGCGACGGAGGTCTGCGGCTCGACCGTGGCCGGATCGCTGGTCATGATGTCGCGGACATGCTGAGCCATGACGTTCCTCTTCCTTCGGCTCGGGTTCTCCGTCTTGCGCCGCCCGGGTACCCGGCGAACCGGCCCGGTCACAGGTGATCGTGGAGGTGTTCACCGCCCGAGCACGATCTCCGCCCACACCTGCTTGCCGCCGCTGACCGGCAGGGTCCCCCACGTCGCCGACAGGGCCTCGACGAGGAGGATGCCCCGGCCGCCCGTGGCCTCCCAGCCGATGCTGGTCGGCCGGACCGGGCTGCGCGGCGAGGCGTCGGCGATGGCGACGCGCAGGCGGTTGCTGATGAGGGTGAGGTCCATGCGGACCTGGCCGTCGGTGTGGACGAGGGCGTTGGTGACGAGTTCGGAGACGATGAGCAGGACGGCGTCGATGTCCTCGGTGACGCCCCAGGAGCGCAGGGTGCGCCGGGCGAAGCGGCGGGCGTGCCCGACCGCCTGCGGGACGCGCCACACCGTCCAGCTCTCCCGCAGCGGGCGCAGGTCCATGCCGTCGTAGCGCAGGAGGAGCAGGGCGACGTCGTCGCTGCGCGGGGCGTTGCCGAGGAGGGCGTCGGCGAGGAGCCCCAGGTCGGCGGGGGAGGCTTCGGCCAGCCGGCCGGCGAGGCGGTCCATGCCCTCGTCGATGTCGGTGCCGGGCGTCTCGACGAGCCCGTCCGTGGCCAGGGCGACCACGGTGCCGGGCGGGAGGCGCAGCGGGCTCATGGGGAAGTCGGCCCGGTTGATCACCCCGAGGGGCGGGCCGCCCTCGGCCTCCGCGATCTCGGTCCGGCCGTCCGGGTGGCGCAGCACCGGCGGCAGGTGCCCGGCGCGCACGCACCAGGCGGAGCCCTCTTCCAGGTCGACGTCGACGTAGGCGCAGGTGGCGAAGAGGTCGCTCTCCATGTCCATGAGCAGCCGATTGGCGTGCGCGACCACCACGTCGGGCGGATGCCCCTCGACGGCGTAGGCGCGCAGGGCGGTGCGCATCTGGCCCATGAGGGTGGCGGCGCCCGCGCTGTGGCCCTGGACGTCGCCGATGATCAGGGCGACGTGGTTGTCGGGCAGCGGGATGACGTCGTACCAGTCGCCGCCGAGTTCGAGTCCGGCCGTGCTGGGCAGGTAGCGGGCGACGGCCACCGCGCCGGGCAGCCGGGGCAGGCGGCGCGGCAGCAGCTGGCGCTGGAGCATGCCGACGAGTTCGTGCTCGGCGTCGAAGGCCCGGGCCCGTACCAGGGCCTGTCCGGCGAGGCCGGCGCAGGCGGTGAGCAGCGCGCGCTCGTCGGTGCCGAAGTCGTGCGGGGTGTCCCAGCCGATCAGACAGGCTCCGGCCATGCGGTTCCCGGCGGGCAGCGGCAGGACGGCGAGGCCGCCGGGGCCGACCTCGGCCAGGGCGCGTTCCAGGGGGCTGCCGGCGGGCCAGATCCGGGCGCGGCCCTCGCGCAGCGCGGCGGCGAGGGTGGGCATGGCGCGCACGGGCGCGTCGGGCCACTCGCCGCGCCACTCGGTGCGCCACAGCTCGGGCCAGACCTCCGGTTCGGGCGGGTCGAGGACGGTGACGACGAGCCGGTCGCTCTCCAGCTCGGCGAGTGCGATCCGGTCGGCCCTGAGCGGCCGGCGCAGCGCGGCGACCACGGCGTTGCCGACGTCGCGGACGGTGACGGCGGTGGCCAGCGCGGTGGCCAGGCGCTGGACACGCGCCACGTCGGTGACGTCGGAGCGCAGGGTGGAGGCGTCGGCGACGGTGCCCACGAGCCGAGCGGGGTGGCCCTCGCCGCCGGGCAGGAGACGCCCGCTGAGCCGGAGCCACTTCGGCGGTCCGGTGGGCTGGAGCACGCGGAACTCCAGCTCACGGTCGCCGATGGACATGTGGTCCGCCTCCACGACGGACATCAGCGAGGGCAGGTCCTCCGGCACGGTCAGGCCGAGCAGGGTCTCGACCCGGCCGTCGAACTCCCCGGGGTCCAGTCCGAACAGGTCCAGCAGATCGTCGCCGACCCGGACGCGTCCGGTGTCCATGGCGAGGCTGAAGGCGCCCGGCGGCAGTTCACCGCCCTCGGCGAGCGCGGCCGGCGCGGTGAGGGCGACCGCCTCGGAGATGAGTTCCAGGCACTTGCGGTCGTCGGTGTCGAACCCGGCGGGGCGCTCGCTCACGGCGAGCAGGCAGCCGCCGCCGTCGCCGTGCACGGGCAGGGCCATCAGATGGAAGTCCCGGGACGGCACGCGCCGCGCCTGGGCGTGCTCGGCGAGTTCGCCCGGGCCCATCGAGACCGGCCGTCCACCGCGGTACGCCTCCGCGACCGGGGACCGCCCGGCACGCGGGTAGCTGTCGCGCAGGCCGTACAGCGTCCTGGGCACCCCGGCCGACTCGGCGAGGCAGAGCAGTTCGCCGTCCTGACCGGGCGCGTACACGGCGACGAACGCGGCGCCGGCGAAGACGAGTGCCTGTTCGAGGGTGCGGTGCACCCGTGCGGGTGACTCCTGATCGGCCGCGATCGCTTTGAGGGCACCTTCGGCACGCAGCGTTCGCGTTCCGCGCTCTTCGGCGCCCTCACTGACCACGTTGGCCATTACAGCGCTTATGAGACACCTGCGCAGCCCCTGTGAGCATTCCGTGGAGCCGGACCGGTGCGGGCGCTCGAAAGCCACCGAACATGTCTTGACCCATGCGTTCCGCACGGAGTTCTCGTGACAGGCGTGACTGTCGGGGCCCACCGCGTGGCTGGAAGGCTCGGTGCCCGTCACGGAGGGGGACGCATGGACAAGCGGTACGAGGTGTACGCGCTCGCCGACCGGCATTTCTACGAGACGCCGGACCGGCTGGCGCGGGGCGGGCAGGATGCCGCGCAGGGGGCGGCCGCGCACCTCTACGGGACGGCCCGCCGGCCGGTGCCCCAGGGCTGGGAGGCGGCGCGGATCGGCGACTGGCTGACGATGACGCCGCTCGGCGCGGACGGCGAGCCGGTGCAGGGGCCGGCGCAGGGCTGGAAAATCCACGCCTCGGCGACCCGGGCGAACGCGGAGCAGATCGCCGGGATCGTCTGGGACTACTGCGTCGAGCGGCGGATCCCCTTCAAGTTCGTGCCGGGACCGCACCTGCTGCACCTGCGCAACACCAAGTACGCGCCGCGCGACGGCAGCGGAAAGTTCGGCACCGTCTATCCGGCCGGCGAGGAGCAGCTGCACGAGGTGCTGCGCGAGCTGGGGGCGCTGCTGGAGGGGTTCGAGGGGCCGTACATCCTGACCGACCTGCGGTGGGGCGAGGGTCCGCTGTACGTCCGGTACGGCGCCTTCGCGCGCTCGTTCGTCGTGGACGAGCGGGGCTCGCTGGTGCCGGCGGTGCGGGACGGCGAGGGGCGGCTGGTGCCGGACCGGCGGGCGCCGTCCTTCCAGGTGCCGGAGTGGGTGACGCTGCCGGAGTTCCTCAAGCCCCATCTGGACGCGCGCAACAACACGACGACGGGCGACCTGCCGTACCGCATCGAGAAGGCGCTGCACTTTTCCAACGGCGGCGGCGTGTACGCCGGCACCGACACGCGCGACGGGCGCAAGGTCGTGCTGAAGGAGGGCCGGCCGCACGCCGGGCTGGCCTCGGACGGTGCCGACGCGATCGCCCGGCTGGAGCGGGAGAAGCGGGCGCTGGAGCAGGTCGCGGGCACGGGTGTGGTCCCGGAGGTGCGCGACTGGTTCGAGCTCGGCGGCCACCGTTTCCTGGTGATGGACTTCCTCGAGGGCCGTCCGCTCAACTCGTTCTTCGCCGAGCGGCATCCGCTGCTCGCCCACGATCCCGAGCCGGAGGCCGTCGCCTCCTACACCGCGTGGGCGCTGCGCATCCACCGCAGAGTGGAGGAAGCCGTGGCGGCGGTGCACGCGCGCGGCATCGTCTTCAACGACCTTCACGTCTTCAACATCATGGTCGCGCCGGACGAGGAGACGGTCTTCCTCCTCGACTTCGAGGCGGCGGCCCCGGCCGGGGAGAACGGCCGCCAGGTCGTCGCCCACCCGGGCTTCTTCGCGCCGCCGGACCGGCGGGGCGCGGACGTCGACCGCTACGCCCTGGCCTGTCTGCGGCTTGCCCTGTTCCTGCCCGTGACCACGCTGTTCGTGGTCGACCGCGGCAAGGCGGCACATCTGGCCGAGGTGATCGCGCAGCAGTTCCCGGACGTGCCGCGGGAGTTCCTCGACGAGGCGGTCGCCGAGATCACGCGGGAGGCGTCCGGCCGCACGGTGGCCGCTCCGTCCCCTCCGGTGGACCCCGGTGACTGGCCGTACAGCCGCGACTCGATGGTCAAGGCGATCCTCGCCTCGGCCACCCCGGAGCGCGACGACCGGCTCTTCCCGGGCGATGTCGCCCAGTTCTCCGACGGCGGCGGGCTGGGGATCGCCCACGGCGCGGCCGGGGTGCTGTACGCGCTGGACGCGATCGGCGCCGAGCGGTACGAGGAGGGCGAGCGCTGGCTGCTGGCCCGGACGGCCCCGGCCCCGGTCGGCACGCCGCTCGGCCTCTACGACGGGCTCGCGGGCGTGGCCCTGGTCCTGGACCGGCTCGGGCACCGGCAGCGGGCGCTGGACCTGGTCGAGGGCATCCTCGCGGAGCGGTGGCAGAACCTCTCCTCCGACCTGCACGGCGGACTGGCCGGACTCGGCCTCGTCCTGGGCCACTTGGCGCACACCACCGGGGAAGCGGAGCTGCGCGCGCGGGCCGACGAGGCCGCCCGGATCCTCGTGCGACGGCTCGCCGAGCCGCTCCCGGCCACGCCCCGGCCGCGCGCCGGACTGCTGCGGGGCGCGACCGGTCCGGCGCTCCTGCTGCTGCGGCAGTACGAGTGGACCGGCCGGACCGCTTGGCTGGAGGCGGCGGCCGTGGCACTGCGCCGGGACCTGGAGTCCTGTGTGACCCGCGAGGGCGGTGCGCTGGAGGTCGACGAGGGCTGGCGGACCCTGCCCTACCTCGGCGACGGCAGCGCGGGAATCGGCATGGTCCTCGACGACCTCGTGGCCCATGTCCCGCACCTGGCCGGGGAGTTCGGCCCGGCCCGCTCCGGGGTGCTCACCGCGGCCACCTCACGCTTCTACGCGCAGCCCGGGCTGTTCCAGGGCCGCGCCGGAATGATCCTCCACCTCGGCCGCACCACCGAACCGGGCGCGACCGCGGACCGGCTGGCCGCCCAGATCGCCGGACTCGGCTGGTTCGCGATGGCCTACGAGGGCCAACTCGCCTTCCCCGGCCACCAGATGATGCGGCTGTCCATGGACCTCGCCACCGGAACGGCAGGGTGCCTGCTGGCGCTCGGCGCGGCCCTCGACCCGGCGACCGACGCCCACCTGCCGTTCCTCCCGCCGCCGCACCGGCGGCCCACCGATACGCGGCTCCGCGATCCCGCGGAGTCGTGACACCACCCCGTCCCCACGGATGACCACGGACGGACACCCAACGGAAGGACACACCATGGCACTTCTCGACCTGCAGACCATCGAGTCCGAGGAGCGGACGGACGGTGGCGGCGCCAGCACGGTGAGCCTGCTCTCCTGCATCAGCGCGGCGAGCGTCCTGCTCTGTCTCTGACCGACGGTCCGCGGCATGGCTCCGGGCGGCCCTCTCCCTTCGGGGAGGGGCCGCCCGGGGTCCTCCCGTTTCCCGAAAGGCCCGTATGACCACGCGTGGTGACGACGACCCGGCGACCGGACACGCCCGCGCGCTGCTGCGTACGGCCACCCGGTACAGCGGGGCCCGCTGTGCGGCGCTGTGTCTGGTCAGCACCGCAGCGACCGGTGCCGGACTGCTGCTGCCGACCGCGCTGGGCCGGGCCCTCGATCTTCTGCTGGCGCAGTCCCCGGCGACCCGCTGGGTGCTGTACTGCGCCGGCCTCGTGCTGCTGCTCGCCCTGCTCGACGCGGCCCAGACCGTCCTGACCGGGACCGTCGACGCCCGCAGCACCGCGTGGCTGCGCCGCCGGCTGACCGGGCACGTCCTGGGCGCCGGCCCGCGGGCCGCCGACCGCTTCGGCTCCGGTGACCTCGTCGCCCGCCTGATCGGCAACGCCGCCGAGGCGGGGACCACTCCGGCGGCCCGTGCGGCGCTGCTCGCCGCCCTCGCGGGTCCCCTCGGGGGTGTGGTCGCGCTCGGCCTGATCGACTGGCGGCTCGCGGCCGTCTTCCTCGCCGGAGCGCCCGTACTGACCTTCCTGCTGCGTGCCGTCGCCCGGGACACCACGCAGAGCGCGACGCGTTACCAACGGGCCCAGGGCCGGATCGCCGCCGCGCTGGCCGAGGCCGTCGAGGGCTTCCGCACCGTCCGGGCGGCGGGTACGGAGGACAGGGAGACGGCCCGTGTGCTGCGGCCGCTGCCCGGCCTGTCCGAGGCCGGGTACCGCATGTGGGGGGTGCAGGGGCGCGCCGCCGCACAGGCGGTCGCCGTGGCTCCGCTGCTCCAGCTCGGGGTCGTCGCCGTGGCCGGTGTGCTGCTCACCCGGGACCTGCTGTCGGTGGGCGAAGTACTCGCGGCCTCGCGGTACGCCGTGCTCGCGACGGGCGTCGGCGTCCTGGTCGGCCGGCTCGCGGGCCTGGCCCGGGCCCGGGCGGCGGCCCGGCGCCTCGGCGAGATCCGGGCCGAGCCCGTCATCGCCTTCGGCGCACGGCGGCTGCCCGACGGGCCCGGGCGGCTGGAGCTGCGCGGCGTGACGGCCCGGCGCGGCGGACGCCCCGTCCTCGACGGAGTCGACCTCGTCGTACCGGGCGGCACGACGCTGGCCGTGGTCGGCCGGTCGGGCGCGGGCAAGTCGCTGCTGGCCGCGCTCGCGGGGCGGCTGGCCGACCCGGACGCCGGCGAAGTGCTCCTCGACGGGGTGCCGCTGCGCGAGCTGCCGCACGACGCCCTGCGGAGCGCCGTCGGATACGCCTTCGCCCGTCCGGCCCTCCTCGGCGGCACGGTCGAGCAGGCGATCGGACTCGGCCTGGCGTCCCCCTCCCCCGGCCGCATCCGCGAGGCGGCCCGCACGGCCCTCGCCGACGACTTCGTCCGCCGCCTCCCCGCGGGATACGGCACGCCCGTCGCCGACGCCCCGCGCTCCGGAGGCGAATCCCAACGGCTGGGTCTCGCCCGGGCGTTCGCCCACGGCGGCCGGCTGCTGATCCTCGACGACGCCCTCTCCAGTCTGGACACGGTGACGGAACGCCACATCACCGACGCCCTCCTGGGCGACGGCCCGGCCGGAACCCGGCTCCTGGTCGCCCACCGCGCCGCCACGGCCGCGTGCGCCGACGCGGTGGCCTGGCTGGACGGGGGGCGGGTGCGGGCGGTGGGGCGGCACGAGGAGCTGTGGCGACTCGCGGCATACCGGGCGGTGTTCGGGGAGGGGGCGGAATGGGCGCTCGCCGGAGCCGGGAGCGAGGCAGAGGCATGACGGACAGCCCCGTACGCACGGACAGCGGTACGCCCCCGCCGGCGCGGGGCGGCCTGCCCGCACGGGGCCTGCGCTTCCTGCTCGCCCGGTGGCGGGTCCTGCTGCGGCTCACTGCCTGGTCGGTGCTGGAGACCGGGCAGACCTTCCTCATCGGGTACGGACCCGCCCGCGCCCTGGACGACGGGTTCCTGCGGGGACGACCGGATGCCGGACTGGTCTGGCTGGCGGTGGCCGGGCTCGGTGTCCTGGCCGGGGCGTACGGGACAGGACGGGTGTACGCCGCCGTCGCCGCGCTGGTCGAACCGTTCCGGGACCGGCTCGTGGAGCGGGTGGTGGCCCGAGGGGTGCGGACCGGTGACGCGAGCTCCCTGTCGGGGCTCACCCAACAGGTGGAGATCGCGCGGGACACCTTCGCCGGGCTGGTCATGGTCTCCCGCTCCTTCGTGTTCACCGCCGCCGGTGCCCTGGCCGGGCTGTTCACGCTCGCCCCGCCGCTCCTGCTGGCCGTCGGGCCGCCCCTGGCCGCGGGGGTGGCGCTGTTCGCGGCGACACTGCGGCCGCTCGCCCGGCGGCAGGAGGCCTTCCTCGTCGCCGACGAGGCCCTCGCGGGACACCTGGGCACCGTCTGCCCGGGCCTGCGGGACATCACGGCGACCGGCGCCGAGACGCATATCGCCGTCGGCGCCGCCGACCGGGTCGAGGCGGAACTGCGGGCGGCGCGCGCCCTGGCCCATTGGGGCGTACTGCGCGTGGCGTCCCTGGCGGTCGGCGGCCAGCTGCCGATCGTGCTGCTGCTCGCCACCGCCCCCTGGCTCCTCGCCCACGGCGTCACCACGGGCGCCCTGGTCGGTGCCCTCGCCTACGTCACCCAGTCCCTGCTGCCCGCCCTGCGCAACCTGGTCCACGGCCTCGGCACCAGCGGCTCCCGCCTGACGGTGGTGCTGCGCAGGCTGACCGCGGCGGGTTCCGTCGGGACCGAGGGAACGGGCGGCGACGTGACGCGGCCGCGGCCGGACCGGGGCGTGGAACCCCACCCCGCGGACGCGACACAGCAGCACGAGGGGCGACGCCCCGCCCCCGGCGCCCGCGCCGACGGGCCCCGCGGCGCGATCCCGGAAGCGGTAGAGGCCGCCGACGGCACACGCCGCACGCCCACCGTCGCCGACGGCACACACGGCACGCCCACCGTCACCGAGGGCACCGACGGCACCCGCCGCACGCCCACCGCCACCGCCACCGGCCGGACCGACCCCGCCGCCCCCTCACCCTCGCCCTCACCCGCCCCCTCTCCCCCGGCCCTGTCCCTCTCCTCCGTCACCTTCGCCTACGGGCCCGCCAGCGCCCCCGTCGTCGACGGGCTCGACCTCACCCTCCCGGTCGGCTCGCACCTGGCCGTCGTAGGGCCCAGCGGCGCCGGGAAGTCCACGCTCACCGCCCTCGTGGCCGGGCTGCTCACACCGGACGAGGGCACCGTCACGGTGAGCGGACACCCCGTGCCCGGGCCGGAGGCGGCCGCCGCGCGGGTGCTCATCCCGCAGGAGGCGTACGTCTTCTGCGGCACTCTGGCCGAGAACCTCGCGTACCTGCGTCCGCACCCGGTGCCCGAGGAGGAGCTGCGGGCCGCGGCCGAGGCGGTCGGACTCACCCCGCTGGCCGGCCGGCTCGGCGGCCTCGATGCCCGGGTCGATCCGGCCGCCCTGTCGGCCGGCGAACGGCAACTGGTCGCGCTGGCCCGGGCCTACCTCTCGTACGCCCCGCTCGCCCTGCTCGACGAGGCGACCTGCCATCTGGACGCCGAGACGGAGGAGCGCGCGGAGCGGGCCTTCGCCGCGCGGCCGGGCGGGACCCTGGTGGTCGTCGCCCACCGCATCAGCTCCGCCCGCCGTGCCGAACGTGTGCTGGTCATGGACGGCCGGAGCACGGCCTGCGGCGGCCATGAGGAGCTGATGCGGTCCTCGGCGCTGTACCGGGACCTCGTCGGGAGCTGGACGCCGGCCCCGGCCCGGCGGTCAGAGCCATCCCTGGCCCTGCGAGATGCGGATCGCGTCGACGCGGTTGCGGGCCCCGGTCTTGCGGGTGATGGCCGCCATGTAGTTCCGCACGGTCCCGTGGGACAGGTGCAGGTTCCCGGCGATCTCCGCGATGGAGGCTCCCTCGGCCGCGAGGGATAACACGCTCAGTTCTCTTCGGGTCAGCGGCATCTCGGCAGCCTTGAGGAAACCGAAGCCCAGCGAATCGTTGACGAAACGTTCCCCCTCGGCGACCCGGCGGATCCCGCGCAGCAGGTTCTGCGGCGAACCCTCCTTGTCGACATAGCCGAGCGCCCCCGCCTCGGCCGCCCGTTTCAGCAGTCCGGGCCGGTTCGCCGTGGCGAGCACGAGCAGGCGCGGGCGCGTCCGGTCCGGGCCCGGCCGGCACAGCTCGCCCAGTGGAGGGATGCCGTAGGAATCCGCGCACTCCAGGTCCGCCGCGCACACGTCCGGCCGTACGGACGGCAGCAGTCTGGAAGCGCCCCGCCACGACGTGTCGTGCACCACCAGGTCGGACTCCCCCCGCAGCCACTCCGCCAGCACCGATCGCACCAGACACTCGTCGTGCACCAGAAGCACCCGGATCACTGCCACCCCCCGGCTCGCCGTACGCCTGCCTCGTCGTCGTGTTGAGCGCGTGCCCCATTGTTCGGGACCGTGACACTGCGTGGGCGCGACGATCCAGCCATCAGGGTGCGTGGGGGCGCACGCGCGGCGCCCGTACACCCTGACGCGCTTCGACTTCGGCGGCATGGGACGCGGCAGTCGGGGTACGCGGGCGCCTGCAGCGGGGCCCCGTGAGTGTGACCGACGGTAACCAGGTCTGTCCCCCGGGCCGCTCGTCGTGCGCGACGGGCCGCCAGGGAGGACATTTGTTCCTGAGTCCGGTCGCGCGGCCGTGCGAGGAGGTGGTCGGCGTGTCCGACGTGCAGTCGTCCGCGCAGGCGCCGGCAGCCGCCAGGACGCCGGTCGGCCGTCCCCTGCTCTCCCTGGCGCTGGCCTCGATGATGGACGAGGTACACGCCCACTCCGGCGCGGTGTACCTGCTGGGGCGGGACCAGCCGGTTCTGGAGATGGCGGTGATGGCGGGGCTGCCCCGGGCGTTCGCGGCGCCCTGGGAGCGGGTGGGGCTGAGCGCGCCGATCCCGGTCGCCGACGCGGCACGCGAGCGCAGGCTGGTGTGGGTCGGCGGCGAGGAGGAGATGGCCCGCCGCTACCCGCGGATCGCCATGGTGCTGCCGTACCCGTTCGCCCTGGCCGCCGTGCCGTTGGCCACCGAGTCCACCGTGTACGGCGCGGTGTTCGTGACCTGGCCGGGCGGGCATCCGCAGGAGCTGTCCGACCGGGAGCGCGAGCATCTGACGGCGGCCTGCGGGCGGCTGGCCGTCCGGCTGGAGCGGGCCGCCGAGCACAGCATCCCGCCGCATCCCGAGACGGATCTGGTCGCCTCGCCCCTGGTGGGCGGGATGGCCGGCACGCTCGGCACGGTCGAGGCGGCCCGGATGGTGAGCCGGCTGCCGTACGGGCTGGTCTCGCTGGATCTGCACGGGCGGATCGGCTTCGTCAACGCGGCGGCGGCCGAGCTGCTGAACGTCCCGGTCAGCCGGCTGCTCGGCACACAGCTGTGGGCGTCGGTGCCGTGGCTCAACGACCCGGTGTACGAGGACCGTTACCGGGCCGCGCTGATGAGCCAGCACACCGCCTCCTTCGTGGCGCTGCGGCCGCCCGGCGAGTGGCTGTCGTTCCGGCTGTACCCGAGCACGACCGGCCTCAGCGTCCGGATCACCAGGGCCCGGGCCGTGGCGGAGATGAACCGGACCGCACCGCCGCCCGACGGGACGCCGACCCGGCTGGTCACCATCACGCAGGTGCTGAACCTGGCCAGTGCGCTCACCGAGGCGGTGGGCGTGCAGGACGTGGTGCAGCTGGTCGCGGACGAGATCGCCCCGGCCGTGGGCAGCCAGGCCCTGGTTCTGCTGGGCTCGCGGGCCAACCGGCTGCGGGTGCTCGGGCATCGCGGGTACCGGGACGCGAACGTGGTGGAACGGTTCGACGGGATGCCGCTGACCGAGCCGACCCCCGGCACACATGTGCTGCGGACGGGCGTGCCCGCGTTCTTCGAGTCGCAGGAGCAGCTGGAGCGCCTCTACCCGGCGCGGGGCGCGACGCCCGACGGGTTCGCGGCCTGGGCGTATCTGCCGCTGATCGCCCAGGGCCGGCCGGTGGGGACGTGCGTGCTCTCCTACACCGAGCCGCACCCCTTCCCGACGGAGGAACGGGCGGTGATGACGAGCCTGGCCGGGCTGATCGCCCAAGCGCTGGAGCGGGCGCTGCTCTACGACGCCAAGCACCGGCTGGCGCACGGCCTCCAGGAGGCGCTGCTGCCGCACTCCCTGCCGTCGCTGCCCGGTATCGAGGCGGCCGCCCGCTATCTGCCGGCCACGCAGGGCATGGACATCGGCGGCGACTTCTACGACCTGGTGCGCAGCCAGGGCAGGGCGGCGGCGGTGATCGGGGACGTGCAGGGCCACAACGTCACGGCGGCCGGGCTGATGGGGCAGGTCCGCACCGCGGTCCGCGCGTACACGGCCGTGGGCCAGGCGCCCGAGGAGGTCATGCGCAGCACCAATCGGCTGCTGCTGGACCTGGGGGCCGACCTGTTCGCCAGCTGCCTGTACCTGCGGCTCGACCCGGCGCGCGGCCGGGCCGTGATGTCGCGGGCGGGTCATCCGCCGCCGCTGCTGAGACGCCCGGACGGGCGGGTGCGCGTGCTCGACCTGGCCGGCGGCCCGCTGCTGGGCATCGACGCCGCCGCGGTGTACCCGACGACGGAGGTCGCCTTCGCCCCGGGCTCCCTGCTCGTCCTCTACACCGACGGGCTGGTCGAGTCCCCCGGCACCGACTTCGAGGAGGCCCTCGCGGCCCTGGGCCGTCGCCTGACCGACGCCGGGGACCAGCCTCTGGACGAACTGGCCGACAGCCTCGTCCGCCCGGAGCGCCACCACACGGACGGTGAGGAACGGCTCGACGACATCGCCCTGTTGCTGCTCAGGGCCGTCGGGTAGGCCCCCGGGACGTTCCCGCTCTCCTGCGGAACTCCGCTGACACGCGGACGGGTCGGTCCTCCCGCCGGAGGACCGACCCGGTCCACCTCCGACCGAAACCGCGAAAGCGCGGCGTCAGGCCGATCGGTGGCTTCACACGCCGGTGCACGCCGCCGGCCCCGGAACCGCGGCTCGGCCCTGTCCGACTTCGCCGCCGTAGCCGAGCTGTCCGCCCAGGACCACGGCCGGCGACCGGGAACGCCCCCGAGCGCCACCGACCCAGCCGCCCGAGCATGCCTCAAGCCACCCGACGACCGGGAACGCCGGTGGACACCGCCGACCCCGAACCCCGGCTCGGCCCGGTCGGCGACCGGGAACGCCGACAGGCGCCCTGGCCCCACAACGGCTCAAGCACGCCTCAAGCATTTCGACGGCCGGAAACGCCGGTGAGCCGGCCCGGTTCCGCCAGGGAGGTGGCGGAACCAGGCCGGCATCGTCGGACCGGCTGCCGACGTCTTCGGGTCAGCGGGACTCGGTCAGACCGGAGTGGTCCTCGGCACCCTGGCCCGCGTCCTGACCGGCGCCCGCACCGGCGCCCGCTTCCTCGCCGCCGGCCTGCTCACCGGCACCAGCGCCAGCCCCGGCCTCTTCACCGGCACCGGCTTCCTCACCGGCACCAGCGTCGCCGCCTGCACCGGCCTCCTCGCCGGCTCCGGCCTCCTCACCGGCGCCCGCTTCCTCACCGGCACCGGCACCAGCGCCGGCGTCGTCGCCCGCACCGGCTTCCTCGCCCGCACCGGCTTCCTCGCCCGCGCCGGCCTCTCCACCCGCGCCGCCGGCCGCGCCGCCCGCGCCGAGAGTCGCGCCGACCGCCTCCAGGGCGGTGGTCACCGGCTGGAAGAACGTCTCGCCGCCGGCCGTGCAGTCACCGCTGCCGCCCGAGGTCAGGCCGATCGCGAGACCGTCCTGGGTGAACAGGGAGCCGCCGCTGTCGCCGGGCTCGGCGCAGACGTTGGTCTGGATGAGGCCGGTGACCGTGCCCTCCGGGTAGTTCACCGTGGCGTCGAGGCCGAGGACCTGGCCGTCGTTGAGCCCGGTCGTGCTGCCCATCCGGAAGACCTCCTGTCCGACGGTCGCCTCCGCGGCCTCGGTGATCTGGACGGTCTGGTCGCCGGTGTTGACCTCGCTGGGCGCCTCGGTCGCCGGGTCGTCGTACTTCACGAGCGCGAAGTCGCCGTCGCCGGGGAAGGTCGACTGGTCGACGGTGGCGATCGGCTGGCCGCCCTGCGTGTCCGACCACTCGTTGCCGCCGAGGGTGCAGTGACCGGCCGTCAGGAAGGCCGGCGAGCCGTCGCCCGCGGTGACGTTGAAGCCGAGGGAGCAGCGCGAGCCGCCCGCGAAGATGGCGTCACCGCCCGAGACGAACGGCTTGAAGGTGCCCGAGGACTTCTTGAGGGTCGCCATGCCGGAGCCGAGGCTCTGCACGGTGGACTCCAGTCTGTCCCACTTGGCACCGGTCACGGTGCTGTCGGCCGTCACCAGGAGCTTGTTGGTGACCGGGTCGATCGACCACGAGGTGCCCGCGATGGTCGCGTCCGACTTCAGGGTCTGCGCCCCGCTCTTCAGCTCCGACCAGCTGTTGTCGACCTCGCGGACCTTCGCACCCGCCGCCTTCGCCTGCACGATCACGTTGTTGTTGTCGCCCGGTACGACGTTGACGACGAGCTGCTGGCTGTCGCTGTCGTAGTAGGAGCCGCCGAACGCCTCACCGAGGAGCCCGGACAGCTGCGAGGCGAGATCCGAGGCGTCGCCCGCCTTCAGGGTCTTCGGCGCGGCCGCCGCGCCGTCGGACGAACCGTCCTGCGAGGCATTGGCGTTGGGGAGCAGGATCGCGGCCGCGCCGAGCGCCACCACGCTGCCCGCCGCTATCGCGGCCTTGCGCTTCGGAATTCGCTTGTGACTCAAACTTCTCTCCTCCTGGGGAACGGAGTAGGTGCCGCCGTCCGGCAGCTTTGGGGGGCGCCTGGATGGCTGTTGGTACGCACGGGCTTCCTGGGGCGTTCAATTCCGTTTGCAAGTGATCCGTTCGCACCGCGGAATCAGCCAACTCCCGCCGCCCGCACACCGAACCGCACGCTCTGCGTCCGTCCTGGTCACAGCGGCACGTCGGAGAAGGGGAGGTGCGACGGCCCACGACCGCCCATGGCCGGATGACGATGTTTCAGCCACAGCCCCGGTGACGACCCGTCGAACCGACACGGTCCGTGTCCGACTGGGAACGATCTGTTGTGATCGCCGAGTCGAATCCCGCCTTCAGTGAATCTGCACATCGAATGCTCAACCCGGTCACCGAGTCGAGGGTTGTCCGCGCACCGGCCGCGTCGGTCATGCCTTTGGGGCGGGAGTGCCGGATTCGCCGTTCCGCAGTACAAGGGGCCGGATGAGCCGATGCCGTGCCCCATGTGAAGAAGTCGCCACGAAGGCGTGCCCACACCTGCACGCTTCGGTGCGACTGGTGCGCAAGTTGCCTGGTGAGACGGCTGGTTGATTGGAAGCCCGCGCCCGCAGCGTGCTTTGATCCATCGCACCGCGGGGGCCGCACAGGGCACTCGGAAACGAGAGTCAGGCACTCGCGGTCGCGGCCGTCATCTGTCCCCAGAGGGGGCCGCTCCCCCCTTGTGAGATATCCATACGAAGGGAAGTTCCATCATGAACTCCACCCCCCAGGTTGAGACCGTCGAGATCGCTGACGCCGAGCTCGACGCCGTCTCCGGCGGCCTGTCCGTGAACGCCGTGAACACCGTCACCGACACGGTCGACGGCATCGCCCCGGTTTCCGGCCTGGTCAACACGGCCGTCGGCACCGTCGAGGGCGCCACCGGCCTGAACACGGCCCCGGTCACCAACCTGGTCGCCGGTCTCTGATCGAGCCCCAGTGCCGTTGACTCCCGGAGCCGCAGCCGGCGGTTCCGGGATCTTCGGGTGCCGTAACAGCCTCTGCTGCGGCCGTAACAACCTCTTCTACGGGTGAGGGAAGTTCCTTGCAGTTCCGCCAACAGGCCCTCGCCAAGCTCCAGTCACCCGAGGAACTCGACCTGCCGGTGCGTTTCGCCCGCCCGCAGGGCTGGCTGGTGCTCTCGGTGACGGTCGTCGCGATGGCGGCCGCCTCGGTGTGGGCGGTGACCGGCTCGGTGGCCTCCACCGTCAGCGCACCCGCCATCCTCACGCACGGGCAGGGCAGTTACCTCCTGCAGAGCCCCGTCGCGGGTCAGGTCACCGCGGTACTCGCGAAGCAGGGCCAGACGTTGCCCGCGAACTCCCCGGTGCTCAAGGTCCGTACGCCGAAGGGCGAGACCGTCGTCCGCACGCTCGACGCGGGCCGTGTCTCCGCGCTCGCCGCGACCGTCGGGCAGATCATCCAGACCGGCGCGAACGTCGCCTCCGTCGAGAGGGTCGCCCACGCCAAGGACCCGCTGTACGCGACGGTCTACGTCCCCGCCGAGAACGCCGCCTCCATCCCCGACGACGCCGCCGTCGACCTGACCGTGCAGTCGGTGCCGACGCAGGAGTACGGCGTGCTGCGCGGCCATGTGAAGTCGGTGGACCGCTCGGCCCAGTCTCCGCAAGCGATCGCCGCGTTCCTCGGGGACAGCCAGCTGGGCGAGCAGTTCACGAAGAAGGGCAGGCCGGTGGCCGTGACGGTCCGGCTGGACAAGTCGTCCGCCACGAAGAGCGGTTACAAGTGGTCGTCCGCGGACGGGCCGCCGTTCAAGCTGAACTCCATGACGCTGGCCTCGGGGTCGATCCGGCTGGCCGACCAGCGTCCCGTCGACTGGCTGCTGCCGTGACCGCGACCGCACCGGACACCCGGGGCCGGCGCCGCGCCGCCCCGCCCAAGCGCAAGGTGCCCAAGGCCGCGGCGAAGACCGTCCGCACGCCCACCGTGCTCCAGATGGAGGCCGTGGAGTGCGGCGCCGCCTCGCTGGCGATGGTGCTCGGCCACTACGGCAAGCACGTCCCGCTGGAGGAGCTGCGCATCGCCTGCGGCGTCTCCCGCGACGGCTCGCGCGCCAGCAACCTCCTCAAGGCCGCCCGTAGTTACGGCCTGACGGCCAAGGGCATGCAGATGGACCTGGCCGCCCTCGCCGAGGTGAAGTCGCCGGCCATCCTGTTCTGGGAGTTCAACCACTACGTCGTCTACGACGGCATGGGCCGCCGCTTCGGCCGCCGTGGCGTCTACATCAACGACCCCGGCAAGGGCCGCCGTTTTGTCCCCATGGAGGACTTCGACGGCAGCTTCACCGGTGTCGTGCTGGTCATGGAGCCCGGCGAGGACTTCACCCGGGGCGGCCGCAAGCCCGGCATCCTGGGCGCCATGCCCGCGCGGCTGCGCGGCACCGCGGGCACGATGCCGGCCGCCGTCCTGTCGAGCCTGCTGCTGGTGGCGGTCGGCGCGGCGGTGCCCGCGCTCAGCCGGACCTACATCGACGAGTTCCTGATCGGGAACCAGACCTCACTGCTGGGCGTGCTGTTCGCGTCGATGGCGGCGTGCGTGCTGCTCACGGTCGTGCTCACCTGGCTCCAGCAGGCCAACCTGCTGCACGGCCGCATCATCTCCTCGACCCTGTCCAGCGCCCGCTTCCTGCGCCATCTGCTGCGGCTTCCGGTGACGTTCTTCTCCCAGCGCAGCCCGGCCGACCTGGTGCAGCGGCTGCAGTCCAACGACGCGGTCGCCGAGACCCTGTCCCGCGACCTCGCGGCGGCGGGCGTGGACGCGGTCGTCGTCGTCCTGTACGCGGTGCTGCTCTACACGTACGACCCGCAGCTGACGTTCGTCGGCATCGGCGTGGCGCTGCTGAACATCGTGGCCATGCGGGTGGTCATCCGGTTGCGGGCCACGCGCACGGCGAAGCTGCGCGCCGACACGGCACGGCTGACCAACACCGCCTACAGCGGTCTTCAGCTGATCGAGACGATGAAGGCGACCGGCGGCGAGGACGGCTACTTCCGCAAGTGGGCCGGGCAGCACGCCACCACGCTGGAGGAGCAGCAGCGGCTCGGTGTGCCGAGCGCCTGGCTGGGCGTGGTAGCGCCGACGCTGGCCACCCTCAACAGCGCGCTGATCCTCTGGATCGGCGGCATGCGGGCGGTCGAGGGCCACATCTCGGTCGGTCTGCTGGTCGCCTTCCAGGCCCTGGTCACCCGGTTCACGGCCCCGCTGACCCGGCTCAACGGCGTCGCGGGCCGCATCCAGGACTTCGCGGCCGACGTGGCGCGGCTGAAGGACGTGGAGAACTTCAAGGCGGATCCGCTCTACGGCCGCCCCGAGTCCGGCGAGTCGACGCGCCGTCTCCAGGGCCACGTCGAGCTGGAGAACATCACCTTCGGCTACAGCCCGCTCGACAAGCCCCTGCTCACCGGCTTCGACCTGACGGTCGGCCCCGGGCAGCAGGTCGCGCTGGTCGGCGGGTCCGGCAGCGGCAAGTCCACGGTGTCGAGGCTGATCTCCGGCCTGTACGCGCCGTGGGAGGGCGTGATCCGCATCGACGGGCAGCGCATCGAGGACATTCCGCGCGGGGCGCTGGCCGCCTCCGTCTCCTTCGTCGACCAGGACGTGTTCCTCTTCGAGGGCACGGTCCGCGACAACGTGGCGCTGTGGGACCCGTCGATCCCGGACGAGGCGGTGGAGGACGCGCTGCGCGACGCCGCCCTGTACGACGTGATCACGCGGCGTCCGGGCGGCATCCACAGCAAGGTCGAGCAGGACGGGCGCAACTTCTCCGGCGGGCAGCGCCAGCGCCTGGAGATCGCGCGGGCGCTGGTGCGCCGGCCGAGCATCCTGGTCCTCGACGAGGTGACGAGCGCGCTGGACGCGGAGACCGAGCTGGTCGTGATGGACAACCTGCGCAGGCGCGGCTGTGCCTGTGTGGTGATCGCGCACCGGCTCAGCACCGTCCGCGACAGCGACGAGATCGTCGTCCTCCAGCACGGCACGATCGTGGAGCGGGGACGGCACGAGGACCTGGTGGCGCGCGGCGGAGCGTACGCGGCACTGGTCAGGGAGCGGTGAGATGACGGCCGTTCAGGGACACGAGGGTGACCTCGTCCTCAACGCGTTCGGGCAGATGGGCCAGCGCATCGACTGCGCCGGGTTCAACCGCCTGGACCTGGAGGGCCCGCAGGTGCTGTGGCTGGTCGCGTCGGGTGCCGTCGACCTGTTCGCGGTGGACGCCGGCGGGCAGGGCCACTGGCACCACCTCGGCCGGCTGGAGGCGGGCTCGCTGGTGCTCGGGCCGGTGCCGGGACCCCAGCACACGCTGGTGGCCCGCCCGCTGCGGGACTGCGTGGTGCACCGCATCGGCCTGCGCGAGCTGTACCAGCCCGCCAACACCGCGACCTGGTCGTACGACGCGTACGGCAACCCGCAGTACGTGCCGCCGACGACGAGCCCGCTGGAGTACGCCCTCGCCCTGGGCGTCGGCCGCAGCCTGTCGATCCTCTTCCAGGCGCCGATGGCGACCGAACGGGCCGCCGCGCCCACCGACGACGACGTGTTCTGGATGCAGGTGCCGCCCGGCAGCGTCCAGTACGGCTCGCTGTACGGCGCGGAGGCCGCCGCCGACCTGCTGATGGACCCGGCGCTGTGGCAGTCGATGGTCGACCAGCAGTACCGGCTGCTGACCACGCTGGACCGCTGGATCGAGCAGTTGGAGCGCACGCACGAGTCGCGCACGGCCGAGGGCATCAAGGCCGGTGAGGCGGTGCGCGCCCAGGCCGACCAGACCCTGCTGGCCTCCATCGGGAAGCGGTCGTCGAAGCGGACCACCGCGGCCGACGCCGACGCCACGTACGCGGCGTGCAGGCTCGTCGCGCAGGCGGCCGGGATCAGTCTCACCGAGCCCACCCAGAAGGGCACCGGCGGCGACCGCCTCGACCCGGTCGAGCAGGTCGCCCTGGCCTCCCGCGTCCGCACCCGGGCCGTGCGCCTGGACGGCCGCTGGTGGCGGGACAACGTCGGGCCGCTGGTCGGTCACCGGGCGCTGTCCGGCGCGCCGGTGGCGCTGCTGTGGCGGCGGGGCGGATACGTCGCCGTCCATCCGTCCACCGGTCGTGAGACACCGGTCGAGAAGGCCAACGCCGACGAGTTCGAGCCGCGCGCGGTGATGTTCTACCGCCCGCTGCCCGAGCGGGGGCTCAGTCCGCTGAGGCTGCTGCGGTTCTGCATGCGGGGCACGCGCGGCGACCTGACGGGGCTGCTGCTCAGCGGACTGGTCACGGTGGCGATCGGCGCCCTGGTGCCCATCGCGACCGGCAAGGTGCTCGGCGAGTTCGTGCCGAAGGCGCAGACGGACCTCATCGTGCAGGTGTGTCTGGCGGTGATGCTCACCAGCGTGGTGTCGGCGGCCTTCATGCTGTTGCAGAACCTGACCATCCTGCGGCTGGAGGGCCGCGTCGAGGCGACGCTCCAGCCGGCCGTGTGGGACCGGCTGCTGAGGCTGCCGACGAGGTTCTTCACCGAGCGTTCCACCGGCGAGTTGGCCAGCGCGGCCATGGGCATCAGCTCGATCCGCAGGCTGCTGGCGGGAGTCGGGCCGACGGTCGCCCAGTCGGTGACGGTCGGGGCGATGAACCTCGGGCTGCTGCTGTGGTTCAGCGTGCCGATGGCGATGGCCGCGATCGCCATGCTCGTGGTCATCGCGGCCGTGTTCCTGGGGCTCGGGCTGTGGCAGGTGCGCTGGCAGCGGCGGCTGGTCGTGCTCAGCAACAAGCTGAACAACCAGGCCTTCCAGACCCTGCGCGGGCTGCCCAAGCTGCGGGTGGCCGCCGCCGAGAACTACGCGTACGCCGCGTGGGCGTCCCAGTTCGCGCGCAGCCGTGAGCTCCAGCAGAAGGTCGGCCGCATCAAGAACCTCACGTCGGTGCTGGGCGCGGTGTATCTGCCGCTGTGCACGCTGCTGATGTTCATGCTGCTGGCGGGTCCGGCCCGGGGCTCGATGTCGGCGGCCGCGTTCCTCACCTTCAACACGTCGGTGACGATGGTGCTGACCTCCGTGACCCAGCTGACCAACGCCTTCGTCTCGGCCGTGGCCGCGCTGCCGCTGTTCGAAGAGATCAAGCCGGTGTTGGACGCGACGCCGGAGGTGCGGACGGCGAGCACGCGTCCGGGCCCGCTGTCCGGGGCGATCGAGGCGCGGCGGCTGTCCTTCCGCTACTCGGACGACGGTCCGCTGGTGCTGGACGACGTGTCGTTCGAGGTGCGGCCGGGCGAGTTCGTCGCGGTCGTCGGTCCGAGCGGCTGCGGCAAGTCGACGCTGCTGCGCCTGCTGATCGGCTTCGACCGCCCGGTGTCGGGCAGCGTCCTCTACGACGGCCAGGACCTGGCAGCGCTCGACCAGTCGGCGGTGCGCCGCCAGTGCGGTGTGGTGCTCCAGCACGCGCAGCCGTTCACCGGCTCGGTCCTGGACGTCATCTGCGGCACCGAGCCGTACACGCCGGAGGAGGCGATGGCGGCGGCGGAGATGGCCGGGCTCGCCGAGGACATCAAGCGCATGCCGATGGGCCTGCACACCATCGTCTCGGGCAGCGGTGCCGTCTCCGGAGGCCAGCGCCAGCGCCTGATGATCGCCCAGGCGCTGATCCGCCGGCCGCGCATCCTCTTCTTCGACGAGGCGACCAGTGCCCTCGACAACGCGACCCAGCGCACCGTCATCGAGAGCACCAAGGCCCTCAACGCCACCCGGATCGTCATCGCCCACCGCCTGTCGACCGTGCTGGACGCCGACCGGGTCGTGGTGATGGAGGACGGCAAGGTCGTCCAGCAGGGCCCGCCCGCCCAGCTGCTCGCCGACACCGGCGGCCGGCTGCACGAGCTGGTCCGGCGCCAGATGGCGTGAGGATGCCCGGTCCGTCCGGTGGCGTGTCTTCGCCGTACTACGGGGCGCCGACCGTTGGGTTCTCCCGGAAGTGGGTACCCACGGCCCATGCGAATCAGCGTGGTGGACGTGGGATCGAACACGGTCAGACTGGTGGTAGCGGACGCGGACGGTGGCGTACCGCTTCCGGTGCACACCGCCAAGTGGCGGCTCAGGCTGTCCGAGCAGGTCACACCTGGGGGGCCCATCCCTGAGCAGGCCGTCGAACAGCTGGTGCGCGCGGTCGCCGACGCGAGCCGGACCGCCGCCCGGTGGGGCGCTGCGGCCCCACTGGCGTTCGCGACCGCCGTGGTGCGCGGCGCGTCGAACCGGCACGAGGTGCTGCACGCCGTCCGGACCCGTACCGGCGTGGACCTGTGCACCCTGCCGGGCGAGGTCGAGGCGGAGCTGACGTTCCTCGGGGCCCGGCGCTGGATGGGCTGGCGGTCGGGTCCGCTCGCCCTGCTCGACATCGGCGGCGGCTCGCTCGAAGTCGCCTTCGGACGCGGCCGGTTGCCCGATTTCGTGGCCTCACTGCCGCTGGGCGCCGGGCGGCTCACCCACGAGTTCTTCGAGGACGAGGACCCGCCGTCGCCGGAGCGGGTGCGGGCACTGCGCCGCAAGGTCCGCCACCAGCTGCGGGACGTGGCGGCGCGGATCCGCTGGGAGGGCCCGCGCACCGCGGTCGCCACCTCGCGCACCTTCCAGCAGCTGGGACGGCTGTGCGGTACGGCGCCCGGACGCCACGGTCCGTTCGTGGACCGGCGGTTGCACCGCGCGGCGCTGCGGGAGGCGATCCCGCGGCTGGCCGCCCTGCCCGCCGCCGAACGCGCGCAACTGCCCGGCATCTCCGCCCCGCGGGCCGCACAGAGCCTGGCCGGGGCGGTGGTCGCGCACACCGCGATGAAGCTGACCGGCCTCAGGACCGTCACGGTGTGCCCCTGGGCGATCCGCGAGGGCGTGCTGCTGCGGCACATCGAGGACGGCCCGGCCTGGTGGACGGAGGTCACCCGCCGCACCGAGGCGGCGGCCCCTCCCGACCCGGTGCCGCTGCGCATCGCCACCGCCTCCACCTGATCGCCGGCAGACGACAACGACGCACCCAACGCAGGAGGGAGGACCCCGTGTCCCAGGACAACAAGCACGACGGCTCCGGCAAGAACCCCGAGACGGCGCTGGAGGAGGTTCTGCGCGAGATCGAAGAGGTTGAGAACCGCACCCAGGACTCCGCCGAGCAGCGACGCCACCGGGGGGAGGCCGGAGAGGCCATCACCCCCAACACGCGCGCCCAGGAGGAGTCCCACGGGGACTGAGCGATGGGGCCGGGCCGGGCCCTGCACGGCGTGCCGGAGTCCCTCTGCGCGCGGGAGCTACGCGGGTAGGTGACTCCGGACGCCGGCGGGGTACCCGGCGCTCATGGAGCATGACCGTGGAGCACCAGGACTGCCCGCCTCGCGCGGCCCGGTGAGCGGGGGCGTCGAGGCATACCTGCGGGGCGCGGGCCGACTGCCCCGCCTGGAGGACGTCGCCCGGGCCGCGGTGTACGGCGGGGACCTCCAGCTGGCCCTGTACCTGTGCTACGAGCTGCACTACCGCGGGTTCGCGGGGGTGTCCCCCGACCACGAGTGGGACCCCGAGCTGCTGCGCACCCGGGCGGCCCTGGAGCACCGCTTCCTGTCCGCCCTGCGCTCCGACGCCCGGGTCCACGAGAGCGTGGACGAAGCGCTTGCGGACCTCCTGGTGGAGCCCGTCGACGGCACGGGCGTCAGCCACTTCCTGCGCGACGAGGGCGAGCTGTGGCAGCTGCGCGAGTACGCGGCCCAGCGCTCCCTGTACCACCTCAAGGAGGCGGACCCGCACGCCTGGGTGCTGCCGCGGCTGTGGGGCCGGGCGAAGGCCGGGATGGCGGCGGTGGAGTTCGACGAGTGGGGCGGCGGCCGGGCCGACCGGGTGCACGCCCGGCTGTTCGCCGATCTGATGACGGACCTGGGCCTGGACACCACCTATGGCCGCTACCTCGACGCGGCGTGCGCCGAGGCCCTGGTCACGGTGAACCTCATGTCCCTCTTCGGCCTGCACCGGGCCCTCAGGGGCGCCCTGGTCGGCCACTTCGCGACGGTCGAGATCACCTCGTCGCCGGGTTCGCGGCGGCTCGCCGAGGCGATGCGCCGCACCGGCGCCGGGCCGGCGGCCGAGCACTTCTACGACGAGCACGTCGAGGCCGACGCGGTCCACGAGCAGGTGGTGCGTCACGACGTCATCGGAGGTCTGCTGGCGGAGGAGCCGCACCTGGCCGCGGATGTCGCGTTCGGGATCGACGCCACCGGGTTCGTCGAGGACCGCTTCGGCGCCCGGCTGCTCGCCGACTGGCGCGCATCACGCTCATCACTGCGCGCCCCGCTTGCCCCTGAAGCCGCCCATATCTCCTGAATGACCGGGTACCCGAGCGCCGTGAACCCACTGGTACCCCCGGGCGTGTACGCCCCACAGGAAGACACCGAGCTGCTGGCCGGAGCCCTGTTCGACGAGCCGTTGCCGCCGGGCGCGGAGGTCCTGGACGTCGGCACCGGCACCGGTGCCCTGGCCCTGGAGGCCGCGCGCCGGGGCTTTCGCGTCACCGCCGTGGACGTGTCGCGGAGGGCGGTGTGGGCCGCACGCCTGAACGCCGTGCGGGCGGGGCTCCCCCTGCGCATCCGGCACGGCAATCTCTTCGATCCGGTGCGCGGTGAGTCGTTCGACCTGATCCTGGCCAATCCGCCGTACGTGCCGGCGCCGGACGGCACCCGACGGCCGCGGGGCGCGGCCCGCGCCTGGGACGCGGGCGACGACGGGCGGCTGGTCGTGGACCGGATCTGCCGGGAGGCACCTGACCTGCTGCGTCCGGGCGGGGTGCTGCTGCTGGTGCAGTCCGCGCTCAGCGGCCCGGACCTGACCGTCGGGTGCCTTCGCTCGTCGGGCCTGAAGGCCGCGGTGACGCGCCGGCGGCGGATCGCGTTCGGTCCGGTGCTGCGCGGCCGGGAACGCTGGCTGCGGGAACGGGGGCTGCTGCCCGCCGCCGAGGACAAGGAAGAGCTGGTGGTCGTCCGTGCCGAACTCCCCGTCTGACCGGTCCGCGGCGCCGCGCCGCGTCACGGTCCAGCGCAAGGGCCCGCTGCTGATGGAGGGCCCCGTCGAAGTGGAGCTGGAGGACGGTTCCGTCGTCACCTCGGACCGCTTCCGCGTGGCCCTGTGCACCTGTCGCCGCAGCCGCCGCTATCCGTGGTGCGACACGAGCCACCGCGACCGGGCCTGAGCCCGGTGCGCGGTGGCCGGTGAGCCCAGGGGCCGGCAGGCGGCCCCACTCCGCCCGCCGGCCCCCTTGTGCGGGATCACAGGTTCCCGCGACAGCGGCCCGGCTCCCCAGCCTCGAACCGCTGTTCCTCACGGGAACAGCGCGATCCCGGTCCCTCAGAACGCGAAGACGCCGGAACCGTAGGCGTTCTTCACGCACTCGTTGGAGAACGTGCGCTCGTACGAGACCCTCTGGCCCTGCCAGACGCCGTCGACGGTGACGACGACCGGGTCGTACTGCTTGGTGCACATCACGCCGCCCGTCGCGGTCAGGGCGTGGATGTCGCCGCCGACACCGCGCAGCTCCGCGCAGGCGGAGCCGGCGACCGGGTGCGTGCCGGAGGGCGTCGGGGCACAGGTCAGGGTGACCGCGCGTTCCGGAGTCGCTTCGGCCGCGCTCTCACCGTGGCCCACCGTGAGAACGAGGGCCGACGGGGCGTAGAGCGCGGTGGGGGCCTGACCCGGAGTGGCGAGCGCGGACCCGGTGAGGGGTCCGCAGACGGCGGTGGCCGTCAAGCCGACAGTCATGGCCCAGCGCGCGGTGTTCCGCATTGTGTGCATCCTTCCGCTCGATTACAGGGTGTGCCGGCCCGCGCTCGGTCGGTGCCCGGGACGGCGAACGCGAGTCTGCCGAGTCCGTCGCCGAAGCACACATCGACCCCACGGGTTTCAGTAACCTTGCGTGTTGAATCAGTGGCGCGAAGTCACGGAATCCGCCCGCGTGAAGCCCGGAACCGCACGGCTTCCGGGGACGCGAAGCGGCCAGATGGCCGATTCCCACGCTTTCGTTAATAGGCCTGAAACATTCCGATTCCGCTCTCGGCCGACTGCTTCGCCACCCCTTGTGTTCATGCTCTGGCCGAGTAATCGTCATTACATGATTACGACAGAGCAGCGAGACAAACTGCGCGGCTGGTTCGCCGGCCGCCTTCCCGACGACCTCTTCGAGGAGCTGACCGAGATCACGGTCGACCGCGAGGAGATCACTGTCATCGGCCGCATCCCCGCACCCCGGCTGGCCGAGGACGCCCCGGCCGCCGAGCGGGAGGCGGCCCTGGAGAGCCGGGTGCAGGAGTTCCGGGAACGCACGCGCGAGGACCGGATGGCCGTGGCCCGGGAGGCCGAGCACCGGTTCCGCCGGAAGGTGTCCTGGGGTGTGGAGTGCGGCGGGCGGCGATCGCTCTTCACACACGTGGCCGCGCCCGTCATGACGCGGCTGCGCCAGCCGGAGCGCCAGGTCCTCGACACCCTGATCGCCGGCGGCGTCGCCCGCAGCCGCAGTGACGCGCTGGCCTGGTGCGTGCGCCTGGTCCAGCGCCACACCGACGACTGGCTCGCGGAGTTGCGCGACTCCCTCGAACACGTGCAGCGGGTCCGGGCCCAGGGGCCGGACGCCGAGCCGGATCAAGCGGATCACGCCGAGCACACGGATGACGAGGAGTGACCGCTCGGTATCGTCGGCCGTGAAGCACGGTCTCGACAAGGAGACGACGAGAGGCGGCTGCATACGGTGGGCAAGCACTGGGCGGACTTCCAGTACGAGATCTATCTGAACGGGATGACGGGTGCCGTACCCCGGCTGCCCACCGATCTGACGCGGCTGGAGGAGCTGACCGAGCAGCGGCTCGGGCCCGGCCCGGTCGGCTATGTGGCGGGCAGCGCGGGCAACGGCAGCACGGCCCGCGCCAACCGGGCCGCCCTGGAGCGTCGCCGGATCGTGCCGCGCATGCTGCGGGACGTGCACGAGCGGGACCTGTCGGTCGAGGTGCTGGGCCGTGCCCTGCCGGCCCCGCTGGCGCTGGCCCCGGTCGGCGTGCTGTCGATCATGCACCCGGACGCCGAGTCCGCCGCGGCCCGGGCCGCCGCCGCGCAGGGCGTGCCGTTCGTCCTGTCGTCCGCGTCGAGCACGCCCATGGAGCAGGTCGCGGAGGCGATGGGCGACGCCGAGCGGTGGTTCCAGCTGTACTGGCCCAGGGACCCGGAGGTGGCCCGTAGTTTCCTGAACCGGGCGCGGGCGGCCGGGTTCAGCGTCCTCGTCGTCACTCTGGACACGCCGCTGCTGGCGTGGCGGCCCCGTGATCTCGACCAGGCGTATCTGCCGTTCCTGCACGGCGTCGGCACGGCCAACTACTTCTCGGACCCGGCCTTCCAGGCGGGTCTGGCCAAGCCGGTGCACGAGGATCCGAACGCGGCCGTGATGCACTTCGTCGGGATGTTCGCCGATCCGGCGAAGTCCTGGCCGGACCTGGCGTTCCTGCGGGACAACTGGGACGGCCCGATCGTCCTCAAGGGCGTTCTCCACCCGGACGACGCCCGGCAGGCCGCGCAGGCGGGTATGGACGGCGTCGTCGTCTCCAACCACGGCGGGCGCCAGGTGGCCGGGTCCGTCGCGGCGGCCGACGCGCTGCCCCACGTCGTACAGGCCGTCGGCGACCGGCTCACGGTCCTCTTCGACAGCGGCGTCCGCACCGGCGACGACATCTTCAAGGCGCTCGCCCTCGGCGCCCGCGCCGTCCTCGTCGGCCGCCCGTACGTCTACGGTCTCGGCCTCGACGGCCGATCGGGCGTCGAACACGTCATCCGCTGTCTGCTGGCCGAACTCGACCTGACCCTCGCCCTGTCGGGCCATGCCACGCCGGGCACGATCGGTCCGGCCGACCTCGTCGGGGACCCGGCCTGAGAAGCGGGGCCGCGCGACGCGTGCGCCGCGCGGCCCCGCTCAGGCGCCTGGGCCCGTGCTCACGCCGTCCGGCCCTGGGGCACGGTCACCTGCCGGGCCGCCGGACCCTGCTGCTCCTCGATCGACAGGGAACCCGCCGTCGTCGGCACGGGCTCGGCCTGCCAGCGCTGTACGTCGGAGCGGTCGCGGACCTTGACGACGATGTCGGCACCGGGGTCGTCATGGGTGGCGGCCAGGGCGAGCTGCTCGTCCCAGCGGGGCAGCAACTGCCCCTGCACGGTGAGGTCGTAACGCACGTCGTCGGTCCGCTCGGCGTCCTCCTCGACGCAGGTGCCGAGGACGACGACGCCGGCGTCCTTGTGCGAGTCCAGGCACAGTCCGGGATCGGCGACGCTGCGCAGCAGCCCGTCGTTCTCGTACGTCCACTGCTGGGTCCATGCCGCCGAGCACTTGGCCAGCTCGGTCCCCGCGCCCTCCTTCGGCAGGTCCCGGACGTCGAGGCACAGGTCGGCGCCGGCGTTGCGCAGCCGTGCCACGCCCGGTGCCGTGGGAAGCCCGGCCGTGCCGGGCGGGGTCACGGTCCTTGCGCCGTTGCCGCCGGCGGCACTGTTGGAGCCGGCCGGGTCGGCCTGGCCGCCGTCGTAGGACGACGCGCTGATGATGAGCACGGTCGCCAGCACCCCGGCCGACACCGCGCCGACGCCCGAGAGCAGCGCCCGTGAGGAGCGCAAGGCGTCCGGGATGCGCACGCCCTGGACCCGGCGGACCTGCACGGGGATCCGGGACAGCAGGCGGTGGCGTCCGCCCCCGGGCCGCCCGTCACCGCGCCCTGCGCCGCGCCGGCCCGCGCGTCCGCCCCGCGTGCCGTGCGAGGTCCGGCCCGGGCGGGAGTCGAGGTAGCGGCGGGCGCCCCAGCCGAGGACCGCTTCGGCGATCAGCAGGCCCAGCCCACCCTCGAAATGGCTCAGTTGTTCGGCCGCGTCGCGGCAGTAGCGGCACTCCGCGAGATGCTCCTGGACGTCCGGCAGCAGTGCGCCGCCCCGGCGGATCGGCACGTCGAGGAGGCGGTTGTAGAAGCGGCAATCCTGCGTCGGCGCGAGTTCACTATGGGCATGTACACAACCCTCGCGAAATTTATCACGCGCTTGTTCGACCGCAGCCGACGCGAGGTCCGTATCCATGCCCAGGAGACCGGCCGGGACGCTTAAAGGATCGGCCTCGACCTCGACATGCCAGAGCAAACAGCGCGCGGCTGCGGGAAGTGCCTGAAATGCCCGCTCCGCGAGGACGCGATTTTCGGGCGTCATGGACGTCGCCGCGCGCAGCCCGCGCCCTCCGGCCGGTTTCTGCAGCGCCGGCAGTACGGCGGATATTCGATCGTCGCCGGACCACTCGCGGATCGTGTCGCGCACGGTCACCAGAAGCGCCGGGCGCAGCGCGACGGCCGACTCACCGAAGGCGAGGCGGTTCAGGGTCCGGTGGAAGGCGGTCCCGGTGACCATCTCGGCGACCTGCGCCGACGAGGCGAGACAGATGACCGCGTACTCGTACACCGGCTGCCAGTGCCGCGCCATCAGCAGTGCGACGGAATGGGCGGCGACGCCGCCCTCCGGACTGCCTCTCAGCGGGGCGGCGAGAGATTCGTCGGATTCCCCTGGATCCCCGCCGGGCGGGGGATACGGAGGGCGAGGGGGGTGGGGGGTGGGCACTGAGACGGTTCCTTCCCACGCGCATGTGGCACCAGAAGTCCTGCCGCCGAAAAAGGAGCCCGGTTGGTGCGTACCTTTTTGACGGGGCGCGGGAGGTGCGAATTCACCGACGGCGAATCGGACCCGGTCTACAAAACGCGTGCGACACCCGGCCATTCCCCCCGCACGTGTGTTTCACTCTTCCACAACCCCCACACGGCCAACAAGGCGCCGGTGCAACATCAAGCCCATTGACAGAAAGTCAGAAATGGGAACACGCACACGCCTTTCGTACCGGTTTTCGACCCTTCAGATCTGCCAGGACCGCAGCCGGTCCGCCGCACCGTAGACGTCGGTCGTGCCGGATATCAGGTCGCGGGCGAGGTCGACGAGCGCGCCGTAGGGCGGGTCGATGCCGACGCCGCTGACGAACATGTACGCCACGGCCGTCGCACATGCGAAGCGGGCATTGGCCGACGGGAGCGGCCGCAGCAGGGTGATGGTGTGCAGCAGCGCGGCGGCTCGCCAGGCCGGGTCGGAGTTGACGCCGAGGCGGGGCGGGTCGACACGGTGCCGGGCGACAGCGGCCACCAACGCGGAGAAGTCGTTGATGGTGGGCTGGTCCGGCAGGACCTCTTCGTGGCGCTGGAGCAGCCAGGGCACGTCGATATGGAGGACGGGTGCCATCGGTCAGGCAGCCCGCCCCTCGCCCTTGGCGCGCGGTTCGTCGTCCGGGAAGGCGGCGGCGAACTCGTCGGCGTGGGTCGCGAAGAACCTGCGGAAGGCCTCCGCGCCCTCCTGCAGCGCCCGGTGGCGGGCTATGTCGGCGGCGGCCGCCTCCCGCACGAGCGCCTTCATGGACGTACCGCGCTCCTTGGCGATCTGCCGCAGGTCCTCAAGTTCGCGGTCGCTGAACTCCACGTTGAGAGCTGGCATGCCTTCACGGTACCGCTCGGGTACTGACTCGTAAATAAACCCAGGTCAGAGGGTTGAGCCGATGGTACCGAAGGCGGTGCGTCACGAGTCATCCCCTGAGATCTGCATCACATCACACCGTGCGATGTCACATTCCGGGTCCCCACGCGGCTCGCAGTAGTGAGCGCGTCTCTGGGAGGACCACGCATGACCGAGATCCCCGTACCCGGCATCGCCGCCCCGCTCGACGAGGCGACCGGGGTGTTCGTCGACCACCGCGAACTGCTGTTCGGCGTCGTCTACAACATGCTGGGCAGTGTCGCCGACACCGAGGACGTCCTGCAGGAGACATGGCTGTCCTGGACCGCCCGCGGCGGGGGCGCTCCCCTGGCCGGCGTCGACAATCCCCGGGCCTATCTCGTCCGGGTGGCGGTCAACCACGCGCTGCGGCGCCGCGCCGTGATCAGCCGCAGGCAGGAGACGTACGTGGGCTCCTGGCTGCCCGAGCCCCTGGTCGCCGACGAGGGCGCCGAGACCGCCGACGGCCCGGCCCTGCGCTCGGAGTCGGTGTCGCTGGCGATGCTGGTGGTCCTGGAGTCGCTCACCCCGCTGGAGCGGGCCGTGTTCGTGCTGGGTGAGGTGTTCGGCTACCCGCACGCCGAGATAGCCGAGATCATCGACCGCTCCCCCGCCGCCGTACGGCAGTTGGCGCACCGGGCCCGGGAGCACGTGAACGCGCGGCGGCCCCGGTACGAGGCGCATCCGCGGGTGCGGCGGGAGGCGACCGAGCGGTTCGTGCGGGCGGCGCTCGGCGGGGACATCGCCGAGCTGATGGAGGTCCTCGCGCCGGATGTCACGGCCTGGACGGACGCCGGCGGCAAGCGCAGGCCGGCGAGCCTGCGACCGGTGCACGGCCGGGACAAGGTGGCCCGTCTGCTCACCTCCGGGCGGGGCGGCCCGAGCAACCCCGTGTTCCGCTACCGGCGCGTCAACGGCGACGACGCGGCGGTGCTGTTCGACGGCGACGCACCGTACGCCGTCCTGGTCCTGGATCTCACCCCGGAGGGCGACCGGGTGCGCGGCATCTACGTCGTGGCCAACCCGGACAAGCTCGCCCACCTGCCCAGGGAGACGGCGTGAGCGCGGTCGGGCGACCCGGGAGGGGCGAGCGTCTCGCCGACTGGTTCGACGGCCGGCTCGGCACCCACACGCTCGGCCGGAAGTACCTGCGCAAGGTGTTCCCCGACCACTGGTCCTTCCTGCTCGGTGAGATCTGCCTGTACAGCTTCGTCGTGCTGGTCCTCACCGGCGTGTATCTGACGCTGTTCTTCCATCCGTCGATGAACGAGGTGACCTACCAGGGCAGTTACACACCGCTGAACGGCGTGCGCATGTCCGAGGCGTACGCCTCCACGCTGGACATCAGCTTCGACGTGCGCGGCGGGCTGCTGATCCGGCAGTTGCACCACTGGGCGGCGCTGGTCTTCGTCGCCGGGATGCTGACGCACATGATGCGGCACTTCTTCACCGGCTCGTTCCGCAAGCCGCGGGAGGTCAACTGGCTGTTCGGCTGGCTGCTGCTCTTCCTCGGCCTGTTCGAGGGCCTGTTCGGCTACTCGCTGCCGGACGACCTGCTGTCGGGCACGGGCCTGAGGTTCGTGCACGGCGCGCTGCTGTCGGTGCCGATCGTGGGGACGTACCTGGCGATGTTCCTGTTCGGCGGCGAGTTCCCCGGCGACGACATCGTGGCCCGGTTCTACTCGCTGCACGTCCTGCTGATCCCCGGGGTGATGGCGGCGCTGATCGTCGTCCATGTGCTGCTGGTCGTCTACCACAAGCACACCCAGTTCGCGGGCCCCGGGCGCACCGAACGCAATGTCGTGGGCGCGCCGTTCATGCCGGTGTACCTCGCGAAGGCGGGCGGCTTCTTCTTCCTCGTGTTCGGGGTGCTCGCGCTGATGGCCGCGGTGGCGACGATCAACCCGGTGTGGTCGTACGGCCCCTACCGTGCCGACCAGGTCTCCACGGGCGCCCAGCCCGACTGGTACCTCGGCTTCGCCGAGGGGCTGGTGCGGATCATGCCGGGCTGGGAGATCACGCTGTGGGGCCACACACTGGTGCTGGGCGTGTTCATCCCGATCGTGGTGTTCCCGCTGCTGCTGCTCTTCATCGGCGTGTACCCGTTCCTGGAGGCGAGGTTCACGGGCGACCGGCACGAGCACCATCTGCTGGACCGGCCGCGCAACCGCCCGGTCCGCACGGCGATCGGGGCCGCCTGGATCAGCCTCTACCTGGTGCTGCTGGCGGGCGGCGGCAACGACATCGTGGCGACCCGCCTCCACCTGTCGATCAACACGGTGACGTGGGCGGTGCGGGTCGCGATGTTCGCCGTCCCGGCGGCCGTCTTCGTCGTCACCCGGTGGATCTGTCTGGGGCTCCAGCTGCGCGACCGGGAGCTGGTGCTGCACGGCCGGGAGACCGGCGTGATCAAGCGGCTGCCGCACGGCGAGTACGTCGAGGTGCACGAGCCGCTCGACCGGGCCCGGCTGCACACCCTGACCGCACACGAGCGGCCGGGGGAACTCGTGCTCAGGAATGCGCCCGGCAGAACTCCCGGACAGTCCGGTTGAACGGCTCCGGGGCCTCGAGGTTGCTGAAGTGCCCGGCGCCGGGCAGCACGACCAGAGTGGCCACCGGGATCGCCTCCAGGAGAGGACGGGCGACGAGATCCACCGGCGAGCGCGTGTCGAGCTCGCCCCACAGCAGCAGGGTCGGCACCGTGATCCCGGGCAGCAGGTCACGCTGGTCGGCCTCGGCCATGACGGTGAGCTCCGTCCGCATGCTCCGGGGCCGGGTGTCGGCGGACATCACGGACAGCAGACGGACGGCTTCGGCCGGTGGCCGCCCGGCGAACAGGCCGGGCATGGTCGGTGCGAACTCCTCGTCCGGGACCGCGAGCATCCGCTCCGCCCCCGCGACCCGCTTTCGCACCTCGGCCGCGGGCAGCGAGCCCTTCCAGCCCGCGTAGGTGTCCACGAGGAGCAGGGTCCGGACCAGCTCGGCGTGGTGCCGGTAGAGCTCCAGCACCACGGTCCCGCCCCACGACAGGCCGAGGACGTGCGCCGGACCGAGGTCCACGTCCTCGATGACGGCCGCCAGGCAGCGGGCGTAGTCCGCCAGGACGAAGGAGGGCGGTACGTCGGAGGAGCGGCCGGCTCCGGGTTCGTCCCAGGCGACGACGGTGAACTCGTCGGACAGGTCCGCGAGCTGCGGACGCCACAGGCGGGCGTCGGTGGTGGCACCGTGCACGAGCACCAGGGGCGGGCCCCGGCCCACCCGGTCGTAGGCGACCTCGATGCCGTCTACCCGCACCGCGTGCATGACACCAGGCTACGCGCGGGTGCCGGAGGACGTCCTGTCGGCGGACTCCCCCGGCACCCGGTGCGCCGGGGCGGTCCCTATCCCTGGTCCGCCACGAAGGCGGCCATCCGGGTCAGGGCGGCGTTCCAGTTGATCGTGTGCTCGTTGGTCGACCAGGACTGGATGTCGTCGATGTAGCAGAACTGACCCACGCAGCCCTGGAGTTTGCTCTGTGCGTAGGGGTCCTGGATGCTTGAGTTCGGCCCGCCCGCGAGGGTGCCCTCCGGCGGGTTCGGCAGGCTCGGGTCGAGCTGGCGGGCGTACCAGCGGCTGTGCTGGTTGTGGGCGCTGACCTCGCCGTAGCCGGTGACGTAGGAGAGGTTCAGGGCGTTGCGGCCCAGGATGTAGTCCATGCTCTGGAGCGCGCCGTCGCGGTACTTCGAGGCGCCGGTGATGTCGTACGCGGTGGCGAGGACGACGGCGTTGTTGAGGACCTGGTGGCTGGAGCCCCAGTCGTACTTGTTGCCGTCCGGGGCGTACGGCATGCCGTAGGGGTGTGCCTTCAGGGTGGCCAGGTAGCGGTCGGCGCCCTTGACGACGGACTGGCGGACCTTGTCCCCGCCGGGCAGCCTGTTCGGCACCGTGGCGAGGTCGAGCCGTCCCGCCGCGCCGGTGCGGGCCCAGTCGAAGCCGACGGGGGTGAAGATGTCGGCCGTGTGGACCGGCGACTTCAGCAGATGGTCCTGGAACTGCTTCTCCCCCGTGCTGAGGTACAGCTCGGCCGCCGCCCAGTAGAAGTCGTCGGTGACGTCACTGTCGGCGTAGGCGCCGCCGCCGACGCCGTCGCTCTCCGAGGCGTAGCGGCCGGGGTGGGCGAGCGCCGCCGTCCAGGCCTTGCGGGCGGCAGTCAGCGCCCGGTGGGCGAAGGCCTTGTCGTAGGGCCGGTAGAGGCGGGCCGCCTGTGCGGCCGTGGCGGCCAGGTTCAGGGTCGCGGCCGTGGACGGCGGGTGCAGTTCGCGCTTCTGCGGGTCGTCGCTGGGCAGCAGCGGCAGTCCGGTCCACTGCTCGTCGTGCATCTTGTGATGGGCCATGCCGGCCAGCGGCTTGCCGTCGGGTACCTGCATCCTGAGCAGGAACTCCAGTTCCCAGCGGGCCTCGTCGAGGATGTCGGGGACCTTGTTGCCGCTCTCGGGGATGGCGAGCGTGCCGTCGCCGAGCTTTCGGGGGTCGCCGGTGCGGGCGTGCAGCGCGCGTTCGTGGGTGCTCAGCACCTCCCAGGTGGAGATGCCGCCGTTGACGACGTACTTGCCGTGGTCGCCGGCGTCGTACCAGCCGCCGCTGACGTCCAGGGTGTAGTCGCAGACGCCGGGCTGGCACGGGACGTCGGTGTCGCCCTTGTTGGGGGCCACGCCCAGGTGGCCGGCCGGGCGGCCGTAGCCGGGTCGCAGGTCGTCGCGTATCGCGATGCCGCTGCGCTGGGTGTAGTAGTACTTCGCCGAGTCCAGCCGGAGCCGCTCATAGGCGCTCGCGTCGATGTCGAAGGGACGGCTGGTCTCGCCGTCGGCGACGAGCGTGAGGCCGTTGCCCTGCTTGCGGTACGCGCCGAAGTCGATCGAGTGGACGTTCTGCCCGGAGGAGGCGTCGACGCCGCGCGGCACGGTCGTGCCCCGGGCGACCGTCTTCCCGCCGGAGGTCCTCAGCTCCCAGGGCAGCTTCGCCGTGGCGTCGGTGACGAGGGTGGCGTTCTTCGGCCCGGCGGGCAGATAGGCGACCTGGTTGACGCGGACCCGGGGCCCGGTGTCGGGCTCGTACGGCTCCGGCGTCACCCCGCCGAGCAGGGAGACGTCGTCCATACAGAAGCGCCAGGGATCCGCGCTGCCGCCGAGCTGGAAGCCGACCTGGCCCTGGGCGGTGTCGGCGGGTGCGGTGAAGGTGTAGGAGTAGGTGTCACCGGAGACGCTGAGCTGCGGTGTCACCTCGTGGTAGGTGTCGTAGGGCGACACCGACAGGCCCACGATCGCCCGCACGACGTGCCCGGCGGGCGTGCCGGTCGCGCTGAAGGAGAAGCGGTACGACTCCCCCTTCACGAGGGTGATGTCGTTCTGCCCCACGGCGGCGTCCCAGCGGTTGGTGGTGCCGCCGGGGACGTCGGCGCAGAGCCGGCCGTCGGACACCCCCGCGGTCACGTTGCTGGTGGCCCACCACGGGTCCATGGTCGTGTCGAAGGTGCCGTTCCTGACCTGCTCGACCTCCTCGGCCCCGGCCGGTGCGGAGGGCAGCGCGGTGAGCGCGGTCGCCAGCAGGGCCGTCAGGGACAGCAGGGCGGTTCTGCGTCGTTTCACGTCCGGGCTCCTCTGGAGAGGTGCGGGTGGCGCTCGACGTGGGAGCGCTCCCAGATGTGGATGCCCGCCATGGTTGTGGCTGATGTGACGCCTCGTCAACGGTCCGGACAGGACTGGCTGTTCGCCGCCCGTCCGGACCGTCGTGCCCGAGATGTCAGGCGGCCGGGGTCTCCAGCCTGCTGATGCGGAGGGCGCCCCGGGCCTCGTCGGGGTGGCGGCTCGTCATCGTGAGCCGGATCCGGGAGCCGCGGACGGCCTTGAAGGTGATCACGGTCGCGGCGTCGGAGGCGGTGGCCCAGTCGATCGCCGTGTCCTGCACGGCCCGCCATGCCCGGCCGTCCCACACCGCCACCTCGATCGCCGCGGGCAGGCTGTGCGTGGCGTCGACGGTGAAGGAGACGTCCACCCGGTCGAAGCCGCGGATACGTCCGTGGTCGACCGTGACCCAGTCCTCGGTGCGGGCGCCGTCGAAGGCGGGCAGCAGGGCCGTGGCCTGCTTGTAGAAGCCGTTGGACCAGCCCGTGGCCGGGTCGCCGTCGAGCATGGCGGCGGGCAGGGTGTCCGGACGGCCGGAGTAACTGGCGTCCGCGTGCGGGTGGTCGACGGGCGCCGGGTGCTCCGGCCGGAAGGCGGGCGGGGCGGTCCCGGCCCGGTCCGCCGCCCGGGTGGCGCGTACGGTCGTCGTGCCGGTGCGCAGGCCGTCGGCGCGGGCGGTCACCCTCAGGGTTCCCGCCTTCGGGCCGGAGCGGACGATGGCGAGGGCCTTGCCGTGGAAGGCGGTGCGGGTGCTCGCCTGGTAGCGCTCGGCGCTCTCCTGGCGGCCGTTGTCGAGCCCGGCGAGGGAGCCGCCCGCCACCTCGAAGGAGAGCAGGTGCTCCGCGTCGGGCACCACCACCCCGCGCCGGTCGACCACCTCGGCGGTCACGAAGACCAGGGAACGCCCGTCGGCGGCGACGGAGTCGCGGTCCGGCGTCAGGCGTATCGCGTGCGGGGCGCCGGCGGTGCGCAGCACGTCGGTGGCGACCATCTTGCCGTCCCGCCGCGCGACGGCCTTCAGCTGACCCGGCGCGTAGGGCACTTTCCAGGTCAGGTGGAGTTTGCCGGCGCTGCCGTTGGGGCTGGTGTAGCTGCCGGGGTAGGGGCCGTCGGTGAAGGTCTTGTCGTCGCCGGTCGCCTCGGTCGTCTCCAGGTACGTGCGGCCGTCGACGGTCTTCTTGGTGTCGAACCGCCGTACGCCCAGGGACCTTCCGTTGAGGAACAGCTCGACGGTGTCGACGTTCGAGTACGCCCAGACCTCGACCGTGTCGCCCTCGGCGTGGTTCCAGGTCATCGGCAGCAGATGGACCATCGGCTTCTCGGTCCACTGGCTCCGGAACAGGTGGTACATGTCCTTGGGGAAGCCCGCGGTGTCGACCGCGCCGAAGAAGGAGGCCTTGACCGGGAAGACGTCGTACGGCGTGGGCTCGCCGATGTAGTCGATGCCCGACCACAGGAACTGCCCGGCGAACCACTTGCGGTCCCGGTCCTTCTTGTGGCCGTACTCGCCGCTCATGGTCCAGGAGGCGAGATTGTTGTCGTAGGAGGAGGTCCCGCGCCTTCCGGGGGTGTGGTTCTCGCCGGTGTTGAGGTGCTCGGGCTCCTGGTACTCGCCCCGCGTCGAGGTCTCCGAGGAGGACTCGGACTCGAAGAGGAAGAGGTGCGGGTAGGCCGCGTGCAGCTGGTCCACCGACTTGGCGGTGTTGTAGTTGAGGCCGAGGCCGTCCAGCTTGGCCAGCATCAGGTCGGCCGCGGAGCCCTTGGCGGGGAGGCGGCGGTACTTGTCGGAGCCGATGACCAGCGGGCGGGTGTCGTCGGCGGCCCTGATCGCGGCGATGATCCGGTCGGCCATGGCGAGACCGGCGGTGGAGGTGGAGTCGGGGACCTCGTTGCCGATGGACCACATCAGCACGGCGGGCGAGTTGCGGGCCGCCAGCACCATCTCGGTGGCGTCCTTCTCGCACCACTCGTCGAAGAACCGGCCGTAGTCGTACCGGTTCTTTCCGGTGCGCCAGCAGTCGAACGCCTCCGCCAGCATGACGATGCCCAGCTCCTCGCAGACCTGGATCACCTCGGGCGCGGGCGGGTTGTGGGAGGTGCGCAGGGCGTTGACGCCCATGGACCGCATGATCTCCAGCTGGCGGCGGACGGCGTCGACGCTGACCGCGGCGCCGAGCGCGCCCAGGTCGTGGTGGAGGTCGACGCCCTTGATCTTGTGGTGGGTGCCGTTGAGGAAGAAGCCCTCGTCCGGGTCGAACCGGAAGGTGCGGATGCCGAAGACCGTGCGGTAGGTGTCGGTGGTCCTGCCGCCGACCCGCAGCTCGGTGTGCAGCGTGTAGCGGTGCGGAGCCGCGATGTCCCACAGCTGGGGGTGCCGGACCGTGAGCTCGTGGGTCTCGGTCCTCTCGTCGGTGACGGCGGCCGTGGTGGAGGTGCGGGCGACCGTCCTGCCCTTCGGGTCGACGATCCGGGAGACGACCTCCACGTCGGCGCCCGCGCCCGACGCGTTGACGACCGACGTGTCGATCCGGACGACGGCCCGTCCGGCGGAGATCTCGGGTGTGGTGACGCGGGTGCCCCAGCGGGCCACGTGCACCGGCTCGGTGATCACCAGGCGGGCCTCGCGGTAGATGCCGCTGCCCGAGTACCAGCGGCTGCTGGGCAGCCGGTTCTGGACCTTGACCGCGAGCACGTTCTCGGTGGTGCCGTCGGTGTGCACCAGGTCGCTCAGGTCGAAGGCGAAGCCGGTGTAGCCGTAGGGGTGGCGGCCGGCCTCCTTGCCGTTGCAGTGGACGGAGGAGTCCATGTAGACGCCGTCGAACTCCACCGAGATCCGCTTGCCGGCGAGGGCGGGCGGCAGAGTGAAGGCGAGGCGGTACCAGCCGAGGCCGCCGGGGAGGAAGCCGGTGCCGCTGGTGGTGCCGTGCTCGGTGGTGGGGGCCTGCTCGATGCTCCAGTCGTGCGGGACCGCGACCTCACGCCACTCCGAGTCGTCGTAGCCGGGCAGGGCCGCGTCGGCGAAGGCGCCGGTCGGGTCGGTGATCCCGCCCGGGTTGACCAGCGCGAAGCGCCAGCCGTCGCGCAGCGCGACGGTACGGCGGCCGGACGTCCGGCGCGGCGCGTCGGCGGCCCACGCCTCCGGAGCACCCAGCAGTGTTCCGGCAGCGGGCGCGGCGGCGGAGGCGAGCAGGACCGATCTGCGCGTGACCGACATGGCAGCTTCTCCCTCATGAAGACCCAGAAGTACTCACAACTGATCGCGAACAAACAGATTCTGTCGAGGTGTCACACTGGGCCGTCAAGGGTGCGGCAGCGCCGTTCTGCCCCGGGGGTCACATCGGCCGGAATTGCGCCTTGACCGTGGGCGGCCGGGCGGCACAGGGGTTACCGGGCCACGTCGGGCGTCCACGGTCTAGTCTGGAACTCAAGCGACCTCCCTGATCACTGTGAGTGTCCGTATGGAGTGGCGACGATGAGCCCGGACGAGCCGTTCGACGATGCCATGGCCGCCCGTGCCGTCATCGCCGCCGACGGCACCCTCACCGAGTGGAGCGAGGGCGCCCACCGTCTCCTGGGCCACACGGCCGCCGAGGTCCTCGGCCGCCCGGCCGCCGAACTGCTGGCCGACGGAGCGGCACCGCCGTCCGTGCCCGCCGACGCCCGCTGGAACGGGGTGCTCACGCTGCGTCACCGCGATGGGCACGCGGTCTCCGCGTGGGTGCTCGCCCACCGCAGACCGCCGGACGGCCCGGAGGCGACCGAGTGGCTCGCCGTCTCCCCTCCTCAGGCCCCCGGCCCGGAGCCGACGGACGACCCGTTGGTGCGGGCGGCCCTGACGCAGTCGCCCTGCGCCACGATGATCTTCGACGAAGAGCTGCGGCTGCGCGGCGTCAACGACGCCATGGCGGACCTCCTCGGACTGCCCGCCGACCGGCTGCGCGGCCTGCGGCCCACCGAAGTCGGCAGCCGGCCGCAGAACACGGAGCTCGAAGAGAATCTGCGCCGCGTGCTGAGCACCGGCAGGCGGCAGGACATGCAGACGTACATGAAGGCCAGCGGCGAGAACCGGGGGGCGCACGCCTGGCTGGCCCGGCTCGCACCGCTCACCGACGACTCGGGCCGGGTGCGGGGCGTGTGCGTGACGGCCCACGACTTCAGCGACCAGTACCGGGCACGGGAGCGGCTCCAGCTGGTCAACGAGGCGAGCGTGCGCATCGGCACCACCCTCGACGTCGCCCGTACGGCCCAGGAGCTGGCGGACGTGTGCGTCCCGGTGCTCGCCGACTTCGTCAGCGTCGACCTGCTCGACGCATGCGACAACGGCGGCGAGTCCGCCGGCCCGCCGACCCCTCCGAAACCACCGGTGAGCCTGCGCCGGGCCGCCCACCAGTCGGTCAACTCGGGCAGCCCCGAGGCCGTGGCCAAGCCCGGGCAGGTGGACGTCTATCCGGAGACCTCCCCGCAGGCCGCCTCGCTCATCGCGGGGCGCACGGTCGTGGCGCCCGGAACCGACGGCAGCGACCTCGAGAAGTGGCTGGCCTGGGACCCGGTCCGGTTCCGGCGGATCCGCGAGTACGGCATCCACTCGACGATGTCCGTGCCGCTCCAGGCCAGGGGCTCGACCCTCGGGGTCGCGGTCTTCACCCGCTTCCGGCGCCCGGAGCCCTTCACCGACGACGACGTGCTGCTGGCCGAGGAGGTCACGGCCCGCGCCGCCGTCTGCATCGACAACGCCCGCCGTTACTCACGCGAGCGCGAGACGACGCTCACCCTGCAACGCAGCCTGCTGCCCCGCAAGCTGCCGCGCACGGCCGCCGTGGAGGCGGCCTCCCGCTATCTGCCCGCCACCCGCTCCGGCGTGGGCGGCGACTGGTTCGACGTGATCCCGCTGTCCGGGATGCGCGTCGCGATGGTCGTCGGCGACGTGGTCGGGCACGGCATCCAGGCCTCGGCCACCATGGGCCGGCTGCGCACTGCCGTCCGCACCCTCGCCGACATCGACCTGGCCCCCGACGAGCTGCTCACCCACCTCGACGACCTGGTCGTCCGGCTGTCCCAGGAGTCCGGTGTCGACGCCGGCACCGGGGAGGTGGGCGCGACCTGCCTGTACGCCGTGTACGACCCCGTGTCGCGGCGCTGCACCCTGGCCCGGGCCGGGCACCCGCAGCCCATGCTGGTGCCGCCGGACGGCCCGGCCCGGCAGCTCGATCTGCCCTCCGGTCCCCCGCTCGGTGTCGGGGGGCTGCCGTTCGAGAGCGCCGAGGTGGAGCTGCGGGAGGGCAGTGTCCTGGCGTTCCACACGGACGGGCTGGTCGCGAGCCGCGAGCGGGACGTCGACGCGAGCCACCGGATGCTGCGCGAGGCGCTGTCGGCTCCCTCCGACTCCCTGGACGAGATCTGCGACCGCGTGCTGCACGCCCTGCTCCCGCCGAGCGGCTCCGCGGACGACGTGGCCCTGCTGCTGGCCCGCACCAGGGGCCTGCCGTCCTCCCAGGTGGCGACCTGGGACATCCCCGCCGACCCGGCGCTGGTGGCCCCCATCCGCAAGCAGGTCGTCGACCAGCTCGACCGCTGGGGGCTGACCGAGGCCACGTTCACCGGGGAACTGGTGGTGAGCGAGCTGGTCACCAACGCCATCCGCTACGGCGCCCAGCCCATCCGGCTGCGGCTGATCCACGACGCGTCCACGCTGACCTGCGAAGTGTCCGACACCAACCACACGGCGCCGCACCTGCGCCGCGCCAAGACCTGGGACGAGGGGGGCCGCGGTCTGCTCCTGGTCGCCCAGCTCACCCAGCGCTGGGGCAGCAGGCACACCGCCGAGGGCAAGACGATCTGGGCGGAGCTGGCCCTGCTCGACGAGCTGTGACAGCGGACTTCCCGGTCTCGTAGCTCTCTTACCAACCCCTGGTTTCATGGGCGGGCACGCTGTGATCACGCCCCGGAGGACTCCGCCCTGAACACCCCGCTCGCCGAAGTCCTGTCCGTGGCGCTGCTGGCCGCCGTGCTCGTCTGGGCCGTACTCCGTCCGCGGGGGCTGCCCGAGGCCGTGGTCGCGGTTCCGGCCGCCGGGATCGCGGTCGCCGCCGGAGTGATCTCGCCTGACCACGCGTGGGAGGAGATCCAGCGGCTGGGACCCGTGGTCGGCTTCCTCGCGGCCGTGCTGGTGCTCGCGCACTTCTGCGACGTCGAGGGGCTGTTCACGGCCTGCGGGGCGTGGATGGCCCGCTGGGCGGCGGGGCGTCCCGCGCGGCTGCTGACCGCGGTGTTCTCGCTGGCCTCCGTCATCACGGCCGTGCTCAGTCTGGACGCCACCGTCGTCCTGCTCACCCCGGTGGTGCTCGCCACCGCCACCCGGATGGGCGTCCGGGCCCGGCCGCACCTGTACGCGTGCGCCCATCTGTCGAACACCGCCTCGCTGCTGCTTCCGGTCTCCAACCTGACCAACCTGCTGGCCTTCACGGCGAGCGGGCTGAGCTTCACCCGGTTCGCGGCGCTGATGGCGCTGCCCTGGCTGGTGGCGATCGGCGCGGAGTACCTGGTGTTCCGGCGCTTCTTCGACGAGGAACTGACCGCGCCTGTCCCCTCGCCCGACCCCGCGCGGCCCCCCGAGCTGCCCCTGTTCGCCCTGGTGACCGTGGGCTGCACATTGGCCGGGTTCGTCGTGGCCTCCGCCCTCGGGATCGCACCGGCCTGGGCCGCCCTGGCCGGGGCGCTCGTGCTGGCGGTACGGGCGCTGCTGCGGCGGCGGGCCACCCCGCTGACCGTGGCGCGGTGCGCGGCGCCGGCGTTCCTGGCGTTCGTGCTCGCCCTGGGCGTCGTGGTGCGGGCGGTCGTCGACCACGGGCTCGCCGACGCGCTCCACCGGGTGCTGCCCACCGGCACGGGCCTGCTCACCCTGCTGGGCGTGGCCGCGCTGGCCGCCGTCCTGGCGAACCTCATCAACAACCTGCCCGCGGTCCTGGTGCTGCTGCCGCTGACCGCGGGGGCCGGCCCCGGTGCCGTGCTGGCGGTGCTGCTCGGGGTGAACATCGGCCCCAACCTGACCTACGCCGGATCGCTGGCGACCCTGCTGTGGCGGCGGATCGTGCAGCAGCACGGACACCGGGTCGAGGCCGGGGAGTTCACCCGGCTCGGGCTGCTCGCGGTACCGGCCGCGCTGGTGCCGGCCGTGGTGGCGCTGTGGCTGTCGCTGCGCGTCGCCGGGAGCTGAGCGCGCACCCGGTCAGCGGCGGCCGCCTCCATAACCGCCGTAACCGTAGCCGCCGTAGCCGTAGCCGTAGCCGGGGTACCCATAACCGGGGTAGCCGTAGCCGGGGTAGCCGTCCTGGCCGTCCCCGTCGCAGGGGTAGCCGTCGTGGTAGCAGGCCGAGTCGGTGGGGGCCGGGCCGGTCGGTGCCGGCCGCTGTGCCGACGGGGTGGCGGACGGGGTCGGGATCGGGGTCGCCGTGGGGGTCTTCGAGGGCGTGGGGGTGGGTGTCGGGGTGGGGCGCGGCGCGGGGGCGGCGGCGTGCCAGTTGACGGCCTCCATCTGGAGGTCAGCCTTGGAGGTGTCGATCGCCCACCGCTGATCCTCGTCGTCGCCACGGGCCTTGAGGACCAGGGATCCCGAGCCGTCGGTCGCGGCCGGAGCCAGGGCGAGGTCCTGGTTCCAGCGGGGCACCAGGGCGCCCTGAAGGGTGAAGTCGTAGCGGATTTTCTTGGCGTCCTGCTGGGACGCTCCCGCGCAGGGGGCCAGCCGCACCGAGTAGCCGAGGCGCGAGTCCAGGCACAGGTCCGGGGCGGCGCCGTTGCGCAGCAGGCCGTCGGTCTCGTACGTCCACTGCCGGGCGGCGGCCGAGGAGCAGGGGGTGAGTTCGGCCTCCGCGCCCTCGACGGCCTTGTCGTCCTCGACGCCGACGCACAGTCCCGAGCCCACGTTGTGCAGCCGGCCGCGCAGGGCACCCTTCTCGGCGTCGCCCGACCCGATCCAGGACGGGTCGCCCGTCGGCTCTCCCGCACCCGAGCCGGGCGTCTCGGAGGGCCGCCCCGCACCGGCCTGCTGGGGGCCCTCGCCGGAGCTGCCCAGGGACCACAGGACCAGCGGGATGACGACCAGGCCGCTGACGGTCAGGATGCTCACGGAGAGGTTGCGGCGGCGGGCCGAACGGCGGGCCGACTTGTGGGCGGATCTGCGCGCCGCGGCGCGGGGGCCTGCCGCACGCCGGCCGGGACGGGAACCCGCGGCACGCCGGCCGGGAGTGGCTCCACCGGCCGGCGGGACGTCGGGCGGGGCCGGGAAGCCGTCGTGGGCGTGAGCTCGCGCCGCGTCCCCCCTCGCGGGGACGGCCGGCGCGGCCGGCGTGCCGACGGGGTCGGTGAACGACTCCCCGGCCATGCCCGCGAGGACGACGGGGTCGGGGAAGGCGTCCCCACCGGCCACACCTGCGGGGAGTCCGGTCCCCGCGGCGGCGGCCGTCTCCGCGCCGGGCCCCCGGGCGTCCGTCACGTCGCTCTCCGCGACGCCGCTCGGTCTGCTCTCCGCGTACTCCAGGCCGCCCCAGCCGAGCACCGCCTCGGCCAGGGCGGGACCGAGCCCGTGGTTGAACCGGCCGAGCTGGTCCGCGGCAGCGGCGCAGTGCCCGCAGCCCTGGATATGCGCGCGTAGATCCGGGTCGATGCCGTGGCCGCCACGCCGGTACGTCACGTCGAGCAGGCGGAGATAGCGCCGGCACTCCTCGTCGGGCGCGAGTTCGCGGTGCAGTTGGAGGCTCTCCTCGCGCAGCCGGTCGCGGGCCCGGTCCAGTTCGACGCGGGCGCCCTCCTCGTCCAGGCCGAGCAGCCCGGCGGGGACGGCGAGCGGTTCGGCCTCGACCTCGACGTGCCACAGCAGACAGCGCGCCGACTGGGGTAGTCGCTGGAAGGCGCCGGACAGCAGCCGCCGGTGCTGCTGCGGCAGCAGACGGGCGGCCACTCGCTCCCCCTCACCGGACCCGGACAGCAGCTCCGGGTGGAGCATGTCGCGTCTGTGGTCGGTGGCCCACTCGGCGGCGATACGCCGCACGATGACGAGCAGATGGGGGCGCCACGCGGAGGTGGGGCCGTTCTGGCGCAGGGTCTCGCCGAAGATCCGGGTGAAGGCGGCAGTCGTGAGTATTCCGGCGGAACGCGGCCCGTCGGTGCACAGCCGTGCGTAGGCGGAGGCCGCCTCCCAGTGCCGGTCCAGCAGTTCGCCGACGGGGTGAAGTGCGGGGGTCGCCCCGGTCCACTTCCTGAGCTCGGCGCTCAGTTGCTCGTCCGTCGCGCCGATCCTGCGGGCCGGACCCGGAGAATTCGACGGGCCTGCGTCGTTCACGGCTGCATTCCTCTCAAGGACATGCGGAATAAAGTCCATACCAAGGGGTATGTCGACCCGGTGGCCTCGCGCATGCGAAGAAAGGCGTGTTGTCCGGACGCCGACAAGGCACACCTTTGCACAGGTCAGCGACAGGGAACAAGTGATCTCACCGTTTCGTGCATTACGTAGGCGGGCAGCACCTTTTGACAAAACGTCAGTGTGCGGTGCGAAAGGGATTTCCGCACTGTCCGTTCTGCTTTTTCCGGCGCGTTTTCGCCCGGCTCCGGGCGTCGCCCCAAAACCATTGGACTGCCGCCTGCACAGCAGCTCACACCCTCGGACCTTCCCGGCACGGCCCTTTCGGGGACTCCTGCCGCAACCAATGACCACACCGCTGCTCAGCCGCGCGGACCGCCGTGAGCGGCGTTCCGGTACGCCCCGGGAGGTGTTCCGTAGCGCTCACGGAAGACGCGGTTGAAGTGGAACGGACTGGCGAAACCCGAGGCCGCGGCGACGCGTTCCACGGGCAGGTCGGTGCCCTCCAGCAGGCGGGCGGCATGACGCAGCCGCGCCTCGCGCACGGCGCGCATGGGCGGCCGGCCGAGCTGGCGGCTGAAGAGATGGGCGAAGCGGGACGGCGACAGGGAGACCTGCCCGGCCAGCGAGCGGACGGTGTGCGGGGCGCCCGGATCGGCGTCGATCAGCTCCCGGGCCCGTTGGATCCGCGCGTCGAGACCGGGCCGGGGTGCCGCCGGCCGGGCACCGGCGGTGGTGAGGAGGACGATCTCCTCCATGGCGCACAGGGCCAGTTCGCGGGCGGCGCCGCCGTGCGCGACGGCGATCTGACCGTCCTGGGCCGCAGTGTCATCCGCGGCATCCCCCGGGGCCACCGCCTCGGGCGGTGGTAGCCCGGCCCCTGGCCGGCGGGCGTCGGCGTGCATCCGCCGGAACGCCGCCTCGACACGGCCGTGCACTCCGGCCGGGGCGGACGTGACCACGTAGACCCCGTCACCGGCCTCGTACGGCCGCAGCCACGCGGCCCACGACGGGCGGGCCTGGCAGTGCGCCCACCAGAACCGCCAGCGCCGGGCGCCGGGCTCGACCGCGTAGCGGTGCGGGGCACCCGGGGCGAGCACCACCAGGTGGCCCGCGCCGGCCGAGGTCTCCACCCCGCCCTGCCGGAGCCGCCCGCCGCCTGCCATGGTCCAGGTGAACAGCCAACTCGCGGACCCGCGCGGCCGATTGACGCCGTATCCGGGCATCTGGTCGAAGTGGCCGACCACGACCAGACCGGGCGGCGGTGCGGGGTCCCCGCCGGGCTCGTGCTCAGCAGTGCCGGGCAATCCGTCAGCACGCACGGGCATCCCCCTCGGCAGCTCGGTGGCCTAGCGTGTCGTGCCGGGGACACCTGACCGAGGAGTGCGCTCATGACAGTCACGGGCAATGGCGCCGCCGGCGCTCCCATCCTGGACCCTGCCGCGCTCGGGCGGTATCGGGAGGGGTTCGAGGAGGACGGTTTCACGATCGTGCGCGGGCTCTTCGGGGCCGGCGAGACCGAGCGGCTGTGCGACGAGTTCACGGCGCTGCGCGCGGCCGGACCGGTTCCCGGGCATTTCGAGCCGCGCGCGTCCGGGCCGGGCGCCGATCCGCTGCACGTCTGGCCGCGGGTGATGCACCCGCACGAGATCAACGACCTCGCTCGCGACGTCCTGCTGGACGCCCGGCTGCGGACGGTGCTGGAGGTGCTCCTCGGGGAGGAGGTCCTGGCCGCGCAGAGCATGTTCTACTTCAAGCCGCCGGGTGCCCGGGGGCAGGCGCTGCACCAGGACAACTTCTATCTGCGGGTGGAACCGGGCACGTGTGTGGCGGCGTGGCTGGCCTGCGACGTGATCGACCGGGAGAACGGCGGGCTGGAGGTCGTGCCGGGCACGCACCGGATGGACCTGTTCTGCCCGGAGGAGGCGGACGCGGGGGTGTCCTTCGCGCGGGAGTACGTTCCGCCGCCGCCCGGTCTGGCCGCCGTGCCCGTGGACATGGAGCCCGGGGACGTTCTGTTCTTCAACGGCAGTCTGGTGCACGGGTCGCAGCCGAACCGTTCGGGTGATCGGTTCCGGCGGTCGTTCATCGGGCACTATGCGGGGCGTTCGGCCGAGCGGATCGGGGGGTTCTACCGGACGTTGACGATGAGCGGGGCGAGGGTGGCGCTGCCGGAGAGCGAGGGGGCGGGGCCCTGCGGGACGGAGTTCGCGCCGCAGGGGCCCCACTAAAGGGTGTTGCAGAAGGCTCGGTGGCAGCACGTCTGGGGTGATGGCTGACCTGTTGTTTCACCCGACCAGGGCGAGGTTGTGCATGGTAGCGACGGCCTGGCCGCGCCGTTCCCGCGCCCCTATGAGGCGCTTTCAGTGACCGGCGATCGGATGCGGTGTGTAGGGCCGCTCCAGTTCCTCGAGTTCCTTGTCGCCGAGCTCCAGCTCCACCGCTGCCACCGCGTCCTGGAGGTGCTGCGGCTTGGACGCTCCGACGATCGGGGCCGTCACCGTGTCCTGGTGGAGCAACCAGGCGAGCGCGACCCGGGCCCGGGGCACGTCCCGCTCCAAGGCGATGCGGGTGACCGCCTCGACGATGGTGCGGTCGCCCTCCTGGTACAGGTTGCTGCCGAAGGTGTCGGTGGCGCTGCGCTCGGTCGTGGTGTCCCAGTCGCGGGTGAGACGGCCGCGGGCGAGCGGGCTCCACGGCAGCACGCCGACGCCCTGGTCCGCGCACAGGGGCAGCATCTCGCGCTCCTCCTCGCGGTAGAGGAGGTTGTAGTGGTTCTGCATGGAGACGAAACGGGTCCAGCCGTTCAGCCGGGCGGTGTACTGGGCCTTGGAGAACTGCCAGGCGTACATCGAACTCGCCCCGATGTAGCGAACCTTGCCGGCCTTGACGACGTCGTGCAGGGCCTCCATCGTCTCCTCGACGGGGGTGTGCGGGTCGAAGCGGTGGATCTGGTAGAGGTCGACGTAGTCGGTGCCGAGGCGGGTGAGGCTCTGATCGAGCTCGGTGATGATGGCCTTGCGGGACAGTCCGCCGCCGTTGGGCCCGGGCCGCATCCGGCCGTGCACCTTCGTGGCGAGCACGATCTCGTCGCGGCGGGCGAAGTCGCGCAGGGCCCGGCCGACGATCTCCTCGCTGGTGCCGTCGGAGTAGACGTTGGCCGTGTCGAAGAAATTGATCCCCGCCTCGACCGCCTGCCGGATCAGCGGGCGCGAGGCCTCCTCGTCGAGGGTCCACTCGTGCCGGCCCCGGTCCGGCAGGCCGTAGGTCATGCACCCCAGACAGATCCGCGAGACGTCCAGGCCCGTCGAACCGAGCTTCACGTACTGCATCGTTGCTGCTCCTGCCTTCGGGAGGTGTTCCAGGGGGAGCGTACGTGCTCGTGTGCACTCGAAGCCGTCGCGGGCGCACCGGCTGACGGGCCGTCATCGTTGCTGCTCCCAGGCGACCGATCGGCGTGGGACCGGCCGGCGCCCGGGCCGCTGCCGCATCCGCGGCGCAGGTGACCGGCGTCCGGCCGGTCGGGTGCGTACGGGAGGACGCGGTGGCGGCACGACGGAGGAGCTCAGGGTGCTGACCGGGACGACCGCGGCGTCCCTGGCTCCCGCCTCGACCGCGTGGAGCCGGCCGGTCCCGCCGCGGCCCGAGGCCCGGCCGAGGCAGCAAAGGCGGCCAGGCCCGCGCATCGGCAGCCATCCGTCGAAGGCCCGGCTGACGCACTCCGTGGACTGCGCGCTCACCGATCTCCAGCCGGGGCGTGAGGCGACCGCGCGGGTACGGGTCACGTCGGCGTCGGCCTGCTCGGCGGTCGTTTCGAAGCCGGGTTCCGGATGCCGCGCGGGCGGCGCTGCACACCGGCGGCATGGTGGAGGGACGCACGGTCGGGTGCGGCCGACCGGCCGACCGTCAGCCGCGTTCGACCAGGTCCAGGGCCCGTTCCCAGCCGAACTCCGGCCGTTTGCCGTCCTCACCGGATTCTCCGGTGTACGGCTGCCCGAACCGCACGCCCATTGCCCGCAGCCGTTCGAGACTGTCCCGGTACGCGGGGTGGGAGGCCAGCGCGTCGGCCACGCACGGCAGGACGGCGACCGGCACACAGAGCCCCGCGACCTCGCACAGGGTGCCCAGGGCGAGGGTGTCGGCGATGCCGGCCGCCCACTTGTTGACGGTGTTGAAGGTGGCGGGCGCGACGACCACGGCGTCGGGCGCCGGGAACGGGCGCGGCTCGCCCGGGGTGCGCCAGGCGGACCGGATCGGGCGCCCCGTCTGCGCCTCGACGGCCGCGGTGTCGAAGAAGCCGTTCATGGCGACGGGCGTCGCGATGACACCGACCTCCCAGTCGCGTTCCTGCGCGGCGGTGATCAGTTTGCTGACGTCCGCGGCGATTCCAGCGGCGCAGACGACGACGTAGAGGAAGGGCTTCCGGGCGGACTGTTCGGTCATCCCGGAAACCCTAGCGACTCCCCCGGGCTCACCGGACGGGGAACGTGGCTCCGCGCTCGCGCTCCGGCCGCGGGCCGAAGATGCGGCGCTCCCGCTCCTCGATCGGCACGTCGTTGATGCTCGCCTCACGGCGGGTCATCAGGCCGTGCTCGTCGAACTCCCACAGTTCGTTGCCGTAGGAGCGCCACCACCGGCCCTCCGCGTCCCGGCACTCGTACTGGAAGCGGACCGCGATGCGGTTGCCGTCGAAGGCCCACAGGTCCTTGCGCAGCGCGTACTCCCGCTCGCGCTCCCACTTGCCGGTCAGGAAGTCGACGATCTCGGCGCGTCCGGTGAGGAAGGTGTCGCGGTTGCGCCAGACGGAGTCCTCCGAGTAGGCGAGGGCGACCTTGTGCGGGTCGCGGGTGTTCCAGGCGTCCTCGGCGGCCTGTACCTTCTGCGCGGCGGTGTCCCGGCTGAAGGGCGGCAGCGGCGGGCGGTCGGTCATGGATTCTCCTCGGTCGGCTGTGGAGACCGGCGTGACGCGCGCTGGCGCGGCCAACTGGGCGAGGGCGTCGAGCAGTGCGCGGAGCCTCGCCTCCCGACGCGGCGGGGCTGCCCGGCGCGCCGGCCGGGCAGCTGTTTCCGCTCGTCGAGGGTGCCATGGTCGCGGCCGGTGTCACCAGGAGCGCCGGGCCCGCTGCCGAGGCGCGGGAGGCCGTCCGGCTGCTCCTGCAAAGGGCGTGAGGCCCGGCCTCAGCTCACTTTCTCCGAGACGGTGATGGCGCTCACCGGGCAGGCCCGGGCCGCCTCCCGTACCAGGGGGCTGCCGCCGCCGTCCTCCTGGCCGGGCAGCAGGGCACTGTAGCCGTCGTCGTCCTGGGTGAACACGTCCGGGGCGGTCAGGGCGCACTGGCCCGCGCCGATGCAGACGTCCTTGTCGATGTCGATGTGCATGTGGGAAGCCTCTTACCAGATCACGGGGAGTTCCAGCATCCCCTGGATCGTGTCGCCCGGTTTGAAGGGGATCTCCTCCGCCGGGGCGGCCAGCCGCAGCGTGGGCAGCCGGTCGAAGAGGGTGTGCAGGGCGATCTCGAGCTCGGCGCGGGCGAGGTTCTGGCCGAGGCACTGGTGGATGCCGAAGCCGAAGGCGACGTGATGCCGGGCCGGGCGGCTCCAGTCGAGCGTGTCCGGCTCGGGGTAGACCGTCTCGTCGCGGTTGATGACGGAGGTCGCGAAGACCACGCCGTCACCCTTGCGGATCGTCGTCCCGGCCACCTCGATGTCCTCGACGGCCAGGCGCAGCAGGCCGTCGGCGATCGACAGCATCCGCATCAGCTCCTCGACCGCGGCCGGCAGCAGCCGCGGGTCGGCGCGCAGTTCGCCCAGCCGTTCGGGGTGCTGGAGCAGGGTGAAGGTGCCGAGCGAGATCATGTTGGCGGTCGTCTCGTGGCCGGCGACCAGCAGGATGAGCGCCATGGCGATCAGGCCCTCGCGGTCGAGCGCGCCCTCGCGCAGCTGCCGCTGGACCAAGTCGTCGAGCAGGCCGGTGCCGGGGTCTTGCTGCTTGCGGTCGATCAGCTCGCCGAAGTACGCCTCCAGCCGGTCGCGGGCGTCCTCGACGTCCGCCGTCTCCGGGCCGCGCAGCAGCCGGCGTGACTGGGCTTCGAAGAAGTCGTGGTCGGCGTACGGGACACCGAGCAGGGCGCAGATCACCATGGACGGCACGGGCAGCGCGAACGTGCTCACCAGGTCCGCGGGCGGGCCCTGGGCGATCATCGCGTCGAGCCGTTCGTCCACGATCTGCTGGATCCGTGGCCGGAGTTCGACGGCTCGCTTGAGGGTGAAGTCGCCGACGACCATCCGCCGCTGGGCGCGGTGCTCGGGGTCGTCGACTCCGAGCAGGGCCGTTCTGCGGTTCGTGATCCCGGCGAATCGCCGGGTCGGGGCGGGGAAGCCTGGGCGGCTGCGGTTGGAGGACAGCCGCGGGTCGGCCAGCAGCGCGCGGGCGGTCGCGTGCCCGCTGACCAGCCACGCCTCACTGCCGTCGAAGAGGGTGATGCGGGTCAGGGGGCGCTCGTCGCGCAGCGAGTCGTAGGCGGCGGGCGGCTGGTAGGGGCAGGTCCGGTTCTGGGGGAAGGCGACGGGTGCGGTCGTTTCCGTCATGAAGACCTCGCAGACGAAGTGTGCGTCGTGCCGATCTTCATTAGATGCCCCAGGCACCTATGGAGCGACGCGAAGTTCGGCCAGATCGGTGGTGGCGGCAACATGGCCGAGGAACGCCGTCTTCCCGTTCGAACACCGGGTGTCGAGGGCCGGGTTGCGGGAGCCGGGCCCTTGCCGAAGCGGCGGTGCGCCGGTGCCGGTGGGAAAACCGGTTGTCGGCGGGGCGGGGCAGGCCCCAGGATCCAGCCATGTCTGCCTTCGCCGTCCTGCTGCCGCCGTCCGCCGCCGCTCCTGCCGCGCGCCGACAGCAGCGGTCCGGCCGCCGTGGAGGGCCGACGCCGCCGCTCTCATGACGGCCGCGCTCGTCGCGGGGCTGCTCGCCGGGTACGGCATCGCCGTCCCCGTCGGCGCCGTCGGGACGTACCTCGTCTCCCTCACCGCCCGGACGTCCCTGCGCACCGGTGTCTGCGCCGCGCTCGGCGTCGCCACCGCCGACGGGCTGTACGCCCTCGCGGCCACGCTCGGGGGCGCGGCCCTGGCCGACGCGCTGCGGCCGGTGCTCGGGCCGCTGCGGTGGGCTTGCGTCCTGGTGCTGCTCGCGCTGGCGGGGTGGGGCGCGGTCACGGCCGTGCGCGATTACCGCGGCCACCGGCTCGCCACGCGGACGGCGCCCGCACCGCCGGGTCCCGCCCGGGCCTACCTGGGGCTGCTCGGCGTCACCCTCCTGAACCCCACGACCGTGATCTACTTCGCGGCACTCGTGCTCGGCTCCCGGGCAGCGGGCCCGACCGGCCCCCCGGAACAGGGCGTCTTCGTGCTCGCCGCCTTCGCCGCCTCGGCGAGCTGGCAGGTGCTGCTCGCCGGGGGCGGAGCCCTGCTGGGGCGGGCGCTGACCGGTCACCGGGGCCGGCTGGTGACGGCGCTGGTGGCGAGCGGGGTGATGACGGTCCTGGCCGTGCGGACGGCGGTGACGCCGGGGTGAGACGCGCGGCCGGCCCGGATGTGCCGCGGTGCGGATGATTCGCGGGCGTACCGGTGTTGAAGGCGGATGCCGGTCAGCCGTGACACGACGATGGGACGGATGCCATGCCTCTCCAGGGCGAGTACGAACCCAGCCCGACGCAGTGGGTGCGCAAGCAGGTGGAACTGTACGAGAGCTCCGGGGGCACGCAGGGCACGACCCTCCAGGGCTCGAAGATGCCGGTGGTCGTCCTCACCTCACGGGGTGCCAGGAGCGGCAAGCTGCGCAAGACACCGGTGATGCGAGTGGAGCACGAAGGGCGTTACGCCGCGGTCGCCTCCCTCGGCGGCTCGCCCAAGCACCCGGTCTGGTACTTCAACATCAAGGCCGATCCGCACGTGGAGCTCCAGGACGGTCCGGTGAAGCGGGACATGGTCGCCCGTGAGGTCACGGGCCAGGAGAAGGCCGAGTGGTGGGAACGCGCCGTCGCGGCGTATCCGCCCTACGCCGACTACCAGAAGAAGACGGAACGGGAGATCCCGGTGTTCGTGCTGGAGCCGGCCGACGGCGGGTGACGCGGGAGGCCTTCGGCGCCCCGGGCGGACATGCGCGCAGGGTGAGGTCGGGCCCTTCCGGGCGGATCGGCAGTGGTCGGCCGCCCAGGGGGTCCTGTTCCCGGCCGCGGGCGGGGCGAAGCGGCCATCGCCCGCCCGGTCGGCATCCGGGGCGCCGGGCACGCCCCCGGCAGGTGCTCCCTCCGGACCCGCCCGGAACGACGACCGCGCCGAGCGGGCCGCAGAAGCCGACCGCCCGGTCCGGGGCGGTCGGCGAAAAACTTCTCCGGGGGCGTGCATGAACCCTCGGCGACGGGGCAAGCGTGGGTCAGGCCCCGCCGCGTTCCCCCGTCGCGGCGGGGCTTTCCGCTGCCTCCCGCGCGCGATGGTCGGTGACGTCGAGGAAGATCTGGTCGGCCTCGGGGACCGTCCGGGCGATGGAGCGCTTGATGCGGACGGCGACGTCCTCGACGCGCTCGCTGTCCAGGCCGGGCACGAGGTCGACGCGGGCGGCGACGAGGGCCGTGTCGAGGCCCGTCTTCATGGTGAACAGCGCCTCCACGCTGTCGATCTCGGGCTGTGCCCGCAGCAACTCCCGGATCTTCCCGCTCGACTCCCGGTCGGCGGCCTCGCCGATCAGTTGGTCGCGGGCGTCCCGGCCCAGCCGGTAGGCGACGTAGACCAGCAGTGCGCCGATCGCCAGGGATGCCGACGCCTCCCACACCACCTGGCCCGTGACCATGTGCAGCGCCATACCGGCGATGGCGAGCGTGACGCCGAGCACCGCCGTGCCGTCCTCGGCGACGACCGTACGCAGGGCCGGGTCGCGCAGCCCGGCGCCCGTGCCGCCCTGCCGGCGCACCTGGTACAGCGCCCGCAGCAAGGAGGCGCCCTCCGCGAGGAGGGCGATACCGAGCACGATCAGGCCGGCCACATAGCCGCCGGTGTCCTCCTCCGCTCCCCCCGCCAGGGCCTCGAAGCCCTGGAAGAAGGAGAAGCAGCCGCCCATGACGAAGATCCCGACGGCCGCGAGGAGCGACCAGAAGAACCGCTCCTTGCCGTAGCCGAAGGGGTGCCGCCGGTCGGCGGGGCGGCGGCTGCGGCGCAGTGCCGCCAGTAAGAACACCTCGTTCAGGCTGTCGGCCACCGAGTGGGCCGCCTCCGACAGCAGTGCCGGCGATCCCGCGGCCAGGCCGCCGACCGCCTTGGCCGCCGCGATGACGAGATTGGCAGCGAGCGCCACCAGCACGGTGACGCGTGTCCTCCGATCAGATCCTTCTGCAGTCACCCACGCCGATTGCCCCGGTCGGCGGTGCTCACACCGTGCCGTCGGCGGAAAAAGGGGAACGCGTTCACCAGGGCACACGCACGACAAGCAGGCCACACGTACGCCGAAGGAGGTCATCCCCATGAGCCGCGACGACGGCGACGACGGCAACAGCGCCTACGGAAGGAGCACGTTCAAGCGGTCCAAGGCGCATTTCACGGACCGGATCACCGCCGATGGCCGGGACGGCTGGCCGGTGGAGGCCGGCCGCTACCGTCTGATCGTCAGCCGCGCCTGCCCGTGGGCGAGCCGGTCGCTGGTCTCCCGGCGGCTGCTCGGCCTGGAGGACGCGCTGTCCCTGGCCGTCGCCGACCCGATCCAGGACGACCGCAGCTGGCGCTTCACGCTGGACGAGGACGGCCGCGACCCGGTCCTTGGCATCCGCTATCTGAGTGAGGCGTACGACCGCCGGGAGACGGACCACCCCGGAGGTGTCAGCGTGCCGGCGATCGTGGACGTGCCCAGCGGCAAGCTGGTCACCAACGACTACCAGCAGCTGACGCTCGACCTCGCGACCGAATGGACGGCCCTGCACCGGCAGGGCGCGCCCGACCTGTACCCGGACAAGCTGCGTGACGAGATCGACGAGGTGATGGCGGACGTCTACGAGGACGTCAACAACGGCGTGTACCGGGCGGGTTTCGCCACCGAGCAGGAGGAGTACGAGACCGCCTGCGCGGGCGTGTTCCGGAGGCTGGAGCTGCTCGCCGACCGCCTGGAACGGCAGCGGTACCTCGTCGGCGACACCATCACCGAGGCGGACATCCGGCTGTTCACCACGCTGGTCCGCTTCGACGCGGTCTACCACGGCCACTTCAAGTGCAACCGCTGGAAGCTGACGGAGAACCGGGTGCTGTGGGGATACGTCCGGGACCTCTACCAGACGCCCGGCTTCGGCGACACCGTCGACTTCGACCACATCAAGCGCCACTACTACCAGGTGCACACGGGCATCAACCCGACGCGCATCGTGCCGCAGGGCCCGGACCTGTCCGGCTGGCTGACCCCGCACCACCGCGAGGAGCTGGGCGGCCGGCCGTTCGGCGACGGTACGCCGCCCGGGCCGGTCCGCGCCGAGGAGCGGGTCCCGGCCGCCCACACCCCCTGACCACTTCCGTCCACCCCTCACCGATCAAGGAGATTCACGTGGCCAAGAAGAAGAAGCTGCCCCTCGCCTACCAGCCCCTCGGGTTCGTGCTGGGCTGGTCGAGCGGCTGGCTGGCCGGGCTGGCCTTCCGCAAGACATGGATGGCGATCCGTAACGAGGAGGACGCGCCTGACGCGCTGGACAAGGACCGCGGCTGGGGGGAGATCCTGCTGGCCGCCGCGGTCCAGGGCGCCATCTTCGCCGTGGTGCGCAGCGCCGTGGACCGCGCGGGCGCCAAGGCCATCGAGCGTTCCACCGGCACCTGGCCGGCCGGGGAGAAGGGCGGCCGCGACTGAGAACGACACGGCCCCCGTCCGCCGGTGCGGCGGACGGGGGCCGGCCCGGCCCGCGCGAGGGCCGCGCGCGCCGCGCCCCCGCAGCCCCGTTCAGCCCTGCTTGGGTGCGGTCGGCGGGGTGCGGCGCAGAGTGAAGGAGTGGCCTGCCGGGTCGGCGTAGCCGCGTTCCTCCAGGGGGCCCGAGGGCTCCTTGGCCTCCAGGGGGCGGCCGCCGAGGGCGACGACCCGGCGTTCCACCGCGTCGAGGTCGTCCACCACGAACTCCAGGTGCGCCTGGAGGGAGTTCTCGGGGCGGGGCCAGCTGGGCGGGGTCGCGTTGACGTCCCGGCGCAGCGCGATGCGGAAGCCGTCGGCGCCCTTGATCTCCACGCGGTTGGCGGTCGCCTCCGCCTCCTCCCCCTCCAGCAGCTCCTTGTAGAACACGGCGAGCTTCTCGGGCTCGGCACAGTCGAGCACCAGGACACCCGCTTTCACCAGTGCCATGTCTCCTCCGCAGGATTCCGGCCGCGGGGCGGGCGTGCCCCGCGGCCCCGTACCTTGCGGTTATCCCGGCCGGGCCGATTCAGTCGGCCGTCAACCACCGTCCCTCGCGCATCAGTTCGCGGCCGTCCAGTTCGTCGGCCTCCCGCCAGGCCTGTACCCGCTGCGGCACGACGCGGAAGTAGAGGTACGGCGTGGCCAGCCGGCGGGGGTCGAACCCGGTTTTGGCGGCGAAGAGTTCGGCGTCCTGCTCGGTCAGCTCGGCGGGCTGGACGGTCTCGACGGTGCCGTCGACCATGACGACGTCACGCGTCGGCCCGATTCCGACACGGGCCCGGCCGGTCGCGGCGAGGTTCCGTCCGGTGGGGCTCGACGCGGGGGTGGCGAACAGCAGGTACGAGCCGTTCCAGAGGAACGACAGCGGGACGAGGTACGGCGTCCCCGACGTGCCGTCGGCCGTGGCGACCCAGGCGTCCACGTCGTGTTCGAGACGGTGCAGGGTGTCCTTCGTGCGCTGCTCAGCGCTGCGTGCGGGTGCGGACGTCATCGTCGGTGCGCCTCCTGGAGAGTCGTCGAACGGACTCCGACCAGTGTGGCGTTCCGGGCCTCCGGAGGCTCGGCGGACAAGCCGGTACCGAGTGAGGGACGAGGGAGTATACGCAGCTCATGCGCTTCGGGCAGTAACGGAGATCACGGCGGGGTCACGGAATGGCTTATTCACGCCGTGGGCAGCCTCGTACCGCTTCTCGGTTCAACTTTCGGACCGCGAAGCCCAGTTCGAGTATGCGGGCGGTCACGGCACCGTCCGTTCGCAGGGGTGGGGGGACTCTGCGGTCCGTCTCCCGAAAGGAAGCACATGCCTCAGGACGTCCGGTTCGACCTGCCCTTCGACCTCCCTGTCAGCTACCCACACGCCTCGGGCGAAGTGGCACATCTCGGATCCAGTGGTCGCGCCACGCCTGACGGTGCCGCGCGTGCTTCCTGATCAACACAGCTGAGGGGGCGATGCAGGTGCTCGCGTTGCAGCAGGAGTGCCGTCAACGCAGCAGTCGTGCCCCTCGCGGTCGTAGCAGGAGCCAAAGCCGGTCGCGTGAGTCCGGCTGTCCGGCGAGGCCGTCGCGGAAAGTACAGAAGATTCCCGGACGGCCGGTCAACGACCACGGTCGATCGATTCCGTTGCCAGGACCACAGCTTATGGGGAGACCGGTGTGAAATCTCGAGTCGCAGGTGCTGTTCCGAAGGCGTCCGCCGACAGCTCGATCCCGGCGCAGCCAAGCGCCCAGCTCCAGCCCACGGATGCGGGGAACACCCTGGCCCGCCTCCTGGTGAAACACATCAATGGGAGCACGGAGCAGTACCGAAGGTCCCAGAACGCCGCTCAGCAGCGGCTGAACGCATTCGGCTCCCCCCTCTCCAGCGCCACGCTGCAGGTGGAGGGAGCCCTCCATCTGGCGCGGCCCGCGTTCCTCCCGCCCGACGAGGAGGGCTACGCCAGGTTGAGGCACCTCGACACCAGCCTGCGCATGATCGAAGCAGCCTTCCCCCAAGTCAGCACCGACATCGAGGTCTGCAGACTGACCTGCACGATGCTGGAAGGGGCCTGGCGGAGCCGGGCACTCACCCCGCCGCGCGAGGAGGAGCAGACAACCGTCTGCGCCTGCCCTCTGTGCCGTCGGCTGCCCACGCCCCCCGCACGCACGCTGGACGACTACCGCTGGCGGCAGAGCGCCGGTCGTCCCCTCACCGTCAAGACCTGGCCATACCGCCGGGAACTCGACAGCGTCCTGACCGGTGGATGGTCCTGGACCCGGCAGATGAACGACCTCGAACGAGACCTCGGCCACCGCCACCGCTTCGAGGACGACATCCTCGTCTTCCACGAATACAAACGCGTGCTCGACACCATCGACACAACGCGCCTCACCCAACACGTCGAAGGCCGCCTGGCCGAGAACTTCAGCACCAACAGCGCGCGGGCCCTGGTCTCCGGGCTCTTCGCAGCCCACAAGCGATCCGTCGACGAGTACTGGCTCCAACAGCACGACGCGGGCAGCGTCATGCTCCCTCAGACCAACCCGCTCAACCAGAGCGCCTACTCAGCCCTGCAGATGCTGGACTGCCTGTTCTGGCACGTCGCCCCCGACACCGAACTCTGGCAGGAAGAAAACCTCGCCTCCCTGCTGCTGTGCCGCGTCATCGACGACATGGCCGATGTCCGAGCCGACGCCCTCACCGGCGAGATCAGCAACTTCTGGCTCGCCGACATGCCCACCCACACCAAGGCGCTCTATGCCGCCTGCGCGATATCCCTCGTCAAGTACGGCTGCATGCCCGAGGCCCACAGCCCGATGTGGAACACCTGGCTGATGACCACCACCATCGTCTGGATGGGGCTCACGGGCCGCCACGCCCTGTGGTTCGACGGCATCACCCAGGGCCTCCCCCCGGCCGAGGAGTGCCCGCTGTGCGACCTGCAGCCCAACCCATGCACCGGCATCCTCACCCATGGCACCACCCTCACCATCGCCCCGCGGCCCACCGCACCGGCACTGAGCACCCGGACCGCCGAGCTGTCCGCACGCTGTCGAGCCGAACACCCTCGGGCATGGCCCCTCTTCGACGCCGAGCTCCATGCCTTCGAAGCACTGCACGGCCCGTGGTACGGCAACACGGACAACACATGGGAGATCTTGCGCCGCACCTACATCGCCGCCGTGGAGGCATCCAGCGCCGCACCATCGCCGGACCGCGCCCGTCATGTCCAACAAGACGCCGGCGTAGTCGGATCCGAGAGGTTCCACACCCTGCACGACCCTCGGACCGGGAGGGAAGACACCGCACTGCTCGCCTACATGTTCGGCTGTGCCCACCCGCATTTCCTCTGGAACGCCACGGGATACCGTCCCACGGGCGTCGCGGGCGACTGGCTCGACGGCTGACGCCTCGATCGTGAAGGCTCGGGCCGCTGCTCGTCCCCCACCGCGAACGCCCCGAACGGCGCACGCACGGCGTTGCCCGGCCGGAAACCGGCCGGGCATCGGTCCGCCGACGTGGCCTAGACGGTGAACTCGACCGGCAGGCTGTCCAGCCGGGACTCCCACGTGGAGGCGGTCGAGGTGAGTTCTTCCGGCGGTACGGCCAGGCGCAGGTCCGGCAGCCGGTGCAGCAGGACGTCCACGCCGATCTCGATGATGGACTGGCCGATGTTCTGCCCCGGACACTCGTGCGGTCCGGCGCTGAACGCCAGGTGCGACTGGTTGCCCTGCACGGCGACGGCCGGGTCGGGCCGTACCTCCGGGTCGAGGTTGCCGGCGGCCAGGCCCAGGATGAGCAGTTCTCCCTCCTGGACGTGATGGCCTCCGAGCTCCAGGTCGGCGGTTGCGAACCGGCCCGGCAGCACGGACAGCGGCGGGGTGTCCCACATGACCTCTTCCACCACTGAGGAGATGTTCAGCTCCCCGCTGACCAGACCGGACAGCCGGGCGGCGTCGGTGAGGACCCGTTGCAGGACCCGGGCCAGCAGGTTGCTGGTGGTGGTGTGCGCGGCGATCAGCACCAGGCGCAGATGGCTGACGACCTCGTCGTGGTCGAGGCAGGCCGGGTGCTCCAGCAGGGCCGTGGCGAAGTCGGAGCCCGGCTCGGCCCGCTTGCGCTCGGCGAGTTCCGCGAGGATCTCCATGATCCGGTCGTTGTGCTCGAGGGCGCCCTCGCCGCCCTTGAAGACCTGGGCGCACGACTCGATCAGGCGTAGCCCGTCCGCCGCGGGAAGGCCCAGCATCCTGGTGAGCACGAGCATCGGCAGTTGCTCGGCGTAGTCGGCCACGAGGTCGGCGCGCCCGGCGTCGGCGAACGCGTCGATCTGCTTGTTCGCGAAGTGCGTGACGTGCCGCCGGATGCCCCGGACGGCCGCCGCCTGCAGCCCGTCGGTGACGGCGCCGCGCAGCCTGCGGTGCGGTTCGCCGTCCTGGGACACGCAGTCGGGGCGCCAGCCGACCATCGGCATGATCGGCGAGGTCTCCTCGATCCGGCCCTCCCGCCAGTCCCGCCAGATCCGCGCGTCGCGGCTGAACTGGCGGGGGTTGTCGAGCACGCGCCGGTTGTCGCGGTAGCCCAGCACCAGCCAGGCGGGTACGTCGCCCTCCAGCAGGACCGGCGCGACGGAGCCGTGCTCCTTGCGCAGCCGCTCGTAGATGCCCGCGGGGTCGGTCGCCGCCTCCGGTCCGTACAGCCGGGTCAGATCGGCCCCGTGGTGGGCGACGGGGCAGCCCCGACCGGCCTGGAGGGTGTGGTCGGTCGAATCGTTCATCGGGGCTCCAAGGCCACGGCCGAGCGTTCCTTCAGGTGGTGGATCAGGGCGACGAGGACGTCACGGCTGGAGGCCCGGTCTCGGGCGTCGAAGGCCACGACCGGGGTGTGCTCGGGGATGTCCAGGGCGTCCCGTATCTCCTCGACCGGGTAGTTCCGGGAGTCGGGGAAGACGTTCAGCGCGACGACGAACGGGACGTCCTGCCGCTCCATCTCCTCGATCGCCCGGAAACTGGATTCCAGACGGCGCGTGTCCACCAGGACGATCGCGCCGAGCGCCCCCTTGAACAGCCCGTTCCACAGGAACCAGAACCGCTCCTGGCCCGGCGTGCCGAACAGGTACAGCACCAGGCTCTCGTTGATGCCGATCTTGCCGAAGTCCAGGCTGACGGTGGTCTGCGTCTTGTCGGCGACGCCGATGAGACGGTCGACGTCGACGCTGGCCTGGGTGAGGGTCTCCTCGGTGGTGAGCGGCTTGATGTCGCTGACCGACCGGACCATCGTGGTCTTCCCGGTGCCGAACCCGCCGGCGATCATCACCTTCACCGAGCGGGTGTCCCCGGCCGCCCGCCCTCCGGGTTGGTCAAAGCCTTTCAAGTCCACTGAGTACCTCCTCAAGGAGCGCGAGGTCGGGCCCGCGGCCGGCGTCGTGCGCCGGGATGGGATCACGGGCTTCGACCCGACCTGCGTCCAGCAGGTCCGACAGCAGCACCGCGAGAATGTTGAAGGGCAGCCCGAGGTGGGCGCCGAGTTCGGCGACCGACAGCGGATCGCGGCAGCGCCGGAGGATCTCCTCGTGTTCGTGCTGCATGCCCGGTAAGGGGGCGGCGCGGGAAACGACGAGAGTCGCCACGTCGAGGCTCGACGCCGAACCGCCCGGTCCGCTGCGCCCTCCCGTGAGGACGTAGTAACGCTCGAGACCGGACGGGTCCGACGGCCTGCGGGGAGCACTCATCCAGAGTGCTCCTCCAGGCGCGGAGTGGTGCCGAGGAGCTCACCCATCCTGCGGGCCAGGTCCCTCATCTGGTGCCCGAGCAGGCCCTGGTCGAGGCCCTCCCTGGCAAGGACACCGAGGTACGTCTCCACACCGGCGCGGACGACGAAGAGGTGCCCGCCGTCGACCTCGATCATCGCGAGGCGCAACTGCCCGGCGTACTTGGGGAACTGCTCGGCGACCGGCTGGGCCAGTGCCTGCAGACCGGCCACCACGGCGGCGAAGCGGTCGACGTCGTCGGGGTCTTCGGCGCCGTAGGAGGTGATGGCCTTGCCGTCGCTGGAGGCCACGAGGGCGAAGCGGATCTCCTGGATGCTCTCGACGAGATCGCGGAGCGCCCAGCTCACATCTGTTCCTTGCTGCGTCATGAGGACTAGTCGCTCTCTTCGGTGCGGTGCTCGGTGGACTCGCGTCCGGCGGGAGTCTCGCGGTCGTCGGCCGCCCGGGACGCCTCGGCGGCGTCGCGTCCGGCGGTGGCGAAGGCCGCGAGACCGGAGAAGGAGGCGTCCGGCGGGACGGCGGAGACGGCCGTGCTCCGGTCGCTCCACTCGGCCTGCCGGGACCCGTCCGCCTCGGTCCGCTTGCTGCGGCGCCGGGGCAGTCCGCCGGGCGTGGTCTCCACGCTTTCCGTCTGCGCGGCCGCTGCCGGTGCGGTGACCGTCTCACGGGCCGGGGCGGGCGCGGCGGGGAGGGCCTCGGGGGCGGGCGCGGCCTGGGTGGTCGCGGCCGCGGGCAGCGGGCTGAAGTACTTGTGCGGCACCACGACCACCACGGAGGTGCCGAGCCAGGGCGAGTCCGCGAAGGTGACCCGGATGCCGTAGCGGCGGGCGAGGGCGCCGACGACGCGCAGGCCGATGCTCGCGTCCTCGGTGATGCCACCGAGGCCCGCGCCGGGCGCGGTGCCCGCGAGGGCGTGCTCGGCCTCGCGCTTCGTCTCCTCGCTCAGGCCCTTGCCGGAGTCCTGGATCTCGATACCGACGCCGTTGGGGACCTCCTTGCCGGAGATGAGCACCGGCTCGGTGGGCGGCGAGTAGCGGGCCGCGTTGTCCAGGAGATGGGCGAAGATCAGCGTCAGGTGGTCCACCAGGCCGCCGTCGACGCCGAGTTCGGGCAGGTGGCGCACCTGGACGCGGTGGAAGTCCTTGATCCGGCCGATGCCGCCGCGCACCACGCTCAACAGCCGCTGTGGTTCCTGCCACTGGCGTCCCGGACGGTCCGAGCCGCCGAGCACACCGATGCTCGCGGCGAGCGAGTCGGCGGGGCCGAGTTCCTGGTCGAGCTCCATCAGGCCGCGGGCGACGGCCGGGAGCCTGCCGTGCTCGCCCTGCATCTCGTGCAGCCGGCCGCGGAGCTTGCTGGTCAGGACGTGGATGCGGTTGCCGATGCTGATCACGGCCTGCTCGGCGGTGGTGGAGCGGTCGAACTCCGCCTCCAGGCCGATCAGGGCGGTGCGCAGCAGCTTGCGCAGTTCCGCCTGGAGGTCGGCGCTGACCTTCGCGCACTGGTTGACGGTCGGCAGGATGTCGTCGATGGCCTCGCCCGAGCGCAGCTTCTCCATGGCGTCGGGCAGCTGCTCGTCGGCGAGCCGGGCGACCGCGGCGAGCTGGTGGGAGAGCTGCTCCTGCCAGACCTCGGCCTGGTCGGCGAGCTGGGCCTCGTAGGACCTGACCTGCTCGGCCAGCCGTTCCTCGTAGGCCCGGGACTGGTCGGCGAGCTGTGTTTCGTAGGTGGCGCTCTGCTCGGCGAGGCGCCGCTCGTACGAGGCGTTCTGCTCGGTGAGCCGGGACTCCAGGGTGGCGCGCTCGGCGGAGAACTTCCGTTCCAGGCCCGCGACATGCTGCTGCCACTGCTGGTTGTGCTCGGCCTGCGTGGTGCGGAAGGAGCCCTCCGCCCGGTGGAGTTGAGCGCGGGTGCGCAGCAGCAGGCGTACGCACACGGCGCTGGCCGCAGTCGCCGCGACACCGGCGACGGCCGTGGTTAGTCGCTCCGAGCTCATGAACGTGGCGGCAACCGCCCCGCCTCCCAAGCCCAGCGGCATCAACCACCAGCTGTACCAGGCGACAGGGGCCCGCGCCGCCGGTGGCGGAGTGGCGAGTTCCATCTGCATCCTTCGAAGCAACACGATCGAACAGGGGGGTGGACCGCACTCATGAGTACGCACTGCGAGTCGGCTGGACGCGATCGCGCCAACTCGCGGCGCCGATGGGAACCTTATCGGGTTTACACCTGACAGGATCAACCTCGTCCCCCCGCTGGACGTGAGGGTTCCGTCACGCTCCGACAGAAGGCAACAGGTCGACAAATGGCTTTGCTGCCCGTCCAGTTGAGCGGACGCCAGGTCGTGGCCCGGTCAGCGGGCGGTCTGGAACGTGCGGCGGTAGGCCTGCGGGGTCACCCCGATGGCCGCGCTCAGGTGCTGACGCAGGGAGGCTCCGGTCGCGAAGCCGACCCGGCCGGCGATCTGGTCGACGGTGAGGTCGCTGGTCTCCAGCAGATGCCGGGCCCGGGCCACCCGCTGCTGGATCAGCCAGCGGCCGGGGCTGAGGCCCACCTCGTCGTGGAAGCGGCGGGCGAAGGTGCGCAGGCTCATCCGGGCGTGGCCCGCGAGATCGGCCAGGGTGAGGGGTTCGCCGAGGCGTTCCAGGGCCCAGGTGCGGGTGGCCGCGGTGCTCGCGGCACCCTGTTCCGGGACGGGCTGCTCGATGTACTGGGCCTGGCCGCCGTCCCGGAACGGCGGGACCACGCAGCGGCGGGCGACGGTGTTGGCCAGGCGGCTGCCGTGGTCCTTGCGGACCAGGTGCAGGCAGACGTCCACGCCGGAGGCGGCTCCGGCGGAGGTGAGGACCGGGTGGTCGTCGACGAACAGCACGTCCGGGTCGAGGTCGACGTGCGGGAACATGCGGCGGAAGCGGTCGGCGACCTGCCAGTGCGTGGTCGCCCTGCGCCCGTCGAGGAGCCCGGCCGCGGCGAGGACGAAGGCGCCGGTGCAGATGGAGACGATGCGCGTCCCGGGGCGGATGAGCGCGAGCGCGGCCAGGACGTTGCCGGGCACCTCGTCGATCAGGTGGGCGGGGGCGACGGGCGCGATCACCACGGTGTCGGCGGTGGCCAGGACCTCGCGGCCATGCTCCACGGTGACGCCGAAGTCCGCGTTCGTACGCACCGGACCGCCGTCGACCGAGCAGGTCAGCACCTCGTACCGGCCGTCGGCCGCGCCCAGGATCCGGCTGGGGATGCCCAGTTCGAACGGGTACACGCCGTCCAGGGCCAGGACCACCACTCGCTCACGTCGCATGGCACGATCCTATCGAAGGTTGGCCATCCTGCCATTGGCGGGCCGGGCGCGGGCAGGCACGCTGGATGACCATGAGCACACAGAACACGATGCGAGTCATCAGCCAGGACGTCCTCGGCGGTCCCGAGGTCCTGAGGGAAGTGGAAGTCGAGCGCCCGGCACCCCGGCCGAACGAGGTGCTGGTCCGGGTGCGGGCCGCCGGGGTCAATCCGACCGACTGGAAACACCGCGCCACGGGCGGCTTCCTGGGCGAGCCGCCCTTCGTCCTCGGCTGGGACGTCTCCGGGGTGGTGGAGGCGGTCGGCATCGGCGTCGCGGCGTTCACGCCCGGTGACGAGGTCTTCGGCATGCTGCCGTATCCGTTCGGGCACGGCTCGCACGCCGAGTACGTCATCGCCCCGGTGCGGGCCCTGACCCGCAAACCGGCCGGGATCGACCACGTCCAGGCGGGCGCGCTGCCGCTGGTGTCGCTGACCGCGTGGCAGGCCCTCGTCGAGCACGCGGACCTGAAGTCCGGGCAGCGGGTGCTGATCCACGCCGCGGCGGGCGGGGTCGGGCATGTGGCGGTGCAGATCGCGAAGGCGCGCGGCGCGTACGTGATCGGCACGGCGAGCGCGGGCAAGCACGAGTTCCTGCGCGGGATCGGCGTGGACGAGGCGGTGGACTACCGGGAGACGGACTTCACCGAGGCCGTGAAGGACGCCGACGTCGTCCTGGACACGATCGGCGGCGACACCGCCCTGCGCTCACTGCGCGTGCTGCGCCCGGGCGGCGTCGTGGTGTCGATCCTGCCGGGCGGTTCGGACGACTTCTACCGGGAGGCCGAGCGGCTCGGTGTACGCGCGGTCCGGATGCTGGTCGACGCCGACCGCGCCGGCATGGAGACGATCGCGGAACTCGCCGGGACGGGCAGGCTGCGCGCCACGATCGCCGGAACCTTCCCCCTGGCCGCCGCCGCGGAGGCCCACGCCACGGGCGACACGGGCCGGACGACGGGGAAGCTGGTCCTGGTGAACGACTGAGGCGAGCGGCCGGGTGGTCCGTCCCGGCCGGTCCTTCCATGCCGCACGGCCGCGCTCGACCGGCCGTGCCGGGCCTCCCGGCCGACGACGCACGCCGGATCGGCGCTGCCCGGCCGGACGACAGTGCCCCAAAGGGGCGCGGGGAACTGCGCGACACGCCACGGCAACGCCGCACACGCCGGTCCACCGCACCCCAGCTCTCAGGCGAACCGGCCACGAGCGTGCCGGGCGCCGCGGGGCAGCCGACGGTCCGCACACCCCCCGGACCCGACGCCCGGGCGCCTCAGAACACCAGAACCGGCTTGATCGTCTTGCCCGACCTCATGTCCTGGACCGCCCGGTCGATGTCCCCGAAGGGATACGTACCGATCAGCCGGTGCAGCGGCAGCCGGCCGTCCTTCACCAGGCGGACCAGCGCGGGGATCATGGTCTGGGTCTCACTGTCGCCGAGGGTGAGACCCACGATCCGTTTGCCGCCGAGCAGGCCGTTGACGTCCAGGGCGACCTCGGTGCCGAAGGGCGGGGCGCCGACCACGACCAGCGTGCCGCGGGCGGCGAGCGCGTCGACGCCCTGGCGCAGGACGCCGACGTTGCCCGTGGTCTCCACGACACCGTCCGCGCCCTGGCCGCCGGTGATCTCGGCGAGGGCCGGGGCGAGGTCCGTCCCGCTCGTGTCGACGGTGTGCGTGGCGCCCAGCTCCGTCGCCAGGGAGAGGCGTTCGGCGACCCGGTCGACGGCGACGATCCGGGTGGCCGGGGTGAGGGCAGCCGCCATCACGGCCGACAGGCCGACCGCTCCGGCGCCCAGGACGACGACCGTGCTGCCCGTGTCCGGCTTCAGCACGTTCCAGACGGCGCCGACCCCGGTCTGTACGCCGCAGCCCAGCGGGGCGATGGACTCCAGCGGCACGTCCGGGTCGACCTTGACGAGGCTGCGCTCGTCGGCCAGGGCCCGCTCGGCGAAGGATGACTGGCCGAAGAAGTGACCGCCCAGGGCCTGACCCGCGCGGCTGATGGTGCTCGTGCCGTCGGCCCGGCTGCCACCGAGCAGGTTCAGCGGCAGCCAGGTCGCGCAGTACGCCGGGTGCCCGCCGCGGCAGTTGCGGCAGTCGCCGCAGGAGGTGAAGGAGAGCAGGACGTGGTCTCCGGGCGTGACGCCGGTGACGGCGGAGCCGACGGCCTCGACGACGCCCGCACCCTCGTGGCCGAGGACCCCGGGCAGCGGGAAGGGCAGTCCGCCGCTCGCGACACCGAGGTCGGTGTGGCACAGCCCGGTGGCGACCATGCGGACCAGCGCCTCGTGCGGGCCGGGTTCGTCCAGGACGACGTCGGAGAGGGTGAAGGGCGCGCCGCCGGACTCGACGACCGCGGCACGGGTGGTGGTGGGCATCGCAAGAGCTCCTTGACGACTGTCTCAGTCGAGTGAGACGACGACGGACTTGACCTTGGTGTAACCGGCGAGGGCTTCGGGCCCGTACTCGCGGCCGTAGCCGGAGTCCTTCACGCCGCCGAAGGGCACCGCGGGGTCGAGCATCGCCCAGTCGTTGACCCAGACGATGCCGGCCTGGAGCCGGCCGGCGACCCGGTGCGCGCGGGCGAGGTTGGTGGTCTGGACCCCCGAGGCCAGGCCGTAGGGGGTGGAGTTGGCGAGGGCGACGGCCTCGTCCTCGTCGTCGAAGGGCTGCACGGTGAGGACCGGGCCGAAGATCTCCTCCTGGACCACACGGGAGTCGTTCGACAGGTCGGCGATGACGGTGGGCTTGTAGTAGTAGCCGCCGTCCAGGTCGAGCCGCTCGCCGCCGCAGACGATGCGGGCGCCCTCCTTGCGGGCCAGGGCGACGTACTCCTCGACCTTCTTCAGGTGCTTCTCGGCCGCCATCGGGCCGACGACGGTGGCCGGGTCGCGCGGGTCGCCGACCGGCACACCGGGCACGGCATCGGCCAGGATGCCGAGGAGGGTGGGGTACACCGAGCGGGCCACCAGCAGGCGCGGGCCGCCCATGCAGAACTGGCCGGTGTTGAAGACGAAGCCCTTGATGACCGCGCCCACCGCCTTCTCCAGGTCGGCGTCCTCGAAGACGAGGTGGGCCGCGTTCCCGCCGAGCTCCATCGTGACGGGCTTGAGGGCCTCACCGGCGACGCTCGCCACGTGCCGGCCGATCGCCGTGGAGCCGGTGAAGGCGACCTTGTCGACACCGCGGTGCCGCAGCAGGGCCTCGCCGGCCACCGGTCCGCTGCCGGTGACGACGTTGACCACGCCGTCGGGCACCCCCGCCTCCTGGAACAGCCGGGCCATGTACAGGGCGCTCAGCGGGGTCTCGTCGGCGGGCTTGTGGACGACCGTGTTGCCGGCCGCCAGCGCGGGGCCGAGCTTGCTGCCGGCGAGGATCAGCGGGAAGTTGAACGGGGTGATCGCGGCGACCACGCCGAGCGGCTCGCGCCGGGTGTAGGCGAGGGCGTTCATCGGGGTGTCGCGCAGGGCGCCGTCCTGGCTCTGGGCGAGGTTGGCGAAGTACTCGTAGTCGTTGGCCGCGTTCGTCACGTCGACCGCGCCGCACAACGTGATCGGCTTGCCGACGTCGAGGCTCTCCAGGGCGGCGATCTCGTCGGCGTTCTCGCGGATCAGCTGGGCGACGCGGTGCAGCACCCGGCCCCGCTCGCGGCCGCTCAGACCGGACCAGGCGCCGTCGTCGTAGGCCTCGCGGGCGGCCCGTACGGCCGCGTCGACGTCGGCCGGGCCCGCCTCCGCGACGGTGGTGACGACCGCGCCCCGGGACGGGTCGACCACCTCGGTGCGCGCCCCGTCGGCGGCCTCGCGCCACTGTCCCCCGATGAACAGCTGTCCGGGTTCCCTCTCGAAGGTGGTCATCGCCGCTCCTCAGCGTCGTCGCCAAGATTTCAACAAACAGGATTCCTGTTGGTCCGCAGTCTCATTACAGACAGGTTTCCTGTCAATGGTCTAGCCTGCATCCATGCTCGAAGCACAGGTGACCAAGGCGCCCCCTTCCCTGCTCTACATGGTCAAGCAGGTGGAGCTCGTCGTACGCTCTCACCTGGACGACCTGGTCAGACCCTCCGGGATCACTGCTCTGCAGTACACCGCGCTGACCGTGCTGGAGCGGCACGACGGACTGTCGGCGGCCCAGCTGGCACGCGACTCCTTCGTCACCGCGCAGTCCATCGCCGACCTCGTCCGCTCCCTGGAAGGCCGCGGGCTGGTGCGCCGGGAGCGCAACCCCCGCAACCGCCGCGAGCTGCTGATCCTTCTCACCGACGCCGGACGGGAGCTCCTCTCACAGTACGTCGGGCCCGTCCGGGAGCTGGAGGAGCGGATGGTGCGCGACCTCACCGCGCACCAGACCGAGCAGTTCCGCCAAGCCCTGATCAAAGCCTGGCACGCGTTGTCGTAGCCCGAGGCACCCCGTCGCCACCCGAGGCGCACGCCGGGAATCGCGCCCGCGCTCACGCCCGCGCACGCCACCGCGCCCACCCTCGCGCGAACCTCGGCCAACCCGGCCGCAATTCAGAGACATATGTCAATCGAACATGCTCAAATTCACCCGTTGGAGGGTAACTTGCAGGGCGGGGAACGGTTCTGAGGACCGCGGCCCCTCCCCACGCACGGAGCAGGCTGGAGGCGATCTCGTCGTGCGGCAGGAACGTGCACCGCTCACCCGGCATCTGCGCGTCCGCCAGGAACGGGGCCACACGGTGCTGGAGTTCCGTGGGGAGATCGACCTCGCCGCGGCCACGGAGATCGCCCCGCACCTGGACCGGGAGACGAACCGCCGCGCCGCCCGGGTCGTGATCGACCTCAGCGGGATCGAGTTCTTCGACTGCTCGGGCCTGCGGCTGCTGTACCGGGCCAGGAGCCGGGTGCTCGACCGGGAGGGACAGCTGCTCCTCGTCTGCGCCCACCCCCTGACGCTGCGCGTCCTGCGGATCACCGGCCTGTCCCGGCTGCTGCCCCCGCAGCCGACGCTGGACGCGGCCCTGGAGCAGCCGGAGGCGGCCTCCGGCCCGGTGTGACGCCCGAGTGCGCCCTTGCGTGCTTCCGCTGACGTCCTCCTGTCCTCAACCGCCCGGTCTGGCACGGCCCGTGGCGGGCATCCGGACAGTAGGAAGGAGGGCCGTCGCATGACGACTCCCGTCAAGCGTCTCCCCCGGCGCGTGCCCGGCTGGGCGAAGGTGGTGGGCGCCCTCGTGCTGGTGCTCGTCGTGTTCTTCGCCGGGATCCGGCTGAGCGTGATCCCGGGCCTGAAGGACCTGTTCGGTACCGAGACCCACGACCGGTCCGGCCCCGCGCTGCTGAAGTCCATCCAGGACCTCAGCCGTTACGACGCCGCCTCCGGCAACTTCCAGGTCGTCGTGGACCTGGAGAAGGACGCCAAGTTCCTCCCCGACGCGATCCGCGGCACCCGCACCCTGTACGTCGGTGCGGGCACCGTCGACGCCTACGTCGACCTGGGCAAGGTCGGCGACGACGACGTGCAGGTCAACGGCGACCGCACGTCCGCCACGCTCCGGCTGCCGCATGCGCGACTGGGCAAGCCGGCCCTGGACCCCGACCGTTCCTACGCGGTCTCCAAGCAGCGCGGTCTCCTCGACCGCCTCGGCGACCTCTTCTCGGACAATCCGGGCGGCGAGCAGGCCGTGCAGAAACTCGCGGTACGGCACATCGGCGACGCCGCGAAGGAGAGCGAGCTGACCGCCCGCGCCGAGACCAACACCAGGGGGATGCTCGAAGGCCTGCTGCGGTCCCTGGGCTTCAAGGAGGTGCGCGTCTCGTACGGGAACTGATCCTCAGCTCCCGAGGACCCCGGGCAGGGCCAGCGCGCCCAGCAGCGTGGTGCCCACCAGCAGCCACGCGACGTAGTCCCCGACGTGCCCGGACTGCAGGCGCCGCAGCGGCAGCGCCCGGTCCGGCGCGGCGAGCAGCCGCGGCCGGGTGACGGCCACCGCCGCCAGGGCGAGCGCCAGCGCGGTCGAGGCGAGGCCCAGCAGGACGCCGAGCGGGGTCCAGTGGACCGAGACGTGCACCAGGCCGCCGGTTCCCGCCTCCTGCACGGCGTGCCCCACCGCGGCGCCGAAGCCCGGGACCACACCGACGGCGAGGGACCCGGCGAGCAGCACCGCCGGGACCGCCGTCATGGTGTCCGGGACCCGGCTCAGCCGGTGCCGGGTCTCGGGCTCCTCGCCGGAGCCGGTCGTCTCGTACGCGTCCCCTTCCTCCGGCCGCCGGCCGAGGCCGAGGAACACGCGCGCGGCGACCCGCAGGACCGCCCCGGCGGTCACCGCGCTCGCCAGGACGTACAGCACGGTGAGCGGGCCGCCCACGGCCTCCTCCGTGACCGACTTGCCGAGCGCCGTGCCGAAGGGCGGCAGTCCTGCGAGGCCGAGCCCGCCCGCGACGAACAGGACGGCGACCGAGCGCAGTCGCCGGGCCCGGCCGTGCAGCGCGTGCTCGTCGACCGAGCCGTACCGATCGAGGAGGATGCCCGTGCAGGCGAACAGCGCGGCCTTCACACCGGCGTGTCCCAGGACGTACAGGGCGACCCCGTCGTCCGCCTCCGGGGTGAGGGTGCCGATGCCGGTGAGGAACAGCCCCATGTGGGCGACGGTCGAATAGGCCAGGAGCCGTTTGATGTGCCGCTGGTACCAGCACATGACCGCGCCGATGACCGCCGTCAGCACGCCGAGCGACACCAGGGCCCGCTCCACGTCGGCGGCGGGCAGCCCGCCCGGCCCGGAGAAGACGGTGTCGTGGACCCGCCACACGCCGAAGGCGCCGAGCTCCACCATGACGCCCGACAGCAGCATGCAGACGGGGGTGGGGGCCACCGCGTGCGCGTCCGGCAGCCAGAAGTGGAACGGGACGGCCGCGCCCTTGACCAGCAGCCCGGTCAGGACCAGGACGAAGCCCGCGAGGACCAGCGCGTCGGGCGGACCGTGCGCGTCCAGCTCCTGCCCGATCCGCGTCATGCCCAGCTCGCCGGTGCGGGCGTACAGCAGCCCGATGCCCATCAGCATCGCGTACGCGCCCAGCGAGTTGACGACGCCGAAGGTCAGCGCGCCCTGCACGGCCCGGGCCTCCTCGACCCGGTGGCCGGTCAGCGCGTAGGCGACGACACTCATCAGCTCGAACCACACGAACGCGTTGAACAGGTCGCCCGCGATCGAGAAACCGCACATGCCCGCCTGGAAGAGCAGCAGCAGCGCCGGGAACGATCCGGAGTGCCCGCGCGGCGGTTCGTCGAAGTAGTGCCAGGAGTACACCAGGGCGGCCAGGGTCAGCGTCGAGGCGAGCGCGGCCATGCCGAGCCCCGGCCCGTCCCCCACCAGGACGATCCCGACGCTCTCGCCGCGCACGGGCACCCAGCCGCCCACCCACTCCGTCCGCGGGGGCGAGGAGTCGAGCAGCAGCACGACCGCGAGCACCGCGGTTCCGGCGGAGACCGCGCAGCCGGCGGACTCGGCGGCGGCCCGGGGCACGCGGCGGCCGCCTGCGGCCAGCAGGGCGGCCCCGAGCAGGGGGACGGCGACGAGGAGCGGCAGCAGGTGGTGCATCAGCCGCGCAGCTCGGACAGTTCGTCGGGGTCGACGGTGCCGTGCCGCTTGGAGACCTGCACGACGAGGGCGAGGAGCAGTGCGGTGACGGTGGCGCCGACGACGACATCGGTGAGGGCCAGGGCCTGTACGACCGGGTCGACGACCGGACGTGCGCCGGGTTCCAGGTCGGAATAGACGGGTGCGGTGGCCCCGTCCCGGTAACCGACGGCCAGCAGCAGCACATAGGTGGCGGACTGGCACACCGACAGACAGCCGACGGCGTGGATGAGATCGCGGCTGGTGGCCAGGCCGTAGCAGCCGGCCAGGAAGACCCACGCGGCGACCAGGTAGGCGAACACGTCCATCACAGCGGCCTCACGTTCCGCTCTCCTCCTCGATCTCGACGGCCTGGTCCAGGAAGCGGGCGAGCAGCACGACGACGGCGCAGGCGACCTCCATGCCGACGGCCGCGTTGAGCAGCGGGACGGTGCCGCCGGAGGACAGCGTGTTGAACGTGCCGTGCGGCAGCAGCGTGTTGGCGAGGAAGGCGGCTCCGCCGAGCAGTGCCGCGACGCCCGTGACGAGGTAGGCGCCTACGGCGACCCCGTCGCCCACCTCGTACAGTGCGACCGGCCGGACGCGTTCCAGGGCACGGTAGTCGGCGCCCAGGTACAGCAGGTGCAGGGCCGTCGCGGCGGCCACGCCGCCCTGGAAGCCGCCGCCGGGGCTGAGCTGCCCGTGTGCGATGACGTAGAGGCCGGTGAGCAGGGCGACGGGCAGCACGAGCAGGGCGTAGCGGCGTACGGGCGGGGTGACCTCGGCGGGTTCGGGCCGGGCGCGGTGCTCGTCGCGGGTCCGGCGCAGCAGGACGACGCAGCCGAGCACGGCCGCGAACAGGATCGTCAGCTCGCCGAGGGTGTCGAAGGCGCGCTGGTCGAAGTTGACGGAGGCGACGGTGTTGGCGGTGCGGTGCGCCAGGGACGCCTCGACGGCGCGGTCGCCGTAGGGATGACGGTCGCCGCCGAAGGCCGGCAGGCCGAGACAGGCCCCGACGAGCAGCGCGGCGACGCCCGCGCCGCCCACGACGACCAGCCACAGCCGCGTGCGGGGGCTCACTTCCCGCTCCCCTCGCGTCGCCGTCTCACCGTGCGGACCGTCAGCAGCAGCAACAGCGGCGTCAGCGCCGAGCCGACCGCGAGCTGCGACAGTCCCACGTCGGGGGCCTGGAGCACGGTGAACAGCACGGCGAGCACGACACCGAGGACGGACAGCACGAGAGCCTGGCGGACGGGGTCGCGGGTGGCCACGGCCACGGTCGCGCAGGCGGCCACCAGCACCAGCGCGACGGCGATCACGACTTCGTCCACGGCTGCCCTCTCCCCTGCCCGTCGCTATCCACGGCGTGTCCCTCCGGCCGCGTCGGTCAGCGCCCGCGAGGCGACGAGGTTGCCGCCGATCAGCAGGGCGCCGGTCACCAGGAGCTTCGCCATCGCCCGGCCCGGCCCGGTGACCGCGCACAGCGCCAGCACGACCACGGCTCCGAGGCAGGCCGCCGCCCAGGTCACGCCCCGGGCGCGGGGCGGGTCACCGGCCAGTTCCGCGGCGAGCAGCCGGGCGAAGACGAGCGTGCCGACCGGGCCGAGCAGGGCGAGAACGAGGGCGAGATCGACGTAGGAGGGGCGGTCGTAGCCCTGGGCGAGGAGCAACAGGCCCGGGCAGGCCACCGCCGTGGACAGGTTCTGGGCGACGACCCGGCGCCGCAGCGGTCCGGTGGCGACGCCCCACAGGGCCGCCGCCAGGCCTGCGGCGAGGGTGAGCGTCGCGGCCAGGATCCAGCCGTTCACCGTCCGGTCACCGCCCGTCGCGCGGCCCGCGCCGCGAGTGCCCCGAGGAGGGCCGCGACCGCGCCGACCGCGAGCTCCAGCGGGTCGACGGTGGTGACGAACACCAGCCACAGCGCGGTGAGAGCGGCCCACCACAGCGGTACCTCGGCCACGGCGAGGAGCGTCGTACGCCGGTTCACACGCCACCTCCACGGGCGCTGATCGTTGTGGCGGTCATCCAAGCACCGCCCCGGCTGCGGGACGTGACGGCGCGCGGCGGCTCCCAGGGCGGAGTGCCCCGGCAGGCGGCGGGGAAACCGTGGCCGGGAACGGCCCCCGGCGGCATCGTCGGTGCGCCCGTGGGTAACCGCCTTATCACCCTGGGAAGTTGGAGACTGGAGGAACCAATGGCCGGTGCAGCCTCACGTCCCCGTACGGTCGGCTCCGGCCGCGAGCGACGCCAGTTGCCGCTGCCCGTGCGGCTGCTGGCGATGCTGTGCGCCTTCACGTTCATGGTGGCCTTCGCCGTGGTGCTGGCCCGGCTCACGCTCCAGCCCTCGCCCGCGTCGGAGGCGCTGACCCACACCAATCTTCATCCGGGCCGCTCGCTGAAGGCCTATCTCGACCAGCCGGAACTGCGGGACGCCGTCCGGCAGATCGGCGGCAACATCCTGCTGGGCCTCCCCTTCGGCGTCCTCGTGCCCGTCGTCGCCCCGCGCACCCGCGGCATCCTGCGCGTGCTGCTGCTGACCGCCGTGGTGATGCTGCTGGTGGAGTTCGCCCAGGGCGCGCTGGTCACCGGCCGCGCCTTCGACATCGACGACGTCATCCTGAACACCGGGGGCGCGCTGATCGGTTATCTGCTCCTGGGCCGCCGGCTGAGCGGCGCGGTCCACGCGCGCGGACGGCGCGGGGGCCGGGCGGGGAGGAAGCCGGCGACCGAGAAATCCTAGGGCACCGTCAGGCACAGTGTGACGCCGACAGGCCCAGTGCACGGCCAGGCCCCGTGCACGGTCAGGCCTAGTGCACGGTCAGGCCTAGTGCACGGTCCAGGTGAACTTGTCGCCGCCGACCCAGCGGACCACGTCCGGATCGTCCAGGTCGTGGACCGTGATGCCGAACGCGGCGGCGGCCGCCAGCACGTCGGTGACGGCCTTGGCCTCCCCGACCACCTGGCCGTCGATCTCCACGATCCGGAACGGCGGTGTGCCCGGCTGCACCCCGAGCACCATGATCCGAGGGTGAGATATGTACGGGCTCGCGCTTTCGGTCATGCATCGAGCGTAGAGGGCAACCGGCGGTAGTGCCGGGTCCAGTCGCCGACCGGGTCGGCCGGACCGCTCAGGGGCGGCGCCAGTCGTCGCTCGTCAGGTGCGAGCCGGCCTGCGGGCCCATGCGGAGCATGCCGCCGTCGACGCTCCAGGAGGCGCCGGTGACGTACGAGGCGTCCGGCCCGGCGAGGAAGGCGATGACGGCGGCGACCTCGCGGGCGTCGCCGGGCCGTCCCAGCGGCACGCCGGGACGGCTCTCGGTGTGCGGGTCGGCGTCCTCCTGCCCGGTCATGGGCGTGGAGATCTCGCCGGGAGCGACGGCGTTGACGGTGATGCGGTACTCCGCGAGCTCGAGCGCCATGACCTGCGTGAGCAGGCCGAGACCGCCCTTGGCGGCGCAGTACGGGGCCGCGCCCACGCGCGGCTGGTGCTCGTGGACGGACGTGACGTTGACGATCCGCCCGCCGTCGCCCTGCCGGATCATGTGCCGGGCGGCCTTCTGCCCGCACAGGAAGGGCCCGACCAGATCGACGTCGAGAACCTCGCGCACGTCGGACAGCTCCAGGTCGAGGAAGGGCGTCATGGTGCCGGTGCCTGCGTTGTTGACCAGCACGTCGAGACGGCCGAGACGCTCGCACAGCTCGTCGACGGTGTCGGCGGCGTCGGGCAGCCGGGTGAGGTCCATCCGGGCGACCTCGGCACGCCGCCCGTGCGCCCGGACCTCCTCGGCCGTCTCCTCCGCTCCCTTGTGGTCGCTGTGCCAGGTGATGCCGACGTCCATGTCCGCCTGGGCGAGCCGTACGGCGGTGGCCCTGCCGATGCCGGAGTCTGCGCCGGTGACCACGGCGACCTTGCCGGGGGACGCGGTGGAATCGGACATGGCGGGGCCTCCTCGTCGGCGCGTTCGGGACGAGGCATCGCAGTACCCGGGTGCGTACCGGGCAAACCGCGCGCCCGTCGTGCGGCCCGCCGGGCGCTGCGGAACCCTTGAGGTGGCTGGGGAACCCTTGAGGTGGAGGTGACGATGGATCCCGTCGAGGCACTGGACCGGATCGCCTTCCTGCTGGAGCGGTCCCTGGCACCGACGTACCGCGTGCGGGCCTTCCGTACGGCGTCCCGGGTGCTGAAGGAGCTGGGCGAGGACGAGGTGCGCCGGCGGGCGGACGCCGGGTCGCTGGAGTCGCTCAAGGGGGTCGGTCCGAAGACCGCGCAGGTGGTGCGGGAGGCACTGGCCGGTGAGGTGCCCGGCTATCTGCGGAAACTGGAGGGCGAGGCGAAGGAACCGCCGGCCGTACGGGGCGGTGAGAAGCTGCGGGCGCTGCTGCGCGGCGACTGCCATCTGCACTCCGACTGGTCGGACGGCGGCAGCCCGATCGAGGAGATGGGCCGGGCCGCGGCGGCGCTGGGGCACGAGTGGGCGGCGCTGACCGACCACTCGCCGCGCCTGACGGTGGCCCGGGGGCTGTCGGCCGAGCGGCTGCGGAAGCAACTGGACGTGGTGACGGCGCTGAACGAGACCTGGGCGCCGTTCCGGCTGCTGACCGGCATCGAGTGCGACATCCTCGAGGACGGCTCGCTCGACCAGGAGCCGGAGCTGCTGGACCGGCTCGACGTCGTGGTCGTGTCGGTGCACTCCAAGCTGCGCATGGACTCCCGGTCGATGACCCGGCGGATGGTGGCCGCGGTCCGTGACCCGCACTCGGACGTGCTGGGGCACTGCACGGGGCGGCTGCTGACCGGGCGGGGGCGGCCCGAGTCGGAGTTCGACGCGGACGCGGTGTTCGCGGCCTGCGCGCAGACGGGCACGGCCCTGGAGATCAACAGCCGGCCGGAGCGGCTCGACCCGCCGCGGCGGCTGCTGCGCCGGGCCGTGGACGCGGGGGTGCTGTTCTCCGTCGACACCGACGCGCACGCGCCGGGGCAGCTGGACTGGCAGATCAACGGGTGCGCGCGGGCGGAGGAGTGCGGGGTGCCGCCCGAGCGGGTGGTGACGACGTGGTCCCTGGACGAGCTGCTGGCCTGGACCCGTGAGCGGCGGGTGCCGTCGGGCGTGGCGGGCGGCTGAGGTGGTACCCGGGCGGGCCGGAGAGCGGGCCGAGAGGAAGGGATCACACGCATGGCGAAGGCGGGACGGGCGGCCGTGTTCGACGTCGACGGCACGCTGGTCGACACCAACCACCTGCACGTCGTGACCTGGTGGGAGGCCTTCCGGCAGGCGGGCCACGACGTGCCGATGCACGCCATTCACCGGGCCGTGGGCCTGGCCTCCACCGACCTCGTCGCGCACCTGCTCGGCGAGGACCGGGACACGGACCAGGACGCGGCGATCAGCGCCGCGCACAAGGCGCTGTACGGGCAGTACTTCGACCGGCTGCCCGCGCTGCCCGAGGCGGGGGCGCTGCTGCGGCGGCTGCACCGGGACGGCTGGGCGGTGGTGCTGGCCACGTCTGCCGGCGGCGCCGAGCTGAGCGCGCTGCGGCGGGCGATCGACGCGGACGAGGCCATCACCGCCACGGCCAGCGCCGACGACGTGGACGCGGGCAAGCCCGCGCCGGAACCGGTCGAGCACGCCCTGGAGCTGGCCGGGGTGCCGGCGGAGCGGGCGGTCTTCGTCGGCGACACCGTGTGGGACATGCGGGCGGGCAGCCGCGCCGGAGTGCGCTGTGTGGGCGTCCTGTGCGGCGGCATCCCCCGCACCGACCTGGAGAAGTCCGGCGCGGACGCGGTCTACGCCGACCCCGCGCACCTTTTGTCGTCCCTGCGGGACGGTCCGCTTGCATGAGGCGGCGTGAAACCCCTCACGCGGATACCCGCAGCGCATGACGCGTGTGACGAGTGTGGTTCGACGGGCGGCTCACGCCTTCGGCCGCCGGAAGGACGAATCCGCAACGGCGAACGACACCGGCCCCTCCGGGGGGCCGACCAGGGGGGCGGGACACGACGAGGCGACAGACAGCCGGACGGCCCTGGGGACGGGACCTGATGAGGCGACGGACAACCGGACGCGCCCGGAGACACGGCCCCGGAAGGCGACGGACACGCCGACCGCCCGAGAGGCACCGTCCGGCAAGGCGACGGACACGCACACCGCCCAAGAGACACCATCCGGCAAGGCGACGGACAACCCGTCGGTCCGGGAGGACCGGGCGCGCAAGGCGGTGGACAGCCGGGTCGCCGCCGAGGCGTTGCGGGAGCGTATGGAGGAACTCGGGCAGGGAGCGCGCTCCGCGCGGCCACTGGACGCCGTGCGGCGGGAGGCGCGGCGGGCCGTGGAGGCCGTGCGGGCCGCCTGGCGTGGGCCCGGGCGGGAGCGGGACCTGGTCGTCCAGTCGTTGAAGGCCGCCGCGGCGGCGGTGATCGCCTGGCTGGTGGGCGGCGTCTGGATGGGCGACCCGCTGGCCCTGATGGCGCCGTGGGTCGCGCTGGTGCTGGTGCAGGCCACCGTCTACAGCTCCCTGGTGCAGGGCGCTCGGCAGTTCGGGGCGATCTGCGTCGGCACCGTGCTGGCCTCGGCGACACTGGCCCTCACCGGAGACACGACGGGCGCGCTCGCCCTGTCCGTCCCGGTGCTGATGCTGCTCTCGAACTGGCCCCGCTTCGGCGACCAGGGCATCTACGCCGCGACCACGGCCCTGTTCACCCTCACCTCGGGCATGGCCGGCCTGGCCGGTGTCGGGCACCGGGTGGGGCAGGCGGCACTCGGCGCGGTCATCGGCGTCGCCGTCAACGCGCTCGTGCTGCCCCCGATCCATCTGCGGGACGTCCGGGAGAACCTGGCGACCCTCGCCCGGGAATCGGGCGACGTGCTGCGCTCCGTCGCCGCGGACCTGCATGAGGGCGACTGGGACGCACAGACCGCCGCCGGCTGGCTCAACGCCTCGGCACGGCTGGAGCACCATCTGGAGGCGTTGCGCTCGGCGCGCCGCTGGAGCCAGGAGAGCCTGCGTCTGACGTACGGCCCGCTGCGCGCCCTGCACCGCGTTCCGCACAAGCCCCTGCCGCCGCCGGACGAGGACGACCGCCTCAGCCGTGTCACCGGGCACGTCACCGCCCTGACCCGGGCGCTCGCGGTGACCGTGGACGGCAACCGCACGCCCGTCCCGCCGGAGGGCGCGGCTCTTCGCTCGTACGCGGATCTGCTGGACATGATCGGGGAGGTCTGCGACGCGGAGGCCGACCGCCTGCTCGACGGCAGCGTGGGTCCCCACCCGGACGACGAGAGGGAGCAGAGGATGCGGGAGCTGCACCGGTACTTGCAGGACAGGCTGCGGGAGCACGCCGGGCTGGGTGCCGAGCACACGGCGGTCCTCGGCACGCTGCTGCTCCAGGCCGAGAACCTGTGGGCCGAGATCCTCCCGGAGCACGAGGAGCGGTGACACACATCACCGGGAACCAGGTTCACGCCCGGAACACCCAGAGGTAGTTCACCGTTGAACAATACGTGGGTGCGGAGGGGACGGTGTCCCCGGGCCGTACATCCACCCCGTGAGCCGCCCCGGCCGTGATTCCCCCGTCCGGCCGGGGCTTTCCTCTGCCCACGCGTTCGGCTGCCCTGGTGCGTTCGCCCCGACCCGGGTACTCGGTCAGCTCCGAGGACGGTCGCGCCGAGAGGAGCGGATGGTGAGCAGCGGAACAGGCATGAGGGTCGTCGTCACGGGCGCCACCGGCAACGTGGGCACCAGCGTCGTGCGCCTCCTCTCGGAGGATCCGGAGGTCACCTCCGTGCTGGGCCTGGCCCGGCGGATCCCCGACTGGTCGCCGCCGAAGACGGACTGGTCGGCGGTCGACCTGGCTTCCGAGGAGTCCGATCTGGTCGAGCAGTTCCAGGGTGCCGCCGCGGTGGTCCATCTGGCCTGGGCGTTCCAGCCGACGCACGACCCGGCGGCGACCTGGCGCACCAATGTGCTCGGCAGCATGCGGGTGTTCGAGGCGGTGGCCGAAGCGGGCGTGCCGGCACTGGTGCACGCCTCGTCGGTCGGCGCGTACTCGCCGGGCCCGAAGGACCGGGCGGTGGACGAGTCATGGCCGACGCACGGCTGGCCGGACGCCGCGTACTGCCGGGAGAAGGCCTATCTGGAGCGCGCGCTGGACACGTTCGAGCGCGACCACCCCGAGACGCGGGTGGTGCGGATGCGGCCCGCCTTCCTCTTCAAGCGGGCGTCCGCGAGCGAGCAGCGCCGGATCTTCGGCGGGCGTTTCCTGCCCGGCCCGCTGGCCCGCCCGGAGCTGCTGCCCTTCCTGCCCGACATCCCGGGGCTGCGGGTGCAGGCGCTGCACACGGACGACGCGGCCAACGCGTACCGGCTGGCCGTGCACTCCGACGCCCGGGGCGCCTTCAACCTGGCGGCCGAGCAGTCGGTCGACGCCCAGGTGCTGGGCGAGATGCTCGGTGCGCGCCCGGTGCGGCTGCCGCGCACCGCGGCCCGCTCGGCGATCGCCGCCGCCTGGGGCCTGCACCTGCTGCCCGCCTCCCCGCACCTGTTCGACGCGGTGCTGCGGCTGCCCCTGATGGACTGCACGCGTGCGCGCGCGGAGCTCGGCTGGCGGCCCGAGCGCACGGCGACGGAGGTGCTGGAGGAGTTCCTCCAGGGCCTTCAGCAGGGCGCGGGCGCACGTACGGAACCGTTGCGGGGACGCAAGGTGGGCTGACCCCAGGCCCCCACCGGCCCCCACTGAGCAGGTCCCCACCGAGGGCCCCCACTGAGCAGGTCCCCACCGAGACGACCGATGGCCGCAGCCGGCCCCCACAGTCGGCTGCGGCCATCGGCGCTCACGCCGCCGGAGCGCGCAACAGCGCTCCGGCGGAGGATCAGGATCAGGCGGAGGACTCGTCCGGCACCGGATGCTCGGGGTGGACGGTCCCCGAGCGGGGTTCTCCCTGCCGCCCCGTCCCGGCTTCGTCGGTGTCGGGGACATCGCCGGCGGGCTCGTCGGTCCCGCTCCCGGCGCCGTCCTCGGCCTCGTCCTCCTCGGCCTTGCGGTCCTCGCCGGTGCCCGTGAAGCGCGGGGCGACCTCCCAGGGGTCCTCGCCGGCGTCGGCCTGCTGGTCCGGCATGTCCCGCGGCACGGGATCACCGTTCTCGCCGGGTCCCTCGAGGCGGTGGTCGGTCACGGCGTGCTCCCTTCACTGGTCCGGGCGCCACGCGAGTACCTCCGCGGTGACCTGAGAAACCTCAGCACGGTGCCCGCTCCTGAAGCGCCGTGCGCCAGGCGGGGAGCGGACTGTCCGGTGCCGGATCGGGGCGCCGGCCGCCGCGGGCGGAGCTAACCGGGGCGCCGGGAGGTCTCCTCGATCGCGTCCAGAGCCGCGAGCAGTTCCGGAGCGACCGCCTCCTGCACCCAGCGCTCGTGTTCCTCTCCGACCGCGCGCGGAATCGTCTCGGTGAGCATGATCAGGTACAGGTACGCGCGGTACAGGGCCAGCCGGAGGCGCGCGGGTGCGTCGAAGCGGGCCCGGCCGCCGGCCTCCCGGTAGCCCGCCAGGAACGCCTCGTCCCGCTCGATGTCGCCCAGGAGCGCCAGGGAGACGAAATCGGCCAGGGGGTCGCCCCAGAACATGCGCTCCCCGTCGATGAGGCCGCCGATGCGGGCGCCGCCGGCCGAGCGGTCGACCAGGATGTTGCCCCGCCACAGGTCGAAGTGCACGAGGCACGGGACGGTGACCTCGTCGAGGGCGCCGTACGCGGACCGGGCGGTACGGGCCACCGCGTCGACGGGGCGGGGCAGCCGCGCCCCGTAGCGCCGGGCGTCGTCGAGGACGGCGTCGAACATCGTCGTGAACGCGGTCCGCCAGTCGGGGGCGAGCGGGCCGAGGGCGCCGGAGGGATAGCCGAAGCCAGGGCCCGTCACGCGGTGCAGCCGGGCCGTCTGGCGTCCCAGCTCCCTGCGCAGTGCGGTCTGTTCCGCGTCGGTGAGCGAGCCGTCCCAGGAGTCGCCCGGGCAGGCCGTCATCAGCAGGAAGTCGTCGCCCATGGACACGAGGTGCGGTGCGGCGACTCCGGCGCGGGCGGCCGAGCGGTAGAACTCGGCCTCCGAGACGAGGAGCCGGCGCTCGTGGCGGAGGCCGGGGGTGGCGGCCGCAGGCGGGATCTTCAGCACGTAGCGGGTGCCGTCGGTGAGGCGGAGTTCCTCGACCGTGTTGTACGTGCCGCCGGTCAGCGGGGCGAGGTGGGCGAGGCGGCCGGGGTCCAGGCCCGCCACCTCCAGGATGTGCCGGGCCCGTTCCCAGGAGTCCACCACCGTGCGCCCACCCCTTCCCTTCGCCCTCGGTCAGCCGGCCGCGTACACGTCCTCGACGTAACGCCCGTCCGCGACCAGCCCGTCGAGCCACTGCTCGGCGGCCGTCTCGTCGGCGCCCGGCGTGTGCTTGCGGTACAGCGTACGGAACGCCTCCCGCACGCCGGGCGCCATCCGCGAACCGTCCCCGCAGACGTACACCCGCGCCCCGGCGGCCAGCAGGGCCCAGACCTCCTCGGCCTCGGCGGCGATGCGGTGCTGCACGAACCGCACCTCGCCCTCGGGGGCCTCACTGAAGGCGGGGCGCAGCAAGACGGCTCCGGCGGTCTCGGCGGCGCGCAGTTCACCGGCGTGCAGGAAGTCGGCGTCGGGCGTGTCACAGCCGAAGTAGCAGACGGCCGGGGCGAGTTCGGCTCCTGTGGCGAGGGCGGCCGCACGGTCGGCGATGGCGCCGCGGAACGGGGCGAGGCCGGTGCCCGCCGCGATCATGACGACCGGCGCCGATCCGCCGGTGGCGCCGATGCGGAAGGCCTCCCGGCACGGCTGCACGCGCGCGTACACCGTGTCGCCGGGCTCGACGCCGGCCAGGTAGCCGGATCCGGTGCCGCGGTAGACGCCACGGCCCGAGCGAGCCGGTGCCTCCAGCAGCGACACCATCAGGTCCACGTGAGCGGGGTCCACGGCGGGCGAGGAGGAGATGGAGTAGTGGCGGGGGCGCAGCGGGGTGAGAAGGTCGAGGAGCTGCGGCCAGTCCAGGGCGCCGCGCAGGGCCGGGTGGTCCTCGAGGATCTCCACGAGGGTGCGCGGGTCGTCGGCGAGGGCGGCCAGGGCCGTGCGCTCCGGCGGGCACGGGTTGGCGGCGGCTAGCGCGGCCAGCTGACCGGCGCTCGGGCGCTCCTGCAACTCCACGTGGTGGGTGAGGAGGTGACGTACCGTCACGGGCCGGTCGATGGCGATCGAGTCGCGGCGCGGGTGGGTGGCGCGGATGTCCAGGACTGTGTCGAGGTCGGCGCCGAGCGCGGCGGCGGCGCGGGTGACGAGGTCCGGGTGGTTGGCGGGCAGCACGGTGAGGTGATCGGCCGTGCGGTAGGTGAGGCCGTCCGGGAGCGCGACGCGGAGGAACCGCTTGCGGCGTGCGTAGCCGGGCGCGGTGAGGTCGTAGGCCTCGGTGACCCGCATGGGGACCAGCTCGTGCCGCTCGGCGAGGGCGTCCAGCGGGCCGCCGGTCAGGGTGCGGACCTCGTAGGCCGCGGTGGGCTGGGGGTCCGGGGTCGTGGCGTCCGGGTCGCCGTACCGCTCCAGCAGGGCGACGCGAAGGGCCGCCGTGAACTCCCGGACCGTGCCGGTGAGGTCGCCGGAGGCGTCGGCGGCGGCGCGGTCGAGCAGCCGGGTGGCGCCGGACTCGGCGAGCCGCTCGTCGATCCGGGTGGGGACGTGCTGGTAGGTGGCGGCCCAGTTGCGGTCGCCGACACCGAGCACCGCGTACGTCACGCCGGACAGGTCGTGGGTCTCCTCCAGCCGGGCGGCGAAGGCGGTGGCGTCGTCGGTGGGGCGGCCGTTGTAGGAGGCGGCCGTGATGACGACGGGCCGGTCGGTGGGCAGGCCGCCCGCGTAGGCGTCCAGGGGCCTCACGTGGGTCTCGCAGCCGATGGCGGCGGCCTCGTCGGCGATTTGGGCCGCGAAGTCGCGGCAGGTGCCGTAGTTGCTGCCGTGCAGGAAGAGGGCGGCGGTGCCGGGACGGACGCGCGCGGGCAGGCCCTGCGGTTCGGCCGACCGGGAGTCCCGGGCCGGGACGGCGCCGGGCAGCGGCGTATGGACTCGGTCGGCGGTCGTGCGCGGGGTGAGCGTGAGGGTGAAGCCCTCGGGCTTGAGGGTGAGGGTCTCCTTGACGTGGAGCCGGTAGTCGGCGTGGTCGCTCAGCCGGTAGCGGTGGACGAGCATGGCCAGGAGCATGGTCGCCTCGTGCAGGGCGAACTGCCGCCCGATGCAGGCGCGCTCACCGGTGCCGAACGGCTTGAAGGCGTGCACCGGGCGCTCCGCCTCCGCCTCGGCCGTGAAGCGGGACGGGTCGAACAGCTCGGGGTTGTCGCCCCAGACGGGCTGCCGGTGCAGCATCGGTGTGAGCACCAGGGCGGACTGCCCGGCGCGCAGCGGGATGCGGCCACCGAGCAGTGTGTCCTCGCGGGCCTCCCGGGCGAAGACGGCGGCCGTGGGCCACAGCCGGAGCGCCTCGTTGAGGACCTGACGCGTGTAAGTCAGCCGCCCGATCTCGTCGTACGTCGGCTCGACGTCCGCCGCGTCGCCCCACAGCTCGTCGACCTCGCGCTGCACCAGCTGGAGCGCGGTCGGGTGCTTGGCAAGGTAGTACAGCGCGAAGGACATGGCGCCGGAGGTGGTCTCGTGGCCGGCGATGAGGAAGGTGATGACCTGGTTGCGGATGTTGGCGGCGTCGAGCGTGCTGCCGTCGGCGGGGTGTTCGGCGGTGAGCATGAGGCCGAGCAGGTCGTCGGCCTGACTCTGGTCGGTGCCGGTGCGGGCGGCGATGACGTCGTCGACGACCCGGGCGAGATAGGCGGAGTCGTCGCGGAAGGCCGCGTCCTGCGCCGAGTGGTCCTGGCCCGGGACGCGGGCGAGGCGGGTCATGCTCCACTCCAGGCAGCGGACCATCGACTCGACGAAGGGGTGCGGCTCGGAGCGCTCGAAGGAGCCGAAGTCGTAGCCGAACCCGGCCAGTCCGATGGTGTCGAGCGTCATACGGGTCATGTCGCCGGGCACGTCGACGGGGTGTCCGGCACGGGCGTCGCGGTCCCAGGAGTCGATGAGCCTGCGGGCCACCTTCAGCATCACGGGGTGGTAGGTCCGCATGGAGCCGAGCGCGAAGGCGGGCATGAGGATGTCGTGCGCCTTGGCCCAGTTGGGCTCGTCGTTGTACGCGGTGAACAGGCCGTCGGCGGCGAACTCGCGAACGTTCTCCAGGCCGGGCCCGATGTGCTTGGCGAACCGCTGCTCGTCCGCGAGTTCGGCCACGAGGTCCAGATCGCCCACGAACAGGGTGTCGCGTCCGTACAGCCGCCGCACGAACACGGGCCCGTGCCGGCGCATCAGATCCATGGCCTGCTGGACGGGTGCGGCGCCCGGGCCGGTGCCGGAGATGTCGGCGACGGGGACGCCGGGGAGGCCGTCTGCGGGCCGGGGGGTCTGTGCGGTGGGGCGCATGACGGGGCAACTGCCTTTCGCGGTACGGACGTACTGCGTTCCAGCGTGATCCACGGGGCCCGGCGGGCCGTGCCGCGCGCCTACATGATTGTGTAGTACAAGCAGATGCGTCGCTCTTGCGCGGGGCGACCCGGCATGGCAGGAGAAGCTCGTGGACCAGGCCCGGCAGGAGGCCGTGACATGGCGCAACCGCGCCCTGCTCCTCTTCGACCGGGTCGCGATGCCGGTCGCGGTGTGCGATGTGTACGGCGCGGTGCTGCTGGCCAATCCGGCGATGGCCGCGGAGTGCGGTACGACGCCGGGGCGGCTGCGCGGCCGTGACGTTCTGGACCTGTTCAGCCCGCGGGAGGCCACGCAGGTGGAGCGCATCGCCCAGGCCCTGCGCCTGCGGCACCGCTCGCGCTACCAGGTGTCGGTGCGCTGGCGGGCAGCCGGCGGCGCGGAGCGGTACGGGGAGCTGACGGCGGACCCGGTGAGCGACACGGTGGAGGACACACCGGCGCTGCTGGTGATGCTGCGCGTGGAGGGCGAGCGCACCCCCTCCCCCGCCCCGCCCGCCGAACAGGCCCGGGTCACCCCCATGGAGGCCCGCATCCTGGCCCTGCTGGCCGCCGGCGCCACCACGGCCCGGGCGGCCCGCGAGACCGGCCTCACCACCGACGGCGTCACCTACCACCTGCGCCGTCTGTCCGCCCGCTGGCACGCCGCCAACCGCACCGAACTGGTGGCCCGCGCCTATGCGCTGGGGGTGCTCACCCCAGGGGTCTGGCCACCGCTGGCCCCGGCCGCGGAGTAGGCGGTGCCCGCTCCCTCCGGCGCGCCGAAGCGGGCGAGGGTGTGCCACACCTTCTTCAGGTCCTGCAGGTCGTACCGCCCCGTCCGGGCGGCGTCGCCGATGGCCCGCGGGTCGACCAGGCCGTCCCGGGCGATCCGCGCGCCGAGTTCGGCGTACTCCCGGCCGCGGTAGTCGGCGTGGCGGAGCAGTGCGGCCACCGTGATCCGGTAGCCGAGGTGCCACTCGACGGGGCAGGGCAGACGCCGGGCCGCGGCCTCGACCGGTGTGCCGCGGTAGCAGGCGTCCAGCACCAGTGCCTCCACGTCCCGGGCGAGATCGACGCCGCCGTGCACATGCGCCTCGATGTAGTCGTCGAGGGCGTCCCGCTCGTCCGCCTCGGCCAGCGCGATGAGCGACATGCCGGCCGCCACGCCGAAGTCGGCCGGCTCCGCGGCGCTGTCGGGGTAGCAGAACGTGGCACGGTTCAGGACGCCGGGGCGCAGCCGGAAGTGCGAGGAGCCGAAGCGCGGCGCCGCGCCGACCACTTGCCGGCGGAAGTTCAGGGCGCCGTACACGGGCCGCTCCTGGGCGGCCGCCTCGTCGTACGCCCCGCCGAAGATCCGGCTCTCCCAGCGCCACCGGTCGCCGCCGGGCCGCGCCGTGAGGCCGCCGTTGCTGGTGCCGGTGACGAACTGCGAGTGGTAGGCGCCGTCCCGGGCGAGCGCCACGAGGACGGGCACCTCGCCCGCCGACCGGTCCGGATGGAAGTTCAGCGTGATCCGCGTCTGCGGATCGACGGCGGGTCCTGACGAGCCGCCCGCCACATGGCGCAGCGCCGCCCGGGCCCGATCCGAGGCGACCTCACGAAAATCCACTGGCTCCCCCTTCGCCGATGCTTCTAACCTGAACCCGAAACCTAGGGCCCCTAGGTTTCCGCGACCACGACCAGGAGCCCTCCCATGAGATCACTCACCGAACACGACATCCGCAACTCGTTTGTCAACTGCTCCAAGGGAGAGGCCAGACGTCTGACCGTCCCACGGGACCTCGCCGAGCGGCCCTGGGACGATCTCGACTTCCTCGGGTGGCGGGATCCGGGAGCGCCCGACCGGAGTTATCTGGTCGCCGAGCGCGAGGGACGGCTCATCGGGCTGGCGATGCGGTTCCAGTCCGCACAGCGGGGCTTTCTGCAGCGCAGCATGTGTTCGCTGTGCCTGACGACGCACCCCCGGGGCGGTGTGTCGCTGATGACCGCGCGCAAGGCGGGAGCGGCCGGACGCGAGGGCAACTCCGTCGGGGCGTACATGTGCACCGACCTGGCCTGCTCGCTGTACCTGCGCGGGAAGAAGCTGCCGGAGAACGGGACCCGTTTCGAGGAGAGCCTCACCCTGCAGGAGCAGATCGAGCGGACCCGGGGCCACCTGGCCGCCTTCCTCGACAAGGTGTACGCCTGAGGCCCTCGGTCGCCCGTGGTTTCCCCCCGCGTTAACGTCCTTCATGAACGCGTTCGATGCGCCAGGGGAAGGGGAACAGCCTCAGGATGCGAGAGGTACGTGAGTGGACGGCGCACGCCAGGCGGATCCTGCACAAGCGCCGGGACCCGGTGGTCGTCCAGACGGTGCGGTCCGCGACCGCGGCGACGATCGCGTACGTCATCGCGCTGCGGCTGAGCCCCGAGGCGGCACCGCTCACCGCTCCCCTGACGGCGCTGCTGGTCGTCCAGGTGACCCTGTACGCCACGCTCACCAACGGCTTCCGGCGGGTGAACGCCGTGGTGACCGGTGTCCTCGTCGCCATCGCGTTCAGCCTTCTGGTGGGCCTGACCTGGTGGAGCCTGGCGCTGCTCCTCGTGGCCTCACTGGCCGTGGGACGGCTGGTCCGGGTGGAGGAGTACGTACCCGAGGTCGCGATCAGCGCGATGCTGGTGCTCGGGGTCACCACCGTCGGGGACACCGCCTGGGCCCGGGTGGTGGAGACGCTGATCGGCGCGGTCGTCGGGCTCGGCTGCAATCTGCTGCTGGCACCGCCGGTGTGGGTGGAGGAGGCGGGCGAGTCGATCGAGGGTCTGGCGCGCCGGCTGCGGCAGCTGATGCTGCGCATGGGCGAGGAGGCCGCCGGCGGTACGCCCCCGGACCAGGCGGCGGAGCGGCTGCACGAGGCGCGGCGCCTGGACCACGACATCGTCGAGGTGGACGCGGCGCTCCGGCAGGCGGAGGACAGCCTGCGGCTCAACCCGCGCGTGCGGGAGGGCCTGCTGCACCGGGTGGTGCTGCGCACCGGCCTGGACACGCTGGAGATCTGCACGGTCGTCCTGCGCGTGCTCGCCCGCTCCTTCACCGACCTCGCGAAGGAGCGCGAGCCGGAGCCGCTGTTCGAGGCCGAGACGGGCGCCGCGCTGCAGCAGCTGCTGTCCGAGATCGCCGACGCCGTGGTGAGCTTCGCGGTGTTGGTGACCACTCACCTCAGTGCGAGCGCCGAGTCGGCGGAGGAGCGTCTCACCGCGGAACTGCGCACCGCGGCGGGCACCCGCGACAAGCTGGCCCTGCTGCTGCGCGACGAGGCCGAGCGTGAGACGCGGCACTGGCAGTTGCTCGGCGCCGTCCTGACGGAGGTCAACCGGATCCTCGACGAGCTCGACACCGAGCACCGCACCCGGCGCCTGTTCGAGGAACTGGACCGGGTGTCGCGGGAGCAGCGCGTGCGGCTGCCGCGCCTGACGCGGCTGCGGGAGCGCCTCGGCGTACAGGAGCAGATGTGGCGGAACCGTACGGGGGTCGGCGGGCGTTATCACTGAGCGGCCAACTGAAGCAGTTGCATCCTGCGCAACGCCCGGTGCCGTTGTTGCACGTGGTGGGTGATCCACGCCAAGGTGGCTGTCGCGGCGGGGACGAGGGACGACCTGAGGGGCGACATGGGCAGTGGTGGCTGGAGCAGGCGCCGGTTCGTCGGCGCACTGGCGGGCGGAGCCGCCGCGGCGGCACTGCCCTCCTGTGACGACGCGCCCGCGCCGGCGCCCGCGACGAGTCCGACGACCCCCGGGGCGAGCGTGAGCCCGTCCCGCGAGGCCCGGCGCCCGTCCGGCCCGCGCCCCCTCTACCTCGGCACGTACACCTCCGTCGAGGGCGGCGGCAAGGGCATCGGCCTGGCCACGTACGACGCGGCGACGGGCCGGATCAGCGGCACCGGCACGGTCACCGGGGTCGGCAACCCGTCGTACCTCGCGATCCACCCGGACCGCCACACGCTGTACGCGGTGAACGAGCGCGACGACGGCGCCGTGACCGCCGTCCGGCTGTCCGACCGGAAGATCCTGGGCAGCCGCGGCACCGGCGGCGCCGGCCCCTGCCATCTGTCCGTCCATCCGGGCGGGCGCTGGCTGTTCAGCGCGAACTACGGCTCCGGCAGTGTGGCCGTGCACCCGATCGGCGCCTCGGGCGCCCTCGGCGAGCGGACCGGCCTCGTCCGGCACTCCGGTCCGGCACCGGGACCGGGCCAGGACGGTCCCCACGCCCACCAGATCTTCACCAGCCCCGACGGCGGGCATGTCCTCGCCGTGGACCTGGGCACGGACACCGTCTACACGTACCGGCTCGACGACAAGGCCGGCACGCTCACGGAGGTCGCGCAGGCGCGGACCCGGCCCGGTGCGGGCCCGCGTCATCTGACGTTCCACCCCGCGGGCCGGTACGCCTACCTGGCGAACGAGGTCGACAACACGGTGGCGGTCTGCGCGTACGACCCCGCCTCCGGCCGCGTCACGGTCGGTGAGCCGCAGTCCACGGGCACCGGTCCGGGCACCAACTACCCGGCGCAGTTCCAGGTGACCCCGAACGGCCGTTTCGCCTTTCTCGCCAACCGCGGCGACAACAGCCTCACGCGTTACGCCGTCGAGTCGGACGGCGCCCGGCTCAAGCTGCTGGACACCGTGCCGGTGGGCGGGGACTTCCCGCGCCAGATCGCCCTCTCGCCGGAGGGGACGCTGCTGTTCGCGGCGAACCAGAAGTCCGGCTCGGTGACCGTCTTCCGTGTCGACGGTGAAAGCGGCGCGCTGCGGCGCGCCGGTGAACCGTTTCCGTCACCGGTCGCCGTCTGTGCGCTGCCGCTGTAGGGCCCGAGGGCAGGCCGCGGCGGCCGCCTGGCCGAGCAGGACGTGCATGCGCTCGGTGAGCTGCGCGACGTCGTCGGCGGGTGCGTGGAAGGCGAGCCGTACGTCACCGTGGGCACGGGCGCGTTCGATGCGCAGGGTCAGTCCGTGCCGGTCGACGGCGAGCGGCTGGACGCGGACCGCGCCGTGCAGGCTGTCGGCGTCGACGAGCCGGGTGAGCCGCTCGACCGCGTCCGCGTGGCAGTCGGCGAGGTGCGTCAGCAGCCGGGCCTCGGCCGTGGTGAGCGGGTCGGGCGTGGCGGCGGCGAAGTCGTCGAGGTCCACGACCACCGCCCCGGACGGCTGCCGCAGCACCACGCGCGTGGCCCGGAAGGCCAGCCGGCTCTCCCCCTCCACGGTGAACCAGCCCGCGAGCCACAACCGGGCGCGGATCCGGCTGCGCACGGGGACGGGCGCCACGTCGGCGAACTCCAGTACCGCGGACGGCTCGCCGCGGGGCGCGCAGATCGCGGCCCCGAGCAGGGCGCTGTCCCCGGGCACGTCCACCAGCACCCGGCCGTCCTCGGTCACCGTGTGCGCGCCGACCAGCTCCTCCCGCGTGCCCTCCGCGGTCACCGAGCAGGACCACGCTGCGGCGAGCACCGAGCGCGCCCGCTCCGCGGCGGCAGGGGCCGCCGTCCAGCTGTGGCTGTCGTCGTGGCTGTCGTCACCCATCCCAGACCTCCTTAGGTAAGCCTTGCCTAACCTACCGAAGATCTGAGTGTGAGCCAACCACGTCACGTGATCTTTACGAGGTCTGTCAGGGAGTGAGGACACCCAGCAGGGCGCGGGCGCACAGCTCACGCACCTGATCCCGGCTCAACTCCGTGCCGCGCAGCCACTCCAGACAGACGGACGTCGTGAACGCCAGCCAGCCGCGCACCGCGAGCCGCACCTCCGGCCGCTCCTGGAAGGCCGGGCCGAACTCGGGATCCGCGGCGAGCGCCGCGAGGATCTGCCGCTCCTGTGCGGCCAGGGCCCGCTGGTAGACGCGGCGTACCGCCTGGTCCCCGGCCGCGTCGGCGCGGTGGAAGGCGCGGTAGCCGTGGGCGTGGGCCCGGACGTACTCCAGGAACGTGTCGAGGCCGCCCGCGAGTTGCTCGCGCACCGGGACCCCGGGCACCGCCGCCGTCATGCGCAGCATCCGCTCACTCTCGCGCTCGACGACCGCTGCGAAGAAGTCCCGCTTGGTCCGGAAGTAGTGGTACAGCAGCCCGCGCGACACCCCGGCGATCTCGGCGACCTGCTCGATCCACACGTCGTCGTACGGACTCTCCGAGAACAGCCGCGCCCCGACCGACAGAAGCTGCTCCCGGCGCTCCTCGGTGCTGAGCCGGCGGCGCGTGCGCCCGCTCTGGTTCGCGGCCATGCCCGCACTTTACTTGACGCCGGTTCAACAACCGGACCACACTGAAACCCGCTATTGAACCCACGTACAACACGTGCCAACCCACCGCTGGATCAAGGGAGATAGCGTCATGACGGAGGCGCCGACACGGGACGGGCTGCCCAGGGGGTTCCGGAGTGCCGAGCTGGGCTGGCCGGAGCTGGACCGCATTCCGCATCCCCCGCACCGGATCCCGCTGCTCGGCGACGTGGTGGGCGTGAACCGGCGCACTCCCCTGCAGGACACGCTGCGGTACGCCCGCGACCTGGGTCCGGTCTTCCGCCGGAAGGCCTTCGGCAAGGAGTTCGTGTTCGTGTGGGGTGCCCGATACGCGGCCGACCTCGCGGACGAGTCGCGGTTCGCCAAGCACGTGGGGCTCGGCATAGCGAATCTGCGGCCGGTTGCCGGGGACGGCCTGTTCACGGCGTACAACCACGAGTCCAACTGGCAGCTGGCACACGACGTGCTCGCTCCGGGGTTCAGCCGCGAGGCCATGGCCGGCTACCACCCGATGATGCTGGCCGTCGCACGGCAGCTGACGGAACACTGGGACCGCGCGGTGGCCACGGGCCGGGCGGTGGACGTGCCCGGCGACATGACCAAGCTGACCCTGGAGACGATCGCGCGCACCGGCTTCGGCCGCGACTTCGGGTCATTCGAACGCGCCCGGCCGCATCCCTTCGTCACCGCGATGGTCGGCACGCTGACGTACGCGCAGCGGCTCAACACGGTGCCCTTCCCGCTGGCCCCGCTGCTGCTGCGGAGCGCGAGCCGCCGCAACGCGGCCGACATCGCCTGTCTCAACCGCACGGTCGACGAGCTGATCCGGGACCGGCGCGCCACCGGCAGCGGGGACGGGGACCTGCTCGACCGGATGCTGGAGACGGCTCACCCCGAGACCGGGGAGCGGCTGGAGCTCCGGAACGTCCGCCGCCAGGTCATCACCTTCCTCGTCGCCGGCCACGAGACGACGTCCGGGGCGCTGTCCTTCGCGCTGCACTACCTCTCCCGCCACCCCGAGGTCGCGGCCCGGGCCCGCGCCGAGGTGGACCGCGTCTGGGGCGACGCGGCGGAACCGGCCTACGACCAGGTGGCAAGGCTGCGCTACGTCCGCCGGGTGCTGGACGAGTCGCTGCGGCTGTGGCCCACCGCACCCGCCTTCGCCCGGGAGGCACGGGAGGACACCGTGCTGGCCGGGGAGCATCCCATGCGGCGCGGGGCGTGGGCGCTGGTGCTGACGCCGATGCTGCACCGGGACCGGGAGGTGTGGGGTGCGGACGCCGAGCGGTTCGACCCCGACCGCTTCCAGGCGCAGGCGGTACGGTCCCGGGCCCCGCACACCTTCAAACCGTTCGGGACCGGGGCGCGAGCTTGCATCGGGCGCCAGTTCGCCCTGCACGAGGCGACGCTGGTGCTCGGCCTGCTGCTGCGTCGCTACGAGCTGCGGCCCGACCCGGCGTACCGGCTGCGCGTGACCGAGCGGTTGACGCTGATGCCGGAGGGGCTGCGGCTGCACCCGGAGCGCCGGACACCGGTGCGGGAGCCGGCCTCAGCCCTGCGCTGTCCAGTGCCCGGGGCGGGTGACTGACGCGGGCAACCGGGTCCCGGCACTGCCCCGGGCCGCGTTCAGCTGCGGCTGGGTGAGGAAGAACGCCCCGGTCAGGTCGGCGTCCGTGAGGTCCGCGTCGCGCAGGTCGGCACCGATCAGGTCCGCGCCCCGCAGGTCCGCACCTGTGAGGTCGGCGGCGATGAGGTAGGCGCCGCGCAGGTCGGCACCGCGCAGGTCGGCGCCCTTGAGGCGGGCGCCCATCAGGTCCGCGCCCCGGCGGTTCTTCTTACGCCCCTTGATGCCGGCCCTGGCCAGCTCGCTCGTCCTCAGCAGCAGGACGTTGACCTCCTGGCGGTGCGCCGCCACGTCCAGCCCGGCGAGTTCCTCGGGCGTAAGCCCGGTCAGCTCCTCGGTCTTCTCCAGAACCTTGCGCAGATCGGCGTGGACCGGCCGGGCCGCGGGCAGGGAGAGCGCCTCGGTCAGGTACCACAGAAGCTCGTGCAACTGGCGCACGACCGGGAAGACGTCGAACATGCGGCGGGCGTGCTCCGGCGGCCCGGACCGCCAGTCCTGGCCGCCGAAGGTGATCTGCGAGACCTGCTGTCCGGCGCCGAAGCAGTCGTAGACCGTGCAGCCGGTGAACCCTTTCTGCCGCAGCCTGGCGTGGATGCCGCAGCGATGGTCGCTCTGAAGATTGCGGCAGGGGGTGCCGGCGTCCTTGTCGACGGCGAAGCCGGCCGAGGCCGCGAACGGCAGGGCGACGCAGCACAGCCCGAAGCACCGCTCGCAGTCGCCGCGCAGTTCCGCCCGCGCGGCCTTGTGATCTCGCATGACGTTCAGCATACGAAATGACAACTCGCCGGGCTGACCGCCGCCTGGGTCAGCCCGCCAGGCCGGATGCCTCCAGGCGCTCCAGCCGCTCGGGGTCGGCCAGGATGTACATGCCGGTGATCCGGCCGTCGGCGATCGTGACCCCCATGACCGACTGCGCGTGTCCCCCGGGCGCGTTGACGACCCCGACCGAGCCGTTGACCAGCACCAGCTCCGCCGACTGCGCGAACCGGGCGAACATGAGCGCCTGCTCCGCCACCGCCTTCGCCCCCTGGAGAGCCTTGGACACGGCCGCGCCGCGCACCAGGACACCCGAGTCGGCCCGCAGCACCACGTCCGGGTGCAGGAGCGCGAGCAGCGCCTCGAAGTCCCCGCCGCGCGAGGCGGCCAGGAAGGCGTCGAGGACCTCCTTCTGCCGGCCGAGGTCCGGCTCGGCCGCGGGGGTGGCGCCGCGCACCCGGCGCCGGGCGCGGCTCGCCAGCTGCCGGGTCGCGGCCGGGCTGCGCTCCACGATCGGCGCGATGTCGTCGAACGGCACGGCGAACATGTCGTGCAGCACGAAGGCGAGCCGCTCGGCGGGCTCCAGGTTCTCCAGGACCACCAGCAGGGCCAGGCCCACCTCGTCGGCGTGCAGCACCTCCTGCTCAGGGTCGATGTGGGACAAGGGCCTGAGCACCGGGTCCGGGACGAAGGTGTCGTCCATGGGCTCCTCGCGGCGCCCGGCGCGCGAGCGCAGGAGGTCCAGGCACACCCGGCCGGTCACCGTGGTGAGCCAGCCGCCGAGGTTGTGGATGTCGTCCGCGTCGGTGCGGCCGAGCTTCAGCCAGGCCTCCTGGACGGCGTCCTCCGCCTCGGCGAGCGATCCGAGCATGCGGTAGGCGACGGCCTTCAGCCGCCCCCGGTGCTCCTCGAACCGGTCGGCCAGCTCCTTGCTGTCTGTCATGGTCTCCCCCGTCTCCCCCGTCTTCCGCGTCATCTGCCGAACAGTTCGAACGCCACCGCAGGCTTGCCCCCGAACCGCTCCCCGGTGGCCTCGGCGTGCTGGGTGAGGAAGCCGCGGACGTAGGTCTCCGGGTCCTCGTCGGTCAGGGCCTCGATGTAGGTGCGGTGTTCCAGCAGTGAGCGCACCGCGCGTTCCATGCCGGACGTCGCGTCGACCGCGTGCGTGGGGGTGCTGGAACCGGCGACGGCGACCCAGCGCACGCCGTCCCAGGGCTGCAGGCCCTGCTCGGTGAGCTCCGGGAAGATCCACCGGTTGCCGGCGTCGCCGGCCGCGTCGAGCGTGGCCCGGCCGACCGCCACGTGGTCCGGGGTGTTCCAGGCGACGCCGCCCCAGGTGTCCCGGTGGTTGAGCGTGATGACCAGCTCGGGCCGGTGACGGCGGATCGCGGCGGCGATGTCGCGGCGCAGGGCGGTGCCGTACTCGATGACACCGTCCCTGTGGTCGAGGAACTCCACGGCCGACACGCCGACCACCGCCGCGCTGGCCCGCTGTTCCCGCTCCCGCAGCGGACCGCAGCGCTCGGGGTCCAGTGTGTCGATGCCCGCCTCGCCCCGGGTCGCCAGCACATAGGCGACCTCGCGGCCCTCGTCGGTCCAGGCCGCGATCGCCGCCGAGCAGCCGTACTCCAGGTCGTCGGGGTGGGCCACGACCGCGAGGGCACGCCGCCAGTCGCCGGGCATGGGCTGGAGTTGAGTGGTCGTCATGTCGGCAGACTAATCCGCGCCACCGGCATCGCCACGTGTTTCCGGCACGGCATCACGCCTCGTTCCGCACCAGCGCCAGCAGCCGGTCCAGGACCCGCTGGCCGCCGGTCCGTACGCCGTCGTGCTCGAACTCGTCCGTGACCCAGGTGCGCAGGCCCCGGATGGCGCGGGCGGTGCGCAGGGAGTGGGCCGTGTCGACGTACATGTCGTCGTGGTAGACGGCGGCGACGACCGGTACGTCGTTCGCGGCGAGGCGGGCCGGGTCGTACAGGGGGGTCCAGTCGGTGCGGGCGGCGAGCAGGTCGGCGGTCTCGCGCAGGGGGCGCAGCGCCGGGTCGCAGTCGAACATCCAGGGGTGGATCGACTCGCCGGTGAACAGCAGCGGTTCGTCTCCCGCGAGGGCCTTCGCGGCGTCGAACCGCGGGAACTCGGCGCGGACCCGCTCGGCCGACCAGGCGGTGGGCCGGGCGTCCTGGCCGTAGATCGACTCGTGGATCAGGGCGTACAGCGGGTGGCGGGCGTAGGACAGCATGCCCTGCGCCTGCTCCTGGAACGCGTCGGAGAGCGCGAGGCCCTGCGGGGTGCGGACGAAGGCGTTCTCGAGGAGGTAGTGCAGGCGGTGGGTGCCGTCGCCGGTGCCGAGGACGATGCCGAGGGACTGGAAGGCCTCGACGGTGAGCCGGTAGCCGTTCGGCAGGACCACGTCGTGCGTCAGGAGGTGGTCGGCGATCCGGCGGGCGCGTTCGGCGTCCTGCGGGTAGCGCGCGTAGTGCGCGGTGACCTTGCGTTCGACGCGCGGGAAGGCGGCCCGGTAGACGTCGTCGGCGTGGGTGTCCAGGGAGGGCAGTCCGCCCGTGATCACGGCGGTGGCCAGGCCCTCGGGCGCGAGGCACAGGTAGGTGGTCAGGCAGAAGCCGCCGAAGCTCTGGCCGAGGACGGTCCAGGGGGCGCCGCCGGTGACCTGCGCGCGGATGGCCTCGCAGTCGCGGACGATCGAGTCGGCCCGGAAGTGTGTGAGGTACTCGGCCTGCTCGGCGGGGCCGCCGCGCAGCGGGAGCGTCTGCCGGTTGGCGGGCGTGCTGTGGCCGGTGCCGCGCTGGTCGAGGAGGAGCACGCGGTACTCCTTCAGCGCGCGGCCGAGCCAGCCGGGCCTGCCGACGGAGCGGTCCGCGCCGAAGCCGGGCCCGCCCTGGAGGTAGAGCAGCCACGGCAGGTCCTGCTGCGCCTTGTCGGTCGCGACGACCTCGCGGGCGTACAGCTCGATCGTCTCGCCCTCGGGGCGGCCGTGGTCGAGGGGGACGGAGAAGCGGCGGTCGGTGAGGACGACTCCGGGCTGGCGGTAGCTGAGGGTCAACAGGGCTCCCGGGACGGACGGATTTTCGGACCGCGTCCCAGTTCATCACAGCGGGCGTCCGCGGGTGGCCCCTTCGGATCATGAAATCTTCCTGAACGACCGTTCAGGTTCAGCGGGCGGACAGGCTGGAGCGGCGGACCACCAGCTCGGGCTGGAGTACGACCCGCCGGTGCTCGTGCGGCCGGGCCGGGCCCTCCTCCTCCGTCTCCTCCAGGAGCAGGTCGGCCGCCATGGCGCCCATGGTGACGGCGGGCTGGCGTACCGACGTGAGAGGGACGGCGGCGGCGGCCGCGAACTCGATGTCGTCGTAGCCGACGATGGCGAGGTCGTCCGGGACGCCGACACCGGCCGCGTACATGGCCTGGAGGACGCCGAGCGCCAGCAGGTCGTTGGCGCAGAACACGGCGGTCGGCCGGTCGGCGAGGCCCAGCAGGCGGGCGCCGGCGTCGCGGCCCGCGGCGACGTCGAGCCGTTCGGTGGGCAGCTCGCGCAGCGCGTCGGGCCCGAGCCCGGCCTCCGAGAGCGCTTCGAGGGCGCCCGTACGCCGGTCGCGGACCTGGTTGAGGCCGGGCGGGCCGCTGACGTAGGCGATGGAGCGGTGCCCGGCGTCGACGAGATGGCGTACGGCCAGGGCGCCGCCCGCGACGTCGTCGACGGAGACCGAGCACTCGGTGGTTCCCTCGGCGACCCGGTCGACCAGGACGAACGGGATGCCGTGCCGGCGGAACGCCTCGATGTTGCGGCCCGTGGCGTCGGCCGGGGTGAGCAGCACACCGCGCACGCGCTGCTCGGCGAAGAGCGACAGGTACTCGGCCTCCTCGCCCGGGTTCTGGGCGCTGTTGCAGACCATCACGCCGAGCCCGGCCTGCCGTGCGGCGCGTTCGGCGCCGCGGGCCACGTCGACGAAGAAGGGGTTGCCCATGTCGAGGACGAGCAGCCCCATGATGCGGCTGCGGCCCGCGCGCAGCTGGCGCGCGGACTCGCTGCGGACGTAGCCGAGCCGGTCTATCGCGGACAGCACGCGGGCCCGGGTCTCGGTGGCGACCGTGTCCGGGCGGTTGATCACGTTCGACACCGTGCCGACGGAGACTCCGGCGGCGCGGGCGACATCCTTGATACCCACCGACTGGGCCATCGGGCAGGGACCTCCAGGGGAAGACGAGGGGGGCGGCGGCCGGGGCGGCTTCACACTACCGGCACGCCGCCCCGGGAACCGGGCGCGGTCAGGCGGGCAGCCGGAAGTCGACGACGTGCAGCGCCGAGGGCGTCGTACCGCTGGACTTCTCCTGGTACATGAAGGACAGCACTCCGTCCTGCGCGACGCGCATCTCGTCGACGACGACCTCGCCGAAGGCATTGAGGCCGCTGCCGTCGAACAGGATCTTCCAGTCGGTGTAGCCGGAGGCCGCCGAGGCGCCGGCGATCCGCCCGAAGGGGAAGATCGCGTAGGCGTTGTCGTACTTGTCCAGGATCAGCTTGGTGCGCTGGCTGGAGTTCAGCGGGACCGGGATCTCGGTCTTCTGCCAGGAGCCCGAGGCGTTCTTGCGGACGTGGAAGGCGCGTCCGTTTGCCGTGCGGTCGGCCACGTAGTTCGTGGTGCACTGGCCGAAGCGGCCGGGGACGTAGGAGATGATCGCGTGCGGCCGGCCCGCCGAGTCGGTGGACTGGCTCTCCTGGTTCATCAGGGAGTGGTCCGGATTGAGCGGGTCGACGACCAGGCCGGTGTCGGTCACGGACACCTTGTCGGAGCCGCCGGTGACGCCGACGACAGTGCCGGCGTTGTTGCGCCAAGTGCGGCCGAGGTCGTCGGAGTAGACGTAGCCGGTGTCGTGATTGGTGATGCCGCCGCTGTTGCACATCACGGCGCCGTTCTGCTCGCGCCAGGTGAAGAAGGAGTGCAGCCGGCCGCTGCGGTCGTAATCGATGCCGTGCAGGTACATGTTGCGGGCGGTCGAGGAGCCGTGCTCGCTGGTGTACGTGCCGGTGGAGCTGGACCACTCCCCCAGGTTGGTCCACTTGGTGCCGTCGTACTCGGCGAGCGCGTTGCGTCCGTTGCCGGAGACGGCGACGCGGTAGCTCAGCTGGAGCTTGCCGTCGGGCGTCGATATGAACTGCGGGTAGGTGAACTGCGAGGTCAGCGCGAGGCCGTCCAGGGTGGACTGGGGTGCGCCGAAGCGGCTCGTGGTCCAGCTCAGCCCGCCGGGGTCGTCCATGAGCCCGGCGACCGACTTGACGTAGGTGAAGCCGTCGCTGTGGGAGTCCATGTTGAGGTGCAGCCGGCCGTCGGCCTTGGAGACGCCCATGGAGATGACGTTGTGGGAGTCGTCGTACCGCAGGGTGTGCCCGACCTTCACGGTCGACCAGGTGCTGCCGCCGAGTACCCGTCGTCCGACGACGGCGTTGCGGTCGGCGGTGTACCAGACGGCGTACTGGTAGCCCTTGTAGGTCAGCAGGCCGTTCTTCTGGAACGAGTTGTTGTTGACCAGGCCGTCGTACGACACGAAGAAGATGGCCTGGCTGTCGAGGGTCGTGGTGCCCGTCCGGGTGACGGAGGGCCCGGGGTCGGCGGCCCGCGCGGTGCCGGAGGCGAGGGCGGGGGTCACCACGGCTCCGGCGAAGGCCGCGGCCAGCAACGTACGTCTGCGCATCTCATGAACTCCATTGTTCAGGCGAGGTGGAACACTTCCGTGAGCGGTTTCATGGCCTCGTCGGGCCGGGCGCCGTCCAGTGACTCGAAGAACGGCGCCATCTCCGCCTGCCAGCGGGCGTTGACGTCGGTGGCTTCCATACCGGCCTGGGCGGCCGCGAAGTCCTCGGTCTCCAGGTAGCCGACGAGCAGTCCGTCCTCGCGCAGGAAGAGCGAGTAGTTGTGCCAGCCGGTCGCCTTCAGGGCGTCGAGCATCTCGGGCCACACGGCGGCGTGCCGCTCGCGGTACTCGTCGAGGCGGTCCGCCCGGACCTTCAGCAGGAAGCACACGCGCTGCATCAACAACCCTCCGGGAATCAGAAGTTGAACTGGTCGATGTTCTTGGCGTCGAACACGGTCGGCTTGCCGAGGCTGATCACGCCGTCCTTGCCGATGGTGTACTCGCCCATGGAGCCGGCCTTGAAGGTCTCGCCCTCCTTGCCGGTGATCTGCCCGGAGGACAGGGCGACGGCGGTACGGGCGGCCAGCTCGCCGAGCTTCGCCGGGTCCCACAGCTCGAACGCCTCGACGGTGCCGTTCTTGACGTACTTGCGCATGTCGTTCGGGGTGCCGAGGCCGGTCAGCTTGACCTTGCCCTTGTACTTGGAGCCCGACAGGTACTGGGCGGCGGCCTTGATGCCGACGGTGGTCGGGGAGATGATCCCCTTCAGGTTCGGGTACTCCTGGAGCAGGCCCTGGGTCTGCTGGAAGGACTGCTGGGCGTCGTCGTTGCCGTACGCGGTCTTCACCAGCTTCATGTTCTTGTACTCGGGCTTCTTCAGCTCGTCCTTCATGAAGTCGATCCAGGTGTTCTGGTTCGTCGCGGTCTGCGCGGCGGACAGGATCGCGATCTCGCCCTTGTAGCCGATCTGCTTGGCGAGCAGCTGCACCTCGGTACGGCCCAGGTCCTCGGCGGAGGCCTGCGAGACGAAGGCGTTGCGGCAGTCGGGCGTGGTGTCCGAGTCGTAGGTGACGACCTTGATGCCGTTCTTCATGGCCTGCTTGAGCGCGGTGCACAGGGCGCCGGGGTCCTGCGCGGAGACGGCCATCGCGTCGACCTGCTGCTGGGTGAGCGTGTTGACGTAGGAGACCTGGCCGGAGGTGTCCGTGGCGCTGGAGGGACCGACCTCCTTGTAGCTGGAGCCGAGTTCCTTCAGCGCCTTCTCGCCGCCCTTGTCGGCGGAGGTGAAGTACGGGTTGTTGACCTGCTTGGGCAGGAACCCGACGGTCAGGCCCTTCTTCAGCTCGGCGTTCGGGTCGGCCTTGCCGGCCGCGGCAGCGGAGCCGCCCTCGCTCTGCACGTCCTTCTTGGTGGTGCCGCCACCGCAGGCGGTGAGCGCCAGGGCGAGAGAGGTGGCGGTGGCGAGCGCCGCGCAGCTGCGGCGGAGGGTTGACTTACGCATGACGATGGTCCTTTACGAGGAAGGGCTGAGTTACGAGGTCGGAGTCGAGGCGGCTCTGCGGCCCGCCCTCGCTACGGAGATCTGCCGTGCGACCCTGGGGCCGAGCACGGAGAGGACGAGCAGAACGCCGGTGACGACGATCTGCGACTGGGCGGAGACGTCCTGGAGGCTCATCACGTTCTGCAATGCCCCCAGCAGGAACACCCCGGCGATGGCGCCGCCGAGCGTGCCCTTGCCACCGTCGAAGTCGATACCGCCGAGCAGTACGGCGGCCACGACGGACAGTTCGAGGCCGGTGGCGTTGTCGTAGCGGGCGCTGGCGTAGTGCAGCGCCCAGAAGATCCCGGTGAGAGAGGCCATCAGGCCCGTCACCGTGAACAGGATCAGCTTCTGCCGCTTGACCCGGATGCCGGCGAACCGCGCGGCCTCCTCATTCGCCCCGATCGCGAACAGCGACCGCCCGAACGGCGTGGCGTGCAGTGCGACCACGGCGATGGCGAGCAGGACGAGGAACGGCAGGAAGGCGTCCGGGATGAACGTGTCGCCGATGCGCCCGGCCGCGAATTCCAGGTACTGGGTGGGGAAGTCGGTCACCGCGTCCGACCCGAGCACGATCTGCGCGACACCCCGGTACGCGGCGAGCGTGCCGATGGTGACGGCGAGGGACGGCAGCCCCAGCCTGGTCACCAGCAGGCCGTTGATCAGCCCGCACACGACTCCCAGCAGCAGGCAGATCGGGATGATCGTCTCGATGGCCATGCCCTGGTTCCACAGGGCGCCCATCACGGCACCGGACAGACCCGCCGTGGACGCCACCGACAGGTCGATCTCCCCGGAGACGACCAGCAGGGTCATCGGCAACGCGATCAGCGCGATCGGCAGCGTGTTGCCGATGAGGAACGACAGGTTGAGCGCATTGCCGAACCCGTCGACGAAGCCGAAGGAGAACAGCAGCACCACGATCAGCAGGGCGCCGACGACCGTGTCCCAGCGGACCGCTCGGCTCAGGGAGATGTCAGCCATGGCGGGCGTTCCTCTTCTTCAGGGCGGAGGCCACGCGCAGCGCGACGATCCGGTCGACCGCGATGGCGAGGATGAGCAGGACGCCGTTGATGGCGAGCACCCAGACGGAGCTGACGCCGAGGGCGGGCAGCACGCTGTTGATCGACGTCAGCAGCAGCGCGCCGAGGGCCGCGCCGTAGACGCTGCCGGAGCCGCCGGTGAAGACGACGCCGCCGACCACGACCGCGCTGACCACGGTGAGTTCGTAGCCGTTGCCGGTGCCGGAGTCGACGTTGCCGAACCGGGCGAGGTACATGGCTCCGGCGAGTCCGGCGAGGGCGCCGCAGAAGGTGTACGCGGCGAGGATCCGCTTGCGCACGGGGATGCCGGCGAGGCGGGCGGCCTCGGGGTTGGAGCCCAGCGCGTACAGCTCGCGGCCGCTGGCGAAGTGCTTGAGGTAGTAGGCGGTTGCGACAAGGACCGCCAGGGCGATCAGCGCCAGGTACGGCACCGCCGAGATGCCTCCGGAGCCGAAGTCGACGAAACCGCCGGGCAGATCGGCCGCGGTGATCTGGCTGGAGCCGACCCAGATGGAGTCGATGCCGCGGATGATGTAGAGCGTGCCGAGGGTGACGACGAGCGCGGGCACCTGGCCGAGGCTGACGAGCAGGCCGTTGAGCAGTCCGAAGCCGATGCCGAGCAGCACGGCCAGGGCGATCGCCACGACCGGGTTGCCGCCGCCCTGGAGATACGTTCCGGCGGCGAAGGCGCTGATGCCGAGCGTGGATCCGACGGACAGGTCGACGTTGCGGGTGATGACGACGAGGGACTGGCCGGTGGCGACGAGCACGAGGATCGTCGCGTTCAGCAGCAGGTCCTTGATGCCCTGTTCGGACAGGAACTGGCTGTTGCCGGCCTGAGTGACGGCGATCATCACCAGGAAGACGACGAGGATGGCGAGTTCGCGCATCTTGAAGACGCGGTCGACCAGCCGGGTGCCGCTCGACTTGGGCACGTCGGCCACGGGGGCCTCTTGTGGGGTGACGACCGTCATGCGGCGGCCCTCCCGGTGGCTGCGGCCATCACGGTTTCCTCGGTGGCGTCGGAGCGTGGGATCTCGGCGGTGAGTCGGCCCTCGTGCATCACCAGCACGCGGTCGGCCATGCCGAGGATCTCGGGCAGGTCGGAGGAGATCATCAGGACGGCCACGCCGTCGGCGGCGAGCTGGGACAGCAGCCGGTGCACCTCGGCCTTGGTGCCGACGTCGATGCCGCGGGTCGGCTCGTCGACGATCAGCACCCTGGGCGCGGTGGCGAGCCACTTGGCGAGCACGACCTTCTGCTGGTTGCCGCCCGAGAGAGTGTTGACGGTGTCGGCGATCCGGGCGTACTTGACCTGGAGCTTGACGGCCCAGTCGAGGGAGCGGCTGCGCTCGGCGCCGCGGTCCATCAGCCCCGCCTTCACCGTCGTGCGCAGCCCGGTGAGCCCGATGTTCCGCTCGATCGACATGTCCATCACCAGGCCCTGAGCGCGCCGGTCCTCGGGGACCAGGGCGAGCCCGGCGGACATCGCGGTGGACGGGGCGCCGTTGACCAGGGGCTTGCCGTCGACGGAGACCTCGCCGGCGTCCCAGCGGTCGATGCCGAACACGGCCCGTGCGACCTCCGTACGCCCGGCGCCGACGAGTCCGGCGAGACCGACGATCTCGCCGTGCCGGACCTCGAAGGAGACGTCGGTGAACACGCCCTCGCGGGTCAGCCGGCGCACGCTCAGGGCGACTTCGCCCGGCCGCACGTCCTGCTTGGGGTAGAGCTCGTCGAGGTCACGGCCGACCATGCGGCGCACAAGGTCGTCCTCCGTCATGCCCTCCAGTGGCTCGCTGCCGACCAGGGCGCCGTCGCGCAGGGTGGTGACCCGCCGGCAGATCTCGAAGATCTCCTCCAGCCGGTGGGAGATGAACAGCACGGCGGCGCCCTGGTCGCGCAAGGTGCGTACGACGCCGAAGAGGCGGGCGACCTCGCTGCCGGTGAGCGCGGCGGTCGGCTCGTCCATGATCAGGACACGGGCGTCGAAGGAGAGGGCCTTGGCGATCTCGACGATCTGCTGGTCGGCGATGGACAGGCCGCGGGCGGGCCGGTCGGGGTCGAGTTCGACTCCGAGGCGCTCCATGAGGGCGGCGGTCGCGTTGTGCGTGGCCTTGTGGTCGATCCGGCCGAGGGCGCGCCGGGGCTGGCGGCCCATGTAGATGTTCTCGGCGATCGACAGGTCGGGGAAGAGCGTGGGCTCCTGGTAGATCACGGCGATGCCGGCGTCGCGGGCGTCGCCGGGGCCGTGGAAGGTGACGGGCGCACCGTCGAGCAGCACCTGGCCGGCGTCCGGCCGGTGCACTCCGGCGAGTGCCTTGATGAGGGTGGACTTGCCGGCACCGTTCTCACCGGCGAGCGCGTGCACCTCCCCGGGGAACAGCTCCAGGGAGACGTCCCGCAGTGCGCGGACCGCACCGAAGGACTTGGAGACGTCCTTCAGTGCCAGAACCGGGGCCGGACCCGTGGTGGACGGGTGGGTCATGGGGGCTCCTCGACGACGCCGGCGGGACCGCCTCTCGGCGTCGTGGGCGTCGTGAAAGGTTTCAACTGGGTTGCCGGGACGTTAGGCGGGTCACGCATGTCACGTCAATGGGTTCCGGTCGAAAATGTTTCGAGGACAGAAGGTCACGCCCTGATCACGAGTAACTGTGTCGACCGGAGGGGTTGACACCCCTTCGGGGGGCCCATAACTTCGCGTCCTGAATCGTTTCATTCAGTGGTCGTCACGACCCGATGCCTCAGGAGCCCTGACGTGACCGAGCTCGCCGCGGTGAAGGCCGCTCTCAAGACCCAGGCAGTCGAGACGCCGTCGTGGGCGTACGGGAACTCGGGCACGCGCTTCAAGGTGTTCGCGCAAGCGGGTGTGCCGCGCAATCCGTACGAGAAACTGGACGACGCGGCGAAGGTGCACGAGTTCACGGGGGTCGCCCCGACGGTCGCCCTGCACATTCCGTGGGACAAGGTCGACGACTACGCGGCGCTGGCGAAGCACGCCGAGGAGCGTGGTGTGAAGCTCGGCGCGATCAACTCCAACACGTTCCAGGACGACGACTACAAGCTCGGGAGCATCTGCCACCCGGAGGCTTCTGTGCGCCGCAAGGCCGTCGATCATCTGCTGGAGTGCGTCGACATCATGGATGCGACGGGTTCGACGGACCTGAAGCTGTGGTTCGCCGACGGGACGAACTATCCCGGGCAGGACGACATCCGGGCCCGGCAGGACCGGCTCGCCGAGGGGCTCGCGGAGGTCTACGAGCGGCTGGGCGACGGGCAGCGGATGCTGCTGGAGTACAAGTTCTTCGAGCCGGCCTTCTACTCGACGGATGTGCCGGACTGGGGCACGGCGTACGCCCACTGCCTGAAGTTGGGGCCTAAGGCGCAGGTCGTGGTCGACACGGGGCATCACGCGCCGGGGACCAACATCGAGTTCATCGTGGCGACGCTCTTGCGGGAGGGGAAGCTCGGGGGGTTCGACTTCAACTCGCGGTTCTACGCGGATGACGACCTGATGGTGGGTGCGGCCGACCCCTTCCAGCTGTTCCGGATCATGTACGAGGTCGTGCGGGGCGGGGGGTTCTCGCCCGAGGTCGCGTTCATGCTCGACCAGTGCCACAACATCGAGGCGAAGATCCCGGCGATCATCCGTTCTGTGATGAATGTGCAGGAGGCCACGGCCAAGGCGTTGCTGGTGGACGGTGACGCGTTGGGTGCGGCGCAGCGCAGCGGGGATGTGCTGGAGGCGAATGCCGTGCTGATGGATGCCTACAACACGGATGTGCGGCCGTTGCTGCGGGAGGTGCGGGAGGAGATGGGGTTGGACCCCGAGCCGCTTGCGGCGTACCGGCGATGTGGGTGGGGCGAGAAGATCGTTGCCGAGCGGGTCGGTGGGGAGCAGGCGGGGTGGGGTGCGTAAGCGTCTGCCGAGATCCGTTGTCTGCGGGGTGCGGGTTGTTTCCGGTTGATCGCGCAGTTCCCCGCGCCCCCAAGAAGGAACCTCACCCCACTCTCCTCTGAAAAGGAACTGTCATGGCAACCCATCCCGAAGCCGCCGCTCTCCTGGCCCGTTCCCACCGGCTCGGCTCCGATCCCCGTAACACCAACTACGCGGGAGGCAACGCCTCCGCCAAGGGCACCGAGACCGACCCCGTCACCGGCGGCGATGTCGAGCTGATGTGGGTCAAGGGGTCGGGAGGTGACCTCGGTACGCTCACGGAGGCGGGACTGGCCGTGCTCCGGCTGGACCGGATGCGGGCGCTCGTCGATGTCTATCCGGGGGTGGAGCGCGAGGACGAGATGGTCGCCGCGTTCGACTACTGCCTGCACGGGAAGGGCGGGGCGGCGCCGTCCATCGACACCGCCATGCACGGACTGGTCGAGGCCGCCCACGTCGATCACCTCCACCCGGACTCCGGGATCGCGCTCGCCTGCGCCGCAGACGGGGAGAAGCTGACCGCCGAGTGTTTCGGGGACAGTGTGGTGTGGGTGCCGTGGCGGCGGCCCGGATTCCAGCTGGGGCTGGACATCGCGGCCGTGAAGCAGGCCAATCCGCAGGCCATCGGGTGCGTTCTGGGCGGGCACGGGATCACCGCCTGGGGTGACACGTCCGAGGAGTGCGAGCGGAACTCGCTGCACATCATCCGGACCGCGGAGAAGTTCCTCGCCGAGCGCGGCAGGGACGAGCCCTTCGGGCCGGTGATCGAGGGGTACGCCGCGCTGAGTGCCGCGGAGCGCCGGGAGCGGGCCGCCGCCCTCGCGCCGCACGTCCGTGCCCTCGCTTCCCAGGACCGGCCCCAGGTCGGGCACTTCAACGACTCCGAGGTGGTCCTCGACTTCCTGGCGAGCGCCGAGCATCCGCGGCTGGCCGCGCTGGGCACCTCCTGCCCGGACCACTTCCTGCGGACCAAGGTGCGGCCGCTGGTCCTCGACCTGCCGCCGACGGCTCCGCTCGACGAGGCCGTCGCCCGGCTGAAGGAGCTGCACGCGGAGTACCGCGAGGAGTACGCCGCCTACTACCGGCGGCACGCCGAGCCCGACTCCCCCGCCATGCGCGGCGCCGACCCGGCGATCGTGCTGGTCCCGGGCGTGGGCATGTTCAGCTTCGGCAAGGACAAGCAGACCGCGCGGGTGGCCGGCGAGTTCTACGTCAACGCCATCAATGTGATGCGCGGGGCGGAGGCCGTGTCCACGTACGCGCCCATCGAGGAGTCGGAGAAGTTCCGTATCGAGTACTGGGCGCTGGAGGAGGCCAAGCTCCAGCGGATGCCGAAGCCCAAGGCGCTCGCGACGCGGGTCGCGCTGGTCACGGGTGCGGGCAGCGGCATCGGGAAGGCGATCGCGCACCGGCTGGCCGCCGAGGGCGCCTGTGTCGTCGTGGCCGATCTGAACGGTGAGAACGCGGCCGCGGTCGCCGAGGAGCTGGGCGGTCCGGACAAGGCCGTCGCCGTGACCGTGGACGTGACGTCCGAGGAGCAGATCGCCGAGGCGTTCCGGGCGGCCGTGCTGGCGTTCGGCGGTGTCGATCTCGTCGTCAACAACGCCGGCATCTCGATCTCCAAGCCCCTGCTGGAGACGTCGGCGAAGGACTGGGACCTCCAGCACGACATCATGGCGCGCGGATCCTTCCTCGTGTCGCGCGAAGCGGCGCGGGTGATGATCGCGCAGGAGCTGGGCGGCGACATCGTCTACATCGCGTCGAAGAACGCCGTGTTCGCCGGGCCCAACAACATCGCCTACTCGGCCACCAAGGCCGACCAGGCCCACCAGGTGCGGCTGCTCGCCGCCGAGTTGGGCGAGCACGGCATCCGGGTCAACGGAGTCAATCCGGACGGTGTCGTGCGGGGCTCCGGGATCTTCGCCGGCGGGTGGGGGGCCCAGCGGGCCGCCGTGTACGGGGTCGAGGAGGAGAAGCTCGGCGAGTTCTACGCCCAGCGGACCATCCTCAAGCGTGAGGTGCTGCCCGAGCATGTCGCGAACGCGGTCTTCGCCCTCACCGGCGGCGACCTGACCCACACCACCGGGCTGCACGTCCCGGTCGACGCCGGCGTCGCGGCCGCCTTCCTGCGGTGAGCGCGGCCGTGAAGTCGTACGCCGCGGTCGACCTCGGCGCGTCCAGCGGGCGCGTGATGGTGGGCCGTGTCGGCCCCGACAGCCTGGAGCTGACCGAGGCACACCGCTTCCCGAACCGGCCCGTGCGCGTGCCCGAGGGGCTGCGGTGGGACGTCCTGGGTCTGTACGCGGGGGTGCTGGAGGGGCTGAAGGCGGCCGGGCAGGTCGACTCCGTCGGGATCGACAGCTGGGCCGTGGACTACGGGCTGCTCGACGCGGACGGGGCGCTGCTCGGCAATCCCGTGCACTACCGGGACGCCCGGACGGAGGGGATCGCGGAGAAGGTGTGGGCGACCGTCCCGGCGGAGGAGCTGTACGCGGCGACCGGGTTGCAGTACGCGCCCTTCAACACCCTGTACCAGCTGACGGCGGCCCGGTCCTCGGCCCAGCTGTCCTCCGCCCGGCGGCTGTTGCTCATCCCCGACCTGCTGACGTACTGGCTCACCGGCGAGCAGGGCACCGAGCTCACCAACGCCTCGACGACCCAGCTGATCGATCCCCGGACCCGCGACTGGGCGTACGACATCGGCTCACGGCTGGGGATCGACCTGAGCCTGTTCGCGCCGCTGCGGCAGCCCGGTGATCCGGCGGGTGTGCTGCGGGACGCGGTGCTGGAGGAGACCGGGCTGACCGGGCCCGTGCCCGTGACGGCGGTCGGGTCGCACGACACCGCGTCGGCGGTGGCCGCCGTACCCGCAGGGCAGGAGCGGTTCGCGTACATCTGCACCGGCACCTGGTCCCTGGCCGGACTGGAGCTGGACGCGCCGGTGCTGACCGAGGAGAGCCGGGCCGCCAACTTCACCAACGAGCTGGGCCTGGACGGCACGGTCCGGTATCTGCGCAACATCATGGGGCTGTGGCTGCTCCAGGAGTGCGTGCGGGCCTGGGGCGACCCGGACCTCGGCGTGCTGCTGCTGGAGGCGTCCAAGGTGGAGGCGCTGCGGTCGGTCGTGGACGCCGGTGACGCGGCGTTTCTCGCGCCGGGGCGGATGCCGGAGCGGATCGCAGAGGCGTGCCGGGCCTCGGGGCAGCCCGTGCCCGAGTCGCCGGCCGAGGTGACGCGCTGCATCCTCGACTCCCTCGCCCTCGCCCACCGCAAGGCCGTCCAGGACGCGCAGCGGCTCGCCGGGCATCCGGTCGACGTGGTGCACGTGGTGGGCGGCGGTACGCGCAACGCGCTGCTGTGCCAGCTGACCGCCGACGCCTGCGGGCTGCCCGTGGTGGCGGGGCCGACGGAGGCGGCCGCCCTGGGGAACGTGCTCGTGCAGGCCCGGGCCCACGGGCTGGCCGGTGACCTGGCGGGGATGCGGCGGCTGCTCGTCCGCACCCAGCCGCTCACGCGGTACGAGCCGCGCGGCGGGACCGAGCGGTGGCGCGCCGCGCAGGACCGGCTCGCCGGGGACTGACGGGGTCTCCCCCGGGCCCCGTTCCCCCACTACGCTGCAACTCATCCGATGATCGACCACTAGGAGCCGCGATGCGTGTCGCCCTGTTCCTGACCTGCGTCAACGACACGCTCTATCCGGACACCGGGCGCGCCGTCGTGAAACTGCTGACCAGACTGGGCGTCGACGTCGACTTCCCGATGGCGCAGACCTGCTGCGGCCAGGCGCACTACAACACCGGATACCGTCACGAGGCCGAACCACTCGCCCGGCACTTCTCCGATGTCTTCGGCGAGTACGAGGCGATCGTGACGCCGTCCGGTTCGTGCGGGGCGATGGTGCGCGAGCTCTATCCGCGGATGGGCGAGCGGGCCCTGGCCGAGGGGCGCGGGGACACCCTCGCGGCCACGCTGGCGCCGGTGGTGCCGAAGACGTACGAGCTCACCGAGTTCCTCGTGGACGTGCTGGGCGTGACGGACGTCGGGGCGTACTACCCGCACAAGGTGACCTACCACCCGACCTGTCACGGCCTGCGCGGACTGGGGCTCGGCGACCGGCCGCGGCGGCTGCTCCAGGCCGTGAAAGGGCTGGAGCTGGTCGAGCTGCCGGGGGCCGACGAGTGCTGCGGGTTCGGCGGCACCTTCGCGCTGAAGAACGCCGACGTCTCGGCGGCCATGGGCACCGACAAGGTGCGCAACGCCGAGTCGACGGGCGCCGAGGTGTTGTGCGCGGCCGACAACTCCTGCCTCATGCACATCGGCGGCACGATGACCCGGCTGCGGACCGCCATGCGGCCGGTGCACATCGCGGAGATCCTGGCGAGCACGGAGGAGGAACCGGCCGTATGAGCGGAACGTTCGTCGGGATGCCTGCATTTCCCCCACCCGCCCACCCAGCGTTCCCGGAGGCCGCGCGGGAGGCCGTGGGCAACGCGACCCTGCGCGGGAATCTGCGGCACGCCACGCACACCATCCGCGCCAAGCGGGCCAAGGCCGTGACGGAGGTGTCCGACTGGGCCGAGCTGCGCGAGGCGGGCAAGCGGATCAAGGACCACACGCTGCGCCATCTCGACCGCTATCTCGAGCAGTTGGAGGAGGCGGTGACGGCGGCCGGCGGCATCGTCCACTGGGCCGCCGACGCGGCCGAGGCCAACGAGATCGTCACCCGGCTCGTGAAGATGACCGGCGAGTCGGAGGTCGTCAAGGTCAAGTCGATGGCCACCCAGGAGATCGGGCTCAACGAGGCGCTTCAGGCCGAGGGCATCCGCGCCTACGAGACCGATCTCGCCGAGCTGATCGTGCAGTTGGGCAAGGACCGCCCCTCGCACATCCTCGTCCCGGCCATCCACCGCAACCGCGGCGAGATCCGCGACATCTTCTCCCGGGAGATGAGCGAATGGGGCCGCCCGGCCCCCGAGGGCCTCACCGACACGCCCGCCGAACTCGCCGAAGCGGCCCGGCTGCACCTGCGGGAGAAGTTCCTGCGCGCCAAGGTCGGCATCTCCGGCGCCAACTTCATGGTCGCCGAGACGGGCACGCTGGTGGTCGTGGAGTCCGAGGGCAACGGCCGGATGTGCCTGACGCTGCCCGAGACGCTGATCTCGGTCGTCGGCATCGAGAAGATCGTGCCGACGTGGCGGGACCTGGAGGTGTTCCTGCAGACCCTCCCCCGCTCCTCGACGGCGGAGCGCATGAACCCGTACACGTCGACGTGGACCGGCACGACGGACTCCGAGACGGCTGACGGGCCGAGCACCTTCCACCTGGTGCTGCTGGACAACGGCCGCACCGACACCCTCGCCGACGAGGTCGGCCGGCAGGCGCTGCGCTGCATCCGCTGCTCGGCGTGTCTCAACGTGTGCCCGGTGTACGAACGGGCCGGCGGCCACGCCTACGGCTCGGTGTACCCGGGGCCGATCGGCGCGATCCTCAGCCCCCAACTGCGGGGCACGGGCAGTGAGATCGACGCCTCGCTGCCGTACGCGTCCTCGCTGTGCGGCGCGTGTTACGAGGTGTGCCCGGTCGCCATCGACATCCCCGAGGTGCTGGTGCATTTGCGGGAACGGGTCGTGGAGGGCGGGGAGGTCACCCGCGAGGGCAACAAGGTGGTGCTGCGGCCCGCGAAGGGACATGCCGCCGAGCGGGCGGCGATGCGCGCGGCCCGCTGGGCGTTCACGCACCCGGGCGCGCTGCGCACCGGCCAGCGCGCCGCCTCCCGGACCCGGCGCTTCCATCCCCGTACGCTGCCCGGCCCCGGGCGGGCCTGGAGCGGGACCCGGGATCTGCCGCAGGTGCCCGCCGAGCCGTTCCGGGACTGGTGGCAGCGCACGCGCGGCGGGAAGGACGGTGCCAGGTGAACAGCAGGGAGCGGATTCTCGGACGGGTGCGGCGCGCCCTGGCGGACGTGCCACGCGATGACGTGCCGTACGAGCAGGCCGTCGCGCGCGACTATCTGCGGGAGCACGGGGACCGGAGCGTCTCGGAGACGGTGGAGTTGCTCGCCGAGAACCTGGCGGACTACCGGGCGATCGTGCACCGTTCGGACGTCGAGGGGCTGGCGGGGCTGATCGCGGGGCTCCTGGAGAAGCGGGGGTCGGCGTCGGTGCTCGTGCCGCCCGGGCTGGACGAGGAGTGGCTGGCGGCGACCGGTGTGACACGGGTGGCGGACCGGGCGGACAGCACGCCGCAGGAACTCGACCGGGTGGACAGCGTGGTGACGGCCTGTGCGGTCGCGATCGCGGAGACGGGGACGATCGTGCTGGACGGCTCGCCCGACCAGGGCCGACGCCGGATCACCCTCGTCCCGGACCACCACATCTGTGTCGTGCGCGTCCCCGGCCAGGTCGTGTCGTCCGTGCCGCAGGGTCTGGAACGCCTCGACCCGGCGCGGCCGTTGACGTGGATCTCCGGGCCGTCGGCGACCAGTGACATCGAGCTGGACCGGGTCGAGGGGGTGCACGGTCCGCGCACGCTGGAGGTGATCCTGGTGGACGGCGCCTGACGGGCGGAGCGCCGGCTCACCGCGAGCAGGGCGGTCTTCGACATGCCGTAGTGGATCATCTCGGCGGGGTGACGACCGCCGAGTCGCCGGAGATGTACTGGACGCGGCCCCAGCCGCGTTCGGTCGCGCCGGGCAGGACGAGGCGGGTGAGGCCCACGGCGGACGGGACGTTCACCACGGCTGGCCTCGCGCGGCCGGTGCGGTCCCGTATCGCGGGGTGTCGCCCAGCACACCCCGCGATACGGGTTCTGCGCGCGGGGCCCTCGTGACATCATCGGTGAGCAAGCGCTTGGACACCCTGCTGCCCTGCCCACTGCCGCCGACCTGGAGGCCCCGTTGTTCACATCCGTCGACGACGTCTCCGCGCGTCTGGCCGAGACCGGCTATCTCGCCTCGCCCGCCGTCGCCACGACCGTCTTCCTCGCCGACCGCCTCGGCAAGCCGCTGCTGGTGGAGGGCCCGGCGGGTGTCGGCAAGACGGAACTCGCCAAGGCTGTCGCCGAGGTGGCGGGGGCGCGCCTGGTGCGCCTCCAGTGCTACGAGGGGGTCGACGAGTCCCGCGCGCTGTACGAGTGGAACCACGCCAAGCAGCTCCTGCGCATCAGCGCCGGCCGCGACGAGACGTGGGACGAGACGCGCACGGACATCTTCAGCGAGGAGTTCCTGCTCACGCGGCCGCTGCTGACCGCCATCCGGGGTGACGACCCGAAGGTGCTGCTGATCGACGAGACCGACAAGGCGGACGTCGAGGTGGAGGGCCTGCTCCTGGAGGTGCTCAGCGACTTCCAGGTGACCGTACCGGAGCTGGGCACCATCGCCGCGACGCGGCGCCCCTTCGTCGTCCTCACGTCCAACGCGAGCCGCGAGCTGTCCGAGGCGCTGCGCCGCCGCTGTCTCTTCCTCCACATCGGCTTTCCCCACGAGGAGTTGGAGCGCCGCATCGTACGGCTGAAGGTGCCGGGGCTCGACGAGGCGCTGGCCCGCTCGGTCGTCCGGGTCGTGGGAGCGCTGCGGGCGATGGACCTGCGCAAGGTGCCGTCGGTCGCCGAGACGATCGACTGGGCGCGCACGCTGCTCGCCCTCGGCGCGGACACCCTGGACGAGACGGTGGTGCGGGCCACGCTCGGTGTGCTCCTCAAGCACCAGGACGACGTGCTCAAGGCGAGCGCCAAGCTCGACCTGGACGCCCTGTGACCACGCCGGCGGGCGTCGCGGAGCGACTGACCTCCTTCGTCGGGGCGCTACGCGCGCACGGCCTGCGGATCGGCACCGGCGAGACGGTCGACGCGGCGCGGGCGGTCGAGGCGCTCGGCCTGGCGGACCGGGAGCTGCTGCGCGAGGGGCTCTCGGCGACGCTGCTGCACGGCACCGGCGGGCGGCAGGTGTTCGACCCGGTCTTCGACCTGTACTTCCCCCGTGGTGTCGGCGGCCCGGAGGAGAAGGCCGCGGGCCGGGACGATCTGCGCGACCGGCTGGCGGCCGCGCTCGCCGCCGACGACCAGGCGCTGCTGTCCCGGCTGGCGGTCGAGGCGGTCGACGGTTTCGGCGGTTACGGTTCCGGGCCGGAGTCGGACGGCTGGTCGTCGTACCAGACGCTGGAACGGCTGCGTCCGCAGACCCTGCTCGCCCGGGTCCGCGACGACGTGCGCGGCCGGGGCGGGAGCGAGGGGTTCACGGACCGGCTGCTGGAGGACGAGATCCGGCGGCGCCTCCAGAGCTTCCGCGCGCTGGTGGCGGCGGAGGCGCGGCGCCGGGTCGCCGAGCGGCGCGGCCGGGACGAGATCGCCCGGCGGGCGGTGGCCCCCACCGCCGACCAGGTCGAGTTCCTGTTCGCCGGCAAGGCACGGCTGGCCGAGTTGCGCCGGACGGTTCAGCCGCTCGCCCGCAAGCTCGCGACCCGGCTCGCGGCCCGCCGCCGCCGTGCCTCCCGGGGCACGATCGACCTGCGGCGGACCCTGCGCGGTTCGCTGTCGACGGGCGGGGTGCCGATGAGGCCGGTGCTGCGCAAGCGCCGTCCCGTCCGTCCCGAACTGGTGCTGCTGTGCGATGTGTCGGGGTCGGTGTCGGGCTTCTCCGACTTCACGATGCTGCTGGTGCAGGCCTTGCACGACCAGTTCAGCAAGGTGCGGGTGTTCGCCTTCGTCAACCGGATCGACGAGGTGACCGGACTCCTCCGGCACGGCACCGCGGACCCGGAGGGGCTCAGCGCCCGCATTCAGGCGGAGGCCACGCTCACGGGCTGGCACGGCAGCAGCGACTACGGCATGGCGCTGGGCGAGTTCGCGGAGCGCTACGGCGACGCGGTCGGCCCGCGCACGACCGTGTTCGTCCTCGGTGACGCCCGCACGAACATGAGCGACCCGAACCTGCCGGCCGTACGGCAGATCGCCGAACATGCCCGCCGCGTCTACTGGTTGAACCCCGAGCAGCGCTCACGCTGGGGCACGGGCGATTCGGCCGCACCCGCCTACGCCGAACTGGTCGAGATGCACGAGTGCCGCACCGTCCGGCAGCTGAGCACCCTGGTGGGACGGCTGCTGCCGGTGTGATCAGGCGGCCCCGTACGAAGCACGGTGGGGCTTTCACAACACCCCCTAGTCCTTCTTGGCGTACTCCTTGGCCATGCTGCCCGCGAAGTCGTAGACCACGCACTGCTCGTCGCCGACGACCCAGGCGTCGTGGCCGGGCGGGCAGACGAACACGTCGCCGGGCCCTACTTCGCCTTCCGCTCCGTCGTCCATGCGGATGCGCAGACGGCCCGAGACCACATAGCCGTTGTGGTGGATCTGACAGCTGTCGGTCCCGGCGATCGGAGCCACGGACTCGGACCAGCGCCACCCTGGCTCGAACGTGGCCACGGCGAAGTCCAGTCCCGTCATGTGGACGGCTTCCAGATGGCCTCGGGGGTAGTCGCGCCGCTCGTCCGGCTTGTCGAGCGTCTTCACTTCGAACATGACGCTCCTCCTCCGTGAGGGTGTGCTTCCATCGTCCGCCCTTGGAGCGGGCCGCGCCATTCAGCGGGTGCCGGTGCCGCAGAGCCGGGCGAAGCGTTCGGCGTCGATGTTGCCGCCGGAGAGGATGACGCCGACACGGCGCGGGAGAGCGCCCGCGCGGCCGGTGAGCAGGGCGGCCAGCGGAGTGGCGCCGCTCGGCTCGATGACGATCTTCAGGCGTTCGAAGGCGAACCGCATCGCGTCGCGGATCTCGTCGTCGGTGACCAGGACGATGTCGTCGACGAGACGCCGGTTGACGGAGAAGGTGAGTTCGCCGGGGGTGTGCAGGGCCTGCCCGTCGGCGATGGTGTGCGGCACCGGGATGCTGATGCGCCGGCCCGCCTCCAGTGAGCGCTTGGTGTCGTCCCCGGCCTCCGGCTCCACGCCGATCATGCGGATGGCCGGGTGCAGGCCCTTGGCCACCGTGGCACTGCCGGCCATCAGCCCGCCGCCGCCGACCGGTGTCAGCAGTGCCCCCAACTCCCCCGCTTCTTCGAGGAGTTCCAGTGCGGCCGTGCCCTGCCCGGCCATGATGTGCGGATGCTCGTACGGCGGGATGACGGCGAGACCCCGCTCGGCGGCCAGGGCCTCGGCGATGGCGACGCGGTCGCCGGTGTAGCGGTCGTAGGTGACGATCTCGGCGCCGTAGCCGGCGGTGGCCGCCCGCTTCGACGGCGGGGCGTCCTCCGGCATGACGATCACGGCGGTGGTGCCGAGCTCGCGGGCGGCCAGGGCGACGGCCTGGGCGTGGTTGCCGGAGGAGTAGGCGGCGATGCCCCGGGACAGCTGGTCGGGGGTGAGGCGGGAGGCGGCGTTGTAGGCGCCACGGAACTTGAAGGCGCCGACGCGCTGGAAGTTCTCGCACTTGAGGTGGATCTCGGCGCCGGCGAGTGCGTCGAGAGTGCGGGAGCGCAGGACGGGCGTGCGGTGGGCGACGCCCCGGAGTCGAGCGGCGGCGTCCCGGACGTCGTCGAGGGTGACCGGTGGGGTGGTGGTCGTCACGCGGATCCTCCAGCGGATGTGCCGGACGCCGCACTGCGGGCGGCCCGGGCCTGGGAGAGATAGTTGTAGGCGGAAGCGCGGGAGATGCCGAGCCGGGAGGCGACCTGTTCGACCGCGCCGCGCACGGCGAAGACCCCGCGCGTGTCGAGCCCGCCGAACAGTTCCAGGCGCTCGGCACGGTCGAGCTCCGCCCAGCTGCCCCGCTGTTTCGACTGGTGGGCGTCGACGAGGGCGTCGACGACGGAGTCGATGTCGTTGCCGAAGGTGGTGGTCGGCAGCTCCGCGGGGACCGCGCCGACTCCGGCGAGGGCGCCGAGCAGGTCGTGGACCTGGCTGACGGCGCTGATGTCCACGTTGACGCAGAGCGCGCCGAAGACGGCTCCCGCGGAGTCCCGCAGGACCATCGTGGAGGACTTCACCAGTGTCCCGTTCCGGGTGCGGGTGACGTAGTTCAGTTCGTCGGCCGCCTCGTCCCCGCGGGAGAGCACGCGCATGCCGATCTCGCTCATCGCGCCGCCCACCGTCCGCCCGGTCACCGATCCGGCCACGGCGACGACCGACTGCTCCGGGCTCCGGTAGTCGTGCAGCACGACTTCGCAGAGCGGCCCGAAGGTCGCGGCGATCCCGTCGACGACAGGCTTCAGCGCGGCGAGGATCGCGTCCCGTTCCGCGGTCAGGGTCTCTCGCATGAATCTAGACTACAGATCCAATCACTGGACCACTAGTCCAGACGTTCCCCAACAATGGGCAATGGTTTTCACATGGCTTCGGCCAGAACCCGCTCTTGACATTCATTCCCATCTAGCGTTGCGCCTGCCGAGCACCCCGGCAGCCCCCTCTGCACATCCGCCATGGAGGAGCCATGCCCCTGTCCACGTCCCGCCGCCTGGCGCTGCTGACCAGCGCGTCACTGGCCCTTCTCGCGGGCTGCGGCAGCTCGTCGGACTCCGCCGACGCCAAGAGCGCCTCGGCAGAGGTGCCCGTCGTCGCCTCCACGAACGTCTACGGCGACATCGTGCGCAGCATCGGCGCCGACAAGGTCGACGTCACCTCGGTCATCAGCGACCCCGACCAGGACCCCCACTCCTACGAGGCCAGCACCCAGAACCAGCTGGCCCTGTCCAAGGCGAAGGTCGTCGTCGAGAACGGCGGCGGCTACGACGACTTCGTCGACCGCATGCTCAAGAGCGGCCACAACGACTCCGCCCAGGTGATCAACGCCGTGCGGGTGTCCGGCAAGACCGCACCGAAGGGCGGCGAGCTGAACGAGCACGTCTGGTACGACTTCCCCACCGTCGCCCGCGTCGCCGACCGCATATCCGCGGCCCTCGCCAAGGCCGACCCCGCCGACGCGGGCGCCTTCCAGAAGAACGCCACCGCTTTCAAGGCGAGACTCGCCCCGCTGGAGGCCAGGGAGGCTCAGATCAAGAAGGAGCACGGCGGCGAGGGCGTGGCCATCACCGAGCCCGTGCCGCTGTACATGACCGAGGCGAGCGGGCTGGTCGACAAGACGCCGGCGGCGTTCAGTGAGGCGATCGAGGAAGGCGACGACGTCTCCCCGCGGGTCCTCCAGGAGAGCCTGGCCCTGTTCAGCGGGAGGAAGGTCGAGGCACTCGTCTACAACGAGCAGACCTCCGGCCCGCAGACCGAGAAGTCCGAGGCGGCGGCCAAGGCGTCCGGCATCCCCGTCGTGCCCGTGACCGAGACCCTGCCGAAGGGCAAGGACTACCTCGGCTGGATGACCGGCAACGTCGACGCGCTCGCGAGCGCGCTGGCCAAGTGACCGCCGTGTCCCGGCAGGACGACGGGAGTGCCGTCGCCAGTCTGCGCGGCGCGGGCCTGTCCTACGGCGACCGCACGGTGTGGAGCGGCCTCGACCTCGACGTACGGTCCGGGGAGTTCCTGGCCGTGCTGGGGCCGAACGGAGCGGGCAAGACCAGTTTCGTACGGGCGCTGCTGGGCCGTCGGCCGCTGTCCGCCGGGACGCTGACCGTCCTCGGCCGGCCCGCTCGCGACGCCGCCCGGCACATCGGCTACGTCCCGCAGCAGGCGGCGTTGTCCGCGCAGGCCATGCTGCGCGCCCGGGACCTCGTACGGTTCGGCATCGACGGGCACCGCTTCGGGCCGCGCCGGCGCACCGGCGCGGCCCGCCGCCGGGTGGACGAGATCCTCGAGTCGGTGGGGGCCACGGCCTACGCCGACGTCCCGCTCGGCATGCTGTCCGGAGGCGAACGGCAACGTGTGCGCATCGGGCAGGCCCTGGCGACCGATCCGCGCATCCTGCTGTGCGACGAGCCGCTGCTGTCGCTCGACCTGCACCACCAGCGGGCCGTCACCGAACTGATCGACGCCCGGCGCCGCGACCACGGCACGGCGGTGGTCTTCGTGACGCACGAGATCAACCCGGTGCTGGGCATGGTCGACCGGGTGCTGTACCTGGCCCCCGGCGGCCACCGTGTCGGCACCCCGGACGAGGTGCTGACCTCCGAGTCCTTGTCCCGGCTCTACGGCACGCAGGTCGACGTGGTGCGCGTGCGGGGGCGGGTCGTCGTCGCCGGGGCCCCCGACGAGCCGACCGCGCCGCCGCACCGCCCCGGGCCGGTTCACGAGACGGACGGAGTGCGCGCATGACGCTCGCCGACGGGATCTGGCAGCAAATCTTCGACTTCACGGACTACGGCGAACTCCTGGGCCTGGTCCGCAACTCGCTCATCGCGGGCGTGGCGCTGGGGCTCGTGGGCGGGCTGGCCGGGGTCTTCGTCCTGATGCGGGACCTGCCGTTCGCGGTGCACGGCATCAGCGAGCTCTCCTTCGCGGGCGCGTCGGCCGCGCTGCTGCTGGGCGCGAACATCGTGGCGGGCTCGATCGCCGGTTCGCTCCTCGCGGCCGGGGCCATCGGGGTGCTGGGGACACGGGCCCGCGACCGCAACTCGGTGATCGGCATCCTCATGCCGTTCGGACTGGGTCTCGGGGTGCTCTTCCTCGCCCTCTACAAGGGCCGGGCGGCCAACAAGTTCGGGCTGCTCACCGGTCAGATCGTCGCCGTGGACACCCCGCAGATGTCGTGGCTGCTCGGCACGTCCGTGCTGGTGCTGATCGCCCTGGCGGTCATGTGGCGGCCGCTCGCCTTCGCCAGCACCGACCCGGACGTCGCCGAGGCACGGGGGGTGCCGGTGCGTGCGCTGTCCTTCGCGTTCATGCTGGTGCTCGGGCTCGCGGTCGCCCTCTCGGTGCAGGTCGTCGGGGCGCTGCTGGTGCTCACGCTGGTCGTCACCCCGGCCGCGGCCGCCGCCCGCGTCACCGCGTCGCCGGTGCTGCTGCCCGTGCTGAGCGTGCTGTTCGCCGTGGCCTCGATCGAGGGCGGCATCCTGCTCGCGCTGGGCAGCAGCATTCCCATCAGCCCCTACGTCACCACGATCTCGTTCGGCATCTACGCGGTGTGCCGGGTGGCCGGGAGCTACCGGACCCGGCGGTGGGGAACGCGGCGGGCGGCGGTGCGTGCGGCGTGACGCGGTGATCGCCCCTGGCCTTAGGCGGCTCGGCGTTCGAAGACCACCCTCCCGTCGAACACCGTGAGATCCACCTGGACCTCCGTGATGTCGTGCGGGTCGAGGCCCAGCAGCGGCCGGTCCAGGACGCACAGGTCCGCGCCCCTGCCCGGCTCGACGGTCCCCTTCCAGTCGTCGGCGAAGTCCTGCCAGGCCGGGGTGGCCGTGTAGGCGCGCAGGGCGTCGGCGAGCGGCACGCACTGTTCGGGGCCGCTGGCCCGGCCGCTGGCCTGACGCGCGCCCGGAGTTCGCCGCTCGCCGCGAGGTCCGCGTACGCGGTCCAGTTGTCGGTGCTCAGGCCGCCGAAGAGGGTGCCGGAGCCGCCGGGGCCGAGGCCGGGCTCGGTGTAGCTGGTGATGCCGCGGGAGTGCAGTTCGCGGATCACGTTCTGGATGGCCTGGCGGCGCTGGGCGAGGGTGGGGGCGGGCAGGGCGGCCTGGACGAGCCGCCCGGCGGCCTCGCGCAGGATGCCGGGCGGCGGGCCGTCGGGGTCGTGGTCGATGACGCCACCGGGCGGAGGTGTGGTGTCCGCGTCGATGCCGCAGCGGCGCAGCGCCTCGGAGTTGGCCCACACCATGTGCGAGGAGAAGTCGGTCAGACAGACCGGGTGGCCCGGCGCCACCGCGTCCAGGTCCCGGCGGTGCGGGAAGTGGCCGGGGTCGGCCAGGCACTCGGCGAGGTAACCGGGTTCCAGCCCAGGCCGACGATCCACGCTCCGCCCGGGGCGTCCCGTGCCGCCCGGGCCACGGCCGCGGCGATGTCGGCGATGTCGGCGAGTGATCCCACCGCCGGATGGCCGACGTCGATGGCGAACGGCGGTTTCGTCATCCCGTGGGCCGCTCCGTGCAGATGCGAGTCGTTGATGCCCGGCAGCACGGTCCGGCCGCCCAGTTCGACGATCCTGGGCGCGCCGGTCGACGCGGCCGTACCGGGTCCACTCCTGGCCGAGGAAGATGTTCTCCGCCACGGTCAGAGCGTCGACCACGCTCAGCGTCTGGAAGACGATCGCCACGCCGGCCGCGATCGACTCGCGCGGGGTGAGACGGGTGAACGACGCGCCGCCCACCTCGATCGTGCCGGCGTCGGGCGCGTAGGCGCCGCCCTGGTCACCGGCGACGGCGGGGTGATCGACCTGCCGGGCCGGGACCGGCCGCGGGTGCTGCGGGAGGCAGGCGGGTTCCGCCCGCTGCTCGACGCTTTCACGCGCACGGGCGGCCGGCGGCTGCGCCTGCTGTGGCCGGCCGGCGGCGGCTGGCAGCGGGTCGTGCTGCACCGGCACCCGGCGGGGCCCGGCCTGGCGTCCGAGGCGGTGCTGGTGCACGAGACGCCCACGGAACTGCCCTACGGGCTGAGTCCCCGGGAGTTGGACGGACTCACCCGGGCGGCCACGGGCCAGACCAACCAGGCCATCGCGCAGGCGCTGTTCCTGTCCCCGCGGACCGTGCACAGCCATGTCGAGCACCTGCTGCGCAAGACCGGGTGCGCCTCCCGTGCGCAGGCCACGGCACTCGCGCTCCGGGACGGGCTGCTGCGGCCGGACCCGGATCACCTGACCCGGTTCGTCGAGCGGTGACCGGGCCGCGGGACGGAGCCGTGCAGCCGCTGTCCGTACAATTTGAATCCGAACGACCGGACGGCCAGGACGTGCCGCCCGGGCGTGAAACGTCGCGACCAGACGAAGGAGCCGCCCGTGCCGGGCCATCGATCCATCACCGAGGCCGAGAAGCTCGCAGCGGCGAAGCTCGGCGGAGTTCCGATCCGCCGGGAGCAGATGGCGGCGGTGGCGAACATCTACCGGGCCGCTTCCGCCGTGCGGCAGCACCTGGAGAACTCGGTGCTGCGCGGCTCCGACCTGACCTGGACGGCCTTCGTCGTGCTGTGGGTGGTCTGGGTGTGGGGCGAGTCGGAGACCCGGCACGTGGCGGAGGAGGCGGGGATCTCCAAGGGCACGCTGACGGGTGTGGCGCGCACGCTGGAGTCGCGGGGGCTGTTGCGGCGGGCGGACCATCCGAGCGACGGGCGGCTGGTGCTGCTGAGCCTCACCGAGGAGGGCGACGCGTTCATGCAGCGGGTCTTCCCTGCGTTCAACGAGGAGGAAGCCTTCGTGACGGCCCGGCTCAGCGACGCGGAGTGCCGCAGCCTCGCCGAAGGGCTGCGGAGTGTCGTGCTCCAGGTCGAGGAGCGGGGTGAGGAGCGGCGGCAGTCCCTGCTGGGCGGCGCCGAGCCCGCACCGCGGCGCAGCGGGCGGCGGCCCCGGGCCTGACCCCGGCCGCGGCCCGTACCGGTGCGTCGAACAGGCGCTGCTGGGCGGTGTCCTCCGGGTGCCACTTCCTGCCCGGCGGCACCCCGGCCACCTGAACCGCCCGCGCGCGGCCCGGTGCCCGCCGGAGGGACCCGGCGGGCACCCAGGAGGTGTCAGGCCGCGGCCAGGGCGGGTGGTGACGTGGCCGGAGCCGGGTGCTCCGCCTCGGCGAGCAGAGCCATCAGCGTCGCCCGGGCGCGGGCCACGCGGGAGCGGACCGTGCCGACCGGACAGTGGCTCAGCTCGGCGGCCTCCGCGTAGGGCAGGCCCAGCATCTGGGTGAGGACGAACGCCTCACGCCGCTCCTCGGGCAGTGAGGCCAGCAGTTCCAGCAGCGCCACGCCGTCGTCGAAGCCGGGCAGGCCGCGCGGCTGGGCGAGCTCGGCCGCCGGCTGCCAGTCGGGCAGGTCGGCCGGGCGGGGGCGGACGGCGGTGTTCCGGAGGCTGTCGGCCACCGCGCGCCGGGCGATCGCCAACAGCCAGGTACGGGCCGAGGAACGGCCCTCGAACCGGTGCAGGCTGCCGAGCGCCCGCAGGAACGTGTCCTGCGCCAGATCGTCGACGGCCTGCGGATCGGCGCACAGATGGGCGACGTAGCGGATGACGTCGCGGTGCAGGGCCCGCACGAAGTGGTCGACGGCGACGGAGTCACCGCCGCGGGCGGCCAGCGCCCAGGCGGTCACCGACTCGTCGGCCGACTCCGGGGACTCTCTTCTCTCGTGCGAAAGGGGCAGGGCAGGAGTGATCACCTGGTGTCCTTCTCGGGATTCCGGGACCACGGCAGGGCGAGCACGCGGGCCTGCGTGAGGCCGGGCGTGCGCGCACGGCTGCGCGGTCCCGTGAGTGAGGGATGGGCCGGACCCGATGGGCCGGACCCGTACGGAACCGGGGCGCGCAGGGGCCGCCCCGGGGCTCACCGGCTGCCGTCAGACGGCAGCGGCCCCCATAGGTGGCCCTCGAGAGGTGATCGCGTGGACGAGAAGGAGGAGGCGCGGCGCCCGGTCCGAGGACCGCCGCCGTACGCGCACGGGCGGGGGCGGCGGTGCGGGCAGGGCGAGCAACAGCCGCAGCGGCGCGGCCAGTCGGCCGCCCACGGCACGCAGGAGCCGGAAGACGGCCCGCTCCCCGTGCCCCAGCCACAGGCCGCACAGCAGGGCGGCGAGCAGGTGGGCGGCGAGCATGCCGAGGGACGAGTCACCACCGGTGGTGTGTCCCGCATGCCCCATGTGCTCGGACATGGACATCGGCAGGGACGGGAACATGGGCATGGGCTCCGTGGATCCCATGCCGTGCCCGGTGGATCCCGTACCGCCGGCGCCCATGTCCATGGAGTCCGGCGCCCCCGGCGACGCGAGCGAGAACGCCGAGTGCAGGGCCGTCTGGACGGCCACGGCGACGGCGGCGACCAGCCGCAGTCCGCGCTCGCGGCCCGCCAGGCACCAGCCCGCCACACCCGTCACTGTCCAGCCGGCCAGCAGCGTCCCGAGGGGCACGTGGTCGCCGGACATCATGACGTGCCCCAGGGCGGCGAGCACGACACAGACGGCCGCGAACACCGCGGCCCGTATCGTGCGAGCCCACCGCCCAGCTGTCATGGCGCCTCATCCTCGCATCCGGCACCGCTGCGTCACCCATGGGTACGGACATCGCCCGGGCCGGGCACTCAATCCACGCCATGTGATCCGGAGCACTGCCGTGTGCCACGGGTCGCACGCGGCCACCGGTGCTTCCGAGAGCCGTTCTAGAGTGCTCGTCATGTCGACAGCAGCCACACCGGCCACCCAGGCCTATCTCTCCGAGTTGTTCTCCCTGCACGGCCGGACCGCGGTGGTCACGGGGGGCAGTTCCGGCATCGGCCGCGCCATCACCGGTGCCCTCGCGCGCGCCGGGGCGAGGGTGGTGGTCGTGGCCCGTGGCGAGGCCGGACTGACCGCGACGGTCGAGGAACTGACGGCGGAGGGCTGCCGCGCCGCGTGGGTCAGCGCGGACCTGAGTACGCGCGAGGGTGTGCGGACGGCCGCCGAGCGGGCCGTCGAGGCGTTCGGTGAACCGGACATCCTCGTCAACAGTGCCGGGATCAACCTGCGGCCGCCGATGGACGAACTCACCGAGGACGTCTGGGACCTCACCATGGCCGTCAACCTGGACGCGCCCTTCCTGCTGGGCCAGCGCTTCGGCCCGAGCATGGCGGAGCGCGGCTACGGGCGGATCCTGCACGTCAGTTCGCAGCAGGCGCACCGGGCCTTCGTCCAGAGCGGTGCCTACGGCGCCTCCAAGGGCGGCCTGGAGTCGCTGGCCCGGTCGCAGGCCGAGGCGTGGTCGCCGCGCGGCGTCACATGCAACGTGCTGGTGCCGGGGTTCGTCATGACACCGCTCAACGCGCGGCTGTCGTCGGATCCGGAGAAGGTGGCCGCCCTCGCCGAACGCACGCTGATCGGGCGCAACGGACTGGCCGAGGACTTCGCGGGAGCGGCGGTCTTCCTGGCGAGCCCGGCGTCCGCCTACATCACCGGGCAGGCGGTCTTCGTCGACGGCGGCATGTCGGTGCACTGATCCGGCCCGGCCCCCGGCGTCTCCCGGTCAGCGCCCGGGGTCCTTGCGCCAGACGAACACCTCCGTGCTGGGCCCGCGTTCGCAGAAGCGGCCCGACGGAGAGGCCTCCCGCAGCAGCCGGCGCAGGTCCCCTTCGAAGTCGTCCCGGCGCCCTGCGAACAGATGCGGCGCCGAGAACGACATCGAGAACACCCAGGCGACGACATCGTCGAAGGTCCGCTCCAGCGCCTGCCCGCCGGCTACGACCAGACGCCGGGGGCCGGAGAATCCCGCCCGGGCGAACACCTCGGCCTCTCCGCCCGGCGTGCCCTGCGGCAGCACTCCGCGGCCCGCTCGCCGCACGGGCCCCAGATACCGCTTGACCAGCTCGTCCACCGCCGCGTAGGGGACCGGCGGGTGCGGCAGGCCGTCGAGGGCGCGATGCTCCGTCTTCAGGTCCGAGATGTGCACCAGTGCACCGCCCGGCCGGAGCATGTCCCTGGTGGTCGCCGCGACCAGGTCGCGGTCCGTCCAGTGGAAGGACTGCGCGAAGGCGGCGACGTCGAACGTCCCGAGCCCCGCGGGCAGGTCCTCGGCCCGGGCCCGCACCCACCGGGTCTTCTCCCCCACTCCCCGGTCGGCGGCCCGGCGCCCGGCTTCGGCGATCATCCCGCGGTCGGGGTCCACGCCGACGACCTCGCCGAACAGATGCGCGAGGCTCAGGGCGATGGTCCCGGGCCCGCAGCCGACGTCCATGAGGCGCCCCGCCCCGTCGGCCCGCAGCGCCTCGGCAAGCGCGTCCGCCAGCCCCGGGGCGTACGGCAGCCGTCCCCGCTCGTAGTAGGCGGCGGTCCCCGAGAACAGCGTGTCGTCCCACTCCCAGCCGGCCACCACGCCGCCCACCACCTCACCGCACAGGTTTCCGCGATCACCCGATCGGGCGATGGCGCCGATGATCCCACGGACGTACGAGGCATCAGGGGCGGACGGCCCGGGGATCCGCCGACCGGGCCCGGCCGACGGGCGGTTGTCAGTGCCCGGTGCCACGCTGGACACACCGAATCTGCGGAAGGGAAGAGCATCGCCATGATCACCACGGAGTTCGCCCCCGGTTCCCCCTGCTGGCTCGACCTCGGCACTCCGGACGTCCGGACCGCCGCGGCCTTCTACGGCGCCGTGCTCGGGTGGGACTACGAGTCCATGGGCGGGAGCGAGGACTTCGAGGGCGGCATGTTCCGCAAGGACGGCAAGATCGTCGCCGGTCTCGGCAAGCTCACGGAGGAGGGGGCGCGCTCGGCCTGGATGCTCTACTTCAGCGTCACCGACGCGGACGCCACGACGGAGGCCGTGCAGCAGGCGGGGGGCACCGTCCGGGTGGCGCCGATGGACCTCGACGAATGGGGCCGGATGGCGCAGTACAGCGACCCGCTGGGCGGCCAGTTCGCCGTCTGGCAGCCGGGGACGAACAAGGGCGTCGACCTGGTCGACCAGCCGGGCTCGCTGTCGTGGACCGAGCTGCTCACGAGCGACGCGACGGCCGCGAAGGAGTTCTACGGCGGCCTGTTCGGCTGGCAGTTCAGCGACATGGAGCTGCCGGGCGGCGGGGGCACGTACACCCTCATCACACCCGCGGGACTGCCCGAGGAGCGCATGCACGGCGGCCTCATGGAGATGGGCAAGGAGAACCTCTCGCTGACGAACGGCCGGCCGTACTGGCACCCGGTCTTCGCCGCGGAGGACTGCGACGCCGCGGTGGCCAAGGTCATCGAGAACGGCGGCAGCGTGCAGATGGGGCCCGAGGACGCGGAGGGCGTCGGCCGGCTGGCCGTCTGCCTGGACCCGGCGAACGCGGACTTCGTGGTGCTCACCCCGGCCGGGAGCTGAGCCCTGCGCACACCCCCTTGGCAGCCGGAAAAGCTTCTTGCATATGATGTGCAAATGCACGACATCACCATTAGGGAAGCCACGCCGGAGGACCTCGACGGGGCCCGGGTGGTGATGCTCGACGCGGTGTACCGGGACTTCGGGACGGGATACGTGCCAGGCTGGCACGCCGACATCATCGATCCCGCGTCCTTCTACGTCGTACCGCCCCGGCACACGCTCCTGGTCGCCGTGGACGAGCGGGACGGGACGGTGGCGGCCACGGCGGCGCTGGACGCGCGCGGCCCGGCGCATCCGCCGAACCCGCGCTGGCTGGCCGAGCGGTTCCCCTCGGGCGAGACCGCACAGCTCCGGCGGGTGTACGTGCGCCCCGAGCACCGGCGGCGGGGTCTGGCCCGGCGGCTGGTGGAGGGTCTGCTGGACTTCGCACGGGCCGACGGTGCTTACCGGTCCGTGTATCTGCACACGTATCCGCACTCGCCGGGGGCGATGGGCCTGTGGCGGACGCTGGGCAAGGTGGTGTGCGACGAGCGGGAGGACGTGCCCGGCGGGGGCAGCGGCGTGGTGCACTTCGAGATCCCCTTCGCCTGAGCGTCACGGGGACGACGGTGAACACACCCCTGGCCAAGGGCCTGTCCGCCCTGCGCGTTCGTGCGCGCGGCGGCCTCCCGACGCTGCTGTGGCGGGCCGTGCTCGCGGCCGCCCTGGTGGGCGCGATCGGCCTGCTGCCGTGGCTGTCGCGCACCGACCCGGCGCTGACCGTGCTCAAGTCCCGCTCCGCGGACCGCGACCCGGCCCCCGAGACACTGGCCGCCATCCGCGACGAACTCGGGCTCGGTGACGGTCCGTCGGCACTGCTCGGCCGCTGGCTGGGCGGGCTGCTGCACGGGGACGCGGGCACCTCGTGGGTGTCCGGTGCCCCCCTGCTGCCCTCCGTCACGCAGGCGCTCGGAGTGTCGTTGCTCCTGGTGTCCGGCGCCCTCGTCGTCGCCGCGGTCACGGTGAGCGCCGTGTGCGCCCGTACGCTCCGGCTCGGCTCCCGGGGCCGGCTCGGCACGCGCGGCCCCGGCGGCACGGCGACCGCGGTGCTGGCCGCGCTGCCCGAGTTCCTCGTCGCCTCGGTGCTCGCCTCGGTGATCGGCGTGCAGTTGGGCTGGCTGCCGGCCCTGGGCTGGTACGGGCCGCAGTGGATGGTGCTGCCTTCGCTGGCCCTCGGCCTGCCGGCCGGCGCGGTCCTCGGGCGGATGCTGGACGATCTACTGCCCGGCGCGTTCGCCGAATCCTGGGCGCTGGCCGCCGCGGCCCGCGGTGTCCCGCCGAAGTCCGTGGCGCGGCAGGCGGTGCGCCGCTGTGTGCCCGGACTGCTGCCCAACCTGGGCCTGTTCGTGGTCGGTCTGACCGGCGGCTCGGTCGCCGTCGAGCAGGTCTTCGACATCCCCGGCCTGGGCCGGCTCACCCTGCACGCCGCGCTCGCCCAGGACCTCCCCGCCCTGCAGACCGGCACGCTCGCCCTCGTCCTGCTCGCGGCCGCCGCCGGCCTCCTCGCCCGGCTCACGGCCCGGCTGCTGATCGGGCCCGCGCTGCGCGACGGCGCCCTGCGCTCCCTGCACCGACCGGCCGCGCCCGCACCCCGCGCGCTGCCCCTGCTGTACGGGGCGCTGCTCGCCACCGTCGTCGGCCTCGGCCTGCCGCGCGACGCGCTCGCCCTGGACACCCTCGCCCGGCTGCAAGGCCCCTCCGCGGCACACCCGTTCGGGACGGACGCGCTGGGCCGGGACGTCCTCGCCCGGGTCGCCCACGGCGCGCTGAACACCCTCGGCACGGCGCTCGCGGTGAGTGCCGCCGCCCTCGTCGCCGGGCTGCTGCTGGGGCTGCTGCCGCGGTTGTCGGGGCCGCTGGTCGACACCGTCAGTGCCGTGCCGCCCGTCCTGGCCGGGCTCCTCGTCACGGGCATCACGGGCAGCGGCCCCTGGGCGCCCGCCCTCGCCGTCGGCGTCGTGGCCTGGTCCCCCCTGGCCGCGCACACGTCCTCCCTGCTGCGTCAGGAGCGTGCGACCACCCATCTGGCCGCCACCCGTGCGCTCGGCGCCGGGCGGTGGTACCTCCTCCGGCACGAACTGCTGCCCGCCGTGCTGCCACCGGTGACCCGGCACGCCCTGCTGCGGCTGCCCGGCGTGGCGCTGAGCCTCGCTGCGCTCGGCTTCCTGGGCCTGGGCGCGCAGCCGCCGTCCCCCGAGTGGGGTCTGCTGCTCGCCGAGAACCAGCCATACGCCGAGCGCGCCCCGTGGGCCGTCCTCTTCCCCGCCGCCGTACTCGCCCTGCTCGGTGCCCTCGCGGTGACGGCCGCCGGCGGCGTACGACCGCCCTGGCGGCGCGGGCGGGCCGGCAGCCCGGAGCAGCCGCCCGGCGACCGGGTCGTGCCCGCCCCGCGTCAGCGGCCGAACCATGACGACGCCCTGCTGACCCCCGCGTCCCTCTCACCGGGAGAAGAACGATGACAGGCCTCATATCCCGCGTCCTGGCCCGCCGGGCCGCCCCTGCGTCCGGCGACGGGACACCCGACGGCGCGGCGCCCAGGGCCTCGCGCCAGAGCACCTGGCGGCTCTGGCAGGAGCTGTCCCCGCTGCTGCGGCTGCTGATCCTGACCCAACTCGCCTTCAACATCGGCTTCTTCGCCGTGCTGCCGTTCCTCGCCGAGCACCTCGGCACCGCGATCGGCATGGCGGGCTGGCTGGTCGGGTTCGTGCTCGGTCTGCGCACCTTCAGCCAGCAGGGGCTGTTCGTGGTGGGCGGCGCGCTCGTCGACCGTTACGGCGTACGCCCGGTCGTGCTGGCCGGCTGCGTGCTGCGGATCGCCGGGTTCGCGTGGCTCGGGTACGCGGAGGCGAGCTGGGCCGTGATCGGGGCCGTGCTGGTGATCGGCTTCGCCGCCGCCCTCTTCTCGCCCGCCGTGGAGTCCGAGGTGGCCCGTCAGGCGGTGGTCTGGGAGGAGGAAGGACACGGCTCTCGCACCAGCCTCCTGGCCCTGTTCAGCGTGGCGGGCCAGGCCGGGGCCTTCGTCGGACCGCTGCTCGGCGCGCTGCTGCTCGCCGTCGACTTCCGCACCGCGTGCCTCGCGGGTGCCGCCGTGTTCGTGCTCGTCCTGGCCGGGCACGTGTGGCTGATGCCGCAGCACATCCCCGGCCGGGTCCGGAACCTGGAGCAGGGCGGGGCGCGCGTGCTGCTGCGCAACCGCCGCTTCCTGGCGCTGTGCTGCGCGTACGGCACGTACCTGCTCGCCTACAACCAGCTGTATCTGGCCCTGCCGGACGAGGTGCAGCGTGCGGCGGGCTCCCAGGCGCCGCTGTCCTGGCTGTTCGCCCTGTCCTCGGTGCTGGTGGTGTTCGCTCAGCTGCCCGTGACCCGCTGGGCGGGCGGCCGGCTCGACCTGCGCCGCTCCATGACCGCCGGGCTGCTGCTGATCGCGTCCGGTTTCGCGGTGGTCGCCGCGGCGCGACCCGCCGGCTGGACGGGTACCGCCGGGCTGCTGCCGGCCGCGGGCTTCGTCGTGCTGCTCACCGTGGGGCAGATGCTGGTCGTCCCCGCCGCCCGCGCCTGGGTGCCCGACCTCGCCGAGGAAGGCCGGATCGGCCTCTACATGGGTGCGCTGTCGTCGGTCTCGGGCCTGATCGTCCTCGCCGGCAGCGCGGCCACCGGCTCCCTGCTCGACGCGGGTCTCCCGGCCGCCGTGCCCTGGCTGGCCCTCGCGACCGTACCCGCCCTGGCGGTGGCGCTGCTGCCGCGCCGGGAGGAGCGGGCGCAGGGGGCGGGCGCGGCGGCCTGACGGCACGCTGAGACGCGGGGAAGCCCGATTCCGGGACCGTGCCGTCCCACGGCACCGCACCGAGTGGGAATGGCGGTCACGCGGCGCCAGTATCCTGGGTCGGCTGCGGCACCCCCCACCAACCCCCGCTCCGACGCGGAGAGTTGCGGCCTGCGGCGAGAACCTTCCCACGAACATAGGACGAGGACGAGTGCTGCTAGCGGGCCGCTACCGGCTGGACGTTGAGATCGGGCGCGGCGGAATGGGAGAGGTCTGGCGTGCGTACGACGAGACGCTCGCCAGAGCGGTGGCCGTCAAGCTGCTGCTGCCTCAGGACACCGATGCCACGGCGGCCTCCCGATTCCGTCTGGAGGCGCAGACGGCCGGTCGTCTCAACCACCCCAACGTGGTCGGGGTCCTGGACTTCGGCGAGTACGACAACCGGCTGTACCTGGTGATGGAGCTGGTCGAGGGCGACAGCCTCGCCCGGGTGCTGTCCGCCTCCGGCCCGCTCCCCGCCGAGCAGGTGGCCCGACTCGCCGCGCAGGCCGCCGCCGGACTCGCCGCCGCGCACCAGCAGGGCATCGTGCACCGGGACGTCAAACCCGCCAACCTCCTGCTGGACGCGGGCGGCACCCTCAAGATCGGCGACTTCGGCATCGCGCGCTTCCTCGACGACCCGGGCGCCGCGCTCACCGCCACCGGCCAGATCGTCGGCACCGGCCTCTACCTCGCGCCCGAACGGGCCCTGGGCCGGCCCGCGGGTCCCGCCTCCGACATGTACTCCCTGGGGTGCGTGCTCTACCAGCTCCTCAGCGGCCGCCCGCCGTTCCAGGCCGACACCGCCGTCGCGCTCCTGCACCAGCATCTCGACAACGCCCCCGTACCGCCCCGGGAACTCGGTGTCACCGGTCTGCCGCCGGCCTTCGAGAGCTACCTCCTCGCCCTGCTCGCCAAGCAGCCCGAGGACCGGCCCACGGCGCAGCAGGCCGCCGAGTGGTTCGCCGGCGGCGCCTGGCGGGGGCTGCCCGAGCCGCTGCCGGAGGCGGTGTCGCCGGTGCCGGCCTCCGGGAGCGGGCCGTACGCGGCGTCCCCGGCGCCGACCGCCGCGACCGGGCCGTACGCGGCGTCAGCGGTGCCGTCCTCCGGGCCGGGACCGTACGCGGCAGCCGACACCGGCGCCAGGGCCACGCACGCACTGCCCACGGGGTCCCGCACCGCCCCGGGCGGGCGTTCCCGGCGCGCCGCGCCCCGCAGCGGTCTCGGTCACCACCGGAGAACGGCCGCGGTGGTGGCCGCGGCGGCCGTCTTCCTCGCCGCGATGCTCGCCGGCATGCAGTGGTTCTCGCCCGACGACACCGCGAACGAGGGCACGGAACCCGACGCGTCCCCGTCCGCGAGCAGCCCGGCCGCCCCCTCGCCCGGCGACTCAGCCGACCCCGCCGACCCCCTGGCCTCCGCACCGGCGGCCGACACGACTCCGGCCGCCGGCACCGTGGCCGATGTCACCCCCTCCACCACGGCACCCGATTCCCCGGCGCCCGCCGAGGCGACGACCGGCCCCGCGAGTCCGGCGCAGGAGACGAGCAGCAGCCCGCCGGAGAAGGCGGACAAGCCCCGGCAGGAACAGCCCTCGCGGTCCGGGGAGAACGGGGAGGACGAGGGCGACGAGGGTGACGACTGAGCCCTCCCGCGCCGGTGTGCGAGCGGTCGCCCCTTCACGCGCCCCCTCGCACGCCCCTCGGCTGGCTTGTCATGGCCCTTATCTCGGCATTACTGTCACCACGCCTTGGTGAACGGGAAATCCGGTGTGATGCCGGTGCGGCCCTCGCCACTGTGATCGGGAAGTCCGGCTCCAGCCCCAGCGGGCAGCCACTGGGTCCTCACGGACCCGGGAAGGCGGAGTACGGGCGGTGGGACCCGTGAGCCAGGAGACCGGCCAAGGCACGTCAACCATCCACGAGGTGCTGGAGAGGGTCTGCTGAGCCATGCACATCGCCGAGGGTTTCCTTCCTCCGGCGCACGCCGTCGCCTGGGGCGTCGCGTCCGCGCCGTTCGTCCTCCACGGAGTCCGGTCGCTCACCCGTGAGGTGCGCGAGCACCCCGAGAGCACCCTGCTCCTGGGCGCCTCCGGCGCCTTCACGTTCGTCCTGTCCGCGCTGAAACTGCCGTCCGTCACCGGCAGTTGCTCCCATCCCACCGGCACGGGCCTGGGGGCCATCCTGTTCCGGCCGCCCGCCATGGCCGTGCTGGGCACCATCACCCTGCTGTTCCAGGCGCTGCTGCTCGCGCACGGCGGTCTGACCACGCTCGGCGCCAACGTCTTCTCCATGGCGATCGCCGGCCCCTGGGCGGGCTACGCGGTGTACCGGCTGCTGCGCCGCTACGACGTGCCGCTGATGGTGGCCGTGTTCTCCGCCGCGTTCGTCGCCGACCTGTCCACCTACTGCGTCACCAGCGTGCAGCTGGCGCTCGCGTTCCCCGACCCGGGCAGCGGGTTCCTGGGCGCGCTCGGCAAGTTCGGCTCCATCTTCGCCGTCACCCAGATCCCGCTCGCGGTGAGCGAGGGACTGCTGACGGTGCTCGTGATGCGGCTGCTGGTGCAGTCCAGCAAGGGCGAACTGACCCGGCTGGGTGTGCTCGTCGCCGACAAGCAGTCCCGGAGCGAGACCCAGGAGGTGGCCCGATGAGCAGGAACACGAAGATCAACCTCCTGCTGCTGCTCGCCGTGGCCGCGCTCGCCGTGCTGCCGCTCGCGCTCGGCCTCGGCGACCACAAGAAGGAACCGTTCACGGGCTCCGACGGCGAGGCGGAGACGGCGATCACCGAGATCGAGCCGGACTACAAGCCCTGGTTCTCGCCCCTGTACGAACCGCCGTCCGGTGAGATCGAGTCGGCGCTGTTCTCCCTCCAGGCGGCCCTCGGCTCCGGTGTCCTCGCCTACTACTTCGGACTGCGCCGGGGCAGGCGGCAGGGTGAACGACGGGCGCTGGAGCGGGAGCGGGACTCCGGGAACCCGGTGGACAGTGCCGCCGAGGAGTCCACGGCCGAAGGGGCCTGAGCCGCGTGCTGCCGATCGACGCGGCCGCGCACAGCAGTCGCTGGCGCCGCCGCCATCCCGTGGACAAGGCCGTGCTCGGGCTGGGTCTGACCCTCCTGGCGATCTCGCTGCCGCCCTGGCCGGGGGCGGCTCTGGTGCTGCTGGCCGCCCTGGTGGTGCTGCTGGGTCCGGCGGGCGTGCCCTGGCTCCGGCTGTGGCGCGCCTACCGGGTGCCGCTGGGCTTCTGCGTGACCGGCGCGCTGACGCTCCTCGTGCAGGTCGGCGGGCCGGGCGGCTTCGTCTCCCTCGCCGATGACGGGCCGGTCCGGGCCGGGGAGTTGCTGCTGCGCACCTCGGCGGCCTCCCTGGGGGTGCTGCTGTTCGCGTTCACCACGCCCATGTCCGACCTGCTGCCGCGGCTGGTCCGGGCCGGGGTGCCCGCGCCGGTCGTCGACGTGGCGCTCGTGACGTACCGGATGAGCTTCCTGCTGCTGGACTCCGTGCGCCGGGTCCGTGACGCGCAGGCCGCCCGGCTCGGGCACACCACGCGGGCCGCGGCCTGGCGGTCCCTTGGGGGTCTCGGCGCCACCGCGTTCGTCCGGGCCTTCGACCGGGCGGTCCGTCTCCAGGCCGGTCTCGCCGGGCGCGGCTACGACGGCACCCTGCGCGTCCTGGTGCCCGAGGCCCGGGTCTCCGTCCGCTTCACGACGGCCAGTTGCGTGCTCCTCGCGGCGCTGGCCGTCCTCACCTTCGTACTGGAAAGGCCGCTGACATGAGCGAGCCCGCCCTCGTCGCCCTGCGGGGCGCGTCCTTCGCCTACGAGGACGGCCCGGCCGTGCTCAGCGGCCTCGACTTCGAGATCCGCGAGGGGCGCGCGCTCGCGCTGCTCGGCCGCAACGGCAGCGGCAAGACCACGCTGATGCGGCTCCTCAGCGGCGGACTGCGGCCCCGCGAGGGCCGGCTGACGGTCGACGGGCAACCGGTGGCGTACGACCGCAAGGGCCTGACCCGGCTGCGGACGACCGTCCAGCTGGTGGTGCAGGACCCGGACGACCAGCTCTTCGCGGCATCCGTCGAACAGGACGTGTCGTTCGGGCCGCTGAACCTCGGCCTGGACGACGCGGAGGTGCGGGCGCGGGTGGCGGAGGCGCTCGCCGCCCTGGACATCACCGCCCTGGCCGACCGGCCCACCCATCTGCTCTCCTACGGGCAGCGCAAACGCACCGCCATCGCGGGCGCGGTCGCCATGCGGCCCCGTGTCCTCATCCTCGACGAACCGACGGCCGGGCTCGACCCTGACGGCCAGGAACGGCTCCTCACCACGCTCGACGAGCTCCGTGAGGCCGGCACCACCGTGGTGATGGCCACCCACGACGTCGACCTCGCGCTGCGCTGGGCCGACGACGCGGCGCTCCTCACCCCGTCCGGAGTCCGCACCGGGCCCGCTCCCGTGGCACTGGCCCGCCCCGACCTCCTCCGGGAGGCGGGCCTGCGACTGCCGTGGGGAGCCGCCGCCGCGGACCTCCTGCGCGCGCAGGGGTGGCTGACGGGCACGGAGCCGGGGCCGCGTACGCCTGCGGAACTCGCCGCCCTCGCGGCCGGACGGCTGGGCGCGCCTGGTCTCTGAGGGGTGCCAGGCGCTGAGGGACGCGGGAGCCCGCCGGGCGCCCGGCGGCTGACGGGCGCCCGGCTGCTGACGGGCGCCCGGCTGCTGAGGGACGCCCTGCGATTGAGGGGCCTCGGAGGCTGAGGGGCCCCGGAGGCTGAGGGACGCCCTGCGATTGAGGGGTCCCAGAGGCTGAGGGCCCCGAGGCCGAGGGGCGTCGGGGACTGAGAGGCACCGGAGGCTGAAGCGGCCCTCTTCGTCGTGCCGTCAGCGCAGGGCAGGTGGTGTCCAGTCGGCATGCCTCAGGATGGTGCGGACGGTCGCGCGGGAGAGGGCCGGCCGGAGAGCGGTGTTCCGCGCGGCGACGGCCAGGGGGTGCGTCAGTTGTTGCCCCATCCGGCCGGCCTGGGCGGGCGGCGGATCCGTGTCGGACCAGGAGATCCGTCCACTGGTGGCGGCGGCGCTCTCCTACAGCCCGCACAGCATGAGTCGGCGGAGTGGCCTCGGTCAGTCGAAGTAGGACTCGAGTGAGCCGCGGCGCCGGATGTCGAGCGTCGCGCAGTGGAACGAGCCGCCGAACGGCGCGTAGTGCAGCAGGTCGCACGGGATCGGCTCGAAGCCCCACTTCTCCAGGGCGCGCAGCATGCCGGTGTGGTGCCGCTCCGCGATCACCCGCCGTTCGTCGATCATGAGCACGTTCATGCTGAGCCACTTGCCGCACATCGACGTGACCTTGAGCAGCGTCTCGTCGATCGGGTCGGGCTCGGGGGCGACCAGGACGTCCCAGGAGCTCAGGATGCCGGGCAGCCGGTCGACGTCGATGTACTCGGGGTTGACCAGCACCTTTCCGGGCGCGAGCAGGACGAACGTCGTGTCGATGTGCATGGGCGTGCGGCAGCGGCTCTCGACCTCGTGGATGCGGTACCCCGGCCCGAGATGGCGGCGCAGCCAGTCGATGCCCATCCGGTTGGTGACGTTGCTGCGCGTGACGAACAGGTCCCGCCCGGCCCGTACGAAGTCCGCCGCGTCGAAGACCGGCTCGAACTCGGTGAGGATGTACCGCATGGGCTCGCCGTCCTTCGGGACCTGGAAGTCCGGATCGAACAGTTCGTCAGTGAGTTGCGGCTTGGGTGCCGCCGTCCAGCGTGCGCCACGGCGGAAGTAGTCCTTGAGGAGCGGACGGTAGGAGTGGGTCTCGAAGTACCGGCACGGCCAGGCCATCGGCGTTTCGATGATCTCGTCGCCGATCACGAGCATGCTGTCGCGCGGACAGGAGTTGCAAAAGCCCCGGGAGGACCAGTCGGGGGTGCCGAAGCGGCGCCGGTGGTCGACCACGTCCGGCCGCCTGACCGTGACGCCGAGGGACTCCAGCAGGGCGACGAACCCGTCGATCTCCTGCTGCGCCTCCTCGACGAGCACGCGCGGATACCGGAAGCCGGCGGCAAGTCCCTGCAACCGCCCGGCCCAGAGCGGCACGTTGCAGCTCACCACCGGGTGGTCCGAGGGGATCGTCGCGCCCTCGAGACGCCCGACGACGATCTCCTCCAGCGGACCCCACTCGGTGTGCGAGTTGACCGGCGAGACGAGGCGCTCCACGGACTCGCCCGTCGTGGCCGGCGTTCCGGGCCTCCCCATGACGGCCATGCTCACCACCTTCGGATCCCAGGCTTCGGTGATGCACCGCGCTTACCGCGTTACTCACCGTGGCGCGCCGGCCGGGCCGGCGTCAACAGTCGTGCCGGACGGCGCTGCCGCGCGGGCGGTCCCGCCGTCCGCAATACGCTTGTCCGCCCGCGCGGCACGGCCTACGTTGCCGGTGTGGATCTCTTCTCAAGCTCCTGGACGGCCTTGCGCGCGGCGGTCGCCGGCCTGTCCGACGAGGACTTCGCACGGCCGTCCGGCTGTACCGGCTGGCTGGTGCGGGACCTGGTGTGCCATCTGGTCATCGACGCGCAGGACGTCCTGATCACCCTCGCCACCCCCGCCGACGGGGAACCGACCCGTGACGCGCTGACCTACTGGGAGATCTCCGACGCGCCGCCGACCGGAGACGACCCGCTCGACGCGCTGACCGTCCGGCTGGCCGCCGCGTACGGGGAACCGCATCTGCTCAAGTTCCACCTGGACGACATCGGCTCCGCCGCGGGCCGTGCGGCGGAGCTCGCCGACCCCGGTCTCAGGGTCGGCACCCGCGACGAGGTTCTCACCGTGGGCGACTACCTCTCCACGTACGTCATGGAGTGGACGCTGCACCACCTCGACCTGATCGCCCACCTCCCCGACGCCGCGCCGCCGCCCGCGCAGGGACTCGCCCGGTCCCGCGAGATGCTGGAGCAGATCGCCGGGAGCGCGTTCCCCCCGTCGTTCTCCGACGCTGACGCGCTGCTGGTGGGCACGGGACGGCGGGCTCCGAGCGACGCGGAGCAGGCCGAACTGGGCGATCTGGCCCCGAAGGTGCCGATCTACCTGGGCTGAGCGGGAAGAACATGTCGGATCGATCGCGCGGTCGGCGGCGATGACCGCGCCGGCCTCCAGCCCACTGGAGACCAGGGTGACCGACGCGTAGACCAGCTTGATGCGGGGGTGGCGTTACCGGCACACCCCCGCGCACACACGTCCTGAACCGCCCGGCGGGCCCCGCACCGCCGCCCCGACCGCCCCGAGTCCGCCGACCGTGCCTCTTGGCGCTCCCTGCGCACCACCGCCCGGCCGGAAAACGCTTGGACGCCGCGGTCGCCGTCGCGGGAGACTTCCGGACTCGACCCGAATCTCCACACATCCGTTGCGGCGATGGCCCCTGCCCGCACATGCGCGCGTGGCGGGCGGCCACAGAACGACACAGGGGTGGGATGGATACGCCTGGATCGCGCAGGGTTCAGCCGGGCAAACGCTCGGTACTTCTCGCACTTCGTTACTACGGACGGGAGTTGTCCCGGCTCCGCCGGCTGACGGCACCCGCCATGCTGCTCATGGCGCTGGGCAACATCGGAATCAACTACGTCGCGCCGCTGATCGTCGCCAAGCTCGTCGGCGGCATCGCCGACGACAGGGACGTCACGGTCGACTCGGCACTGCCGTACGTCCTCGGCTTCGTCGGGGTCCTGCTGTTCGCCGAGGCACTGTGGCGCGTGGCTCTGCACTGCCTCAACCGCCTCGACGCCCTCGGCATCGAGCATCTGTACGTGATCGGGATGGACGAGCTGTTCGCCAAGGACGCCGCGTTCTTCCACGACAACTTCGCCGGTTCGCTGACCAAGCGCGTCCTGAGCTTCGCTTCGCGTTTCGAGCAGTTCGTGGACACGCTGACGTTCCAGATCGTGGGCAGCTTCGTGCCGCTGGCGTTCGGGGCCGTGGTGCTGTGGCGCTACGAACCCCTCCTCGTGGTCGGACTGCTGGTGATGATCGCGCTGACCGGGGCGCTGGTCGTGCCTCTGATCCGGCGCCGCCAGGCGCTGGTCGACCTGCGTGAGGAGGCGATCGCCCGGGTGTCGGGCCACGTCGCCGACAGCCTGATGAACATGGACACGGTGCGGGCGTTCGCCGCGGAGGAGCGCGAGGCCGCCGAGCACCGCTCCCGGGTCGCCACGTCGCGCCGGCTCACGCTGCGGTCGTGGGACTACGGCAACCTCCGCATCGACACGCTGGTCGCGCCGATGTCGGTGCTGACCAACGCCATGGGTCTGCTGCTCGCGGTCACGCTCGCCGGGAGCGGCAACGGTGTGGAGGCGATCGTGGTCGCCTTCACCTACTACAGCAACGCGACCCGGATCATGTTCGAGTTCAACCAGATCTACCGCCGCCTGGAGAGTTCGATGACGGAGGCCGCGCAGTTCACCGAGCTGCTCCTGACGCCTCCCACCGTGCTCGATCCGCCGTCGCCGGAGCCGCTGCGGCCCCGGTCCGCCGGCATCCGCTTCGAGAAGGTGACCTTCGCCCACCGGGGCGGCAGGCCGCTCTTCGAGGGTCTCGACCTGGACGTGCCGAGCGGGGCGAGGGTCGGCCTGGTCGGCCGGTCCGGCGGCGGCAAGACCTCCCTCACACGGCTGTTGTTGCGGATGACGGACATCGACGGCGGCCGCATCCTCGTGGGCGGTCAGGACATCAGCCGGCTGCGCCAGGCCGACCTGCGCGGCCAGATCGCGTACGTGCCGCAGGACCCGGCGATGTTCCACCGCACCCTGCGGGACAACATCGCGTTCGCCCGGCCGGACGCCACCGAGGCCGAGATCCGCCGCGCGGCCGAGGCGGCCCACGTCACGGAGTTCGCCGACGCGCTGCCGGACGGCTTCGACACCCTGGTGGGCGAGCGCGGCATCAAGCTGTCCGGCGGTCAGCGCCAGCGCGTCGCTCTCGCCCGTGCGATCCTGCGCGACGCGCCGATCCTGCTGCTCGACGAGGCGACCAGCGCCCTGGACTCGGAGAGCGAACTCCTCGTGCAGGAGGCGCTGTGGCGGCTCATGGACGGGCGGACCGCGCTGGTGGTGGCGCACCGGCTGAGCACGGTCGCCTCCATGGACCAGCTCGTCGTCCTCGACCGCGGACGGATCGTCGAGCAGGGCACGCACCAGGAACTGCTCGCGACCGACGGCGCCTACGCCAAGCTGTGGCAGCACCAGTCGGGCGGGTTCCTCGACGACACCACGGGGCGGGCCGAGGTGCTCTGAAGGCGACGCGGGCCGTCTCCTCGCCCTCGGGGAGACGGCCCGCGCGGACACCCCTCAGGGGAGTTCCAGCCTGCCGTGCACCAGTGGTGCGAAGTAGTCAGCGTGCGGTCACCTCCCATCATTCGGTGGCCGCCAGGCGGACGTCGAAGTGCTCGCCGGCGCGCACCAGGAACTCGGTGCTCAGCAGCGAGTCGAGGCCGAAGTCGGTCACGGGCCGGGCGGGGTCCAGCTCCTCGGGGTCGCTGTGCAGGACGGCGGCGAGCAGCCGGGTCACGGTCCCGGTGATCGCGGCCCGGGCCTCGTCGGGGGGCATAGCGGCCAGTTCACGCAGCAGGTCCGCGCGGCCTTCCGGGACCGGCGTCGGCCGGTACGAGACGGGTGATATGGGCGATGACCAGGGCGGACAGCAGACGGCGGGCGCGGCTCCAGCGGCAGCGGCCGACGCCCGCCACGTCGGTGCCCGGCCGGAGCAGGACCTTGAGCAGGCCCGCCATGCCCACGGCGGGTTCCAGATGCCCCAGGCTGGACTTCACCGAGCCGACGGGCAGCGGGCCCGTCGTCATGGACGCGCAGCGCGACCCGTGCCCCTGCGGGCGTCACGTAACCGTCGTCCTTCCAGCGCGGGGACATCCCGGTGACGGTGAGCGTCCCACCGAGCCGCTTGCCGTCCTTGGTGACGCGCTCCTCCTCGTAGCCGAGCCGCAGCAGGGCCGTCCGCACCGTCGCCGGGTCCCACTTCCGTTGCTCCCACAGCCGCTCGAGCACCGGCCGGATGCGCCTGGCCTCCCGCTCGGCGTCCTTCGCGTGGGCGGGAGCCATCTCGCGCGATCGACGGTACGCGTTGTTCTCGTTGTAGTGCGGTGCCCCGTCACCGGCCCCCGGCTCCACGTACGGCGAGGCCCCGAAGGACGCACTGGGAGCGGTGGCCCGGGCCGTCACCTCCGGGGCGTGCAGGTCATCGCATGCGGAGAGGGCGGCGACGAGAACCAGGGCGACAGCGGCAAGCGGCCCTTGGCGGACGGGTGTTGAGGCGGACATGAAGGGACCCTCCCACGGCGGCCGACCGCAGGAACCGGCGGCCGCGCGGGCACGACTGAGTACGCGTACGCACGACGGTGGGGCTCCGGACGCTGCCCTCGATCGAACCGCGTCCGGCCTGCCCGTCGGGCGCCCACCTCCGCCACCGAGGATCCTGGAGACAGCGGCGGGCCCCGGACCCGGCAGGCCAAGGACAAGGCGGCAGCGCGATGACGATCGACGTGTCCGTGGAGCGCGTGATCCCGCTCCCGCCCGAACGGGTGGCCGAGTACGCCATGGACTGGCGCCATGACGCCGAGTGGACCCAGGGCATCCGCACCGCGGAGCTGACCCGGGAGGCGGATGCGGGTGGCTTCGGCGTGGACGCCGAGATCACCCGGACGGCCTTCTTCCTCGGCCGGCGCATCGACTACGTCCTGCGGGTGGCCGCGTACGAACCGCCCCACCTGCTGGACATGATCTCCGTGGCCGGCCCGATGCCCATGCACGTGACGTACGCCTTCGAGCCGGACGCACGGGGCACACGCGCCCGCATTCGCGTCCGCGGCGGCGAAGGCGGCTTCTACCGGCTGGCCGCGCCGCTCGTGGCCCGCCAGGTCCGCTCCTCCCTCCGCAAGGACCTGCGCGACCTCGAACAGCGGCTCATCGGACGGTAGAGGCGCCCCTCCCGGCGCACGCTCCGCTCGTGCCCTCCGTGCGCGACGAGCCGCAGACAGAGGCATCGATTCACCCAGGGCCGTCGGCCTCGGTGGTGACGTCACCTCTCCGGGTGGGGAGGCGGACTCACACAGACCGGACCGTCGCACGAGGGGCGGGACCCCGCCAGAAAGTCCCGCCCCGCCTTCAATGGGTCGTGCGGCCATGGGTCATGCGGCCATGGGTCATGCGGCCATGGGCCGTGCGACCGGGCTCAGAAACGGTCCGGGGCGCGCTCCGGGAGCGGAGAGCCGGGGAGCACGTCCCGCTTCTGGTTCTTCCGTGCCTCCGCGTTCGAGTCGGCCGTCGCCTCGCAGGTCACGTCCTTCGCCAGCAGTTTTCCGGCATGCGGACACGAAGGGCTCAGCCCTCGATGCCGACGGTTCCCCGGTCCCGCGCGTCGGAGGACCTCAGCGCGAGGGCCGCGATGTCGTCGTCGAGTCTTCCGCCGCTGTGCTGCAGCAGAGCCCGGTGCAGTTGGTCGAGCAGCTCGCGGGGCTGTTCCAGGCCCTGCCGCCGCATCCAGTCCGGCAGCGGGAAGAACTCGCCCGCGTGGTCCCGGGCCTCCGATACGCCGTCCGTGTAGAGCAGCAGCTGGTCCCCCGGGGCGAAGGCGACGACGTCGACCCAGTAACGGTCACCGATGAGCCCTGCGAGGTTGAGGGGCGGGGAGGCGATGGTCGGGACCAGGATCCGGACCTTCCCCTGATGCGCGATCAGCGGCGGGGGATGCCCGCAGTTGAGAAGTCGTACGCAGCCGCCGTCGTGCGGGATCTCGGCGAGGAGAGCAGTGGCGAAGTGCTCGGGCTGGTCCGGGGCCGGAAACGCAGTGCTGTGGCGCGTGACGGCGGTCTCGAGGCGGTGGATGATGCCCTGCAGGTCGGGCTCGTCGTAAGCGGCTTCTCTGAAGCAACCGATCACCGCCGAGGCCGCCCCCACTGCGGACAGGCCCTTTCCCCGTACGTCGCCGATGAGCAGCCGGACCCCGTGCGGTGTACCGATCGCCTCATAGAAGTCGCCGCCGATCCGGGCCTGCTCCTGGGCCGCCAGGTACAGCGACTCGATCTCGACGCCCTCGATGCGGCGTGGCAGCGGGCGCAGCAGCACCTTCTGGGCTGCGTCGGCGACGAGCCGGATCTGGAAGAGCATTTCCTCACGCTGAAGTCGGACATGACTCCCGTATGCGGCCGCCAGGGTGACCGCGACGATCGCGGCCGCCGTGTACTGCGTCCCCAGATCGGTGTGGAAGAAGCTGAGGACGATCATGAGCAGCAGGCAGAGCGCCCCCAACAGGATCGTGGGGAGCACGGGCCACATCGCGGCGGCAAGGGCGGGCGCGGCGGGCAGGAGGCGGCTGAAGGCGATCTCCCTGGGCGTGGAGAACGCCAGGCCGGCGATGAGGGCGGTCAGGATGAGGGGTGACAGCCGGGCGGCTTCCCATCGACCGCTGTAGGCGGGGCGACGGCGCCACAACCGTGCAGACATGATCACAAAGTGCATCATATCGGCCTAATTAGACATCGAGCACGGAAGGATCACGCGCCGTACACGGGAAGCGCGCGCCGGACGGCCACGCCCGGAGGAGCCGAGGCCATGCAGCGCATGCCGCCCGGGCAGCCCGAGGTCAGCCGGGCGCGGATCGGCCCAGCCCTGGTCACGTGGGATCACCGATGTTAAAAAGGTCGCATGGCGAATCCTTTCGCCCGTTTTCGACACCCATCAGTCAAGCGCCTCCTCAGCAAGGGCACGCGGAGCGTGGCCGGGCAGGTGCTGGTTTTCCAGGTGGCTCTGGTAGTGCTGCTCGTGACCTGCGGCGTCTTCGCTCTCATCCTGCAGTCGGAGCGGGACTCCAGTGCCGAGGCCAGGCGACGCTCCACGGCCGTGGCACAGACCTACGCGCACTCACCAGGCGTCCTGGCGGCATTGCAGACCCCGGATCCGAGCAAGATTCTCCAGCCGCTCACCGAGGCGGCACGACGGGCCGCCGGCGTCGACTTCATCGTGGTCATGGACACCGAGGGCATCCGGTACACGCACCCCCTGCCGGACCGAATCGGAAAGCGGTTCGTGGGCGAGATCGGGCCGCCGCTTGCGGGGAAGGTCTACGTGGAGAGCGTCGACGGCCCGCTCGGTCGCGAGGTGCAGGCCACGGTGCCGATCGAGAACACCGACCGCCAGGTGGTGGCCCTGGTCTCGGCCGGGATGAAGGTCGAGAACGTCGAAAGTCAGTTGGCCCGGCAACTGCCGATCATCCTGGGCGCCGGGGCCGTGGCGCTCGCGCTGTCCATCGGTGTGACGGCGCTGGTGGGCAAGCGGCTGCGACGCCAGACACACAGCCTGGCTCCGGACGAGATGACCCTGATGTACGAGCACCACGACACGGTGCTCCACTCCGTTCGCGAAGGGGTACTGATCGTGGCCGCCGACGGGCAGCTGATGCTGGCGAACGACGAGGCCAGACGCCTGCTGGAGCTGCCCCCCGACGTCGAGGGGCAGCGCGTCTCGGAGCTGCCGGGCCTCGATCCCGAGACGAAGGCGCTGCTCGCCTCCGGACGCGAGGCCACCGACGAGGTGCACCTCGCGGGCGAGCGGCTGCTCGCCATCAACCAGCGGCCCACGGGCTTCGGGGGAGGCCCCGAGGGAACGGTGGTGACACTGCGCGACTCCACCGAGCTGCAGGCGGTGACCGGCAGGGCGGAGGTGGCACGCGAGCGGCTCAGGCTGCTGTACGACGCCGGACTCCGCATCGGTACCACCCTGGACGTGCTGCGCACCGCCGACGAGTTGGCGCAGGTCCCGATCCCTCGCTTCGCGGACTTCGTCACCGTGGACCTGGCCGACGCCGTCCTGCACGGCGAGGAGCCGGCCCTCACGGCGACGGACATGCGACGCGCGGCCGTGTGCGGCATTCAGGACGACCATCCGCTCTCCGAACAGGGCCGGCTTTTCGACTACCTTCCCTCCACGCCCCAGGCGCGCGGCTACGGCAGCGGCCGCTCCCAGTTGGTGAGCGATCTGCCGACCGCCACGGGCTGGCGCGTGCAGGACCCCGAGCGCGCCAAGGCGATCATCGACCACGGCATCCACTCCCTCATCAGCGCCCCCATCCAGGCCCGTGGCGTCGTGCTGGGCATGGCCAATTTCTGGCGCGCGCACCCGCATGAGCCCTTCGACGAAGAGGATCTGTCGCTGGCGGAGGAGCTGGTGGCCCGTGCCGCGATAAGCATCGACAATGCCCGCCGTTACACCCGCGAGCACGCTCTGGCCGTCACCCTCCAGCGCAGCCTGCTGCCCCAGGCCATGCCGGAGCAGAACGCCCTCGACATCGCCTACCGCTACCTCCCCGCCCAGTCGGGCGTGGGCGGAGACTGGTTCGACGTGATTCCCCTGCCGGGGAGCCGGGTGGCACTGGCCGTCGGCGATGTGGTCGGCCACGGCCTGCACGCCGCCGCCACGATGGGACGGCTGCGCACCGCGGTGCACAACTTCTCCGCCCTCGATCTGCCACCCGACGAGCTGCTGAGCCATCTGGACGACCTGGTCGGGCGCATCGACCAGAACGAGACGGCAGAGAGCGCGGCGGGCGTCGTGGGCGCCACCTGCCTGTACGGGATCTACGACCCCGTGACGCGCCACTACGTCATGGCGCGTGCGGGGCATCTGGCGCCCGCGCTGGTCCAGCCCGACGGAACCGTCACCTTCCCGGACGTGCCGGCCGGTCCGCCCCTGGGCCTCGGCGGCATGCCGTTCCGGACCGCGGAGCTGTGCCTCGCGGAGGGGACCCAGCTCGTCCTGTACACCGACGGACTCATCGAGGACCGCAGACGCGACGTGGACGTGGGAATGGACATTCTGCGCGACACGCTGACGGGGCACTCCGGCCGGCCGCCCGAGGAGACCTGCCAGGACGTGCTGGACAGCCTGCTCCCCGATCGTCCCAAGGACGACGTCGCCCTGCTCGTCGCCCGCACTCGGGTACTGCCCCGCGACCGCATCGCCGACTGGGACGTACCAGCGGACCCGGCCGCCGTCTCGGGTATGCGCGACGCCGTGTCCCGACGGCTCGAAGCATGGGGCCTGTCAGAGTTCGGCTTCACCATGGAGCTGATCCTGAGCGAGCTCATCACCAACGCCATCCGCTACAGCGCCGGGCCGATCCACGTGCGGCTGATCCGCGACCGCACGCTGATCTGCGAGGTGGCCGACGGCAGCAGCACCTCACCGCATCTGCGGTACGCCGCGACGACGGACGAGGGAGGCCGGGGCCTGTTCCTGGTGTCGCAGATGGCTGAGCGCTGGGGCACCCGGTACACCCCGCAGGGCAAGGTGATCTGGGCCGAACAGGCCCTGCCCGAGGTCAGCCGGCAGCCCGTCCCGGCACCGGCCGACGCGGACACGCCGCCGGACGAAGAGGCAGCCGACCCGAAACCCTGACATAAAGGCGTCGGCGATCAGGTGCTGACGTGTGGCCCTCCGCGCGGCAGGGCGCGCAGAAGGCCACGGTGCGAGCGTCACTGCTCCCGGGGGCCCTGACCGTCACATGTCGACGAACCCTCTGGGCGGACTGTCACGGCGCCATCTCGTACGCCCCGGACAGCGCCTCCACACGCTCCCAGACGCGCCCCGAACGCGCTTCGTCGACGACGGGACGCCGGACGGCACCGAGCGCCCAGCGCTGCTGATCCGCAGTGGCGGAGTCCTTGCCGTGCAGTTCGACGGCGAAGGCCGAGAAGTCGCGGACGAGGACGGAGAACAGCTCGTCGAGCACATCCTCGTCCAGGTCCGTCAGGCGGGCCTGCTCCAGGATCAGCTGGCCGTGCACCACCAGCGCGAAAAGCTGGCCGACGGCGAGAAGAAGATCGAGGTCACGGCTCTGCTCCTCGTCGGGGGCCGCGGTGGCGACGAACTCGCACAGGGCGTCGGCCTGCTCCCGGAAGCGGGCGACGTTCGGCACGCCGGCGTATGCGTCGTAGGCCGGGCGCCAGTCGTGGAAGCGTACGGAGCCGAGGCCACGGGCCGGTCCCTGCTCGAAGAGGAACGTGTCGTCGGCCGCGTCAAGGCGGGTCGGTACGGCCGCGAACTCGGCCGGACGCAGGAGGTGGTTGCGCATGAACTTGAGGATCAGCGCGAGGTTGACGTGGACCGTGCCCTCGAGCTTGGGCAGCCCCCGGATCTCGACGGCGGCCTGGGCGAAATAGGTGTCCTTCTCGAAGCCCTTGGCGGCGATCACGTCCCACATCAGGTCGATGACCTTCTCGCCCTCCGTGGTCACCTTCATCTTCGTCATCGGGTTGAAGAGCAGGTAACGGCGGTCGTCCGGCGAGGCGGAGCGGAAGTAGTCGACGGCGCGGTCGCTGAACAGCTTCATGCCGACCAGGCGGACGTACGCGTCGGCCAGCTCGCGGCGCACGTGCGGGAAGGCGGTGACGGGGCGGCCGTACAGGATGCGATGCTGCGCGTGGGTCACCGCCTCGTACATCGCGTGCTCGCAGATGCCGATCGAGGCGGTGCAGAGGTTGAACTTGCCGACGTTGACGGTGTTGAGGGCGGCGTCGAAGGCGGCGCGGCCCGTGTGTAGGACGTCGTCCGGGCCCACCGGGTAGTCCTCGAGGCGGAACTCGCTGACGTACTTCGAGGAGTCCACGACGTTCTTGACAAGGTGATAGGCCGGGTGGCGACTGTCGACGGCGAAGAAGACGTAGCCGTCCGGGCCCTCGATGTCGGCGCGTCGGCCGAAGACCGAGACGAGCCCGGCGGCATTGCCGTTGCCGATGTAGTACTTGGAACCCGTCGCCCTGAAGCCGCCGTTGCCGTCCGGCGTCAGCAGCATGTCGGTGGAGTAGATGTCGGCGCCATGGGTCTTCTCGGAGAGACCGAAGGCGAACACCTCACCCTGGGCGAGGAGTTCCGCCGCGCGGGTACGCGCCACGGCGTTGTCGCTCTGCCAGACCGGTCCGAGGCCGAGGATGGTGACCTGCCATGCGTACCAGTAGTCGAGACCGTAGAACCCGAGGATCTCGTTGAGGGCGGCGATCCGGGCCGTGTCCCAGCGCTGGTCCTTGTGTCCGGCGGCGGACGCCGGGGTGAGGAAGGTGGCGAACAGCCCCTCCTTGGCTGCGAACGCGAGGAAGTCCGCCAGCCAGGCGCGGGAGCGGTAGTCCTCGATGAGCCTGCGCTTGCCGCGGTCCTCGAACCAGTCGACGGTGGCACGCAGCAACCTGCGGGTCTCGGGGTCGAACTGCGCCGGGTCGTAGGTACGGGGGTTGAAGAGGAGAGGGTCCGCCATGGGGGGGCCGCCTTCCGAGGGTTGAGGGTGGAGGGTGCAGGTCTGAAAGTCGCGGGGTGCGGGCGGCGGTGGCCGCCAGGTCAGGCGTGCGGGGGTGCCGTGCCGAGCCGGCGGAGGGTGGCGAGTACGTCGTCGAGCCAGGCGATCGTCATCCGCTCGTACGCGATGCCGCCGCGCAGCACGACATGCTGCAGTTCCTGACCGGCGTCGAGCGGGGCGGGAGCCGCCGGGCCGGTGAAATCGCGCAGCTCCCCGGCCAGATAGTGCGCGAGCCGGTCGATGTGCACCTGGCGGTGCCGTTCGACCTCACGGATCAGCACAGACGGGTCGTCGAAGGCCGCACCGCGGATCTTCACGGCGAGCTCGTGCCGCATGCTCTCGGGTTGGATCGATTCGTGCAGCCACTGAGAGAGGGCGGCGCGGCCGGGGCCGACGACGGAGTACTCCTTCTTGTCCGGTCGGCTCTGCTGCGACAGCTCACGGACGGCGAGCAGTCCCTCGCTCTCCATGCGCTTGAGAACGCGGTAGATCTGCTGGTGCGTGGCGGTCCAGAAGTGTCCGATGGACCGCTCGAACCGCCGGGCCAGCTCATAACCGGAGCCCGGCTTCTCCAGCAGGGAGACGAGGATCGCGTGCTCGAGCGCCATGCCTCGATCCTCATATGCAACTCGTTGCATAGCCAAGTGGCGCTGCCCAGGTGAGACAGGGCTCACGCGGGGCCCTGGCATCGCCCACCTCATCGCTCGGGCCGGCTCCGGCGTACGAGGCGGCGCACACAGCGAGCCGTACGCCTCCGGCTCGGGCGACTGGGGGCGTTCACGTTCAGGGCGCCACGGCCGCTTCGGCCCGGGCCAGGGCGACTTCCAGTACGACCAGCAGCGCGTCGCGGACCGAGCCCGTCTTCCGTGCGTCGAAGACGATCAGCGGATCGTGCTCGGCGATGTCCAGTGCCCACCGCACCTCGTCGAGGTCGTGCTCGACCTGCCCGTCGAAGGCGTTGACGGGGAGCTTGAGCGTCGGGTCGATGGTGATGCGGCCGAAGCCCATGGCGACCGAGTTCAACCGTTCCTTCGCCGGCAAGCCGGCCAGCGGATACATCGCCCCCGTCCACGTCACCACCGCCGCAACCAGCGGCGGCGCACTGTCCTGGGACTCGGAGGGCTGCCGCGAGGCTTACCGCAGGATCTGGGAGAAGTAGACACTCAGCAGACCGGCGACCGGCCGGCCTCGTTCACCGTGGGGGCCGGCCCCCACGGTGAACACTGCCGCGCGTTCGTTCGAGTGCGCGTCAGCCCAGGTCAGTCTCTCTGTGCGCCCGTCGGCAGGGTGCGCAGCCGCATGGTGCTCGCCGAGCTGGTGCCGAAGGCGTAGTCCAGCAACTTGGCGGCGTCCGTGTAGCGGTACTGGTCGTTGAGGAGCACGCCGATGACCGTCTTCTCGTTGCGGGTCGCGGCGAAGACGAGGCACGGGCCGGACGGCGTGTTGGTACCCGTCTTCACCCCGATCGCGCCGCTGTACGAGCCCAGCAGCTGGTTGGTGTTGTACCAGGTGTACGTGCGGGTGCCGCCGGTGCTGGTCGTCGCGTACTGGACCGTCTTGGGCTTCTTCACGATGCCCGCGAACGTCGAGTACTTCATCGCGCTGCGCGCGAGCTTGGCGAGGTCGCGCGGCGTCGTGTAGTTCGTGTTCTGCGTCGAGTTGCCGTCGAACGAGTCGAAGTGCGTGTTGGTCAGGCCGAGGGTGTCCGCCTTGGCGTTCATCTTGCTGATGAACGACTTGGTCCGCGCCGAGATGGTCGTACCGGTGCCGAACGTGTCCGCGAGGGCCATCGCGGCGTCGCAGCCGGACGGCAGCAGCATCGCATGGAGCAACTGGCGGATGGTGACCTTGTCACCGGTCTTGAGATCCGCGGTGCTCGCACCCTTGGCAGTGACGTAGTCCCGGTAAGCCTGCTTGATGGTGACCTTCCGGTCGAGGTTCAGGTCGGCGGTGCTCAGCACGACGCGAGCCGTCATGATCTTGGTAGTGCTCGCCATGGGCCGCTTGGTGTCGGCGTACTTGCTGTAGAGCGTGGAGCCCGTCGCGCTGTTGAGCATGAACGCGCCTTTGGCGCTGACCGAGGGCGCGGTCGCCGCTTGCGCGGGCGCGGTCAGGGCGCCGCCCGCGAGCAGCGCGCCGCCTGTGGCGACAGCTGCGGCTCTGCGGATACGTACGCCGTTGATGCCGGTTATCACTATGAACGCTCCGAGTGTGCCAAATGCCGGATGGCATTTGCGAAATGAAGCGGGGGGAGGCTCTAGGGAGACTCACGGGGGACACCGAGGGTTGTAGGGCGGGCGGAAGTAATCAGGGAGACCTGCGAGCCGCCGCTGCGACGGGGGCCACCCGGACACAGATGGACGCGTCCCGGATCAGCACGCAGAACGCGCGGCACTCCGACAAGGCGGTCGGCGTCGCGCACGGTTGAACGTGGACCGCATGCCGACGGCGGGGCGGCGCGCGGGCGTCGACCGACGTCGACGGCCATGCAGTACGCGCGGCCCGGAGACGCCCGTAGCTGTACATCCAGCTCGGCGCAGACGTGGACCGCGGGCCCCGTGGCGGCTCAGCTGAGCAGCCGCTTCAGCATCACTTCCTGCGCGAGTCTCACCGTGCTGGTGCGCCCGGTGCGCCGCCGGTCATTCCAGGCGGCTCAGCAGGACCTGTGACTCATCCCTGGCGGCGGCCACCTCCGACTCGCCGAGCCCGCACAGCCGCAGGCACGACGACGCGATGCCCTCCGTGTCGGCCGCTTCCGGCTCACGGGAACGCCGTATCTGGATGACGACCTCCACCAACTGGATCAGCAGTTCGCCGAGCCGCTCGGCGGGCAGGGTGCGGGCGACACCCTCGGCTGCCGCCAGGGCGCCGAGCGCGCCGTAACTCTCCTGCAGCCGGCCCCGCTCGGCGCGGAAGGCGTCGAACCGCTCGGTCCGTACCTCCGGGAGCAGATAGAGGCTGCCGATGTTGTACGGAGTGCGGCTGAGGGTGCGTACGTCCATCGCGGCCACCGCGTAGAGCGCCGCGGCCGGAGTCGCCGGCTCGGGCACCAGTGCCTGGATCCGCTCCACCATCTGCAGACTGGGCCGCACGGAGGTGGCCAGCAGCTCGGCGAGGATCTCCTCCTTGGTGGCGAAGTGGTAGTAGAGCGAGGCCTGTCTGATGCCCACCCGCTCGGCGATCATCCGGGTGCTGGTACTGGCGATCCCGCGTTCGACGAAGAGCGCCCCGGCGGCGTCGAGGATCTGTTCCCGGGCCGAGGTGCCAGGGTCGGACGGCGGCGTGTGCCGGGGCCTGCCCTGGCGGGGACGCGTGATCGACATGGCCCCATCCTGCCACCCTGGTGGCGGACCTCTGCCGTGCTCGGCACCAGGGCCCTCTCGCCCTACGGTCACGCGGACGCGGCGTAGGCCCGCCAGCCGCCGAAGCGGGTGATGTCGGGCGCGCCCTCGACGGCGTACGGCTCCACGAGGAAGCCGCAGACCTGCTGCCCGTCGGCCAGCTCGACGGTGCCGATGGTCATCGGCGCGGGAACGGCGGCGGTGAACGTCCCGAACCCCGAAGCCGGCAGCCGCCAGATCTCGCCCTCGATACCGCTTGCCGCCCCGCCGCCCACGGGGCCCCGGCCCGGCCCGGTGCCGGCGCCCGGACCGCCCTCGGGCACCCGGACCAGGCCCGGCTTGGGCGGTTCGGTGGCCAGGGCGTACAGCCGATAGCCGCCGGCGGTGCGCGCCGGGCCCACCAGCGTGCCGCCGGCCTGCACCAACTGCGAGTTGAGCGGCTGCCCCGTGAGGTGGGCGCCCACCACGAACAGATCGACCCCTGGGGTGGCGAGCCGCTCGGCCAGGGCGGCCAGGGCGCGGTCGGAGAACGCCGGGCCGGTGAACATCACGCCGAACGGCAGGCCGTCCACGAACCCGGCGGGAACGGCGAGCGAGGCGTGGTCCAGCAGGTTGGCGAAGTTGGTGAAGCGCCCCATCCGGGCATTGGCGCCGACCGGATCGGCCGCCACCTCGTCGAGGGTGGGATGCCAGGTGGTGGTCGGGGTCAGGAGCGCGGCGCAGCCGTCGAGGGCCGCGCGTCCGGCGGCGCCGAGAGCGGCGAGCCGGGCGGTGTCCGCGACCCAGTCGGCGGCGGTCTTCTCCCGGCCGGCCAGCACGATGGAGGCGACGGTGGGGTCGAGGTCCGTACCGATCAGGTCGTGGTGCTTCTCCAGGTGCTCGCCCACGGCGGCGTACCGCGCGGCGACGAACGCGCCGCCGTACAGCAGTTCTGCGGCCTGAAGCAGTGGGGTGATGTCGGCCTCGACGATCTCCGTCCCGGTGCTCGCCAGGCGGGCGACCGCGGCGCCGAAGGCCTCGCGCCAGCCTTCGGCCATACCTTCCAGGTGCTCTTGGGCCGGGACGGCGACCTTGGGGCGCGCGGGTGGCGGCGGGAGTTGGGGGCCGGTGCGGGAAAGCGGGTCGGCCGGGTCGGGGCCCTCGGCGATCTCCGCGGCGAGGCGGGCGAGCCGCAGGTCGCGGGCGAAGACGGTCACGCAGTCGAGGGTGTGGCAGGCCGGGACCACCCCGGTCACGGGCACCAGACCCTTGGTGGGCTTGACCCCGACGATGCCGTTGAGGGCGGCGGGCACCCGTCCGGAGCCGGCCGTGTCGGTGCCGAGCGCGAGGTCGGCGATGCCCAGAGCGACCGCGACTGCGGAGCCTGAGGACGACCCGCCGGAGATGCGGGCCGTGTCCCAGGCGTTGCGGACCGCGCCGTAGGGGCTGCGGGTGCCGACCAGGCCGGTGGCGAACTGGTCCAGGTTGGTCTTCCCGAGCACCACGGCGCCGGCCGCGCGCAGCCGCGCCACCGCGGGCGCGTCGGCCCCCGGCCGGTAGGCGTACGAGGGGGCGCCCGCGGTCGTGGGCAGGCCGGCCACGTCGATGTTGTCCTTGACGGCCGCCACCAGGCCGGCCAGCGGCAGCGCCGGGTCGATCCCGGCCGCCTCGGCGAGCACCTCGTCGCGGGGCCTGAGGTGGATCCAGATCTCGGGCCGGCCGGCGCTCTCGATGCGGTCGTAGGCGGCCTCGACGCGTGCGGCCGGTGTCACGGCACTCATGCCCTCACCGCCGCGAGGACCTGGCCGGGGGCGACCTGTTCGCCGGGCTTCACGTAGATCTCCAGCAGTGTGCCGGCGGCGGGGGCGCTCACCTTCGACTCCATCTTCATCGCCTCCAGGGAGAGGATCGGGTCACCCTCGGCGACGACGGCGCCCGGCTCGGCGACGGTCTGCCAGACGGTGGCGGTGAACGGCGCGGTGACCGGGACCGCGCCGTCCGGGACGGTGACCGCGACGGCACTCGCGGCCGCGGCTCCGGGGTCGTCCTCCCGGTCGAACTCGCCGGCGGCCCGCCAGCGCTCCTTCTCCGCCTCGAACGCGGCGCTCTGCCGCTTCCGGAACGCGGCGATCGAGTCGGCCTCGGCGGACAGGAAGGCGTTGTACTCGGCGATCGAGAAAACCCCCTCCTCGGTCGGGAAGGCGCCGCGGCCGGCGTCGGTCTCGGCGCGCAGTTCGAGCAGTTCCTCCGCGGTGACGGGGTACCACTCGATGCGGTCGAAGAAGCGCAGCGCCCACGGCGAGTCCTCGAACAGTCCCCCCTTGCGGAACCGGTTCCAGATCTGCACCGTGCGGCCGACGAACTGGTAGCCGCCGGGCCCCTCCATGCCGTAGATGCACAGATAGGCCCCGCCGATGCCCACGGAGTTCTCCGCGGTCCAGGTGCGTGCCGGGTTGTACTTGGTGGTCACCAGGCGGTGCCGCGGGTCGAGCGGGGTGGCGACGGGGGCGCCGAGGTAGACGTCGCCGAGGCCGAGCACCAGGTAGGAGGCGTCGAAGACGGTGCGGTAGACGTCGTCGGCGGTCTCCAGGCCGTTGACGCGGCGGATGAACTCGATGTTCCACGGGCACCACGGGGCGTCGTCGCGCACCCCCGCCATGTACCGCTCGATGGCGAGCCGGGTCGCAGGATCGTCCCAGCTCAGTGGCAGCCGCACCGTGCGGGAGGGGACCACCAGCTCGTTCGTGGGCGCGACTTCGTCCTCCAGCTCGCGCAGCAGGACGGTGAGGTCGCCGGCCTTCAGCCGGCGGGCGTCGGTGTGGATCTGCAGTGAGCGGATGCCCGGGGTGACGTCGACGATGCCGTCGGGCGCGTGCGCGGCGAGCGCCTCCTGCAGGGCGTGCACGCGCATCCGCAGGCCGAGATCGAGCACCATGGGGCCGTATTCGACGAGGACGTTGTCGTCGCCGGCCCGGCGGTAGGTGACGCTGGGGCGGTCGTCGGTGGCCTCCAGGCGGCCGAGTATGCCGTCGTCACCGTCTCCGCCCGCGCTGATCAGCGCGGGTGAGGCACGGCGGGCGTCCAGGGCGGCGGCCTCGGCTTCCCTGACCGGTACGAAGCGGACGGTGTCGCCGGGGCGGAGCTGACCGAGCTTCCACAGTTCGCCGCTGGCGACCACCGCGGGGCAGACGAACCCGCCGAGGGACGGCCCGTCGGGGCCCAGGATGATCGGCGTGTCGCCGGTGAAGTCGAGGGCGCCCACCGCGTACGGCGTGTCGTGGATGTTGGAGGGGTGCAACCCGGCTTCGCCACCGTCTTGGCGGGCCCACTGGGGTCTGGGCCCGATCAGGCGGATGCCGGTGCGGGCCGAGTTGTGGTGCACCCGGTAGTCGGTGGCGTAGAGGGTGTCGATGTCCTCGCGGGTGAAGAACTCGGGCGCCGCGTGCGGGCCTTCGGTGACACCGATCCGCCAGTGGGAGGGGATCGCGGGCCGGCGCTCGGGCGGCGTCGGGCCACCCCCGGCGGTCGCGGCGGCCCCGGGCCGCAGGACGTCTCCGGCGAGCAGGGCACGCCCGCCGTGCCCGCCGAAGCCGCCGAGGGTGAAGGTCGAGGCGCTGCCCAGGTATGCGGGTACGTCGAGGCCGCCCCGGACGGCCACGTAGCTGCGCAGGCCGGGGCCGTGGCAGGCGCCGAGGACCAGGGTGCCGCCGGCCGGGACCGGCACCGGCTCCCACAGGGCCGCCGCGGTGCCGTCCACGGTGACCGGGACGGGGGCGCCGGTGACGGCGACCACGCAGGCGGCCGAGAAGCGCAGGGTCAGCCCGCCCGCGGTGACCTCGAGCGCGGGCGCATCGGCCGGGTTGCCGACGGCCAGGTTGGCCTCGGCGAAGGAGACGGGATCGATGGGCCCGCTCGGTGGCACGCCGACATGCCAGTGGCCGAGCCGGCCGGGAAGGTCCTGGACGGTGGTCATCGCTCCCGGCACCAGGACGTCGATGCGCGGCTCGGGGTCGGCGGTGGTGGCGAGGGTGCTGGTGCTGTGCACGGCCCCGCGCACCTCGTCCCGCACGGTCAGCGAGCGCAGCAGGCCGAGGTTGGTGACGACGCCGTCGACCCGGCTGGCGGCCAGGGCCCGGCCGAGCACGTCGAACGCGGTGTCGCGGTCGGGGCCCTTGGCGATCACCTTGGCGAGCATGGGGTCGTAGTACGGCGACACCTCCAGGCCGGTCTCGGCGTAGCCGTCGACGCGGACGCCGGGCATCTCGTCGGCGCCCTGGCCGGGGAAGGCCGCCCGGGTGATCAGGCCCGGGGAGGGCGCCGAGTCCTTGCCGGGATCCTCGGCGTAGACACGGGCCTCCACGGCATGTCCGGTGGGCGTCCACTCCCGCTCGAACACCACGTCGTCGACCCCGCCGTCGCGGGCCAGGGTGAGCATGAGTGCGACGAGGTCGACGCCGTACGCCTCCTCGGTCACCGGGTGCTCGACCTGGAGCCGGGTGTTGACCTCCAGGAAGGCGGCCTCCTCACGCACCGGGTCGTAGACGAACTCCACGGTCCCCGCGCCGCGGTAGCCGATCGAGGCGAGGAGCCGGTGCGACGAGTCCCGCAGCAACTCGCGGACATGGCCGGGCAGGGCCGGGGCCGGGGCCTCCTCGATCACCTTCTGGTTGCGGCGCTGCAGCGAGCAGTCGCGGTCGCCGAACACGGCGATCCGGCCGGTGCCGTCGCCGAAGACCTGCACCTCGACATGGCGGGCCGGGCGCACCAGGCGCTCCAGGAACACCCCGGCCGACCCGAAGTTGGACGCGGCGAGCGCCGCCACGGCGGCGAAGGCCTCGCGCACCTCGTCGGTGGTGGCGCAGGCCCGCATGCCGATGCCGCCGCCACCGCCGGTGGCCTTGACCATCACGGGCAGCCCGATCGACTCGGCCGCGGCGACGGCCTCCTCGGCGCTCCCGAGCAACTCCGTCCCGGCCAGCAGCGGAACTCCGGCCGCCTTGGCGAGGGCGCGGGCGGAGTGCTTCTCGCCGAAGGCGGTGATCTGGTCGGCGGTCGGGCCCGCGAAACGCAGGCCGGCCTCCTCGACGGCGCGAGCGAAGGCGGCGTTCTCGGAGAGGAAGCCGTAGCCCGGGTGAATGATTCCGGCGCCATGGGTGAGCGCCGCCTCGATGATCGCGTCGCCGCGCAGATACGACTCGCGCGCGGGCGCCGGACCCAGGTGGACGGCGTGGTCGGCCTCGCGGACGTGCGGGGCGGCCCGGTCGGCGTCCGAGAAGACGGCGACGGTGCCCAGGTCCATCTTCCTGGCGGTACGGATGACACGGCGGGCTATCTCACCGCGGTTGGCGACGAGGACAGCGGTGGGGCGACTCACGCGGCGCCCTCCGGGGTGGTCGCGGACCCGGGGGTTTCCGCGACGGGGCTCGCCGGGCTCTCGGCGCCCTGCGGGTCCACGACGATCATCCGCAGCGGGGTCGGGTTGAAGTCGTTGCACGGGTTGTTCATCTGCGGGCAGTTGGACACCATCACCAGAACGTCCGTCTCGGCGCGCACCGCTACCCGGCGGCCGGGCGCCGACATGCCGTCCACGATGCCCAGCGCGCCGTCCGCCTCGACGGGCACGTTCATGAACCAGTTGAGGTTGGAGACGATGTCCCGCACCCCCAGGCCGCGCCGCCCTGCCTCGGCGAGGAAGTTCTCGCGGCACCCGTGGTGGAACATCACGTGGTGGCCGTAGCGCAGGGTGTTGGACTCCTTGCCGCAGGCGCCGCCGATGGTGTCCTGCCGGTCGATCTCGTTGGCGACGACGGTCATCAGCGGGCGGCCCTCGTTGCTGCGCAGCACGGTGCCCGTGCGCACATAGGCGTTGCCCTGCCAGGCCAGGGTGTCGGGGACGCTGTAGCGCTCCTCGGGGTCGTCGGCGTTGTAGAGCAGGCAGTCGGCCGACTGGTTGCCGCCGACGTCGACGATGGTCAGGACCTGTCCCTCCTTCACCACCGCCGACCAGGGCGCGTTGGGGGCCACCTTCTCGTCACGGACGACGGCGCCCTCGACCAGGGTCGCTCCCCAGTCCAGGGGGGAGCTCTCGGCGTACACCGCGCCGACCGGGACGGTGGAGGCGAGGGTGCCGCCCGAGGTGGTCGGGTGAGTGGTCGACGTGCTCTCGGTCTGCGTGGTCGCCATGTCACAACCCCCGGGCTTCGCAGTAGTCGACGGTGTTGAGGTACGCCCGGTGCAGCTCGGGCGTGGCGGTGAACCGCGGATCGTCCGGGCCGGTGGCGGCGGACCGCCAGGCGTGCACGCGCAGCGGGCCGACGACGTAGCCAGGGCGTGGGTCCAGCGGATGCGCGACGTTGGCGACCAGCACCAACAGGGGCATTTCCGCGAGGAGTTCGACATGCGTGCCGGGACCGGCGCTGCCCCGCCAGGCGAGGGCGCCGTCCGTCTCGACGCGTACGCCCTGGAAGAAGGAGAGGCTGGGCGGCAGGTCGCGCCGGCTCAGGCCGTGCTTGGCGGCCGCCTTGAGGAAGAGTCCGCGGCCGGACGGGGACGGCCCGTGGGGGCGGGCGTCACCGTACTTGCGTTCGTTCCAGGCGTCGGTGGTGGTGCCGCAGAAGGCGTCGTGCCGGCCGGAGGAGTCACCGGTGATCACGGCGAGGATCCGGCCGTCGCCGGACAGCAGCGGGTGGTTCTCGCCCAGGTAGGCCTGCCACGGGATCTTCTGGGTGTCGGCGACGTTGAGCCGCTCGACCGGTTCCACGGCGTTGAAGAGCAGTAGGTGCGCACAGGCGTCACCGGTCGGGTCGTCGAAGCGCAGCCGGGTGCCGCGGGCGAGGAGCTTGTGGGTGTAGCCGCCGGGTGCCACCGTCTCCGCCCACACCAGGGCGGCCGGGTCCACGCCCGGCGGGCAGTGCGGGCTGCTGGACGCCGGAAGGTACGGCATCCACTCGCTCGCCTGCCCACCCTGGGCCCGGGCGTCGTCCTGGGCACTTCGGACACTGTCGGTCAGGTGCAGATCACGGACTCCGGCGGAGGGCCGCCCGGTGACGTCCTGGGCGGTGACGTCTCCGGACGGCTGCCCGGTGGGGTCCTGGTCGTGCGGTGCGGTGGCCGTCGGCTCTTCGGCTGTGGTCATGGATGTCCCGTCATCCCTTCGTGGTTACGTCGTCGGTGCGTCCGGTCGCGTCGGCTGGGCCGCCGCCGCAGGGCCGCCGAGTGGCTCAGGCGGGCTCGGCGACGGCTGCGGGCTCCTGGGCGGGCGGCTCGACGTGCGTGTGGGGTACGTGCCTCAACTCGATGCGGCGGTGCAGCCGGCGGGCGAGGAAGTAGGCGGCGCCGACGGCGAGGCTGAGCCCGATGAAGAGCAGGGCGCTCCACCGCAGCCACCACGTGCCGTCGGTCAGGTCGTAGATCTCCGGACGGGGCCAGATCAGATTGACCGTCATGCCGGCCTGGTAGAGCACGGCGAGCGTGTTGACCGCCAGGCCCCAGCGCCCCAGCGAGAACAGCGGCCGGCCCGTCTCGTCGACGCCCGCGGGGAGCCCCCGGTGCCGGATCCGGGCGACCAACTGCGGCAGCGTCACGCCCAGATAGGCCAAGTACAGCATGGCGATGCAGAGGCTGGCGAGGGCGGTGAAGATCGCCGACTGGCGGAGGTTGACCACGAGCGCGATCGCGGCACCCACGCCCACCACGACCGACGTGGTGATCGGCGTACCGGTACGGGCCGACACCTTGCCGAGGTACCGGTGGAACGGCAGGGCGCCCTCGCGGGCCATGGAGTAGATCATCCGCGCGCCGGAGGTCTGCACGGCGAGGGTGCAGGCGAACACCGCCACCGCGACACAGCACAGCAGCAGCCGGCCCAGGACGTCTCCGAGCCGGTCGGTGAGCACCCAGGAGAGACCGCCGGTGGCGAGGTTCCCGTCGGTCAGGCTGCTCGCCGCCATCAGTCCCGAGAGGATCAGCAGCGCACCGCCGACGCCCGAGAGGACCAGTGCCCGCAGGATCGTCCGGGGAGTGGTCCGGCGCGGGCTGTGTGTCTCCTCCGCCAGTTCGCCCGCCGAGTCGAAGCCGACCATGACGTACGCCGCCATCAGCGAGGACGCGAGGAAGGCCCCGAAGTAGCCGCCGTCTCCGGCCCAGCCGGTGGTGTGGGCCACCGCCTCCGGGCCCCGCTCGGGCAGGAAGAAGAGCACCAGCACCAGTGCGATCACGCCGACGATCTCGACCGCCACGCCGATGCTGGTGGCGGCGGCCATCTGGCGGATGCCGAGGATGTTCACCACAGTGGTGATCACCAGCAGGAGGCAGCCCAGGAGGACGGCGTTCTGCGCGCCGGTCGGGGAGCCGACCGACGGATCGGCGCCCGACCCGCCGACGATCTGGAAGCCGGACCAGATGCCCGGCAGCACCGCCTGCGCCGCGATCGCGGCCGCCGCGACGGTGAGGATCTGACCGATGATCATGATCCAGCCGACGAACCAGCCCGCCGTGGTGCCCGCCAGCCGGCTCGACCACTGGTAGATCGCCCCGGAGATGGGCCAGCGTGCCGCCAGTTCGGCGAAACAGAGAGCGACCAGCAGCTGGCCCGCGAAGACCAGCGGCCAGGTCCAGAAGAACGCCGCCCCACCGAGGCCGAAGCCGAGGCCGAACAGCTGGAAGACGGTGGTGAGGATCGACACGAAGGAGAAGCCCGCGGCGAACGACGCGAAGCTGCCCACCCCCCGGCGAAGTTCCTGCTGGTAGCCGACGGAAGCGGGACTGCTCGTGACGCCACCGTAGGGGCCCTGCTCAGGGGCGAGTTCAGGCCGGCCCATCGCGGCACCTCCGATCGATCAGGGGTTACCTGTCGAGTGACAGGTATTGCGATGGTGGGGTGGACGGGTCTCACGCCCGCGTCCCGGGAGTTAACTTCGTGTATCCGGCGCCACATGGGATGGCAGGGCGCCCTTGCCGTGGCGGCTGGAGGTTTCGGGGGTGAAGGGGGGCGACCATCCGGACGCTGTCTGCGTGGCGTGCGCACGGCTGGGGCGCCCGTGGTGTGCCCTGAAGTGTCAGGACGGCTCACGCACGAAGGAGACACACGGCATGTTCGGACAGTCCCAGGCTTTCAGCGGCTTCGCGGTCGACGACCTCGGCGAAGCCCGCCGGTTCTATGGTGAGACGCTCGGTCTCCAGGTGGAGGAGGCCGGGGAGGGGGACATGCGGATGCTGACGATCAAGCTCGGCAGCGGCGCGCGGGTCTTCGTCTACCCCAAGGAGACGCACACCCCTGCCACGTTCACGATCCTCAACTTCCCCGTGGACGACATCGAGGCCGCCGTCGACGAGCTGGAACGGCGCGGCGTGACCATGGAGCGCTACTCGGGATTCGATCACGACACGAAGGGCATCGTCCGGGTCGGCAACGGCGGCCCTGCCGCGATCGCGTGGTTCACCGACCCCGCCGGGAACGTCCTCTCCGTGCTCCAGGAGAACTGACCGGCCGCCCGGCCGGAGGCCGGTGACAGTTCGAGAACGGTGTCAGTGCCGAGGCCGCACCTTCTTGCCGGCATTTCCGAGCGCTACGCTGCCGCCGCACTGTCGGCCGCGATGCCCCGCCGGGCGATGTGCGCGTGCTTCTCCCGCGTCATGGGAACCGGCGCCACCATCGACTGCTGAACGCGCCGAACAGTGCGGCAGCACCCGCGGCTACGCGGGAACGCCCGCACGCCCACCCTCCCCCGTAGCCTGAGGTGCGGCAGGTCCTGCTCCGCCCAGACGCGTTTGCCGTCGCGGAGGTAGCGGACGCCCCAGCGCCGGGACATCGCGGCGACGAGTTGCGGGCCGCGTCCGCCTTCGTCGGGATGACTCGCGCGGCGGATCCCGGGGCACGCAGGTCAACGGCCGCTGCCCGGCGTTGGCACAGGGAGGGCCGCCCCGCGCATGCGGGTTGCTCGACCGACCCGTCAGCCGGCCGAGTCCGAATGGAACTCCATGGCCAAGGCGTCGGGTTTTACCGTGATGACGGCCTGGGCACGCGGTGGACGGGAGGTCACCTTGAACCGGGGCCAGATCTGGAGGACGGTCGCGAGGATGATGTGCAGCTCAACCCACGCGAAGTTCTCTCCGATGCACTTGCGGCGGCCGTCGCCGAAGGCGAGAAAGGACCCTCGGGTGGCCGCGACGCGGTCTGCCTCCCAACGGTCCGGATCGAAGGTGTCCGGGTCGGGGAAACAGGATGAGTCGTGCTGGTGCAGATAGGGACTCCACACGACATCGGCGCCCTCGGGTATGAGATGTCCGCCGAGGACGATGTCCCGGGCGGCGGTCCGCGTCACCATCCAGGACGGTCCGTATTTTCTGATGGCCTCCTGCAGAACCCGTCGGGCGTACGGGAGTTGGTCGATGTCGTCGTAGCGCAGCGGCCGGTCCTCGCACACCGAGGCCAGTTCCTCGCGAAGACGTCGTTCGACGGCGGGATTGCCGGCGATCTCGTACAGCGCCCAGGCGAGTGTGGTGCCGGTGGTCTCGATCGCGCCGGCCAGGAGGGTGATGGCCTCGTCCTGGAGTTGCCGGCGGCCGAGTTGGTCCTCGACACCGAGCAGGGTCTCGAACAGACCCTTCTGCTCCCGGCGCGCCTCGGACGCATGCGGGCATGCCTCGGCGCCGGACGCACCGTCCGCCGAAGCGGATCCGGGCGCGGTGACGTCGATGTGATGGTCGATGGCCTGGTCGATGAGGGCGCGCAGGCGGGCGACACGGTCGGCGTGCGCGCGGTTGGCGGGCAGCGGTAGCCGCGTGATCCAGGGCGGAAGGATGACCTGCCGAATCGTTCCTTTCATGATCTCGGGCATGAGGGCGGTGAACTCGCCCTCCAGGTGTGCGGGCAGGTCCGCGCCGAACACGGCGACGAGGAACGTAGCCAGGGTGATCTCGTTCATGCCGGCGAACATGTCGCGCGGCTCGGCCGCGGGCCAGGCGCCGACCATGGTCCGCACCTGATCGATCATGGCGTTGCCGCGCTCGGCGATATGCGCCCTGCTGAACATGGGCTGCATCAGACGTCGGTTGCGCAGATGAGTGTCGCCGTCGGCGACGGTCGCGACTCCATCACCGAGGAAGACCCGCAGCGCGTCGTAGTACCTGCCGCCCTTGGGGAAGTGGGCGGCGTCGGTCACCAGGACATGGCGGGTCAGTGCGGGGTCCGTGACCACGTAGGCGGGTGTGGGGCCGATGCGTATGCGCACGACCCTGCCGTATTCACGCAGCGAGGTGATGAACGGCAGGGGGTCGCGGACGAGGCGGAGTCCGTGCCCGATCAGCGGCAGTCCGCCGGGGGCCGTGGGGGTGGGGATGGGTGCCGTGGTGGGGGCGCTCATCACGCGCTCACTCCTCGTGGGGGAGGGATCAAACGCCCGAATACATGCCCATGACAGATTCTCCCGATGCACCGAGACGACGATCCGTGCGTCACATACCGGTTCTCCCTGCTCCCACACCACGACAGAAGGGGTGATCGGCGGCGTCACCGGCTCGCCGGCCTCGCCGACCACGCTCCTGCCGGCCCGGGACGACGCAGTGGGCCGCTTGCGGCTGATCGCCCGCACGACTCGGAAGAGACCACCCAGGGCATCTGGGCCGCCCGCGCCAGCAGGGCCGCGGGGACCGCGAGCCGGCATGGTGGCCACGGGCATAGCCAACCCCCGAACTATGTTGCCCCACCACATGTGCGCCTGACCTGCAAGTTTCTACCGTGTGCCGACACGTACCCGTCCCCACCGCACACGAGGAAGTGGCGCACATGGCCTCCGCAACCACCGCTCCCCCACCCTCCGCCAGCCTCAAACGCATCGTCGCTGCCAGCCTCATCGGCACCACCATCGAGTGGTACGACTTCTTCCTGTACGGCTCCGCCGCCGCGCTCGTGTTCAACAAGCTGTTCTTCCCCGACTCCGACCCGCTCGTCGGCACGCTGCTGTCGTTCCTGACATACGCGGTGGGGTTCGCAGCCCGGCCTCTCGGTGCGCTGGTGTTCGGGCACTACGGTGACCGGCTGGGGCGCAAGAAGCTGCTGGTGCTGAGTCTGCTGCTGATGGGCGGGGCCACTTTCGCGATCGGGCTGCTGCCCACGCACGCCACCATCGGGACGGCCGCGCCGGTCCTGCTCACCGTGCTCCGGCTGGTCCAGGGGTTCGCGCTCGGCGGCGAGTGGGGCGGTGCCGTGCTGCTGGTGTCGGAGCACGGGGACGCGCGGCGGCGTGGGTTCTGGGCCTCGTGGCCGCAGACGGGCGCACCGGCGGGACAACTCCTCGCGACGGGTGTGCTGTCCGTGCTGACCGCCGTGCTGTCGGACGCCGCGTTCGGCAGCTGGGGCTGGCGGATCCCGTTCCTGCTCTCCGGAGTGCTGGTGATCGTCGGTCTGTGGATTCGTCTGTCTGTCGATGAATCGCCCGTCTTCAAGCAGGCGTTGGCCCAGGCCGAGGCGCGCAAGGCGGACCGGGCCGCGGAGGCCGAGAAGCTGCCGCTGGTCGCCGTGCTGCGGCATCACTGGCGTGACGTGCTGGTCGCGATGGGGGCGCGCATGGCGGAGAACATCAGCTACTACGTCATCACGGCGTTCATCCTCGTCTACGCCACCACCTCGGCCGGCGTCTCCAAGCAGACCGCGCTCAACGCCGTACTGATCGCCTCGGCCGTGCACTTCGCCGCCATCCCGGCGTGGGGCGCGCTCTCCGACCGGATAGGCCGCCGCCCGGTGTATCTGATGGGTGCGGTCGGGGTCGGGCTGTGGATGTTCCCGTTCTTCTCGCTGATCGATACCGGCGGCTTCGGCAGCCTGCTCCTCGCCGTCACGGTGGGGCTGGTCCTGCACGGGGCGATGTACGCGCCCCAGGCCGCGTTCTTCTCCGAGATGTTCGCGACGCGGATGCGCTACTCCGGCGCGTCGATCGGCGCCCAGTTCGCCTCGGTCGCGGCGGGTGCGCCCGCGCCGCTGATCGCCACCGCGCTGCTGTCCGACTACGGCAGCTCCACGCCGATCGCCCTGTACGTCATCGCCGCCTCCGTACTCACGGTCGTCGCCGTGGCGGCGGCCAAGGAGACCCGCCACCGGGATCTGTCCGACGTCGCACCTCCCGCCGGCACGGACCGAGCCACGGTACCGGCGGCGGACGCCCGGACCCCCTGAGAAGTCCCGGCACCGGCCCCCGTGCGTGCGTCCCCGCCCGCGGGGGCCCGTCCGCGGGGGTCAGTGCTGTGCCGGCGCCGACAACCGGTGCAGCCGCAGGGCGAGTTGGATCTCCAGGGCGCGGGCCGGGCTCTGCCAGTCGTCACCGAGGAGGCGGCCGACGCGTTCCAGGCGCTGGGCGACCGTGTTCACATGGACGTGCAGTTCGTCCTTGGTGCGGGCCGGGCTCATGCCGCAGGCGAAGTACGCGTCGAGGGTGCGCAGCAGTTCGGTGCCGCGTCGCCGGTCGTACGCGACGACCTGGCCGATGGTGCGGTCGACGAAGCCGGGGATGTCGCGGTCGCCGGCCAGGAGCAGCCCCAGGAAGCCGAAGTCCTCGGCGGCTGCTCCGTCCCCGCAGCGGCCGAGGAGCCGCAGGGCGTCGAGGCAGCGCCGGGCCTCGGCGTAGGCCGTGGCCACGGCGTCGGGGCGGGTGGCGAGGTCGCCGGCGGGTGCGGAGGCGCCGACGGTGACCGGTGCGTGGACCGCTGTGCCCAGGTGCCGGGCGGCGCGGCGGGCCAGTTCGGTGGCGGTGCCGCCGGGTCCGAGGGGCAGCAGCAGGACGGTGCCGCCGTCGCGCGCGGCGGCCAGGCCCTGCCGGGTCGCGGCGAGGTGGGACGCGGCGGCGGCGAGGCGTCTGCGGGCGTCCGCCTCCTGGCCGGCGTCGGGCGCGTCGCCCTCCAGACGCGCGGCCAGCACGACATGGACCGCGTCGAGGTCGGCGTGCAGGCGGGCCGCGCGCTCCCGCAGCAGGCGCGGGTCGCGGTCGCGGGCGTCGAGCAGGTCGTCCAGGAGCTCGCCGCGGACGCGTTGTTCGGCCTCGGCGGCGGACCGGCGGGCCAGGAGCAGCAGGGAGGTGACCATGGCGGCGCGCTCCAGGGTGCGCTGGTCGACGGGGTCGAGCCCCGGGTGGCCACGCAGCACGAGCGCGCCGAGCAGTTCGCCGCCGGCGGCGACGGCCGCGATCCAGTCGTCCTCGTGCCGCACCGCGTGGCCCTCGGCACGGGACGCCTCCAGGGCCTGCCCAGGGGCCGCGGCGGCTTCGGTGAACTCGACCGTGCCGTCGAGGACTTCGGAGACGGCGGCGGCCACGTCGTGGACCCCGCCGCCGCGCAGGACGAGCTCGGCGAGCCGGTCGTGCACGTCGGAGGCGCGTTCGATGACGCCGCTGCGGTCCTGGATGATCTCGTTGGCCCGCTCCAGACCGGCGAGGGCCGACCTGGTCTCGGCGAGCAGGTTGGCGGTGTCGATGGCGGCCGCGGCGAGGGCGGCGAAGGAGCCGAGCAGGGCGATCTGCTCCCGCTCGAAGACCCGGGCGCGGCGGTCCGCGGCGAACAGCACACCGATGACGTGGTGCCCGAGCGTGAGCGGCACACCGAGGATGGCCACGAGCCCCTCGTCCCGCACGCCGGCGTCGATGGTGAGGGTGTGCTGGAACCGGTCGTCCTTGAAGTAGTCGTCGGTGACATAAGGGCGTGCGGTCTGTGCGACCAGGCCGCCGAGCCCCTCCCCCATGCCGAGCCGCAGCTGCTGGAACCGGGCCGCGACCGAGCCCTCGGTGACCCGCATGTAGGTGTCGCCCCGCGCCGGGTCGTTCAGGCTGAGGTAGGCGACGTCGGTGCCCAGCAGCGAGCGGGCGCGCTGCACGATCGCCTGGAGTACGGCGTCCAGATCGCGCAGCCCGGCCAGGTCGTGGGCGGTCTCGAACAGCGCGGACAGCTCGGCCTCGCGGCGGCGTCGCCCCTCCAGTTCCTCGCGCACGCGCAGGGCGAGCGGCTTGGCCTGCTGCAGTGCGGCGATCCACTCCGCCGGGCGCCCTTCGGCGCGGGCGAGCAGCACCGGCTGCTCGTAGGCGTCGGCGGACGCGCCGCGGGCCAGGAGCTCGAGATACGGCGTCTCCGCGGCGGCCGGTGGCGGTGGGGCGAGGCCGGCGGAGCGCTCGGCCGGCTGCACGTGATCGCTGGGCATGCTCACAGGATTCACCATGACCGGGCCGTCCCGTCAGCCCTGTGGACAACTCCGGACCGACGAGGCCACAGGCTCAGTGGGCGGTCCAGCCGCCGTCGAGCAGGAGTGAGGTACCGGTCACGAAGGACGCCTGCGGACCGCACAGATACGCCACGGCCTCGGCGACCTCCTCCGGCTCGATGAGCCGCTTGACGGCACTGTCCTGGAGCAGCACCTCGGACAGGACACGCTCCTCGGGGATGCCGTGCGCCCGGGCCTGGTCGGCGAGCTGTTTCTCGACCAGTGGGGTGCGCACATAGGCGGGGTTCACACAGTTCGAGGTGACACCGTGGGACGCGCCTTCGAGGGCGGTGGTTTTGGAGAGTCCCTCCAGCCCGTGTTTGGCGGCCACATAGGCCGACTTGTAGGCCGAGGCGCGCAGCCCATGGACGGACGACACGTTCACGATGCGGCCCCAGCCCTGTCCGTACATGTGGGGCAGGGCGCCGCGGATGAGCCGGAAGGGTGCCTCCAGCATCACGGTGAGCACCGTGTGGAAGACATCGGGCGGGAACTCCTCGATGGGGCGTACGAGCTGGAGCCCGGCGTTGTTGACGAGGACGTCGGTGCCCGCGGCGGCGAGTTCGGCGGCGTCCAGGTCGGTGAGGTCGAGGACGTACGGTTCGACGGTGCCCGCGAGGTCGCGGCCCTGGCCGGCGAGCGCCTCCAGTCCCGCGGCGTCCCGGTCGACCGCTCTGACCTTCGCCCCGGCGGCCGCGAGCCGCAGCGCGCAGGCGCGGCCGATGCCGCCGGCGGCGCCGGTGACGAGCGCGGTGCGGCCGCCGAGGTCGAGCGGCAAGGCGTGGAGTGCCGGAAGGAGAGGGGTCGCGGTCATGCCTCGACCCTAGGCAGCACGACTGCCGCGCCCCATGTGGTCACGCCCTACAGTTCAGCTGGATGCAGTGGGGTCGAACCATGTGGGGGCGTCCGACAGGGCCTGCTTGATCCGGAACAGCCCGAACTCGTTCAGCTCGGGCAGGGCGTCGATGTCGAACCAGCCCACGTCCAGCGACTCGTCGTCGTTGACCTGTGCCTCGCCGTCGACGGCCCGGCAGCGGATGGTGATGTCCATGTACTGGCAGATGTCGCCGTTGTCGTAGGTGACGGGATCCAGGGCCTGGACGAGGACGACCCGTTCGGCGACACAGTGCACGGCCGTCTCCTCGTGGACCTCCCGCACGGCGCAGGCCGCGGGCTGCTCCCCCGGGTCCGGGATGCCCCCGATCACGGACCACTTGCGCGTGTCGGCCCGGCGGTTGAGCAGCACTCTGCCCTCGTCGTCGAAGACGAGGGCGGTGACACCGGGAAGCCAGAGCAACTGGTGACCGGCCGAGGCGCGGAGGGTGCGGATGAAGTCGGGAGTAGCCATGGCCCGACCCTAATCGGCGAGTTGCGGCGCCCCGGCGGGTTTCAGGACGTGTGCGACCGGCGTACGGCTACACGTCACCGGCACGTCGCCCGCGCAGACCGGCGCCGACGGCCCAGCCCAGTCCGCCGGCCGCGACCAGCACGAGGGCGATCTCCGGCAGGACGCCGAGCTGGGTGGCGGGCGTCTGCGAGGAGCGCAGCGGCACCTTCTGCACCAGTGAGTCGGGGACGAACATGCCGGTCTTCTGCGTGATCCTGCCGTCGGGCATGATGAAGGCGCTGACACCGCTGGTCACCGGCACCACCACGGTCCGGCTGTGCTCGACCGCGCGGACGCGGGACATGGCGAGCTGCTGGTAGGTCATCTCGCTGCGGTCGAAGGTGGCGTTGTTGCTCGGCACGGAGATCATCTGGGCGCCGTCGGTGACCTCGGAGCGCACGGTCCAGTCGAAGGCGGCCTCGTAGCAGGTGACGAGGCCGACCTTGGCGCCGTCCATGGTGAACACACCCGGCTTGGTGCCCCGGCTGAAGTCCTGGCGGGCCATCTCCGTCCAGTCCTTGTTGATCGCCCCGACGAGCCCGCGCAGGGGGAGGTACTCGCCGAACGGCTGGATCTGCCGCTTGTCGTAGGTGTCGACGGGGCCCTTCGCCGGGTCCCACAGGATCTGTTCGTTGTAGAGCTTGCCGTCCCGCTCCACGACGCCGCCGACCGAGATGGGCACGCCGACGGCCTTGGCCGCCGTGTCGATCACGGCGCGGGCGTCGGGGTTGGCGAACGGATCGACGTCGGAGGAGTTCTCCGGCCACAGCACGAAGTCGGGCCGTGCGACCTTGCCGGCCTTGACCTTCGCGGCCAGGCGTTCCGTCTCGCGCGCGTGGTTGTCGAGCACGGCCCGCCGCTGGGCGTTGAACTCCAGCCCCGCCCGCGGCACGTTGCCCTGGATCGCCGCGACGGTCACGCTGCCGTCCTCGGCCTTGTCGCTGACCAGCGGGCGGGCCGCCACGGCCGCCACGACCGGCACGGCCAGGCTCACCAGGCCCATGGCCGCCGCGGCCCGGCGCACGGTTCCGGTGCGCCGCCACACCACGGCCAGGCGGACGACCTCGTACAGTCCGAAGCCGCACAGGACCACCGCGAAGCCGAGCACCGGGGTGCCGCCCACCGCGGCGAGCGGCAGGAACACACCGTCCGCCTGCCCGAACGCGATCTTTCCCCAGGGGAAGCCCTCGAACGGCACGCGCGCGCGTGCCGCCTCACCGGCGATCCACACAGCGGCCGCCCACACCGGCCATCCGGGCAGCTTCGACACGGCGGCGACACCGGCACCGACCAGCGCGACGAAGATCGCCTCGATCGCCACGAGGGCGAGCCAGGGGCCCGGTCCGACCTCCACTCCGGTCCACACCAGCAGCGGCAGCAGGAAGCCGAGGCCGAAGAGGTAGCCGAGGCCGAACCCCGCCTTCCAACCGCGGCCGCGCAGCACCCAGCCGAAGATCGCGAAGGCCGGCAGGGCCAGCCACCACAGGGTGCGGGGCGGGAAGCTGACGTAGAGGAGCAGGCCGGAGAGCGCGGCTGCGGCGGCCGGGAGGAGGCGTATGAGCCGCCGGGCCCAGGTCCGCGCCTCAGGCGCGATCTGCGGCTCCAGCTGGTCCGACTCGCCGACGGAGGTTGCGGTGACGGTCACTCCCGGAGTGTAAGGCGAGCGACCTTGACACCGACAGCGCGGTCCACGAGGCGGCGGCGGTCACAGCGTCACCGGGTATCTGCCGCAACGTTCCTTCTCATTTCGTCACGACACATCCACAAACCGTCCACCAGCGGCTACGGTGTGCCGAAACCTCAGTCGTGCGGCCGGTGGCGGCCCGCGCGGCCGGGGTCTTCACAGGTCGGGGGCGACGTGGCACGGGGGGCGGGGCGGGGTGGGATCCAGTGGGCTGACGTCCGCGTCCGGGCAGGACACGGACGGTGAGAGACGAATCGTCGTGGACGGGGCCGGCGTCGTGGTGCTGGGAGCCTGCGCCGGCTGGTCCCTGGTCACGGCTGCGCTGCACGACGGCCGCCCGGAGGGCGTGCTGCTCGCGGTGCTGGCCGTGGCGGCCGGGTACGCCGCCGGGCGGATCGGCGGGGCGTTGCTGCCGGTCGGCGCACCCGGCGCCGGATCCCTGGCCGGTCTCGGGCTGACCGTGGCAATTCCGCACCTCGCGCCGGGGCCGCAGATCACCACACCTCTGGGGCATGCCGGGGCGACGGCTGCCGTGCTGACGCTGTCGGCCGGTGCCGCGTGCTGCGCGGCCTGGGCCGCTCGCGTTCCGGCCGTGCGGTTCGCCCTGCGGCTGCAGGCCGCCGGTGCCGCGGTGCTGGCGGCCGTGCTCGGCTCGGGCACCGGATGCGTCGCCTGTGTCGCGGTGCTGTTGTGCTCGCTGGCCGCCGGCCGCACCCGTCGCCGCGGCGCGGGCCTCGCGGCACTGGGCGCGGTCGCCGTCCTGGTGACCGGTCTGACGTGGGCGGTCGCGGCGCGGGCCGTACCGGGTGGGCTGATGGCCGCCCTCGAAGAGCGGCTGACACCGCACCGCGTGCGGCTCTGGCAGGACGCCTGGCATCTGCTGCGCGACGACACCGCCCTGGGCCTCGGCCCGGGGCGCTTCGGGGAGCTGGGCGCGACGTCCGCGCAGTCACTGCTGTCCGACGGCAAGCCCCATTCGGCATCCCTCCAGCAGGCGGCCGAACAGGGAATGGTGGGTGTGGCCCTGCTGGCGGCGGCGTTCGGCTGGGTGCTGTACGCGCTGTGGCGCAGCCCGCGCCCGACTCCGGTGGCGCTCACCGCGGGCGCGGCCCTGACGGCGCTCGCGGTCATCGCCGCGTTCGGCAACGCGCTCAGCTTCACCGCGGTGTCGGTGGGTGCGGGCCTGCTGGCGGGCATGGCCACGGCACGGCCGCTCACCGACGACCTCTCGAGCCGCACACCGGAAGCACGTTCCCAGGGCGCCGGACGCACCCCGGCGTGGTGACCGGACGCCTGCTCAGTGCGCGGGGGCGCCCGGCTTGGTCCGCCCCAGCCGCGCCTTGATCACCTGTACGGCCGCCTCCGCGTCGTCCACGGTGATCGTGAAGGTGTGTCCGTCCCACAGCTCCAGCACGACGCCCTCACCCCGCCGCACGACCACCGCGGTGCCCTTCTCCGGCCGCCATCGATAGCCCCAGCCGCCCCAGTGGCGGGGAGTGACGTGCGAGATGTACGTGGCGCCCGCCACCTGGGAGAGCGGGATACGGCGACGGGGCAGTCCGATGTGGCCGCAGCGCACTTCGAGGTGCTCCTCGTCGACCCGCAGGGCGACGTGCACGAAGGCGAGTGTTCCGAACAGGACCAGCAGCCCGGCGGCGATGCAGCCGACCACGGCCATGGCCAGCGGGGCGATGCCGGACGTCCAGGCCGAGTCGACGGCCAGTTCGATGCCCAGCGCCATGCAGGCGGCGCCGATGAGCGCAAGCAGCCACTGGACGCGGTTGGTGGCCCGGCCGGTCCAGACGTCGGTGTGCGCGTGGGGAGCGTGCTCGCCGTGGAGGTGGTCCCTCATGCCTATGAGGTTACTCAGGTTTCGCTCCGCTGGTACCTCGTGGCGGAGCGTTACTGCGCCGGCCGGGCGGTGGTCAGCCGGCCGGTGTGACCGCCTGCAGCAGCCGCCCTTCGGCGTAGGCCAGGGCGGGTGCGGGCAGCGCACCCTCGCGTCCGCTCAGCAGGACGGTCAGGGTGCCGTGGGGCGCGGCCCCCGGCGCGGGCTGCTCACCGAGTCGGCGCAGGGCCTGCGCGGCCACGGCGCCCGCGGAGCCGTGCAGGACGAGGGGCGGCCGGCCCGGGCGCTGGACGGCGGCCCGGATGCGCTCGGCGACCAGCTCATAGTGAGTGCAGCCCAGGACGACGGTGGTCACCGTGTCGGGGGTCAGTGCGGCGGCCGCGGACACGGCGGCGTCGATCGCGGCCTCGTCCGCGCGTTCGACGGCCTCGGCGAGGCCCCAGCAGGGCACCTCGGTGACGGGGACCCCGTCGGCGAAGTCCCGGATCAGGGTCCGCTGGTACGTGCTGCCGGTCGTGGCCGGGGTGGCCCAGATGGCGAGGTGTCCGCCGCCGGCCGCGGCCGGCTTGATCGCCGGGACGGTACCGATGACCGGAAGTCCCGGCTCGAGGCGGGCGCGCAGGGCGGTGAGCGCGTGCACGGTCGCGGTGTTGCAGCCGACGATCAGGGCGTCGGGGCGGCGCGCGGCTGCCGCCTCGGCGACGGCCAGGGCGCGCTCGGTCAGGTCTTGCGAGGTCCGCGGGCCCCACGGCATGCCGTCGGGGTCCAGGGAGAGTACGAGATCGGCGTCGGGGCGCAGCCGCCGCACCGCGGCGGTGGCCGCCAGCAGACCGATTCCGGAGTCCATGAGCGCGATCTTCACCCGATCACGATAGACGATGAGCGGTCCCGGGCCGTTCCGGTGGGGCAGACTGCGCGCGTGAGCGCCATTGTGTGGACTGCCGCTGGATCGCTTCTCGCCTGGCTGTGGCTGCTGCTCTGTCAGGGCTTCTTCTGGCGCACGGATGTGCGACTGCCGTCGCGCCGGGAACCGGACGCCTGGCCGTCCGTGTGCGTCGTCGTCCCGGCCCGCGACGAGGCGGCGGTGCTGCCCGACGCGCTGCCGTCGCTGCTCGGGCAGGACTATCCGGGGCGGGCGGAGATCTTCCTCGTCGACGACGGCAGTACGGACGGCACCGGTGACCTGGCGCGTGAACTGGCGCGCCGGCACGGCGGGCTGCCCCTGACGGTGGGCTCGCCGGGCGAGCCGCCCAGCGGCTGGACCGGCAAGCTGTGGGCGGTGCGGCACGGCATCGGCCTGGCACGCGCGCGTGACCCCGAGTACCTGTTGCTGACGGACGCCGACATCGCGCACGCGCCGGACAGCCTGCGGGAGCTGGTGGCGGCGGCCGGTGCGGGTGGGTTCGACGTCGTCTCGCAGATGGCCCGGCTGCGCGTGGAGAGCGCGTGGGAGCGGCTCGTCGTGCCGGCCTTCGTCTATTTCTTCGCGCAGCTCTACCCCTTCCGCCGGATCGGCAAGGAGGGGACCCGGACGGCGGCCGCGGCCGGTGGCTGCGTCCTGCTGCGGGCGGAGGCCGCCGGACGGGCGCGGATCCCGGACGCGATCCGGCACGCCGTGATCGACGACGTGGCCCTCGCGCGGGCGGTGAAGGGCAGCGGCGGCCGTGTCTGGCTGGGGCTGGCCGACCGGGTGGACAGCGTCCGGCCGTATCCGCGGCTGGGCGACCTGTGGCGGATGGTGTCGCGCAGCGCCTATGCCCAGCTGCGGCACAACCCTCTGCTGCTGGCCGGGACGGTCGCCGGGCTGGCGCTGGTGTATCTGGTGCCGCCCGTGGCGCTCATGGCCGGGCTGGCGACGGGGAACGCGGCGGCAGCGGTCACCGGAGCGTCGGCCTGGCTCGTGATGACGGGGACGTACGTCCCGATGCTGCGCTACTACCGGCAGCCGCTGTGGCTCGCTCCCCTGCTGCCGTTCACCGCGTTCCTCTATCTCCTCATGACGGCCGACTCGGCGGTGCAGCACTACCGGGGACGCGGCGCGGCCTGGAAGGGCCGCACCTACGCCCGTCCGGACGCCGTGCCCGAGGAGGGCTGACGGCCGCGGTCACGGCCGCCGGGGTGAGTCACTTCCTGCCGGGGGTCCAGTTCATGCCCCACCCGTAGGCGTAGTCGACGGTCCGCTGCGGGCTCACCCCGCGCTCGGGCACGAGGTAGCGCGCCTCGCGCTGTACGACGAGGTCGGTGCCCGTGTTGGTGATGAGGGCGAGCGCACACACCGGCGAGGGGACGGTGCACTCGTCGAGGAAGAACTCGACGGGGGCGCCGTGCTGCGGCTGGAGGGTGACGGTGGCGTTCAGGTCGGCGAACGAGCGGGCGCCTTCGTAGATGGTGACGAAGACGAGGATGCGCCGGAAGGCGTTCTTGTGGTCGAGATTGACGGTGAGGTTCTCGCCGGTCGACACGGCGCCGGTGCGGTCGTCGCCGTCGAGGTGGATGTACGGGGGCTGGTGCAGCGCCCCGAAGGCGTTGCCGAGGGCCTGTACGACGCCCTTGCTGCCGTCGGTGAGTTCGTACAGCGCGCACAGGTCGAGGTCGAGGTCGGAGTGCATCGCGGCCGGGCGGCCGAACTTGCTGCTCCAGCCCGAGAACTGCTTGCGCACCTGCCAGTTGAGGTTCACGTGCAGGGCGCCGGAGGTGCCGCCCTGCTTGGTGAGCGACACGGAGGGGGCGGCCTTGGTGAGCGTCACCTTGGTGAGACGGACGGGTGCGGGCGGGGCCGCCGGGGGCGCGGCCGGCGGAGGCGGGGCCGCCGGCCGGGTGGGCGGCGGGGGCGTGTACGCCGAGGGCGCGGCCACGGGCGGCACGGGAGCCGGAGTCGGTGTCGCTGTCGGGGCCGCCTGCTGAGGTTCGTCGACCGTGATGCCGTAGTCCGTGGCCAGTCCTTCGAGTCCGCTGCTGTAGCCCTGGCCGACGGCGCGGAACTTCCAGGCGCCCTGGCGGCGGTAGAACTCGCCCAGTACGAAAGCGGTTTCGGTGGTGGCGCCCGGGTTGTCGAAACGGGCGACCGGCGTTCCCCGCGTGATGTCCTGGACCTCGATGTACAGCCCCGGGACCTGCCCGAACGCACCGCCGTCGGACGAGGCAGCGAGGACGATCGTCTCGATCTCGGGCTCCACGCGCGTGAGGTCGACGAGGAGCGTGTCGGTCACCCGGCCCTCGGCGGTCCGCTTGCCCTCGTGCCGGATCGCGCCGGAGGAGTGCGCGGGCTGGTTGTAGAAGACGAAGTCCGCGTCCGAGCGGACCTTTCCGCTTACCAGCAGCAAAGCTGAGGCGTCGGCGTCGGGCACCCCCGGGCCGGCCCGCCAGCCCAATTCCACGCGCAGCGCCGAGGTGGGCACCGGAGTATTTGAACCTTTCAACATTTGCATGTCCGCCCCCATTTGCGTGTCACCGCGCCAGGGCCATCCCGGCCGTCCGTCGAGTTCCGTCCGCACAACCTATTCCTCCCCGCGGCGAACTCCCATGCACCGCCACCGGCAGACCGGTGGCCAACTCCTGGTAACCCGCCCGGAACTCGGCCTTTACACGATCGGAGCCTTGTTCGACGCCCCTTTTTGCCACGTTCGCTCGCATTGGGGATACCGGGTCACTGCGGACACGGAAAACAACCCTCTTATCGGTCTCCCCAATCAGCACATCGTGGGCTTAACTTATGTGCCATGACCTCCCCCCGCTCCACCTATGGCGGCGGCTACTACTCCGCCTCCTTCCCGGACACCCCGATCTACGACAAGCTCGTCGCCGAGCGGGGCACCCCGCAGATCGCCCCGATCCGGGTCCCCGCTCAGTACGACACGCCGGGCGGCAGCCTGCCCGCCCTCCCGTCGGCGCTGCCCGCTCTTCCGGCAGCCCCGTCGCAGCCCGCCTACGGTTATCCGCAGGCACAGCAACCCGCCCCGCTCCAGCAGGCGCCCGCGGCGTACATCCCGCAGCAGGCCACCGCACCGCGCGGTTACCCCGGCCCCCAGCCGCAGCAGCCGCGCCCGGCGGCACCCGCGGGCTACGAGGCGATGCGCCCCGCGGCTCCCCGGCCCGCCCAGGCTCCCTATCAGGACCCGTACAACAACCAGCAGTACCGCGGCTACTGATCCGCCCGCCCGGGGGCTGTCGGTGCCGGCTGGCACGATGGCCCCATGGGGAACGCACATCTGCACTCGATCCACGTCCATCCGGTCAAAGCGGTCCGGGGCCTCGCGCCCCGGGAGGCCGCCGTGGAGCCCTGGGGGCTGGCCGGAGACCGGCGCTGGGTGCTGATCGACGACGGGGGAAAGGTCCTCACGCAGCGTCGGGAGCCGCGCCTCGCACTGGCCGCCGCCGAGCTTCTGCCGGACGGCGGCGTCCGGCTGTCCGCACCCGGCATGGAGCCCCTGACGGTGAGCGTCCCACAGTCGTCGGGCACGGTGCCGGTGGAGATCTTCCGCGACAAGGTCGACGCGGTCCCCGCCGAGGACGAGGCCGCGCACGCCTGGTGCAGCGCCTATCTCGGCATCGGCGTGCGCGTCGCGTACATGGACGACCCGGCCACGCGCCGGCCCGTCGACCCGGAGTACGCGCGTCCCGGCGAGACCGTCTCCTTCGCCGACGGCTTTCCGCTGCTGCTCACCACCACGGCCTCCCTCGACGCCCTCAACGCCCTTGTCGCGCAAGGTGACCACGCGGACGAGGGCCCGCTGCCCATGAACCGTTTCCGGCCGAGCGTGGTCGTGGCGGGCACCACCGCCTGGGCCGAGGACGACTGGTCGCGTCTCGCCATCGGGGAGGTGTCCTTCCGCGTCGCCAAGACCTGCGGCCGGTGCGTGGTGACCACCACCGACCAGGGCACGGGCGAGCGCGGCCGGGAGCCCCTGTACAGCCTGGGACGGCATCGGCGGCTCGACGGCAAGCTGGTCTTCGGGCAGAACCTGGTGCCCCTGTCCCGGGGCACGATCCGGGTCGGCGATCCGGTCACCGTCCTCGAGTAGCCGGGGGCGGCCATCGCCGCCCCCGAGCGGGAACCGCCCCCGAGCGGGAACCGCCCCAGACGCCCAGGCGTTGGGCTTGTGTGAGAAGTTCATGAGAGTCGCCGGTGAGAGGTGATTTCGCTCTCTCTTCGCCCGGTCGGCGCGTGGACGGCTCCGCCGGGGGTTATCACGGAGCGGAAGGGGGTGCAGGCGGTGCGAGCGATCAGCGGACTCTGGCGCTGGCGGCGCAACCCGCTGTGCCGCGCCACCGATCTGGCCGAGGCCTGGGTGGCGCTGGCGGCCCTGGTGCTGATCCTGCTGGCCGCCCCGGTGGCCGGTTCCCTCGTCGGGGGCGCCGCCCAGGACGCCCTTCAGCGCTCCGTCCGCGAGCAGCACCAAGCGCGGCACCTGGTGACGGCCACAGTGGTCCGCAAGCTCGACCGCTCCCCGCTGGACGCCGACCCGGAGACGTCCACGGGCCGGGATCTGCGCACCCGCGTCCTCGCCGACTGGACGGCACCGGACGGCACCGCGCGCCACGGCTCGGTGCTGGCGAGCCTCAAGGACCCGCAGCAGGGCGACGAGTTCCGGATATGGACCGACCGGCACGGCCGGATGGTGGCCCGTCCCCTCGACTCCGCGACGGCGTCGACGCACGCGGTCCTCGCCGGTTTCGGCGCGGCCCTGGCGGCCGGAGGTCTCATAGAGGGCGGCAGACGGCTGATCGTCTGGCGCATGGTCCGCCGCCGGTACGCCCGTTGGGACCAGGCATGGGACAAGGCGGGCCCGGACTGGGGCAGGACGGGCACCGGCAGCTGACAGCCTTCCGGCTCTGGTCAACCCACCACCCGCGCGCACGCTACGGTGGTCCGGCCGAACCGTTCGGCACAACCCGCGCGCGAGCGAGCAGGAAGGGCGCGCCGGTCTCGATGCCGCGTGCGCGCGCAGGCCCCTGGGGCCCGGCACGGTCGCGGTCCCGACACCGGCGGGAGCGTCCCGAAGGCGAACGAGCCATCAGTACGACCGAGGTGGGGGCACAGCTACACCATGGCACAGGGCACGGTCCAGGTGACGCACACCGGCACGTCGCGGTGGCGGCGCCGCACGGGTGAGTACGCATCGCTCGCCGCTGCCCTGGAGGCCGCGGCCGACGGAGACGTCCTCACGGTCGCCCCCGGCACCTACCGGGAGAACCTCGTCGTGCAGCGCGCGGTGACGCTGCGTGGCCCCGAGGGCTCCCCCGGCTCGGTGCGGATCGCACCGGTGGACGGCGTGCCGCTGACCGTGCGCGCCTCGGCGGTGGTCCAGGACCTGCACGTGGAGGGTCAGGACGCGGCGGCCCCCGCCGTGCTGGTGGAGGAGGGCACGCCGGAGCTGAGCAACATACGGGTGGTCACCCGGTCGGCGGCCGGGATCGAGGTGCGCGGCAGCGCCCGGCCCACCGTCCGGCGCTGCGCGGTCGACAACCCGGCGGGCATCGGCATCGCCGTACTCGACGGTGCGGGCGGGGTGTTCGAGGAGTGCGAGGTCGTCGCGGCCGGCCAGGCGGGGGTGGCGGTGCGCGGCGGTGCCCACCCCCGTCTGGAGCGCTGCCGGGTGCACCACACCTCGGGCTCGGGTCTGTCGGCGACCGGGGAGAACTCGGCGCTGGAGGCGGTGGGCTGCGAGATCTACGAGGTACGGGGCAGCGGTGTGCAGATCACCGGCCGGGCCACGGCGCACCTCACCGACTGCGATGTGCACCGCACGACGGCCGACGGAGTCACGCTCGACACGGACGCGGTGCTGACCCTCGCCGACTGCCGTATCCACGACATCCCGGAGAACGCGGTCGACCTGCGTTCCCGCTCCGTCCTCACGCTGACCCGCACGACGGTGCGGCAGTTCGGGCGCAACGGCCTGTCGGTGTGGGACCCGGGCACGCGCGTGGACGCCAACCAGTGCGAGATCTTCGACAGCACGGGCGACTACCCGGCGGTGTGGGTGAGCGACGGCGCCACGGCAGTGCTCGACTCGTGCCGGGTGCACGACGTGCCGGACGCCCTGTTCGTCCTCGACCGCGGCTCGCGCGCCGACGTCGTGGACAGCGACCTGTCGCAGGTGCGCAACACGGCCGTGTCGGTGAGCGACGGGGCGACCGCGCAGCTCGACGACTGCCGGATCCGGGACGCGGCGACGGGCGCCTGGTTCCGTGACCACGGCAGCGGCGGCACCCTCAGCAACTGCACGCTGGACGGCACCCAGACCGGTGTCATCGTCACCAAGGGCGCCGACCCCACGGTGGAGCGCTGCACGATCGACTCCCCCGCGGAGGCGGGGGTGTACGTCTCGGCCGGTGGCCGCGGCAGCTTCCAGAACTGCCGCGTGACGGGCAGCGGCGGCTACGGCTTCCATGTGATCGACGGCAGCCGTACGAGCTTGCGGAAGTGCCGCACGGAACGGTGCGCGCGCGGTGGTTACGAGTTCGCGGACAGCGGCGCGGACGCGGCGTCCGGGGCGGGCCCCCTGGTCGAGGACTGCACCAGCGACGAGAGCGCGGGGCTGCGGGCACCGGCGGCGCGGGAGACGGCCGTGCAGACGGTGAGCCACTCCCCCGGTCTGCTGGGCGCGGTCCCGGGGCAGCGCACCGAACCGGAGCCGCCGGCCCCGGCCCCGGTCGCGGAGCCCGAGCAGTCGGCCCGAAGCTCCAAGGACGTCCTCGGTGAACTGGACGCGCTGGTCGGCCTGGAGAGCGTCAAGCGCGAGGTGCGCGCCCTCACCGACATGATCGAGGTGGGCCGGCGCCGGCAGCAGGCGGGTCTGAAGGCGGCGTCGGTCAAACGGCACCTGGTCTTCACCGGCTCCCCCGGCACGGGCAAGACGACGGTCGCGCGGCTGTACGGCGAGATCCTCGCGTCGCTCGGTGTGCTGGAGAAGGGCCACCTGGTCGAGGTGTCCCGGGTCGACCTGGTGGGCGAGCACATCGGCTCGACCGCGATCCGCACGCAGGAAGCCTTCGAGAAGGCCCGCGGCGGTGTGCTGTTCATCGACGAGGCGTACGCGCTGTCCCCGGAGGACGCGGGCCGCGACTTCGGCAAGGAGGCCATCGACACGCTGGTGAAGCTGATGGAGGACCACCGGGACGCGGTCGTGGTGATCGTCGCGGGCTACACGGCCGAGATGGAGCGCTTCCTGTCGGTCAACCCCGGGGTGGCGTCCCGGTTCTCGCGGACCATCACCTTCAGCGACTACGGTCCCGAGGACCTGCTGCGGATCGTGGAGCAGCAGGCCGAGGAGCACGAGTACCGGCTGGCCGAGGGCGCGGCGCAGGCCCTGCGCACGTACTTCGCAAAGATCCCGAAGGGCCCGGCGTTCGGCAACGGCCGTACCGCCCGGCAGACCTTCGAGGCGATGGTGGAGCGGCACGCGAGCCGGGTCGCCCAGCTCCCCGAGCCGAGCACGGACGACCTGACACTGCTCTACGCGGAGGACCTGCCCGAGCTGCTCTGAGGATCCGCATCCGGATCCGGGCAGGGCTGCTCGGCCGTGTGACGAGGTGCCGGCAGGCCCGGCCGCAGCCGGGCCAGCAGCTTGCGGCGCTCCTCGGCGAACACCGGGTCCGCCTGGTAGTCGGAGTGGCCGAGGATCGGCGCCGGCAGCGGGTGCAGCTCGGTGCGGCCGTAGGAGAGGGGGTCCATCAGCGGCACGTGGTCGACCCCGAGGTCGTGGTTGCCGGGCAGGCGCACCGGGCCGCCGATGGGGTCGGTGAGCCGGTACAGATTGCGCCAGCAGTCCACCTCCCGGTGCAGGGAGCTGAGCGCGGCGGGGCCGAAGTGCGCCGGGAACCAGCGTCCGTAGAGCCGCTCCAGCGGGGAGCCGTACGTCAGCAGCGCGACGCGGCTGCGGGTGGACGGGGAGAGCTGCCAGGCCGCGGCGGCGGCGAGCACGCTGCCCTGCGAGTGCCCCGAGATGACCAGCCGTCCGCCGGTGGCGCGGGTCCAGGTCGCGATCCGCCAGGTCAGGTCGGGCACCGCGCGCTCGGCGTAGCAGGGCGGGGCGAAGGGGTGGGCGGCGCGCGGCCAGAAGGTGCCGACGTCCCACAGGATGCCGATGGTGCGGCGGGCGGCGGCGTCCTTGTAGGCGCGCCTGCCCCACGTGACGAACAGTATGAAGCCGAGGCCGATCAGCCAGGAGCCGAGGGCCTGGGCGGTCTCGGCGGCGCCGTGGACGACGGGGTAGGTGCCCTGTGCCGCCTCGCCCGGCGTCTCGTCGGTGGTCAGGGCGCCGACGAGGGCTCCGGTGCCGAGCAGCAGGGTGACGCCGGAGGTGACGGCGACGACGCGGGGCCCCCGGTCGGTGAGGGAGGCCATCGCGCGGGTGTAGGCGATACGGCGGGTGCGGGCGCGGTCCTGGGCCTCGTCCGGGTAGTCGCGGGCCACCGCCTCCCGTTCGGCGCGGGCGAGCTGCCAGGCGCGGTGGGCCAGCCAGCCGAAGAGCACCAGCAGCACCACGATCAGGGGCGGGATCACGGACGCCTGCCAGGTCAGCAGGACCGGCGGGCCGTCGATCGACGTCCCGGTGCCGTCCAGCCAGTCGGACACGCGCTGCGACACACCGCCGGACATCACCCCGCCCAGGGCGCAGGCCAGCATCGCGACGGCCGGTCCGCCGAGCCCTCGCAGCACGGCCCGCCGGTCGGGGTCGGTGCGGTGCAGTGCGTACGCGACGCCGGCGAGGACGGTCACGAGCAGGCCCTGGGCCAGGGCGAGACCGCCGAAGGTGGCATCACCCGGCAGCCGGCCGGCCGACTCCCAGCCGGGGCGCTCCCAGCCCGCGTACAGCAGGGCGAGGGCGAGCAGGACGAGGGCGGCGAGCGGCAGGCGTCGTACGAAGCGCTCGTCGAGCTCCCGGTCGATGCGTCTCTCGCTGCGGCCCCGGCGGCACACCACCCACACCACGGCGACGGTGCAGGCCGCGAGGGCCGCCTGAAGGAGCAGGCCCAGGATGTTCAGTACGGCGTGGCCGCCGGGTTCCCGGTCGTGCCGGGCGGCGGCGCCGGCGACCGCGGCGGCGACCGTGACCAGTCCGGCGGCGGTGTGCGCGGCGCGCAGCCGGGCCACCAGCCGGCGTCCGTACCAGAAGCCGGGCCGGCCCAGCGCGGTCGGGCCGTCGCCGTCCGCGTCGGGCTCGGGGTCGCGGGCCGGCGGCTGCTGGGACTCGTAGTCGCTCCAGGTGCGCCGGGACAGGTACCACAGCAGGACGGTCAGGGCGGTCGGGACGAAGGACGCCAGGGCGAGCCTGCGGCCGGGGCTGCTCCACCAGCCGCCGTCCGAGACGGTGGGCGAGAGGAACCCCAGCCAGGAGTGGCGGTCGGCGCACGCGCGCGTGCCCGCGCACTGCCAGGCCGCCAGGTCGAGGGCGACCTCGCAGGCCGCCGCGACGAGCAGCACCGTCAGGGTGAGCCCTGTGAGCCGCACCAGGAGGCCGTACAGGCGCACGGTGCGGCGGCGGCCCCGGGCGCTGGGGCGCATCCAGTGGGCGAGGTTGACGACCATGAACGGCAGCAGCAACAGCCACAGGGCGCGGGTGCCGTTGCCGGAGGTGAGGTTGCACCAGACGTAGGCCTCGGGCACCGGCCGGTCGCGGCGGCGGTCGTCGGGGCCGGCCTCCGCGTCGACGTCGTCGGCGCGCCGGAAGACGGCCGCGATGTCGTCGCCGGTGATCCGCACCGTGCGCGGATCGTCGAGCATCTCCTGCGGTGTGGTGCCGCCCACGCCGTGGACCAGGAGTTCCAGCGCGGTCCCCGTCTCACCGGGCCGCGGGGCGGGCTGGTCCGGCCCGCGGGTCGAGGCCTGTTCCTGCGCACGTTCCACTGATTCGCACTTCCCCCGTGACACGCCGTCGGCTCTGCCCGTGCGGGCACAAGGATCTCCACTTCCGCGGCGCCGCACACCTGCTGTCACGGAATCTCCCCGATCCGTGACCGTGCGGAGAGCCGCTGGTGACATGCGCGCGGCGAGCAGTCGGTGGCGCCGCCGGCTCCGCGACATGCGAGGATGAGGCGTCCGCGCACCGGAGCCGGGGGAGAATGTCCTGGTTGGGGCAGGTGTGATGGGCCTGACGGACGGCATTGAGGCGAAAGGACCGGAGCGTACGTGAGCGAGAATCAGAACCTCCTCGCGGAGCAGCGGCGATCCCTGATCCTCGACGAGGTCCGCCGCCGGGGCGGTGTCCGGGTCAACGAACTGACCCGCAAGCTCGGCGTGTCGGACATGACGGTCCGCCGCGACCTCGACGCGCTCGCCCGCCAGGGCATGCTGGAGAAGGTCCACGGCGGCGCGGTCCCGGTGGTCGAGGCGAGTACGCACGAACCGGGCTTCGAGGCGAAGTCGGGGCTGGAGCTGACCGCCAAGGAGGACATCGCACGGGCGGCGGCCAAGCTGGTCGCACCGGGCGCGGCGATCGCCCTGTCCGGCGGTACGACGACGTACGCGCTGGCGCAGCAGCTGCTGGACGTGCCGGACCTGACGGTGGTCACCAACTCGGTGCGGGTGGCCGACGTCTTCCACGCGGCGCAGCGCACCTCGGGCCCGCGGCAGGGCGCGGCGACGGTCGTGCTGACCGGCGGTGTGCGCACCCCGTCCGACTCACTGGTCGGGCCGGTCGCCGACCAGGCGATCGCGGCGCTCCACTTCGACCTGCTGTTCCTCGGGGTGCACGGCATATCGGTCGAGGCCGGCCTGTCGACGCCGAACCTCGCGGAGGCGGAGACGAACCGGCGGCTCGTGCAGTCGGCCCGGCGGGTCGTGGTGGTCGCCGACCACACCAAGTGGGGCAAGGTGGGGCTGAGTTCGTTCGCCTCGCTGGAGCAGATCGACACGCTCGTGACGGACTCCGGCCTGCCGGACGAGGCGCGAGCTGTGGTCGTGGAACATCTGCGGCGGCTGGTGGTGGCCGGGGAGCCCGAAGAAGAGGCAGAAAGCTGACGGGATTCCAGGTCGGACACGGCCTAGGGTGACGCTGCCGGTCATCGTCCGCTCCCCTGCCAGGAGGGCTTCGTCCATGGCTCACCGTCTGCGCCCCGTGGGACTCGACTTCGTCGGGACCGCGCCCGTACGGCATGTCTCCGAGCGGGAGATCTCCGCTCCGGTGGAGGCGGTCTACCGGGCTCTGGAGGACGTGCCCGGCTGGGCCGACTGGTTTCCCCAGGTGACGGCCGCCCGTCCGATCGACGGCGGAAAGGGGCGCGATATCCGGCTCAGGGGAGGCGTCCGGTTCCGGGAGTCGATCATCGCGGCGACGCAACCCGAGGTGTACGCCTATCGCATCGACGTCACCAACGTGCCCGGGGTGCGTGCGATCGCCGAGGAGTGGCGGCTCGCCCCGGCCGGTACGGGGACCCGGGTGCGGTGGACGTTCGCGACCGACGGGACGGCGGCGTACCGGCTCGCCATGAAGCCGGTACGGGCGGCTCAGGCCAAGGCCTTCCGGGACGCCGTGACGGCGCTGGACCGGAGGCTGACGGCGTAGCGCGCCAGCCCGGGGCGTCCTCTCAGCCGGGCCAGACGCCCGTCTCCAGCAGCGAGTCGATCGCGGCCGCGTACGGCTCGATGTCCAGTCCCTGGGCGGCCAGCCAGGTGTCCGAGTAGTACTTGTCGAGATACCGGTCCCCCGGGTCGCACAGCAGGGTCACGACGCTCCCCTGCCGTCCCTCGGACACCATCTCCGCGACGATCTTCAGGGCGCTCCACAGGCCCGTACCGGTCGAGCCGCCCGCCTTGCGGCCGATGGCGCGCTCCAGTGCCCGTACCGCGGCGACGCTGGCCGCGTCGGGCACCTTCATCATCCGGTCGATCGCGCCGGGCACGAAGCTCGGTTCCATCCGGGGCCGGCCGATGCCCTCGATCCGGGAGCCGCAGTCGCAGGTGACGTCCGGATCGCCGGTGGTCCAGCCCTCGAAGAAGCACGAGTTCTCGGGGTCGGCCACGCAGACGCGTGTGTCGTACTGCATGTAGTGCACGTAGCGCGCGAGGGTCGCCGAAGTGCCGCCCGTGCCCGCCGTGGCGACGATCCACGCCGGCTCGGGGAACCGCTCCCGGCGCAGCTGCCGGAAGATGGACTCGGCGATGTTGTTGTTGCCCCGCCAGTCCGTGGCCCGTTCGGCGTAGGTGAACTGGTCCATGTAGTGGCCGCCGGTCTCTGCCGCGAGGCGGGCGGACTCCTCGTACATCGTGCGGGGGTCGTCCACGAAGTGGCACCGGCCGGCGTGGAACTCGATGAGGCGGATCTTCTCGGCGCTCGTCGTGCGGGGCATGACGGCGATGAAGGGCACGCCGACGAGCTTCGCGAAGTACGCCTCGGAGACGGCCGTCGAGCCGCTGGAGGCCTCGATCACCGGGCGACCCGGCCGGATCCAGCCGTTGCAGAGGCCGTAGAGGAAGAGGGAGCGGGCGAGCCGGTGCTTGAGGCTGCCGGTGGGATGGGTGGACTCGTCCTTCAGGTACAGGTCGACGCCCCACCGCTCGGGCAGGGGGAACTGGAGGAGGTGCGTGTCGGCCGAGCGGTTGGCGTCGGCCTGGACTCTGCGGACGGCTTCTTTCAGCCATGCGCGGTAGGCGGTGTCGCTGTGATCGACGTCCAGGGTGACGCCGGTCCGGGTCTGCTGGGGGGTGCTCACGAGGGGGCTCCTAACGCTGCGCGCCGACGACGCGTCGCGCGGCCGACACCTCGATCATAAGCACCTGCAGCACGCTTCTCACCTGCATAAACGCACCTTTGAGCCCCCCAAAGCGCCCCCTGGGGCAGAGCCGGTGCAAGGGGGCGCGCGGTCCAGGGGGCGCACTTGCCTGTGTGCTCCGGGCGCCCCCTGGAGAGGGGGTCTGCTGTACTGGTGCTCGACGCCGGGTGGGGGCAGACTTCACCGCGGGACCGGAGCCCCGGACGGGGTACCGGCAGGGGTAGGGCGCACCACCGGAGCAGGCCCTCCGGTCGGGGGCACACTGGATCGGGACACGAGCCTGTGCCGGGTACCGCGCAGAGGGCGGGCCGGCGCACCGACGCGCACAAGGGGGCGGGTGGCATGGCGGAGCCGGAGTTCAGGGCCACGGGCGTGCGGATCGGGAAGCGGCTGCGTTCGCTCACCCGGGCCGGCCAGGTCCGGATCAGCGACGGCCGGCTCGAGCTGCTGACCAGCTACGGCAGCGAGATCGACAGCGCGCCGGTGCAGGCGGTGCGTGCCTCCAAGCCCTGGTTCGGCCCCGATGACCGGGCCACGGCGGATCTCAACGGCAACCGGTACCTGCTGACCCTCGGCGATCACGACCCCGCTCCGGGCGAACCGGGACCGCCGGCCGCACGGCGCTTCATCGAGGCCGTGCGCCGGGCGGCGGGGCGCGGCGACTGAGATGTCCGCGAGTTGCGGTCCCCCACCCCCTGCGTCACTCTGGTCTCACGTCACTCTGGGTTTACCGGCGATAACGCTGCGAACCAGCCCGCCGGCCACGACAGCGGGCGACAGCGTCACGAAGGCGCCCTGCTGGATCCGAACTCCGTGTTCTTCCGGACCTCACGTCGGGGAGTCGCAGCCGTGATCAGTTACCCAAGCAGGCACTGCACGGTGGAGCTCCAAGCCCTGCCGTCGCGGATCGGCCAGGTCCGCAGAATCGTCTCTGCGCAGTTGCGCTACTGGCATCTGGACGCTCTGATCGACCGGGCCTCGCTCGGTGTGACGGAGCTGTTGTCCAACGTTCACCGGCATGCCCAGCCCGACAAGACGTGCACCGTGGAGATAGAGCTGCTGCTCGACCGGCTCACGGTCTCGGTGCGCGACCACGACCCGCGGATGCCCGTGGTGGAGGACCCTCACGACATCGCGCCGCTGGCGACCTGCGGGCGCGGGCTGGCGATGGTGGCCGCCATGAGCGAGAGCTGGGGCGTCCGGCCGGACGGCGAGTCGGGCAAGGTCGTCTGGTTCACCCTCCCGACGTCCTCCGCCGCGGTCGCCGCGCCGTCGCGCCGGGCACGGCGCACGGTCCTGGAGAAACCCGCGCGCAGGTTCGCGGAGGTCGGGCACGCCGCCGACGGGCTGCTGCCCGAACACGCTCCCGCCCGGTCCGCCGTTGCCGGTTGACCGGGCGGTGACCACCGTTCGCACGGGGGCCGCGGGAGCGGACACCTCCTGGGTCACTCGGTGGCGATGGCGCGCAGCACGTCCAGGCGGGCCGCGCGCCGGCCGGGCGCAGCCCCGCGAGGGCGCCGGCCGCGAGACCCACGAGGGCCACGACCGCGAGCTGCGCGGGCGGCACGGTGAAGGCGAAGTCGCTGTCGCTGCTGCCGTCCGAGGCCCTGACGAGGACCCAGCCGAGGAAGGCGCCGAGGGCGAGCCCGCCGGCCGTGCCGAAGGCGGCGACCAGGACGGCGAAACCGGCGCGCAGTGTGTCGCCCATGACGAGCGTCCCGGCCAGGAACGCCACGCCCAGGAGCACGGCGAGGAACGTACCGGCGAAGCGCCGCCGGTGGGCGCGCAGGGAGGACACGCTCAGGCGTACGGAGGCGTTCCTGAGGGCACCTCGAAGGCCTTCATCCGGTCCAGGACCCGGTCAGCGGTCGGGGACTCCATGCGGTCGACCAGGCGTCCGTCGGCGAGGAAGACGACCTCGTCGGCGTGCGCGGCGGCCACGGGGTCGTGGGTGACCATGACGACCGTGCGCCGCGTCCGGCGTACGGCGCGGCCGAGCAGGCCGAGCACCTCCTCGCCGGAGCGCGAGTCGAGGTTGCCGGTCGGCTCGTCGGCGAAGACGACGTCCGGCTGTCCGGCGAACGCCCGGGCCACGGCCACGCGTTGCTGCTGTCCGCCGGAGAGTTCGGCGGGCCGGTGGTGGAGCCGGTCACGCAGTCCGACCACGTCGATCAGCGTCTCGATCCACTCCGGGTCGCCCCGGCCGCCCGCCAGGTCCAGGGGCAGCCTGATGTTCTCGGCGACGGTGAGGGCCGGCACCAGGTTGTACGCCTGGAACACGAAGCCCACGCGGTCGCGGCGCAGGAGCGTGAGCCGGCGGTCGTCGAGGCCAGCCCAGGTCGGTGTCGCCGATGCGGGCGGTGCCCGAGGTGAGCGTGTCCAGACCGGCCGCGCAGTGCATCAGGGTGGACTTGCCGGAGCCCGAGGGCCCCATGATCGCGGTGAAACGGCCGGCCGGGAAGCTCACGGGCACGCCGTCCAGGGCGCGTACGGCGGTGTCGCCACCGCCGTACACCTTCACCGCGTCGACGACCCGGGCGGCGGGCCGCGTGGTCGTCGTGGCGGTCGTCGTGGTCATGCCGCACCTCCCTTGCGACCGAACTCCTCGTTCAGCACGGAAAGCCGGCGCCAGTACTCGTCCTCGTCGATCTCGCCGGAGGCGAAGCGGTGCCCGAGGACGGCGATGGGCGAGTCGTTCCCGGCCGGGGGCTGCCGCCAGGGGCCGCCGCGACGGCCGCGCCACGCCGTGCGGCGCAGCAGCGCGATGCCGCCGCCGACGACCAGGGCCCAGATCACCGGGAAGAGCAGGATCCAGGGGCCGGGGCCGCCGTCACCGAAGTTCGCCAGGGTCTGCATGTCGTTCAACTCCTCGGACGCGTTGCTGCGATGTCCTGTCTGTCGCTTCCGAGCGTCGCCCCGCGCGGGTCCCCGGTCGTCGTACGGCCAGCGGCAGTGCGCGTACCTCGCGGGGAGTAGACGGGCGCGGCCGGGGTGCTTCCCCTGGCACTCGACTTCTGTACCTCCTGGTGTGTACAGCGCGGCCATGAGCGCCTCGGAGCGGTTGATCGAGTCCACGCGCGCGCTGCTGTGGGAGCGCGGTTACGTGGGCACGAGCCCCAAGGCGATCCTGGAGCGCGCGGGCGCCGGGCAGGGCAGCATGTACCACCACTTCAAGGGCAAGCCCGACCTCGCGCCGGCCGCGATCCGGCGAACGGCCGAGGAGATGCGGGCTACCGCCGCGGGAGTACTCGACGGCCCGGGAACGCCGTACGAGCCTGATCGAGGACACCGGCTGGTTCTTCGACACGGAGATGCTGGTGCTCGCCGAGCGCGCGGGCCTCAGGATCCACGAGGTGCCGGTCGAGCGTCTGGCGGTGATCGACTGGGAACTCGCCCTGTACGGCGACCCGTTGCACGATTGGTGCCGCGGACGGCCTGGGCGACCAGGAGAAGTACAACGGCGAGGCGGGCCGCGCCTTCATCGAGGAGCTGCCGGACCTGGCGCGGTCTGGAGGGCGCCGGTGCCGTCACCGGCGCTCCGGATCTGCCATCCCATGCCGTTCCTGTCGGCGGCGCAACGCCGCGCGGGCATGGATGCGTATCTGCGGCGCGAGCGGGACGTGCTGCGGGGCTGCCCGATCGGCCGGCAGACCATGGACCCGGACGTGATCGCCGGCGCCGAGCTGCGCGCCCCGGTCGACGAGACGCTCGACGGGATCCGGGAGCGGATCGCCGGGATCGTCGAGGAAGGCGAGGAACAGGGGCAGTTCGCGCCCTCGCTGGACGGCGGGGGGGATCGCCGCGGCGCTCGTCGCGACGGTACAGGGCGGATACGTCCTGGACCCGCGCCTCCGGCTCCCCCGCCGCGTTCGACGCCGGCCTACAGGGGCTGCTGTCCCTGCTGGCACCCCGTCCCGCCTGAGGAGGCCCACATGACGGCTGGAACGGGCTCGGATTCAAGGCCTGCCCGACGCGCGAGCGCGGCCTGCGCGGCTCGCCGGGCCCTGCTCGCCGCGGCCGCCGTCGACACGAGCCGCTGGGAGCTGGTGCACTGCTCCCTCTGGGAGCACGACACCCCGAAGGCCGACGGTGATCTGTTCGAGGTGCCCCACCTGTCGGCGCCCGGCCGGGACCGGCTGCCCCGGGGGCGCCGGCGGTGAGCGCGGTCCGCACGATGCTGGGGGACGTGCCGCCCGCGGAACCATCTGGCCATTGCTGGCCCGTCGCACGCCCACCACGCCATCAACGGGTGGATGCCGGACGCCGGACGAGCGCTCGCCGAGGGCGGGTTCGGCGAACGGCTGCTGCTGGGCGCGCACACCCTGACGGACGCCGGCCGCTCGGTGCGCGGCGGCCCCGGGATGCCGTATCCGGCGGTGTGGCCTGCCGGTCTCAGCCCATGGCCTGGTCGTTGTCCTTCATCTCGCCCCAGCCGTGCCAGCGGTCGACCTCGATCCAGGCGCTGACCCGGGGCCGGACGCGGTTCGGGTAGGGCTTGCCGCCGTAGTGCCGGGAGAGCAGGTCGATGTCGGCGAGGTCCTCGTCGTCGTACATCTCGGTGACGCGGCCGATGAGGGTGATGTGGGTGTACCAGTTGTCGTCGGCGAGGACGGTGAGCGTCACGCGCGGGTCGCGGCGCAGATGCTTCAGACGGACCCGGCCCGCGTCGAGGTTGATCAGCACCCGGCCGTCCTTCCACGCGTACCACGTGGCGGTGGAGACCGGTGTGCCGTCGGAGCGCACGGTGGCCATGACGCACGGGTTGGGCCGGCTCAGCAGGGCTTCGGCCTCGGGCGGCAGCGGCGGCTTGGACATGGGGAACCTCCTGGGTCATCAGGCGGACGGGTTTTCGTCGAAACTCGCGAAGTAGGCGGCGGCCATGTCCTCGTCGCCGTGGCCCTGGGCGGCGGCGCGCTCCATGCGGGCGGCGGCGGCTTCGGCCACGTCCAGGCGGACGCCGTGGTCCGCACCGGCCTCGACGATGAGGCGGGCGTCCTTGGCGGCGGTGGTCACCGCGAACTGGGGCGGGGTGAGCCGGTCTTCGAGGACCAGGCCGGACTTGGCGTGCAGATAGCCCATGTCGAGCGGGCCGCCGGCGATGAGGTCGAGGAAACCGCGCGGGTCGACGTCGAGGGCCTTCGCCAGTGCCAGGGCCTCACCGGCGGCGGCCGTCACGGCGAGGACCCAGCTGTTGGCGACCAGCTTCAGCCGGGTGGCGCCCCCGGCCGCCCCGTCCTCGCCGGCCCACACGGTACGGGCGCCGACCGCGTCGAAGACGGGCGTCACCGTGTCCCGGCCCTCGACGGGACCGGCGGCGAGCACGGTCAGCTGCCCGTCCTCGGCGGGCCGGCGGGTGCCCAGGACGGGCGCGTCGTAGAAGACCAGGCCGTGCTCGCGGGCGAAGGCCGCGAGGTCGCCGATGGCCTCGACGCCGGCGGTCGTGGACTGCACCCAGGCGGTGCCCGGGCGCAGGGCGGGGGCGGCCTCCCGCATCGTCTCCAGGGCGGCGGGGCCGTCGTAGAGCATGGTCAGCACGACGTCGCTGTCCCGGACCGCCTCCGCGGGAGTGCCGGCGATGCGCACGCCTTCGGCGGCCAGCGGTTCGGCCTTGGCGCGGGTGCGGTTCCAGGCGTGGACGGCGTGCCCGGCGCGGGCCAGGTTGCGGGCCATCGCGGCGCCCATGATCCCGGTGCCCAGGACGCTCACGGTGAGCTTGTCGGTCATGACGTCAACTTCCTCGTTCGTACCGGTGCGGGCGAGCCGCCTGCGGTCCAGCCTTGCCCGCTCAGGCGCGAGCCTTCCCGGAAGCGGCGCGGACAAGCCCGTCGAGCGGTGCCCGATCGCCGATGAGCTCGTCCGGCCGGACACTCTGTTCCTCGTCCAGCCGGGGCCTGTCGTGGATCGGCCGCAGGAACGCGACCGCGCGTGGGACCCGCGCTAGGTCAGCGCTCCCAGAGGATCATCCAGTACCGGCTGCCACGCCAGCTCCGCGGCGCCGACCAGGCTGTTGTGGTCGAGGGTGCACGCCAGGATGGGGACGCCGCCGCTCTGGCCCCACAGGCTGCGGTCGGCGACGACCGCGCGGAGCCGGACGGGATCGGCGTCCAGGAGGGTGCGGTGCAGGCCGCCGAGGATGATGCGGTCCGGGTTGAGGATGTTGACGAGACCGGCGAGTCCGAGGCCGAGCCGGTCGATGAGGGTCTCGGTGGCGGTGCGCACGCCCGGGTCGTCGTAGTGGTGGCGGACCAGGTCGATGGACTGCTGGAGCAGGGACACCTCGGGGCCCGGTTCGCGGCCCGCCGCCGTGAGGAAGGCCAGCGGGTCGGTCTCCACGTCCAGGCAGCCGCGGCTGCCGCAGTGGCAGGGGCGGCCCTCGGGGTGCACGGTGAGGTGGCCGACCTCCAGCGCGAGTCCCGAACTGCCCCGGTGGAGGCGGCCGTCGAGGACGAGCGCACCGCCGACGCCCCGGTGGCCGGTGGCCACGCACAGCAGGTCGCGGGCGCCGCGTCCGGCACCGTGCCGGTGCTCGGCGAGCGCGGCGAGGTTGACGTCGTTCGCGGCGAACGCCGGTCCGTCGAGGCCGGCCGCGCGCACCTGCTCGGCGAAGATGTCCCGGACGGGCGCGCCCGCGGGCCAGGCCAGGTGCAGCGGGTTGAGCGCCAGGCCCTCCGGTTCGGCGACCGCGGACGGTACGGCGAGTCCCGCGCCCACGCACCGGCGCCCGGTCTCCCGCAGCAGCTCGGCGCCCGCCGTGACGACGGATGCGAGCACCTTCGCCGGGTCGGCGTCGACGACCTCGCAGCCCGGCGCGGTGGCGACGATCCGGCCGCCCAGCCCGACCAGCGCCGCCCGGAACCCGTCGGCGTGCACCTGCGCGGCGAGCGCGACGGGCCCGTCCTCGGCGACGGCCAGCCTGTGCGAGGGCCGGCCCTGCGAGCCCGCTGCCGCGCCGGGCCGGGCGTCGACCCGGATCAGCCCGAGCGCCTCCAGTTCCGCGGCGACCGCTCCGGCCGTCGCCCGTGTCACCCCGAGCTCGGCGGTGAGTACGGCCCGGGTCGGCGCGCGTCCGGTGTGCACGAGCTCCAGCGCGGGTCCGAGTGCTCCGCGCCCCCGGTCCAGCCGCGTCCTCGTCGAGGTGCTCCCATCCCCCGCCGGCCGGGGGTCCGCCTTCCCGCTCATGTGGGCGAGTCTCCCATGATCCGTAGGGTCGGCGGCCTACCGGCCGCTGACCCGGAGCGTGACGTTGAGCCGTCCGGTCAGGCCGAGACCGGGCGGTGCCGTGCCTCCGTGTACCCGGGGGACTCCGTGGTGGGCGAGGCGCGACGGGCCGCCGAAGACGAACAGGTCGCCGCTGCGCAGCTCGACGTCGGTCCAGGGCCTGGCGCGGGTCTCGGTGTTGCCGAAGCGGAACACGCAGGTGTCGCCGAGGCTCAGCGACACCACCGGCGCGTCCGACTTCTCGTCGCTGTCGCGGTGCATGCCCATCCGGGCGTCGGCGTCGTAGAAGTTGATCAGGGCGATGTCGTAGGCCGGTGCCGGTCCCCCGAGGGTTTCTCCGACCGCCCGGCGGCCCAGGTCGCCCAGCCACGCGGGGAACGGCTTCACCGGGGCGCCGTCGCCGTCGACGACCGTGCGGGCGTAGCCGTACGGGTACCAGTGCCGCCCGAGGCAGACCTGCCGGGCGGTCATGGTGCCGCCGCCGGGGGTGCGGACCGTGCGCAGCCCGGCCGGGGGGCGTGCCCAGTCGCGGCAGGCCTGCAGCAGCTCGCGCTGCTCCTCGGGATCCAGCCAGTCCGGGACGTGCACCGCGCCCGGCGCCACCTGCGTACGGGCTCGGGAGAACAGTTCGCCGTTCATGCCTCCCATCTTCTCCTCTCCTCCCCGACCTGGGCTGAGCTGCGGCTCGGCTAGCCTGGACGCACGATGAACGACCGTATGACGACGCCCTGGGGCGAGCTCGCGCTGACCCGTTTCCCCGAGGACCCGCGCGACAGGCTGCGCGCCTGGGACGCCTCCGACGAGTACCTGCTGAGGTACCTGGCGCAGGAGGGGATCGCTCTGTCGGGCACGGTCGTGGTGGTCGGGGACCGCTGGGGTGCCCTGGTCACGGCGCTCGCGGAGCACCGGCCGACGCAGATCACGGACTCCCACCTGACTCAGGAGGCGACCCGGGCCAATCTCGCGCGGCACGGCGTCGAGCCCGGCGCGGTCCGGCTGCTCACCACGCAGGATCCGCCGCCGGGCCGCGTCGACGTTCTCCTCGTGCGGGTGCCGAAGAGTCTGGCGCTGCTGGAGGACCAGTTGCTGCGGCTGGCGCCGTCCGTGCACGCGGGGACGGTCGTCGTGGGCACGGGCATGGCGAAGGAGATCCACACCTCGACGCTGCGGCTGTTCGAGCGGATCCTCGGCCCGACCCGCACCTCGCTCGCCGAGAGGAAGGCCCGGCTGATCTTCTGCACGCCGGATCCCGCGCTGGAGCGGCCCGCCAGTCCGTGGCCGTACGTCTACAGGCTCCCGGACGGCATCGGGCCGGCGTCGGGGAGCACGGTCGTGAACCACGCGGGTGTCTTCTGCGCCGACCGGCTCGACATCGGCACGCGGTTCTTCCTGGAACATCTGCCGAGCGGCGGGGGCGGCCGGCGGGTGGTGGACCTGGGGTGCGGCAACGGCGTGGTCGGTACGGCGGTGGCGCTGGGCGACCCGGCGGCCGAGGTGCTGTTCGTCGACGAGTCGTTCCAGGCCGTGGCCTCGGCGGAGGCGACGTACAAGGCGAACGGGGTGCCGGGGCACGCCGAGTTCCGGGTCGGGGACGGGCTGGCGGGCGTGCCGTCGGGCAGTGTCGATCTGGTTCTGAACAATCCGCCGTTCCACTCCCACCAGGCGACGACGGACGCCACGGCCTGGCGGATGTTCACCGGGGCGCGGCGTGCGCTGCGTCCGGGCGGTGAGCTGTGGGTGATCGGCAACCGGCATCTGGGCTACCACGTCAAGCTGCGGAAGCTGTTCGGCAACAGCCGGCTGGTGGCGAGCGATCCGAAGTTCGTGGTGCTGAAGGCCGTCAAGCGGTAGCCGCGCACAGGGTCTGGAGGGTCCGCGTCACTGTCCGGGTCATGGCCTCCCGGGCGACCGTCAGGTAGCCGCGCGGGTCGACCGCCTCGGGCCGGTCGGCGAGGAACTCCCGGATCGCGCGGGTCAGCGCGATGTTCAGGGCCGTGCCGATGTTGACCTTGGCGATGCCGCCGGCGACCGCCGCCGTGAGTTCGCCGTCCGGGACGCCGGAGGAGCCGTGCAGGACGAGCGGGACGTCCAGCGCGGCCGACAGTTGTTTGAGCAGGGCGTGGTCGAGGGTGGCGGTGCGGGTCGTCATGGCGTGGGCGCTGCCGATGGCGACGGCCAGGGCGTCCACACCCGAGTCGGCGACGAAGGCCCGGGCCTCGTCGGGGTCGGTGCGCGCGCCCGGGGCGTGCGCGTCCAGCGGGGGTCTGCCGTTCTTGCCCCCGATTTGCCCCAACTCGGCCTCGATCCAGAGGCCTTGGGCGTGTGCCCAGCCGACCGCCGCCCGGGTGGCGGCCAGGTTCTCCGCGTAGGGCAGCCGGGCCGCGTCGTACATCACGGAACTGAAGCCGGCCTCGGCGGCCTGGTGCAGCAGGGTCTCGCTCCGCACGTGGTCGAGGTGCAACGCGACGGGTACGGCGGCCCGTTCGGCCGCGGCGACGGCCGCGCGGGCGAGCGGGAACAGCTGCCCGCCGTGGAACGTGACCGCGTTCTCACTGACCTGGAGCACGACGGGGGCGGGGACGGACTCGGCGCCCGCGAGGACGGCCTCGACGTGTTCCAGCGTGATGACGTTGAAGGAGGCGACGGCCGAACGGGCTGCGGCGGCGCGGGTGACGAGCTCGCCGGTGGTGGTCAGGGGCACGGTGCCTCCAGGGTCAGCGGGTGAGGATCACCGAGCGGGTGAGGTGGCGGGGCCGGTCCGGGTCGAGGCCGCGGGCGGCGGCGACGGCGACCGCGAGGCGCTGGGCCCGGACGAGTTCGGCCAGGGGGTCGAGCCGGCCCTCGATCCACAGCCCGCCGGTGGAGCGCACCTGGTCGGCCAGCCCTTCGGGTGCCTCGCCGAACATCCAGGTCGCGGTGCCGCTCGTGGTGACGCTGATGGGCCCGTGCCGGTATTCCATCGCCGGGTAGGCCTCCGCCCAGGACAGCGACGCCTCGCGCATCTTCAGTGCGGCCTCGTTGGCCAGGCCGGCGGTCCAGCCGCGCCCCAGGAAGGTGAACTGGGCGCAGTCGGCGAGGCCTTCGGGCAGGGGTTCCGCCAGGGCCGTGCGCGCGTCGGTGACAGCGGTGTCGGGGTGCAGGCCGAGGTGGGCGCGCAGGAGGGTGAGGGCCGTGGTGGCGAACCGGGTCTGTACGACGGAGCGTTCGTCCGCGAAGTCCAGGACGGCGAGCCGGTCGGCGGCCGTCCGCACGGGCGCGTCCGGATCGGCGGTGATCGCGGTGGTGCGGGTACGGCCCTTCAGCCTGCCCAGCAGATCGAGGACCTCGGTCGTGGTGCCGGAGCGGGTGAGGGCGACGACCCGGTCGTAGGCGCGGCCGTACGGGAACTCCGAGGCGGCGAACGCGTCGGTCTCGCCCTGGGCCGCGTCCTCGCGCAGGGCGGCGGCCGCCTGCGCCATGAAGTACGAGGTGCCGCAGCCGACGATCGCGACCCGCTCCCCCGGCGCCGGCAGCACCTCCGCGCACCCGGCCGCCCGTGCCGCGGCGCCTGCCCAGCACTCGGGCTGGCTGGCGAGCTCGTCCTCGACATGCGTCATGCCGCATCCTCCGCTTTGTTTGTTCCTGCAAGATATCGCCAGCTTTCGAGCAGCATCAAGCATGCGGGGGGGATCGTTCCCCGCCCGTCCTGAGGGCCGCCCGCCTAAGGGGTCCTTTCACTATGAGCGTCCGATCAGGGCGCGTGGTCTGGTGCCGTGCATCGCAAGGCGCCGGGAAGCCCTCGTAGCGGAGCTACCAGGGCTCTTCGGCAACGCGGCGAGGTGCGGTGCCAGACCGCGCGCCCCGGACGGGCATAGTGAAAAGGACCCCTAAGCTGGGGCTGAGACGCATGCCGGGCCAGGGAGGCGTCATGGGCGGACCAGAGCGCGACCACGACGTGCCGGGCGGCCGGCGGTATCTGCCGATCGCCGAGCACGGGCTGATCGGGGACCTGCGCAGCGTGGCCCTGGTGGGGACCGACGGCACGATCGACTGGTACTGCTGCCCGGCCTTCGACGCGCCGAGTGTCTTCGCCTCGATCCTGGACGCGGAGCGCGGCGGCTGCTTCGAACTGGCGGCGGCGGTGCCGGCGCGGACCAAGCAGTTCTACTTCCCCGACACCAACGTCCTGATCACCCGGTTCTTCACCGAGGACGGCGTCGGCGAGGTGCAGGACTTCATGCCGCTCGACGGCGAGCCCGCCGAGGCCGAACGGCACCGGCTGATCCGCCGGGTGGTGTGCGTACGCGGCTCGATCCCGTTCCGCACCCGCGTCGCTCCCCGGTTCGACTACGGCACCCGGCCGCACACCGTCCGGCTGACCGGCGACACGGCGCTCTTCGAGTCCGAGAGGCTGTCGCTCGCGCTGACCGCGACCGTGCCGCTGGAGACGGACGGGCCGGACGTACGCGGCGACTTCAAGCTCGCCGAGGGCGAGTCGGCGGTGTTCGCGCTGGACAAGGTGGGCGGCGACGTGGCGCCCCGCCGGTGTGCGCGCACGGAGGCGGAGGAGCAGTTCGCGGCGACGGTGGCGTACTGGCGGCGCTGGCTGTCCGCCTCCAAGTACCGGGGCCGCTGGCGGGAGATGGTGCACCGCTCGGCGCTGACGCTGAAGCTGCTGACCTACGCGCCGACCGGGGCGATCGTGGCCGCGCCGACCACGAGTCTGCCCGAGCGGCTCGGCGGCGAACGCAACTGGGACTACCGGTACGTGTGGGTGCGCGACGCCGCTTTCTGCGTCTACGCCCTGCTGCGGCTGGGCTTCACCGGCGAGGCCGAGAAGTTCATGGACTTCGTGACCCTGCACATCAGCCCGGGCGACGGCAAGCCCTCCGGCCCCTTGCAGATCATGTACGGCATCGACGGGCGCACCGAGCTGCCCGAGACGACACTCGGCCATCTGGAGGGCCACGAGGGTTCCGCGCCGGTACGGGTCGGCAACGCGGCGGCCGACCAGCTCCAGCTCGACATCTACGGCGCGCTGATCGACTCCATCTACCTCTACGACAAGTGGGCCAAGCCCATCTCCAGCGGTCAGTGGGACGACGTGTGCGCGCTGGTGGACTGGGTGTGCGAGAACTGGGACCAGCCCGACGAGGGGGTCTGGGAGACCCGGGGCGGGCGCAAGAACTTCCTGTACTCGCGGCTGATGTGCTGGGTGGCGATCGAGCGGGCCGTCCGGATGGCCACCCGGCGCGGCCTGCCCGCCGACCTGCTCCACTGGCGGGGGTGCCGCGACACGATCTACCGGCGGATCATGAGCCGCGGCTGGTCCGAGGCGCGCGGGGCCTTCGTCCAGCACGAGGACGGCGACGTGCTGGACGCGGCCGTGCTGATGATGCCGCTGACGAAGTTCATCGCCCCGACCGATCCGAAGTGGCTGTCGACGCTGGACGCGCTCACCCAGGAACTGGTCTCCGACTCGCTGGTCTACCGCTACGACCCGCAGTCCAGCCCGGACGGGCTGCGCGGCGACGAAGGCACGTTCTCCATCTGCTCGTTCTGGTACGTCGAGGCCATGGTGCACGCGGGCCGGATCGACGAGGCGCGCCTCGCCTTCGAGAAGATGCTGACGTACGCCAACCATCTCGGCCTGTACGCCGAGGAGATCAGCCACACCGGGGAGCAGCAGGGCAACTTCCCGCAGGCGTTCACGCATCTCGCGCTGATCAGCGCGGCCTTCAATCTGGACCGGGCGCTCGGCTGACGCTCAGCTTGCGCGAAGGGGAGACACGGCGACCCCGGGACTCAGTGGCCGTGACCGTCCTTCGCATCCCCCTCGGGGGTACCGGAACCTGCTGCCGCTCCCCCGGTCCTGACGGTGAACGCCGCCGTGTGGACCTTGCCGTCGTGCTTGAAGTCGAGGAACAGGCGGTAGGAGCCGGCGCTGGGGGCCGTGGCCGTGAAGGAGATGTCCGGGCCGGGCCTGGTCCTTCCGTCGCCGGGTTCGCCGTTCGGGTGGACGTGGAGGTAGGCGAGATCGCCCGAGCGCAGGGCGACGAGGTGGCCGTACGCGCCGAGGTAGGGCTGGAGGTCGGTGACGGGCCGGCCGGCACGGTAGACCTTGAGCTTCAGTTCGCCCGCCCTGCCGGGGCGCAGGGCGCCGGACAGCTTCACTTCGTAGCCGTTGGTCCTGGCCGTGGTGGCCGGTGCGGGCAGTTCCTTCGGCTGGTACGGGCCGGAGGCGGCGAGGTCCGCGCCGAGGGTGAGGTTCCGGACGTCCTTCTTCGCCGGGGTGAAGTCGGCGAAGACGCGGTAGCCGCCCGCGCGGGGCAGGTCGACGGGGGTGCTCCAGGTGCCGTCGGCGGCCCGGGTGGGGTGCAGATGGCGGTAGGTGACCAGGTCGCGTGAGGCCACGATGAGGTGGAGTTCCTTGTCGTGTTCGCGCTGATAGGCGGTGACGGCACGACCGCTGTCGTCCCTGACCGTGAAGCGCAGGTCGGCCCGCTGCCCGGCGGTGACGCTCGGGGTCTGGAGGTCGAGGGTGTAGCCGTCCTCGGAGATCTGGAGCCCGCCGGCCGGGGGCGTGTCGTGCCCGGCGTGGCCGCCGGCCTGCTCGGACGGGGGTGCCGGCCGGGTGTGCTCGTCCTTGTGTTGCGGCGGGCTGTCGGCGACGACCGGGTCGATGCCCTGGCCGACGCCGTAGGCCGTGCCGAAGGTCGCCGCGAGAACGGCGGCGAAGGTCGTGATCTTCAGTCCGGTGTTCATGGCCGACATCTCCTTCTGAACCGGGCTTCCCGCTCCCGTGCGGGGCCTTCCATAGAGTTCACGATACCCCCAGGGGGTATCGAGTCAAGCGCCGATCCCGCTTGCATCTTATACCCCTCGGGGGTATAGAAGAGCTTGGCGGGGAAATACCCCCGCCCCGTATTCGGGATATCTGATCGCCCTCAGGAGGCACGCCATGACCGCCACTACCTACGCCGTCTCCGGAATGTCCTGCGGCCACTGCGAGGCCACCCTGACCAAGGCCATCGGCGAGCTGGACGGTGTCGACGGCGTCGACGTCGATCTCGAGAGGGGGCACGTCACCGTCACCAGTGCCGCGGAGCCCGATGACGCCCTGATCGCGGAGACCGTCGACGAGGCCGGCTACGAGCTGACCGGGCGGGTGTGAGCCATCACTGCCCAGGGCCGCTCCGCCCACCGGGCAGACCGAGCAGCAGCGCCGGGGCCAGGGGGCGTTCGGTCGCCATGGTCGGCGGCGGCGTCAACGACGCGGCGGCTCTCGGCCAGGGCGATGTCGGTCTGGCTACGGCGCTGCCGGCGGCGGCCGGCCTGGTCACGCCGCTGGCCCGTCGCTGGCCCGTCGCTGGCCCGTCGCTGGAACGGTGGCGGGTCAGCGGCGGTGCCACACCAGCGTGTGGCGCCAGAACAGGCGGCGGCGCAGGCGGGCGCCGGGCAGGACGGTCCGGGTCTCGCGGACGATCTCCGGGAAGGTCATGGCCGCCGGACGCGTGCGGGCCGTCATGGAGACGGGCTGAGACACCGGGCGGCCCCGGTTCTTGAGCAGGGCCATGACGATGTTGAGCGGGATCGACGCGAAGCCGAGGAGGTGGTCGACGGGTGTCCGCTCCCGGGAGACACCGACGATCACCAGGGTGCCGCCGGGGGCCAGACGGTCACGGAAGGCCTGGAGAGCCTGGGCGAACGGCAGGTGGTGGGCGACGGCGACGCAGGTGATGACGTCGTACGGGCCGGCGGGCAGCCCGGCCGGCGCGTCGGCCACTAGGTACGTCACCGGGACCGCCGCGGGGGTCAGCTCCCGCGCCCGGGCGATGATCGCCGGGTCGGCGTCGACACCGTGCACCCGCTCGGCCCGGCCGGCCAGCAGCCGCGCGAGGTCGCCGCTGCCGCACCCCACGTCCAGGGCCCTCCCGACCCGTCTGGGGAGCTGCCGCAGGATCCAGCGGTGGAAGTGGGCGTTGTGATCCCAGGGACGGGCGGCGTGGAATCGTTCCAGGGCGCGCAGGACCCGGCGCGGCAGAGACGTCATGCCCTCAGTTCAGCAGACGGGTTCAGACTCCCGACGTGGGCACTCGGGAGGTACCGGCTCGCAGGGGCGCCAAGTGTGCGCCCCGCGTGAGCCGGTACCTTGCTGGGAAGGCCACTGCGGGGAGAAGCACATGACCGATCCGACGACCACAGACGAGGACGCCCTTCGTCCGCTCCCGGAGGACGGGAAGCCCGCGGGCGGGCTCGGCCGGCTCCTGGGCGCCGTCATGGGCGATCTCAGGGCCGTGGACGGCGCGCTGTACGCGGCGGTGGCCGCCACTCCCACGCCCACGCTCGACCGGACGCTGCGCCATCTGTCGCACGCGGCCGACCACTCCAAGATCTCGTTCGCCATCGCCGCGGCCCTGGCGCTGGGCGGGAAGCGGCCGAGGAGGGCCGCGTTCGCCGGCGTCGGAGCGATCGCCGTGGCCTCGGCCTCCGCGAATCTGCTCGGCAAGCGCCTGGTGCGCCGGGCCCGGCCGGACCGGGAGGCGGCCCGCGTGACGGTGGACCGGCACGTTCCGATGCCGACGTCGGCCTCGTTCCCGTCCGGGCACACGGCGTCGGCGGTCGCGTTCGCCACCGCCGTCGGCGTGGTCCTGCCGCCCGCCGCGGTGCCGCTCGGGGCGCTGGCGAGCGCTGTCGGCTACTCCCGTATCCACACGGGCGTGCACTATCCGGGCGACGTGGCCGCGGGCGCGGTCCTCGGCATCGCGAGCGCCGCCGCGGCACTGGCGGCAGCAGCGGCGGCGGCCACTCCGTCGGAGCGGACGCAGGCGCTCCTCGCCGCCGCCCGTTCGTGGCCGCGGATCGGCATCGGCGCCGCCGTACGACAGTAAGGCGTAAGGCCGCGGGCTCGCCGCCGTACGGCAGTGAACCCGCGGGCTCGTTCAGCGGCCCCCGGCTCCCGGCTCCCGGCTCCCGGCTCCCGGCTCCCGGCTCCCGGCTCCCGGCCAGTCCATCGGCCCCTCGGCCCCGGCTAGTCCAGGAGCACAGCAGCGGACCGGCGTACGTCGACGGCGGTGAGCGCCAGGGCCAGCGGCCCCGGGGCCAGGAAGGCCAGGGGCAGCAGCATCCAGGCGCACAGCGCGGCCGTCGCCACGGCGAGCAGGACCAGTCCGCTGCCGCCCGCGTCCGCCACGGCGTCCCGGGCGGCCCCGCGCACCGCCGCCCGCCAGTCGGTGAGCGACTCGGGGCGGGCGCAGGCCCGCAGACCGACGACGGCCGCGCAGGCGCCGATGACGGCTGCGATCACGGCGAACAGCGGCGCCCCGGGCAGCCCGGCCCCGGCCAGCGCCAGGTCGGCCGCGAGCAGCAGCAGACCCGCCAGGGCGACGGCACCCGCCAGCAGGTCACCGGCCCGCAGCCGTTGCCGCAGCAGGACCAGGTACCGCCCGGCCGTGACGGGACGGTCTTGTCCGGTGCCTCGGAGTACGGCGCAGGCCGTAGACAGCGCGGCCGGTGCGGTCACCAGCGGCAGGCAGGCCACCGACGTGATGAGGCCGACGCTCAGCACGTCCGCGAACAGCGTCATGCGCGGCCCGAACACCTCACCGGCCTCACGTGCCCGCATCCCGCTCACCCCTTCAGTCCCGAGCTGGCCATGCCCTCCACCAGGAACCGCTGGAAGGCGAGGAAGAACAGCACGATCGGCAGCAGCGCGATCACCGACATCGCGAACATCGGGCCGAACGCCGAGGTGCTGGAGGCGTCCACGAAGGAGCGCAGCGCGAGGGTCAGCGTGAACTTGTCCGGGTCGAACAGGTAGATGAGCTGGGTGAAGAAGTCGTTCCAGGTCCAGATGAAGGTGAAGATGGCGGTGGTGATCAGGGCCGGCCGGGTGAGCGGAAGCACGACCTGGAAGAAGCTGCGGAAGGGTCCGCAGCCGTCGATCCGGGCCGCTTCCTCCAGTTCGCGCGGCAGGCCGCGCATGAACTGCACGATGAGGAAGACGAAGAAGGCCTCGGTGGCGAGGAACTTCGGCAGGATCAGCGGCCAGTAGGTGTTCACCAGGCCGAGCTGGTTGAAGATGATGTACTGCGGGATCAGCACGGCGTGGTGCGGCAGCATGATCGTGGCGATCATGAAGGCGAACAGCGGCCCGCGCAGCCGGAACCTGAGGCGGGCGAAGGCGTAGGCGGCGAGCGAGCAGCTGGCGACGTTGCCGAGGACCGCGCCGCCGGCGATCAGCAGGGAGTTGCCGAGCAGCCGCCAGATGGAGACGTCGTTGACGCCCTCCATGGCGGTGGAGTAGTTCGACCATTCCAGATGCCTGGGCAGCAGGTTGAGGCTCGCGATGACCTCGTCGGCGGGCTTGAGCGAGGTGGCCAGCAGCCATGCCAGCGGGTACAGCATGACCAGCAGGGCGGCCAGGCAGCCCAGGTGGACGGCGACCCGCCCCCAGCGGACGGGCTTGTGGGAAGCGGCGGTCGAGGTCATCGGTCCCCCTCGGAGGCGTAGAAGACCCAGGAGCGGGAGGTGCGGAACAGCACCGCCGTGACCACACCGATCACGAGGAGCAGCACCCAGGCCATGGCGGAGGCGTAGCCCATGTGGGAGGCGACGAAGCCGCGGTCGTAGAGGTACATGGTGTAGACGAGGGTCGAGTCGGCGGGCCCGCCCTTGCCCGCGCTGACCGCGAAGGCGGGCGTGAACACCTGGAAGGCCTGGATGGTCTGCAGGACCAGGTTGAAGAAGAGCACCGGGGACAGCATCGGCACGGTGACGGACAGGAACTGCCGCCATTTCCCGGCTCCGTCGACGGCCGCCGCCTCGTACAGCTCGGCCGGTATCTGCTGGAGACCGGCGAGGAAGATGACCATCGGCGCGCCGAACTGCCACACCGTCAGCAGGGCCACGGCGAGCAGCGACCAGCCGGGCTTGTTGACCCAGCCGCCGGTGCCGAACAGGTTGTCCACCGTGCCGCCGTCGTTGAAGACCGCCCGCCAGACCAGGGCGATGGACATCGACGCGCCGAGCAGCGAGGGCGCGTAGAAGGCGGAGCGGTAGAAGGCCTTGCCGCGTTGCATGCCCTTCAGCGCGAGGGCCACGACGAGGGCGAGCGCGAGTTGCAGGGGCACGGCGATGACGACGTACGTCACCGTCGTCACGACCGAGCGCCAGTAGCGCGGGTCCTCGGTGAACATCTGCACGTAGTTGCGCAGGCCCACCCACTTCGGCGGGTTGAACAGGTCGTAGTCGGTGAACGACAGGTACAGCGACACGGCCATCGGCAGCAGCGTCAGGACGATCGCGCCGAGGACCCAGGGCGAGAGGAACACCCAGGCGGCGCCCTCGCGTTCGCGCTTGGGGCGGCGCTTCGGGGCGGTGGCGGTGACGCGTTTCGTCTGCGTGGGGATCGCGGTGGTGGTCATGACCTCAGCTCCGCCTTCGCCTCGGTGACGTAGTTCTCGGCCGCCTCGCGGGGCGACATGCGCGCGTAGGACACCTGGTCGTAGTCGCGCTGGAAGGTGCTCTGGAGGGCGTTGTCGCCCGAGGGCGGTGCCTGGGGCGGGTCCTTGAGCTTGCCCTCCAGGGACGCCTGGAAGTCGGCGATGGTCTTGTCGAAGTCCTTGAGTTGCGGGCCGATCTCGTCGCGGACGGTCTCGTTGACGGGAATGCCCCGGCTCGCGCCGAGGATCTTCGCGGCATGCCGGTCGTTGACCAGGAAGTCGACGAGCTGTGCCGCCTCCTTCGGATGGGCGGTGTTCGCGGAGACTCCGACGAACATGGAGGGCTTGAAGTACTGGCCGGGTGTGCCGTCCTCGCCGGACGGCATGGGGGCGAGCGCGACGCCGCCCTTGACGAGGGCGAGGAAGCCGCTGGCCGGGGCGTCCCAGTTGGCGTCGGAGACGGACTTGCCGCGTCCCAGCGGGGTGTTCTCGACGGAGCCGTCGAGCTGGGTGGTCTGTTCGGCGGGCGAGACGGCGCCCTCGCGGCGCAGCTTGTCGGTGAAGGTCCACCAGCGGGTGAGGTCGTCGGCGGTGAAGCCGAGCCCGCCGTCCTCGGTGTAGAGGGCCTTGCCCTGCCCGCGCAGCCAGACCTCGAAGGCGTCCTCGCTCTGGCCGGGGTCGGTCGCCCCGGGCCTGCCGGTCTTCTTCGCCAGGGCGCGCATGGTGTCGGCCCACTGGCTCCAGGTCCAGCTCCTGCCGGGGAGGGGCACGCCCGACTTCTTCCAGGTCCCGACGTCGTAGGCGACGGTCTCGGTGCCTCGGCCCTGCGGGATCGCGTACTGGACGTCGTCCACGCGGCCGGTGGCGAGCAGGCCCTGGTCGATCTCGGAGGTGCGCAGGACGGACTTCTGCTTCGCCAGGTCGAGCAGGACGCCGCCGGAGGCGTACTGGTCGATCTGGCGGTAGTCCAGCTGCATCACGTCCGGCGCGTCACCGCCGGCGGCCTGGGTGGCGAGCTTCTGCTTGTAGGCGTCGTAGCCGGAGAACGACGTCGTCACGTCGACGTCGGGATGCTGTTTCTCGAACAGCGCGACGGCCTGCTCGGTGCGTTCCGCGCGGTCGGGGTTGCCCCACCACGTGTAGCGCAGCACGACCTTGCCGCCGCCGGCCGATTCCCCGGATCCTCCGCAGCCCGCCAGCACGGCACACAGTGCCAGTGCGACGGCCGACGCGCAGAACCCCGTTGTCCTGTGTCGCGGCATGCCGAGGTCACCTCTTCCTTTCCTCGGACTCTCTCGGCCCCCCTTCGCCCCCCCTGCTTCGTTACTCCCCCTGGTACGGCAGCGTCGTCCCGGGCAGGTTGTACTCGTCCCGCCGGCCGCACATGCCGAAGCCGCCGAGCCGGGTGGGCGCGGCCTCGTAGGCGGTGGCCTCGCCGAGGTAGGCGGGTTCGCCGTCGGCCAGCGCGTCGAGCTGGGCGCCGGTGCGTTCGGCGGTGGCCAGGGCGCCCGCCCGCCACAGGGCGCGCCAGGTGGGCACCTTGTCGCGCACGATCCGGGCGGCGGCCCGCTGGAACTCCAGGTACGGGCCGTTGTCGCCGGCGACGAGCGCCTCGCGCAGGGTGAGGTAGCCCTCGACGGCCAGGTCCCGGCGGCGCTGGGCGGCGGCCGCCGTCTCCGGTCCCGTGCCGGGCGGCAGGGCCGCCGCGGCGGCGTACTTCTCCGGGTCGGCGAGCACCTCGGGCGGGAAGGTGAACACGGCGTCCCCGGCCTCGGGCAGGCCGCTGTTCTGCATCAGCACGGTGATACGCAGATCGCCGCCCTGCACCATGCGGTGCACGGTGCCCGGCGTGAACCAGGCGATGGACCCGGCTTCGAGGGGGATGTCCCGGTAGCCGTCGGGGCTCAGCGTCTGGACCGCGCCCCGGCCGCCGGTGACGACGTACGCCTCGGTGCAGACCAGGTGCAGATGGGGGCTGCCACCGCAGACGCCGTCGGCGGCCTCCCAGTCGTAGGCGCTCAGATGGGACAGGCCGATCGCGCCGGGCAGCGGGTGCGGCAGGGCGGGCTTGGCGTCGTTCACCACGGCAGGCCCTCCAGGTGCGTGCCGACCCGGTCGCGGTCCCAGGCGCCGTCGGCGACCACGAGCCGGTAACGGAAGGCGAAGGACTCGCCCGGCGGGAGCTCGAACTCCTCGAAAAACGCCCAGGAGAAGGCGACCGTCGGGAAGGGCTCGGAGCGGACGAACCAGTGCGACTCGTGGATCGCGGACGTCTCGTCGAGGTTCTCGGGCGCGTGCGCGAAGACGAGGGTGGAGTGGCCGTCGACGTCGTCGTGCTCGGTGGTGAAGGCGAGCCAGGGGCCCTGGGTGCCCATCAGCTTGCCCGCGTCGGCGTCGGTGTCCGGGGCGAAGACCGTACCGCCGGTGAAGTCCCGCGGGCCGCGCCACTGGAGTCCGGTGTACCCGGCCATCTCCCGGCCGGCGGTGGTCGGGGAACCGAAGGCCAACGGCTCGGAACGGACGTTGGTGAGGCGGATCGACCAGTCCAGGGCCCAGGCGCCGGCCTGCTCGTCCACCGAGTGCACGGTCAGCCCCCGCACCTCGCGCGCCCACTCCTCGCCGCCGTTCTCGACCCAGGTGAGCTCCTCGGTGAAGGCGAGGCGGTCGTCCTCGACCGTGAACTCCGGGAAGCCGTCGTGCCGCATGGAGCCGACGCGCTCGGGCAGGCGCAGATAGCCCTGGCCGTGGACGTAACAGTTGCCGCCCCAGAAGTTCTGGCCGGACAGATGGCTGGCGGTCATCTGCAGGCCCTTGTGCCAGCGGTGGTCGTTCGGGCGGTAGCCGGTGACCGTGCGGCCGGACAGGGTGCGCACCGGGTGGGCGTACGGCTTGCGGGACTCGAAGGGATCCGGGTCGGGGCGGTAGACGTAGCGGAGGATCTCCGTGCCGTTCGCCGCCGTGACGGCGATGTCCTCGCCGTGGGTGTGGGTGACGCGGATGCTCATGCGCGCTCCTTGGGGGCCCAGTCGGGGTACTCGCCGTGCATGGCCTCGTAGAAGGGGTCGCCGGGGCCGATCTCTCCCGCGTGCACGGAGCCGCCGGTGAACGCCGCCTTGTACAGGGCGGCGGCGAACTCCAGGGTGGCGCGGGCGTCCTGGCCGCTGCCCGGTGGCCGGGTGCCGTTGTCGTAGGCGTCGAGGAGGGCGCCCAGCTGAGCGGTGTGCGAGCTGGGCACGTCGTTCGAGGGGGTCCGCCAGGCGATGGCGCGGTCGGAGGCGACGTGCGGGGCCGGGGTGTAGACCCAGCTGTCGTTGGTGTGGCCGTACAGGTGGGTGAGTTCGACCGTGGCGTCCGCGCAGTCGATGCGGATACGGCTCACCTCGTCCGGGGAGAGCACGCTGTTGACGACGGTGGCGAGGGCGCCGCTCCGGAAACGCACCAGCGCGGTGGAGACGTCCTCGCTCTCGGTGTCGTGGACGAGCCGGGCGGCCATGGCGCGGATCTCCTCCCACTCGCCGAGCAGGTGCAGCAGCAGGTCGTACTGGTGGATGCCGTGGCCCATGGTCGGCCCGCCGCCCTCGCTGGCCCACTTCCCGCGCCACGGCACGGCGTAGTACGCGGCGTCCCGGTGCCAGGTGGTCTGGCAGTGCGCGACCAGCGGGGCGCCCAGCTCGCCGCCGGTGATCAGCTCGCGGGCGTGCACCGCGCCGGATCCGTAGCGGTGCTGGAAGACGACCGCCGCGTACGCCCCGGAGGCCTCCTCGGCGGCGGCGATCTCGTCGTACTCGGCGAGCGACAGGGTGAGCGGCTTCTCGCACAGCACCCAGGCACCGGCCTTGAGCGCGGCCACCGTCTGGTCGCGGTGCAGGGAGGGCGGCGTCCCGATGAGGACCAGATCGGGGCGGACGGCGTCCAGCATCGCGTCCACCGAGGTGTACCCGGCGACCTGGTCTCCGGCCAGCTCTCGGAAGGCGTCGAGGCGCTCCTGGTCGACGTCGACGGCGGCGACCAGTTCCACCCGGTCGGAGTGGGCGCGCAGCGCCGGCAGATGGCTGCCGCTGACGATCGCACCGGTGCCGACGACGGCCACGCGGCGGCGGGCTGGGGACAAGGACATGCGGCGCTCTCCTCGGACGGCCGGCGGACACACGCTGGGACAGCACCTGGAAAGCGCTTGCACCCGGAAGCCGACCCTAGGCGTGAGCGAATGTCTGGACAACCCCCCTGCAGCGACCTGCACAAGGTCTGTCCTGGCGTTCTCCCAGCTCGGGGGTGAGATTCGGGTTGCTGTCACCACCATGGACGCTGGTGCTGACCCCACCAGGAACCGGGTTGCCAGCCGGAGTGATCGGACCGCGGCCCGTCCCTAGCGTTCTGTCGCACCGAGCGCTCGTCTCCGGCATGTCCCTGCCATTCCCGAGGGGGCATCGGCGACAGAAGGGACACCCACCCACCCGTGTTATCCCGCTTCCCGGGAACCGCGCGACGAGCCACCCTCGCCCTGACGGCCGCCGCCCTCGCCCTCACCGCACCGCCCGCCACGGCCGGGGCGAGCCCCGGCTCCGACCACCTCGCCCGCCACCACCACCAGCGCCTGACCTGGAAGAGCTGCGTCCTCGGACCGCACGACACCACCGGCAAGGAACTGGAGCAGGCGGGTGCCCGCTGCGCCGACGTGACCGTCCCGCTGGACTACTCGGACCCCGGCGGCCGCACGATCACCGTCGCGATCTCCCGGATCCCCGCCACCGACACCGACCGCCGCGTCGGCCCGCTGCTGCTCAACGGCGGCGGACCCGGCGGGCAGACCCTCGGCGACCCGCCGTGGGTGCGCAAGGCGATGAAGGACGTCGGCGCCCGGTACGACGTGGTCGGCGTGGACCCCCGCTTCGCCGGCCGCAGCACACCCCTCGACTGCCACTGGCCGACCGGCTCGGCGTGGCGCGGGGCGGGTGAGGACCGGGCCGGCTTCGACCGCATGGCCGCGTTCTCGAAGGACCTCGCCGAGCGCTGCCGCACCCACGCGGGCGATGTCCTCCCCCACGCCACCACCCGCAACACCGCCCGTGACATGGACGTCGTCCGGGCCGCGCTCGGCGAACGGCGGATCTCCTGCCTGGGCTACTCGTACGGCAGTGACGGAGCCGCTCCGCGTGACCCGGAGATCTACTGGCGCGACGTCCAGCGCACCCGCGCGCAGGACCCGCTCTTCGCGCCCGTGACCAACAACCTCAACCCGTGCGCCTTCTGGGACCGGCCGCGCGAGCGCCCGACCACGATCCGGGACGACCTGCCGGCCCTGCTGGTCAACGCGACCGGGGACCCGCGCACCTACTACGACGGCGCCCAGGCGGTCCGCGGCATGTGGCCCTCCTCGCGGCTGATCACCGTGACCGGCGCCGACCAGCACGCGGTGTACGGCGTCCACGACGTGCCGTGCGTCGACGACACGGTCAACGCGTACCTGACCACGGGGCGCCTGCCGGACCGGGACGTGCGCTGCGCCGCGCCCGCCCGGTGAGCCGGGGGCCGCGCGGCGTTCGTGCCGCGCACCGCCCGACCTTCCCTTCGGTCCGGTGACCACAAAGACCAAAACCTCCGTTGGTTCCGCAAGAGAGACAGCCCGTCGGCGCCGGTGCACCATGTGGCCCACGTCACCCTCCCCCACAGGGCCTTTACCTACCCGCAACGACGTACCGACAGGTGGTGGCACTCGTGCGCCTGCGCACCCCCCTCGCCCTGCTCGGGGCCGCCGTGCTCGTGCTCGTCGGACCACCGCTGCTGACCACCGGCAGCGGCTCCGAGACCGGCACACAGATCCCGGGGCTGCGTTTCATGGTCCCCAACACGCCCGGCGGCGGCTACGACATCACGGCCCGCACGGCCGCGAAGAACGCCGAGGACGCCGAACTGACCCACAACATCGAAGTGTTCAACCTGCCCGGCGCCGGCGGCACCGTCGGGCTGAGCCGGCTGGTGAGCGAGCACGGCAACGGCAAGCTCGCCATGTCCATGGGCCTCGGGGTCGTGGGTGCCGTCCGCTCCAACAACGCGCCGAAGACGCTCGGCGACACCACGCCGATCGCCCGGCTCACCGAGGAGCAGGACGTCGTCGTGGTCGCCAAGGACTCGCCGTACAAGACGATCGACGACCTCATCGGCGCCTGGAAGGAGAACCCGGGCAAGCTCCCGGTGGGCGGCGGCTCCTCGCCCGGCGGGCCCGACCACCTCGCGCCGATGCTGATGGCCCGCGCCGCCGGGATTCCCCCGAAGCGGGTCAACTACATCCCGTTCGACGGCGGCGGCGAGCTGCTCGCGTCGATCCTCGGCAACAAGGTCGCCTTCGGTGTGTCCGGCGTCGGCGAGTACCTGGACCAGATCAAGGCGGGCGAACTGCGTCTCCTCGCGGTCACCGGCCCCGAGCGCGTCGAGGGGCTGGACGCGCCCACCTTGAAGGAGGCCGGCTACGACGTGAACTTCACCAACTGGCGCGGCATCGTCGCGCCGCCCGGCCTGTCCGACGGGGAGCGCGGCAAGCTCGTGCGGCTGCTCGAGGAACTGCACGGCTCGGACGAATGGCGCAAGTCCCTGGAGCAGAACGGCTGGGACGACGCCTTCCTCACCGGGGAGAAGTTCGGCGCGTTCCTCGACGCCGAGGACAAGCGCGTGGTGTCGGTGCTGAAGGAGCTGGGACTGTGACGACGCAGACCACCGGGATTCCCCCCGCGGAGCAGGGCGAGCGGCGCTCGTGGCTGCGGGAGCACTCCGAACTCGGCGTGTGCGCACTGCTGCTGGTGCTGGGCGTGCTCGTCCTGGCCGACACGCTCACCATGGACGTCGACATCGCACAGCGCGGGCCGGTGGGCCCCAGGACGGTGCCGGTCGTGGTCGGCGCCGGCCTGCTGGTGATCGCCGCGCTGCTCGCCGTGGACGTGCTGCGCGGCGGCCGGGGCCAGGCCGAGGGCGGTGAGGACATCGACCTGTCCGAGCCCGCCGACTGGCGCACGGTGCTGCTGCTCGCCGGGGTGTTCCTCGGCTCGGCTGTCCTGATCGAGCCGCTCGGCTTTCCCGTCGCGGGCGCGCTGCTGTTCTGGGGTGCGGCGTTCGCGCTCGGCAGCCGCCGGATCGACCGCGATCCGCTCATCGCGGCCGGGCTGTCCCTCGTCACCTACGTCGTCTTCAACAACCTGCTCGGCGTGCCCCTGCCCGGCGGTCCGCTGATGGGAGTGCTGTGACATGGATGCCTTCAACTCCCTTCTGGACGGCTTCGGTACGGCCCTCACCCCGGTCAATCTGCTATGGGCCGCGATCGGTGTGCTGCTCGGCACGGCGATCGGCGTGCTGCCCGGCATCGGCCCGGCGATGGCGGTCGCGCTGCTGCTGCCGGTGACATACGGGCTCCAGCCGACCGGCGCGTTCATCATGTTCGCCGGCATCTACTACGGCGCGATGTTCGGCGGCTCGACCACCTCCATCCTGCTCAACACGCCCGGCGAGAGCGCGGCGGTGGTGGCGGCCATGGAGGGCAACCCCATGGCCAAGTCCGGGCGCGGCGCGCAGGCCCTCGCGGCGGCCGCCGTCGGGCACTTCGCGGGCGGCCTGATCGGCACGATGCTGCTGGTGGCGCTCGCGCCGACGGTCGCCGAGCTGGCCGTGGACATCGGCGCGCCGGACTACTTCGCCATCATGGTGCTGGCGTTCATCGCGGTGACGTCGGTGCTGGGCTCGTCCCGCATCCGGGGCCTCGCCTCCCTGCTGATCGGCCTCACCCTGGGCCTGGTGGGCCTGGACCAGATGACCGGCCAGCAGCGCCTGACCTTCGGCTCGCTGCAGCTGGCCGACGGCATCGACGTGGTGATCGTCGCGGTCGGTCTGTTCGCGATCGGCGAGGCCCTGTGGGTGGCGGCGCATCTGCGGCGCAGGCCGCCGGAGCCGATCCCGGTGGGGCGGCCATGGCTGGGGCGCGGGGATGTGAACCGGACCTGGAAGTCATGGCTGCGCGGCCCGGTCATCGGTTTCCCGTTCGGCGCGATCCCGGCGGGCGGCGCGGAGATCCCGACCTTCCTGTCGTACGTGACGGAGAAGCGTCTGTCGAAGCACAAGGACGAGTGGGGCAAGGGCGCCATCGAGGGTGTGGCCGGCCCGGAGTCGGCGGCGTCGGCCTCGGCGGCGGGCACCCTGGTGTCGATGCTGACCCTGGGCCTGCCGACCACGGCGGTCGCGGCCGTGATGCTGGCGGCCTTCCAGCAGTACGGCATCCAGCCCGGCCCGCTGCTCTTCGAGCGGGAACCCGACCTGGTGTGGGGCCTGATCGCCTCGCTCTTCGTCGGCATGGTGCTGCTGCTCGCGCTCAACCTGCCGCTGGCGCCGGTGTGGGCGAAGCTGCTGCGCGTTCCGCGGCCGTACCTGTACGCCGGGATCATGTTCTTCGCGGCGGTCGGCGCGTACGCGGTCGGCGGTGAGGTGATCGACCTGGTGATCCTGCTGATCATCGGCCTGATCGGCTTCGGCATGCGCCGCTACGGCCTGCCGGTGCTGCCCGCCGTCATCGGCGTGATCCTCGGGCCGAACGCCGAGCAGCAGTTGCGGCGCGCGCTGCAGATCAGCGACGGCAGTGTCACGGGGCTGTTCAACACGCCGTTCGCGGTGACGGTGTACGCGGTGATCGTCCTGCTGCTGGCCTGGCCGCTGGTGAGGAAGGCGGTGACGCGGGGCCGCGCCGCGGCCTGACCCGGTCATCGCCGCACCCGTTCCCGGGTGCCGTCCGGGAAGCGGATCTCCACCTCGCCGGTCGCGGCGACCCGTACGCGCGGTCCTGAACGCCACGCGTCCGGGTCGCCGTTCGTCTCCGGGTCGGCGCTCAGCACGATGAGGGTCACCAGGAGGCTGGTGCCGCCCGGGTGGGCGGGCAGGGTGAGGTACGGGGTCGCCGAGTGGTGGCCGCAGGCATTGGTGCCGACCGCGTGTGCCACCGCCGCTCCGGCGTCCTGCCACCCGTGCAGGCCGGCGACCGTGCTGGTGAGCCCGTCCGCGCGCCGGGCCAGTGCCCAGCCGGGGCCGGTCCGGGCGGCCGGTGGCACGGTGTCGTCGGCGACGGCCCAGCCCCCTTCGCGCACGGGAGTGCCGGGCGGCGCGTCGACGTGGTGCACGCGGACCTCCCAGGGGCCGTGCACCACACTGACCGTCTCGATGCGGTGTCCTTCGCCGTCGCCCGGGAGCTGGGCCCGGTGCCAGGAGGCGGCCCGCCTGCCCTCGACGCCGAGGGGGTGGATACGGCCGCGCGGGGTGGGTGTGCCGTCGGGGGCGAGCAGGGCGATGTGGTTGTCAGGAGCTCGGTCCGCCGGAGTCTCGGGCGCCGTCGCACTGGAGTAGGCGAACCGGGCGTAGTGCGGGCTGTCCTCGGCCGTTGCCGGCGGGGGCGGGAGGCGGTCGCTGCCGTGGTTGACGAGCCGGACGATCCCGTCGGCGGCGGTGGAGTGCAGCAGCCAGCCCGGCGCCGGTAACGCGAGGCGCGCGTCGGCCGTCTCCACCGGGCCGGGTTCCTCGGGCGCCGTCCACACGGGGTGGTCGGCGGGCAGGAGCAGGCCGAGGAAGGCCTTGCTCGCCCAGTACGGGGAGGCCGGGCCCGAGTACCGCTGGGTGACGGGGAGGAAGGGCCCGTACCAGCCGAGCGTGAGCAGCCCCTGCGCGTCGGGCACACCGCGCTCGGCGAAGTGTTTCAGCGCCCCGGAGGCGAGGCGGCGGGTGCGGCCGGGCGGCAGCGGGGTGGCGGCGGCGAGGACGCCCGCCCACAGCGGGGCCGTCGTCGCGAACCGGTAGATGAGGGAGCGGCCCTGGTGCACGGGGGCGCCGTCGGCGCCGAAGAAGTGCTGATGGGCGTGGAGGAACGACCGCAGGCGCGTGCGGTGTTCCGCCACCAGCCGGGGGTCGGCGCGCGGCCCCGCGATACGGGCCCACAGGACCGGATAGAGGTGCAGCGCCCAGGCGTTGTAGTAGTCGAACTTGCGGCCGTCGCCGTCGGTGTACCAGCCGTCGCCCCGGTACCAGTCCTCCAGGCGTGCGAGGCCGGCGTCGATCTCCGTGCGGCTGTGCGGGGCGCCGACGGAGGCGAGGAACTCCTCGGTGATGACCTGGAACAGCCGCCAGTTGGAGTCGTTGACCACGGCTCCGACGAAGCCGCCGAGCCAGTCGGCGACCCGCTGCCGTATCCGGTCGTCGAGCCGGTCCCAGATCCACGGGCGGGTCTCGTGCAGGGCGATGGCGAGGGACGCGGCCTCGACCATGGGCTGGGACCGGTCGGTGATGGGCGGCCAGCGGTCGGGGCCGCGCGGGTCGGTGCCGGCCGTGAGCCCGGCCGCGTACCGCTCGATCAGGCCGGACACGCCCTGCCCGCCCGAACCGGCGACGCGGAACGCGGCCAGCAGGAAGGAGCGGGCGAACCCTTCGAGACCGTCCGACCAGGGCCCGGAGTGGCTGGGCGGGCCGGGCAGCCGGTACTGGGCCAGGCCCGGGGTGGCGTAGGGCGTCAGGGCGTCGAGGAGGCGGTCGGCGATCGCCTCCCAGTGGGCGCGGGTCCAGCCGGTGAGGGGCGAGGTCAGCGGATCGGGGGGTGGCAGGTGGGGCAGGTTGGGGAAGTGCGTCGGGTCGGGGAGCGACACGTGCGGCGCGCTCATGCGGGTGCGGTTCCTCCGTTGGTCACAGGGCGCGCCCGGGCGGGGGCGCGCCGACGCTGTCGCGTACGACGATGTGGGTGCCGAGCAGATGGTGCGCCCCGGCGGCGTGCTCGGGGTCGCGCAGCGCGATGCGCACGGCGGCGCGGCCGAGTTCCTCCGCGGGGGTGCGGACGGTGGTGAGGGGCGGGTTGAAGTCCTCCGCGAGTGGGATGTCGTTGTAGCCGACGACGGAGATGTCGCCGGGGACGCGCAGTCCGGTGTCGGCGATGGCGCGCAGCGCGCCGGCGGCGACCATGTCGTCCCCGGCGAAGACGGCGGTGAACTCCGTTGTCGATTTGAGGAGTTCGGTCATGGCGCGGTGGCCGGCGGCCCGGCCGAGGCCGCAGTCGACGACGTGTGCGGCTTCCGGTGGCAGCCCGTGCTCGGCGAGGGCGGCCCGGTAGCCGGCGACGCGGGCGTCGAGGGCGGTGTTGCCGGGCAGTCCGCCGAGGAAGACGATCCTGCGGTGGCCGGCCGACAGCAGGTGGGCGGTGACGGCGCGGGCCCCGGCCTCGTTGTCGAACTCGACGACGAGCGCCGGGATGTCCGGGTCGGGCGCGGGCCGGCCGCAGAGCACCAGCCGGGCTCCGGAGGAGTCGAGGGCGTGGGCGTAGTGGGCGACGCGCTCGCGGTAGGCGTCGTCCTCGACGACCCCGCCGACCAGGATCACCAGCCGGGCGCCCTCCTCCCGCATGAGCTGCACGAACTCCATCTCGCGCTGCGCGTCGCCGCCGGTGGCGCCGACGACGCAGAGCCAGCCCCGGTCGGCGGCCTCCGCCTCCACGCCCTCGGCGACCTGGGCGTAGAAGGGGCTGGTGACCTGGCGGACCACGACGGCGGCCATCTTGCGGCCGCCGCCGACCAGGGCGCGGGCGTGCGCGTTCGCCACATAGTCGAGGTCGCGGGCCGCGCGCAGGACCCGGGCCCGGGTCGCCGGGGGCACCGGGTGGTTGCCGCTGAGCGCGCGGGAGGCGGTGGCCGTCGACACGCCCGCCCGCTCGGCGACCTCGCGGATCGTGACCCGTCCCTTGGACACCATGTCGTTCCCCATCCCCCGCGTCTCCTCTTCGGCCCACCGCTGCTCAGGTGTTGGCCGCGTAGTCCTTGGCGTACTCCTCGGCCATTCTGTCGCCGCCCCGGCTCCGCCACTTCTTCACGGCCGCGTCCCACTCGGACATGGGCAGGCGCCCGGCGATGATCCCGGTGATCGTGTCGTCCAGGAACGCCTTGAGGGTGGCGCCCTGGGAGTTGTTCGTCGCGGACTGGAGCCCGAAGGAGGCGTCGCGGATGGCGTGCGGTACGACCTCGAGCTGCCAGGCGTGCAGGGCGCGCACGGCGTCGGGCATGCCGGGCACGAACAGCACCTGGGGGCCTTCGGCGAGGTACTTCAGCGGCAGGTTGGTGTTGTTCTCGACCTCGCCGAGCTTGGTGAACTCGGGCGACCCGTCCTTGGCGCGGGTGAAGTGGACGCCCTCGACGCCGTAGTGGACGAGTTCCCACTCCTGACTGCCGAAGGGCGCGGCGAGGTAGTCGAGGATGCGCAGCAGCAGCTCGATGCGCTCCTTCTTCGCCTGCTTCAGGACGGTGTAGCCGAAGGAGCGGCGGGCGGCGACGATGCCGCCGGGCTCGCCGCCGACGCTGTACGGCAGGGCCGCGGCGGGGCTCATCTTGCCCTTGGATTCCCGGTACTTGGGCAGGTAGGCGCCGAATCCGTCCTGCATGGAGCCGACGGTGCCGTTGTAGTAGAGGGTCGTCAGGTCGATCTGGGAGATGGACGTGGCGTCGGGGTGGTAGGAGCCGTTCTTGCGCAGCTGGGCCTGGAAGGCGATGGACGCCTTGTAGCGCTCGTCGGCGGCGGCCGGCAGGAAGGTGCCGTCCTTGGTGACGGCCCAGCGCTGGGGGGCGTTGTGGGCGGCGGAGTGGAAGCCGTTGCCGAACAGGGAGCCGTTGGCGGCGCCGAGCATGTAGGTCCTGCCGCGGGTGCCCCGCCGGGCCACCGCGGTGAAGTCCTCGGCGGTCCAGCCCTCCTTCATGCCCGCGTCGGCGAACATGTCCCGGTTGATCCAGAGGGTCGAGCCGGGCAGCGGGCGTTCCAGCGGGATGCCGTAGATGCGGCCGCCGATGCGGCCCATGTCGCGCCAGGCGTGGGTGGGGATGTTGGCGAGGTTGGGGTAGTCGGTGATCGCGTCGCCCGACAGGTACGGCGTGAGGTCCTGGGCGCGGCGCTGCACGAACTGCGCCTCTCGGGGCAGCGTGAAGCCGGCGAACATGTTGATGATGTCGGGCAGGGCGTCGGCGTCGCCGGCCATGACCGTGGCCATCTTCTTCTGGTAGTCCGCCTGGGAGATGATCGTGTACTCGATCTTCACGCCGAGGGCCTTCTCGACGGCCGCCCAGAAGCGGTTCTGCGAGGCGGGCTTGGGCGGGGTGCCGAAGGAGACGGTCATGACGCGGACGGTGGAGCCGTCGCCCGGGGCGCGGGAGACGGACTTGACCAGGTCGGACGGGTAGGAGGTGTAGCCGGACTGGACGCCTTCCTCGGTGGGGACGAGGTCCGGCTTCGGCCCGGTCGCCGGGCGGTAGGCGGGCCAGGGGGCGAGTTTCCTGCCGGCGTTGGAGACGTCGCCGTCGCCGGAGTCCGAGGAGCAGGCGGTCAGCAGACCGGGGGCGGAGACGGCGGCACCGCCCACTGCCATGGAGCGCAGGAGGGTGCGTCGGGACATGCGGGGCATGGGTGAATCACCTCGTGTCGGCTTGGGTCAGCTCTTGATGGCGCCGGTGAGCACGCCCTTGGTGAAGTACTTCTGCAGGAAGGGGTAGACGAGCAGGATCGGCACGGTGGCGATCACGAGCACCGCCATCTGCACGGTCTGCGGAGCGGTGATGGTGGCCTCGCCGGTGGTGGCGTCGGTGAGTCCGGCACCGGCCACCACATAGGTGCGCAGCACCTGCTGGAGCGGCCAGTGGTCGCTCTCCAGATACAGCGAGGCGTAGAACCAGGAGTTCCAGTAGGCCACGGCGTAGAACAGGCCGACGACGGCGAGCGCGGCCTTGGACAGCGGCAGCACCACCGACACCAGCACCCGCCAGTCCCCCGCCCCGTCCAGCCGGGCCGACTCGTACAGCTCCTCGGGGATCGACTGGAAGAAGCCGCGCAGGACGACCAGGTTGAACACGTTGACCAGGACCGGCAGGACGAGCGAGGCGTACGAGTCGAGCAGGCCGAGTTCCTTGACGAGCAGGAAGCTCGGGATCATGCCGGGCGGGAAGAGGAACGTGAACAGCACCAGCAGCAGGACGGGTTTGCCGCCGAAGACGCCCGGGCGGGACAGCGCGTAGGCCAGGGTCACCGTGCAGGCGAGGCTGAGCAGGGTGCCGACGGTCGTGACACCGGCGCTGACGCCGAGGGCGTGGGTGACGATGCCACCGTCGAAGATGTCGCGGTAGGCGTCGAGCGAGGGCTCGGTGGGCCACAGCACCCAGCCGCCGTTGTCGACGACCTCCCGGGTGGACGCCAGCGAGGTCGACACGATCACCAGGAACGGCACGCACACCAGCAGCACGACCGCGGCGAGGGCGAGGGCCTTGGCGGTCTGGGTGAGCGGCCGGGGTTTCTCCATCCAGCCGGGCCGTGCGGACGCGCTCACTTGTAGACCCCCTGTTCGCCGAGGCGGTGGGCGACCTTGTTGGCCGCGTAGACGAGGAGGGCGCCGACGACACCCTTGAACAGGCCCGCTGCGGCCGCGAATCCGTAGTCGCCGCCGACGATGCCCTGGTAGTAGACGAAGGTGTCGATGACCTCGGCGGTCTCCGGTCCGACCGCGTCGCGTTGCAGCAGCATCTGCTCGAAGCCGACGGAGAGGATGTCGCCGAGCCGCATGATGAGCAGCAGCACGACCACCGGGCGGATGGCGGGCAGGGTGACGTGCCAGAAGCGCCGCCAGGGTCCGGCGCCGTCGAGGGCGGCGGCCTCGTACTGCTGCTCGTCGACCTGGGCGAGCGCGGCGAGGAAGATGATCGTGCCCCAGCCGGCGTCCTTCCAGATGACCTGGGCGACGACGAGCGGCTGGAACGCGTCCGGGTTGCCGATGATGTCGACGGTGTGCAGACCGGCCCCGCTCAGGCCGCTGTTGAGCAGGCCGGTGTCCCCCAGCACCTGCTGGAACAGCGCGACGACGATCACCCACGAGATGAAGTGCGGCAGATACGCCACGGACTGCACGAACCGGCGCACCGAGCTCCAGGTGAGGGTGTGCAGCAGCAGGGCGAGACCGAGCGGCACCGGGAAGTAGAAGACCAGCTGGAGGACGGCGATCCAGAGGGTGTTGAGGACCGAGTCCCAGAACGCCGCGTCCTCGAACATGCGCTGGAAGTTGCCCAGCCCCACCCAGGGGCTGCCCCACAGGCCGTCGAACGGCACGTACTCCTTGAACGCGATGACGTTGCCGACGAGTGCGCCGTAGTGGAACAGCAGGAAGTAGGCGACGCCGGGCAGCATGAGCAGGAACAATGTCCGGCTCTGAAAACCTTTACGCTCGTGCTTCACCCCGTTGGGATCGCCTCGACCCGGGTCAACACCCGTTGTGCCTGCTCGTTCCCGTAAGGCAGTTGCCACGGCTCCCCCTCACCTCGGCGCATCCGGTGAAGGGAAGCTAAAACGTTTACACAGCCCGGTCAACACCTCTGACACAGACGGGACTTCACGCCTGGAGACGGGCCTCAGGCCGAGAGCAGTCCCCGGCCGAACCAGTCGGAGGGCGAGCGCACGCCGGGCAGGGCGAAGAAGTATCCGCCGCCGGTCGGGGAGATGTAGTCCACGAGGGGTTCGTCGATCAGGCGGGTCTGCGTGGCCTCGAACTGGCGCCGCACGTCCTGCTGGTAGCAGCAGAAGACCAGGCCCATGTCGAGGTTTCCGACGCTGTCGACGCCCCGGTCGTAGTTGTAACCCCGGCGCAGGATGCGGGAGTCGTCGGTCGCAGTGGTGCGCGGGTTCGCGAGGCGGATGTGGGCGTCGAGCGGGATGGCGGTGCCGTGCGGGTCCTTGGCGTAGTTCGGGCTGTCGGTCTCCCTGGCGCCGTCCAGCGGAGCACCGGTGTCCTTGCGCCGGCCGAACATCTGCTCCTGCTCGGTCAGCGAGACGCGGTCCCAGAACTCCACGAGCATCCGGATGATCCGGACGACCTGGTAACTGCCCCCGGTCGCCCAGCCGGGTTCGCCCTGCCCTTGGCCGACCCAGACGAGGTGGTCCATCTCGCGGGACGACGCGACGTCCGGGTTGGCTATGCCGTCCTTGAAGCCCAGCAGGTTGCGCGGGGCGCCGCTGGGCCGGGGCGCGTTCTGGAAGCCGTCGACGCGCCAGCGGATCTGCATCGCGCCCCGGGTGTGCTTGGCGATGTCGCGCAGCGCGTGCAGCACGGTGTCCTGCCGGGCCGCGCAGATCTGGAGGGACAGGTCGCCGTGGCACTCGGCGGGGTTCAGGTTGTCGTTGGGGAAGGTGCGCATGGGCGTGAGCCGGCGCGGCTTCGCCCCGGCGAGTCCGTAGCGGTCGTCGAAGAGGGAGGCGCCGACGCCGACGGTCACCGTGAGCGCGTCGGCCGGGACGACCGGACCGAGGATGCCGTTGTCCGAGGGCGGGGCGCCGACACCCAGGTCGGCCGGGGTGCCGCCGGCGGTGAGGAAACGGACCCGCTGGGTCAGGGTCCGCAGCAGGTCGGCCAGTTCCGCGCGATCGCCGGCGATGACGTCGAAGGAGACGAAGGCGGCGGCCTTCTGCTGGGGGGTGAGGATCCCGGCCTGGTGAAGTCCGTGGAAGGGCACGACGGCGTCCGTCCCGTCGGCGGCCCGGACAGTGCCGTCACCGCTTTCGGCGAGGGCGGACCCGCCCCCGGCCAGTACGGCTCCCGCGGCTCCGGCGCCCAGGGCCGTCCTGACGAAGGAACGACGGCCGGCGTGGGCGGGGCAGTCCCGCTGAGGCGTGTCGGCGGACGGCATGAGGGTGTTCCCTTCGGCGTGTTCGTCGTGCTGGCGGCGGTGGCCGGTGCTCACGCGGACTTCCTGATCTCGAGCAGGTCCGGCACCGGCGACAGGTCTTCCAGGAGCTGCCCCGTGGCCCCGTCGATCCGATCCTTCGCGGTCCGGCCGAGCCGGCTGACGGGAGTCCAACGGCCGTCGCGGTGCTGGGCGTCGAGCAGCGTCCGGAGCCGTGCGAGGTCCGTGTCCACGGTCGGCAGCAGATGCGGTGCCCGGGTGGTGAGCAACGGCCGCAGCACGGTGAGCAGTTCGCGGGTACCGGCGAGGTTGGCGTCGGCCGTGGCCAGTGCGGTGCCGCTGCCCTGGTCGGTGTCGCCGGTCAGTTCGAACTGGAGGGTGTTCTCCAGGATCTCGTGGGCCCGCAGGGGCAGGTCCGAGGGGTCGAAGTCCTGATGCGGGAAGGCCTTCCACAACCCCTCCGCATCGGCTGCGAGCCGACCCGCCGGGCCCTTGAGCTCACCGGCCGACCGGCCGTGCCACAGCCCGTACTCGATCCGGTGGAAGCCGGTGAAGTCCTTGTCGTGGATCCCGCCCACCAGACCGTCGGGCCGACCGTTGATCTTCCGGTCGAAGTCCTCGAAGGTGCCGTAGGCGGCGCCGAGGGAGGCGTAGGTGCGGTGCGCGGTCAGCCAGTCGACGCGCGCCCTGTCCAGATGCCCGCCGCGGATGTCGTCGCTGAGGGTCCGCGTCTCGGTGACGAGGGTGGCCAGGCCCCGGTTCACGTACGCCTTGTACGCCCGCAGCGGTCCCGCGAGGTCCCGCGCGGAGACGGGGACGACGGCCCCGGCACCGGCGGCGCCGCCGACCCGGACCGCCTTGGAGGTGACGGCCTTGCCGTCGGCGGGGACGCAACGCCAGGCGTACGTACCGCCTGCCACGGTGGCGACGAGGTCCCGGGTGGTGCCGGGGGCCAGGCCCTCGATCTCACCGTAGATCGCCTGGGTGGCCGGGTCGATGAGATACACCTCGGACGTCTGGTCCCCGGTGTTGCGCATCTGGAAGGTCTGCCGCCCCGGAGCGGGGGCGGTGAAGCCCTGACCGCAGTCCTTGGCGGAGACGGCGACCGTCTCGCCCCCGGCGGGCTTGGGGCGTGCCAGGGCGACGACGAGTCCGGCCAGGACCGTGGGCACGGCGACCACGGCGACGGGGACGAGCCAGGCGGTGCGGCGGCGAGTGGGCTCGGGTCTGGGGCTGGAGTTGGGGCTGGGGCTGGGGCTCGGGCTCGGGCTCGGGCTCGGGCTGGGAGCAACTCCCCGCACACCCCTCACGAACAGCGTCATCACCACGCCGAGATACCCGACGTACCCGGCCACCTGAAGCCACGTCATCGTCGGCGTCAGGTTGAGCACGCCCTGGAGCAGGGTGCTGTACCAGGACCCTGCGTCGACGCTGCCGCCGAGGTCGAGCACGTAGGCCGTCCCGCCGGGCAGGACCCCGCCCTCCTGGAGGTCGCGCAGCCCGTAGCCGAGCACGCCCGCGGCGATCACGATGAGGACGGCACCGGTAGCGGTGAAGAAGCGGGTGAGGTTGATGGAGAGCACCCGGCGGTAGAGCCCCCAGCACAGCACCGCCGCCAGAACGAGGCCGATACCCGCGCCGGTCAGCGGCCCGGCCGACTCGTTAGCCGCGCGGGCCGTGGTCCACAGGAACAGGGCGGTTTCCAGGCCCTCGCGCCCCACCGCCAGGAAGGAGGTGAGGACGAGCACGCCGGCGTCCATGGTCAGCGCCCCGGTGACCTTCTCCTTGATCTCGCCCGCCAGGCTGCGTGCGGAGCGGCGCATCCAGAACACCATCGCGGTCACGAAGGCGACGGCCACGATGCTCAGCGTGCCGCCGAAGGCCTCCTGGGCGGCGGTGGAGAGAGAGGCCGCGGTGAACGTCAGGACCGCTCCGAAGCTCATCGAGAGCGCGATCGCGGCCAGTACGCCGGTCCACACCTGCGGCAGACGGGACTTGGCGTCCGCCCGCACGAGGGTGGCGACCAGCACGGAGACGATGAGACCGGCTTCCAGCCCTTCCCTCAGCCCGATCAGGAAGCTGGGAAACGCGTCGTCCCACATGTGCTGCGGCCCTCCCGGCCCTCCGCCCCGGCCACCGCGCGAACGAGTTAGCCAAGGCATGCCTTACCGACGCCGACCATCATGACCTCGGCTCTCTGGGCATCAGGTCACGAATGCCTCATGGCATGGCAAAGGTACGGAGTCCGATCCGCCCAGCCATAAGCGGGATCGTCTGCTCATGACGCAAGGGCTTAAGGGCCTGCCGCAAAATCACCGATGCGGCATAACACCGGCCTCTCCCGGCAGGTGGCGCGGTCGATCATCAGCCCGGAGACACGTCTCCCCCGCGTTGCGCATCATGCGCTGCAGTACCTTCAGGGTGATCAGGTATTCCTCGTCCGGGACACCGGCATGCACTTGCGCCCGGCTGGCGCGCTGAGTCTCGGCGGCGCGCTGGTGCAGCGCCCTACCTCCGTCGGTGATCTGGAGGCGGCCGGTCCCATCCAGGACGAGCAGCTTCCGCTCCACCAGCAGGTCGATGTCGGGGGTTAAGCCGGCGCCGACGTCCAGGTTGGCCTGCTGGGCACGCATCACCTCGTCCCGGGTGGCGCCGGTCTCGCTGTGGAGCACCTGGTGCAGCACCCACCACTGGGGCTGTGTGATTCCGATGGCCGCGAGCCGCCCCCTGACGTACGCCGTAAGCGTCTTGTTCGCGGCCCACGTCCAGTACCCGATCGGCTGGTTCACCAGTTCATCGTCGTCGTGCGAGTACTCCATCACGCCACCTTCCCTCAACCGGTTCGCCCGCGCGCCGTCCGAGCGGCCATGCCACGCGGAATCGCCGGGCGCCTTGTTCACGTCGGCCGTCGACAACTGTCAGATCTCAAGTGCGGTACAGCTCAAGTGCGATGGCGCCGGCATCAGTCCTCCGCGCGCGCCGCTGGGAGCTTGCGCCCATACGCGAGCAGCAGAAGCTCCTGAGCGGGGCGCGCCACCTGGGTGCCCGTGCCGTACGACCACTCCAGGTCGGTGGCCCGCAGCTCGACATCCCCCAGGTTCGCCTTGAAGAAGCGGAGCGTACTCGGCCTGACGGTTCCCAGCACGATCCGCAGGCGATCCTCGGGGACTTGCCGCCCGAGCCCGAGCGCGACGGTGATGTCCAATCCGTGGATGACGTCGTGCCCGAGTGCCGCTGCCAGTCCGCCCACCGGCGGCCTCCAGGGATGACGGGCGTTGTCCCGCAGTGCTGTGGCGAGTTCGTGCGGGCTGAGGGCAGCGGCGTCGCGGCGCGCGGTACGGTCCGTCATCCGGTGCAGGTTGCCTCCCGCCCGGGCGAGCTCCAGCGCCGTCCTGCCAGCCGAGTACCTGAATCCCGTGCTCATGTGCGCGGCGACCTCCCGCACCCGCCACCCGCTGCACAAGGTCGGCGAATCCCACTGGCCATCGGTCAGCCCATCCAGCACGTCCGCCAGTTCGCGCCGCTCGGCCGCGATCGCGGCACGGACATCCATCGCTGCAGTCTCCATGATCACCAGCGTCTCGGACCCTCCGTCAGAAGTCCAAGAGACAGCAATTCTCACAACTAGCATCTCTGCTTATGGAGCTCCGCCAGCTGCAGTACTTCCTCGCCGTCGTCGAAGAAGCCAACTTCACCCGCGCCGCCGCCCGCCTGCATGTCGCGCAACCGGGAGTGAGTGCCCAGATCCGGCAGCTGGAGCGGGAGCTCGGGCAGCCGCTGCTGGACCGGTCCGGCCGGAGGGTGACCACGACCGAAGCGGGCGAGGCTGTCCTTCCCTATGCGCGGGCAGCACTTGCGGCCATCGAGGGGATGCGGCAGACGGTGGACGAGTTCACCGGCCTGGTTCGAGGACATGTCACCATCGGCGTGGTCTCAGGCGCGGCCACCGACGAGTACGACCTGGCCACCTTGCTCGCCGACTTTCACGACGAGCACCCACAGGTGGAGATTTCCCTTACCGAGGACACTTCGGCACGCATGCTCACCGCCCTGCGTCGCGGCGAACTCGACCTCGCCATCGTCGGCATCACCGACGACGATCCCCCGCCGGGCACCAGCCTCCAAGTCGTGATCGACACCCCACTGGTCGCCGCCATGACCCCGGAGGATCCCCTGCTCCTCCCCGCCGGCCGCACAGCGCTCCCACTGACCGCGCTCGCCGACCGCCCGCTCATCAGCCTTCCACGCGGCACTGGCATACGCGGCGTACTCGAACGCGCTTGCCGACAGGCCGGGTTCCAGCCACGCATCGCCTTCGAGGCCGCCTCGCCGAGCCTGCTGACACGCTTCGCCGCCTGCGGCCTCGGGGTTGCCATCCTCCCGGAGGTCCCGCCCGAAGCCGCAGCCGCTCTCGGCCTTCGCACCCTCCCCCTGACCTCCCCCCACCTCCGCGGCCGGGTTGCTCTCGCATGGCCGACGGACGGCCCCGCCACTCCGGCGGCAAAGGCCCTCCTCATCCGCATGCAAAAAGCCCTCCCGCGGCCAAACCCTGAGCCGCCACCCCGACTAGGAACTGTCATCAAATGATCTTCGGCTGGGACCCCGCCCCTCTTGACGCGTTAATGACAACAATGGCTTTATGCATGGGAGCGCTCCCACCTCATCCAGGGAAGGGAATCCCCATGCGCAGAACCCGCCACTCGTCCTCGCACTTACGCATCGTCCCCGTACTCGGCCTCCTCGCCGCCCTGCTCCTCCCCCTCGGCATCACCTTCGCGCCCCGCGCCACGGCCGCACCCGCGGCGGACCCCGTCCGCGTCATGCCGCTCGGAGATTCGATCACCGGCTCGCCGGGCTGCTGGCGGGCGGTGCTCTGGAACCGACTGCTGAACAGCGGGTACAAGGACATCGACTTCGTCGGCACCCTCCCGCCGCAGGGCTGCGGGCAGGCGCACGACGGTGACAACGAGGGCCACGGCGGTGAGCTGGTGACCAACGTGGCCGATCAGAACCTACTGCCGGGCAGGCTCGCGGCCACGCGCCCGGACATCGTTGTCATGCACTTCGGCACGAACGACGTGTGGAGCAGTATCTCCCCGGACCGCATCCTCGCCGCCTACACCAAGCTCGTGACACAGATGAGGGCCTCGAATCCGGACATGCGGATCCTCGTGGCGCAGCTCATCCCCCTGAACCCGGCCACTTGCGCCGCCTGCGCCCAGCGTGTCGTGGACTTCAACGCACGGATCCCCGACTGGGCCCGGGCCACCGGCACCAAGCGCTCCCCGATCACCGTGGTCGACCAGTGGACGGGCTTCAGCACCGCCACGGACACCTACGACGGAGTCCACCCCAACGCCTCCGGTGATGACAAGATCGCCGCCCGCTGGTTCCCGGCCCTGGCGGCGGTCCTCGACGCGGGCGTCCCGGAGAACCCCGGCGGCCCGGGTGAACCCGCGGCCTGCACCGCCCGCTTCCGGGCTGTCTCCACGTGGCAGGGCGGCTACCAGGGAGAGGTGACCGTCACGAACACGTCCGCCTCCGCCGCCTCGGGCTGGACCGCGACGGTCGTACCGGCGGACGGCGCGCGCATCGGCCAGCTCTGGAACGGCACCCTCACCACGGCGGCTGACGGTACGGCCACCGTCACGAACGCGGCGTGGAACGGGGCGCTGTCGCCCGGCGCGAGCGCCACCTTCGGCTTCGTCGCCACCACCCCGGCAACGGCCGGCGCCCCGGCGGCGACCGTCACGTGCACGGCGAAGAGTTCCACCGACTGACACCCGGCCCGGACCAGGAACCAGGACCAGCCCGGCAGCACACTCACCGCACTCACCGCTGCCTCCCCGGGACCGGACGCGACCCGGAACAGGCCCCATCCACCCCCACCCCCACCTCTGGAGCCGCCATGAGACCCCGCACCGCCCCCACCCCGCGCGTGGCCACCGTGGCCGTCGCCCTCCTCGGCCTCCTGCTCTCCTTCCTCTCCCTCGGCACACCGGCGCACGCCGCCCCCACCGGCTTCCGCATCGACAAAGGCCGGTTGCTGGAGGCGTCCGGCAACGACTTCGTGATGCGCGGCGTCAACCACGCCCACACCTGGTTCCCGAACCGGATCAGCTCCCTCGCGCACATCAAGGCCAAGGGCGCCAACACCGTCCGCGTGGTCCTCTCCAGCGGTGACCGCTGGACCCGCAACGACACCGCCGACGTGGCGAACGTCGTCTCCCAGTGCAAGCAGAACCGGCTGATCTGTGTGCTGGAGGTGCACGACACCACCGGGTACGGCGAGCAGAGCGGAGCCGTCACGCTCTCCCGTGCCGCCGACTACTGGATCAGCGTGCAGGGCGCGCTGACCGGTCAGGAGGACTACGTCATCGTCAACATCGGCAACGAGCCGCACGGCAACACCGGCTACACGGCCTGGACGGCCGACACCAAGGCGGCCATCCAGAAGCTGCGCAACGCCGGGTTCGACCACACGATCATGGTCGACGCGCCCAACTGGGGCCAGGACTGGGCCTTCACGATGCGCGACAACGCCGCCTCCGTCTTCGCCGCAGACCCGGACGCCAACACGATCTTCTCGATCCACATGTACGGCGTCTTCGACACGGCAGCCGAGATCACGGACTATCTGAACCGGTTCGTGACTGCGAAACTCCCCATCGTCGTCGGCGAGTTCGGCCACGACCACTCGGACGGCAACCCCGACGAGGACACCATCCTGGCCGTCGCCCAGCAGCTCCACCTGGGCTACCTCGGCTGGTCCTGGAGCGGCAACGGCGGCGGGGTCGAGTACCTGGACATGGTCACGAACTTCGACCCGGACCAGCTCACCAGCTGGGGCCGGCGGCTTTTCAACGGCGCGAACGGCATCGCCGCCACCGCCAAGGAGGCCGCGATCTATTCCTCGGGCGGTGGTGACACCACTGCCCCGACGGCTCCCGGTGCCCCCACCGCCACGGGGGTGACCTCCTCGTCCGCCACCCTGAAGTGGGGCGCCGCCAGCGACGCGACCGGCGTCACGGGTTACGACGTGGTCAGGGTCAGCGGGGGCGGCGAGACGGTCGCCACCAGCACGGCCACCACGTCCGCCACCCTGACCGGCCTGTCCCCCGACACGTCCTACACGTTCGCCGTCTACGCCCGCGACGCCGCCGGCAACCGTTCGCCCCGCTCGGCCACGGTGACGTTCACGACGTCCTCCGGCGGTTCGTCGGCGTCCTGCGGCGTCGGCTACCGGGTCACGGGCAGCTGGCCCGGCGGCTTCCAGGGCGAGATCACCCTGCGCAACACCGGCACGTCGGCGATCAACGGCTGGACACTGCGCTGGACCTTCCCGGACAGCCAGCGCATCACCAACCTGTGGGGCGGAACGGCGACGCAGAGCGGCTCCGAGGTCAGCGTCGCGGCCGCCTCGTACACCGCGACGATCCCCGCGGCGGGCTCGGTCACCCTCGGCTTCACGGCCTCCCGCGCGACGGCGAACCCCAGCCCGACGGCCTTCACGCTGAACGGCGCGGCCTGCTCGGTGAGCTGACCGGGCGGTATCACCCACCTGGGTGTGATCCGCGCAACATCCACACCAGAAAGCGGTTTACGCCAGGCCGGAGTGGTGAGGCGGCGGGGATGTCGCACCGGCACCCCACCGCCGTCACTCCGGCCAGACGTGTACCCGCCCGTCCGTGCCCTCCGCGTCGTGCGCGGGAGGTGCGATGAGCGAGGACACCCTGCGCATACGGGCCGTGGCGACCAGGAGCGGCGAGACCGGGGCAAGTACCTCACGCGCCGCCGCCCCGCCGAAGCAGACCGGGCAGCGCGACGCGTTCTTCGACAACGCCAAGTACCTGGCGATCGTGCTGGTGGCGGTCGGGCACGCCTGGGAGCCGTTGCGGGACGGCAGCAGGACCGTCAGCGCGCTCTACATGGTCGTCTACGCCTTCCACATGCCGGCGTTCATCGTCATCTCCGGCTACTTCTCGCGCTCCTTCGACGCGAGCCCGGGGCGGGTCAGGCGTCTGGTCACCGGGCTCGCCGTGCCGTACGTCGTCTTCGAGACGGCGTACACGCTGTTCACGCGATGGACGGACCAGGAGCCCGACCGGCCCGTCAGCCTGCTGGATCCGCTGTATCTGACGTGGTTCCTGGCGGCGCTGTTCCTCTGGCGGCTGACCACGCCGGTGTGGCGGCACGTGCGGTGGCCGCTGCCGGTCGCCCTCGTCATCGCGATGCTGGCGACGCTCTCGTCGTCCGTCGGCAACGATCTCGACCTGCAACGCACCCTTCAGTTCCTGCCGTACTTCGTCCTCGGTCTGCTGCTGAAGCCGGAGCACTTCCGGCTGGTGCGCCGCCGCTCGGCGCGGGTGCTGGCCGTGCCGGTCTTCGCCGCCGCGGTCGTCGTGGCCTACTGGGCGGTCCCGCGGATGACCGGCGCCTGGTTCTACCACCGCGACAGCGCCGAGGAACTGGCCGCGCCCGCCTGGTACGGGCCCGTGATGACGCTGGTGACCTTCGGCTGTTCGCTGGTCCTGGTCGCTTGCTTCCTCGCGTGGGTGCCCGGGCGCCGCGCCTGGTTCACGGTGCTGGGTGGGGGGACGCTGTACGGCTACCTGCTGCACGGCTTCGTCGCCCAGGGGTCCAAGTTCTGGGGCTGGTACGAGCCGGCGTGGGTCCACGGGCCCGTGGGCGTGGCCGTGGTGACGGTCTTCGCCGCGGTGCTCGTGACCGCGCTGTGCACGCCGCCGGTGCGGCGGGTGTTCCGCTGGGTCATGGAGCCCGACATGGCGTGGGCGTTCCGCCGGGACGCGCATCGGCAGGCACGGGAACGGAATGCCGTCCGCGAGGGGAGCGGGAGCACGGTACGCGGCTGACGCGGGCGCCCGCCTACCCGTCCCGCGTGAGCCGGATCAGCAGCGCGCCGGGCGTGCGCGGCACGGACACCGTCAGCCCGTCCCCGTCCCAGACGGCCCGGCCCGCCTCCGCGGAGGACGGGTGCAGGACGTCCGCACGGACGGTCCGGCCCGCCATGTGCCGGACGGGCACGCGCAGTTCGGCCGGTCCGCCGCGCCGCCACACCGACAGGTACGCCGTGCGGTCTCCGGGGACTTTCAGCCCCAGGGCGAGCCACTCGTCCGTCCAGCCGGGCAGGCCGAGCGGCCAGAACGGCAGGGCCCGCGCGAGGTCGCCGCGGATCGACTTGTAGGCCGCGACGGCATCCCGCACGAGGGCCAGCTGGTGGTCCGACATGCGGTCGAGATGGCCAGAGAGGTGGATGCGGCCGAGCAGTGCCCCGCCGAGGGTCGTGGTGATCAGGTCGTCGTCGAAGCCGGGCTGCGGATAGGCCCAGACGGCACCCTGTTCGGGCGGGACCGCGGTCGGCGCGGCGGCGGCGATGGGCGGGTAGCGCAGCGGGTCCTGCTGGTCGCTGGTGGACTGCAGCTGGGCGACGGCCAGGGTGGCGCCGTCCATGCGCATACCGCCCGAGGCGCAGTTCTCCACGACGAGTCCGGGGTGGCGGTCCAGTACGCCGGACAGCCAGTCCAGATAGGCGTGGGCGTGCCCCAGCAGCCCGGCTCCCGGTGCGAGGTCGCCGGGGCCCTGGGTGCCGGGGTCGACCACGATGTTGTAGTCCAGCTTGAGGTAGCCCACGCCCCAGTCGCCTACGATGCGGTCCACGGTCTTGTCGAGGTGGGCGCGGGCGGCCGGGTGCCGCAGGTCGAGCTGGTGGCGGCCCTGTTCGGCCAGGCGCACGCCGTCGCGCTGGAAGAACGCCTCGTCGGGCAGTTCCGCCGCGACGGGGCTGCGCACCCCGACGACCTCCGGCTCCAGCCACAGCCCGGGGACCATCCCGCGCTCCCGGATCCGGTCCAGGACGGCCTGGATGCCGCCGTCGGGGAAGCGGCGCGGCGAGGGCTGCCAGGCGCCGACGCTGTCCCACCAGCCCCGGGTGTCGTCGTCGTACCAGCCCGAGTCGATGCAGAAGTACTCGGCGCCGGCGTCCGCGGCGGCGTCGATCAGCGGCCGCAGCTTGGCCGTGGTCGGGTCGCCCATCAGGGTGTTCATGTAGTCGTTGAAGACGACGGGGAGGGCGGTGTGGTCCGGGTGCGGGCGGCGGACGGCCCGGCGGTAGGAGGTGAGGGCGCCGATCGCCGTGTCGAGACCGGACCCGAGCGCCACGGCCCCGTACACGGTGGTGAACTCCTCGCCCGGGGCGAGCCGGACCCGCCACTGGTGTTCCGCGTCGGTGGGGCCGTTCAGCGCCAGGTAGGTGCCGTGCGCGCGTTCGCCCACGTCCCAGCGCCAGCCGGCCGGGGACTCTACCTGCCAGACCCAGGCCCGGCCACCACCGCGCTCCGTCAGCGCGCCCATGGCCAGATGCCCGTCGGTGGGCCAGCTGCCGCGCCCGGTGAGGGCGAGGGCGGCCCGGCTGTCGTGCTGGTGGACGTCGACGTGGATGTCGGCGACGGCGGCACGCAGCGGCTCGGCGTACCAACGGCACTCGGCGAGCCAGTCGTTGCGGGCCCGGTGGACGTCGAGGGCGTCCGGGGCGGGCAGGCCGCCCAGCAGGAGGCTGCTGACGGACTGGACGATCAGGGGCGCACTGCCCTCGTTGCGGAGGCGGACGCGGGAGCGGAGGACGGACACTCCGGTGGGTGAGGCGAGTTCGACGAACGCCGTCAACCCGGTCGCCGGGTCGTGGAGTTCGACGGTCAGCCACTCCCAGCCGTCACGTCTCTCCGTCCGATGAGTCCGGTAGGCGAGCCGGGCGCCGAAGGCCGTGCCGGTGAAACGGGGACCGGACCAGCCGCTGCCGTGGCCGAGGGCGGTGAGCTCCACGAGCGGCAGCGCGGAGTGCGGGGCTGCGGGGAGGTCGTCGTCGGGGTGGGCCAGCCGGACCAGCCGCAGGGTCGCGTCGGCGGCGACGGCGAACCCGGCCCGGAGAGTTTCATGCCCCCAAGTGAACTCGTCCTGCCGCTGGTTGGAGGCCATGCGCGCCGCATCCGCCGTGCCGGTCAAGGTGCTCCCCCTCCTGACCCCGTCCCGCCCTCGGGGAGCGGAGGTCCGCGTGAATCCCTCGTTACGGTCTCTTGACGACCCAAGTGTGACCGGTCACAATCCTCGCATGAATGTGACCGGTCACACAAGGCGCCCGGCGAGCATCAGGGACGTCGCGACCGCCGCGGGGGTCTCGTACCAGACGGTCTCGCGCGTGATCAACGGCCATCCCAGCGTCCGGCCGTCCACCCGGGAGCGGGTGCTCGCCGCCATCGAGGAGCTGGGCTTCCGCCGCAACGCGACCGCCCTCGCCCTGGCCAGCGGGCGCAGCCGGGCCGTGACCGTGCTCACCGCGAACACCACCCACTACGGCTACGCCTCGATCCTCCAGGGCATCGAGGAGGCCGCCCGCGCGGCGTCGTACGCGGTCGGGATCGGGGTGCTGGAGTCGGCCGAGGACGCGGCCGTCGCCGCCGAGGTGCAGCGCGCGGCGGACGCGGGCGGCGGGATCGTCGTGATCGCGTACGATCCGGCCGGTGTCCGGGCGCTGGAAGCCGTGCCCGCCGGGCTGCCGGTGGTGGGCGTGGTCGAGACCCCCGCGAGCCCGCCCGGCGGCGACCGCCCGTGGGTGTGGGCCGACGACCGCGAGGCCGCCTACCAGGCGACCCGCCATCTGCTCGCCCTCGGCCACAAGACCGTGCACTACGTGGCCATCCCGTCCAGCACCCGCCGCACCAGCGCCCGCACCAGCGGCTGGCGGCAGGCGCTGAAGGAGGCCGGCGCCCCGGAACCCCGCCCCGTGCAGAGCAGTTGGGGGCCGGCGGGCGGGCACGCGGCCGGGCTGAAGCTGGCGAAGGACCAGTCCGTCACCGCGATCCTGTGCGGCAACGACGATCTCGCGCTCGGCGTGCTGCGCGCCCTGCACGAGTCCGGCCGCTCGGTGCCGGGCGAGGTCAGCGTGGCCGGCTTCGACGACGCCCCGCACTCCGCGTTCCTCACCCCGGCGCTGACGACCGTACGCCTGGACTTCACCGGCCTCGGGCGGTCCGCGTTCGCCCTGCTGCACGGCGCGCTGGAGGAGTCCGCGCCGGTCGCCCCGCATCCCGTGTCCGTGCCGGAACTGGTGGTGCGGGAGAGCTCGGGGCCACCGCCCACCGGCGCCTGAACCACCGATGCCTGAACAGCCCGCACAGGCCCAGCAGTTGTGAGTCCCGCTTTGTGAATCGAACCGCCTGCTCCGAAAGGCACGAGATGAAGACAAGAGCTCTCCCCGCCCTGGCGCTGATATGTGCCGTCGGCCTGGCCGCCACCGCGTGCAGCGACCCGACCGCCGGGGACTCCGGCTCGGACGGTTCGGACGCCAAGCGGACGGCGGTGAATCCGACCGCCCGGCTGGACGGCGTGAAGCTGACCATGTGGACGGCGCAGAACACGGTGAACGCGCCCAAGCAGGTCATCGACGCCTTCGAGAAGGCCACCGGCGCCAAGGTCGACACCCAGGCGATCCCGGACCTCTACGAGCAGAACGTGCCGACGAAGCTGGCCTCCGGCGACCGCCCCGACCTGATGTTCTGGCAGCCGTCCATCTCCACGCTGCCGTTCGTCCAGCCGAAGCAGAACCTGCTCACGCTCGACGGGGAGCCGTGGGAGGCCAAGCTCGGCGACACCGAGAGGTCCCTCGGCGTCATCGACGGCAAGCGGTACGCGGCGATCGTCACCAGCCCCGCCATGCTCGGCGTCTACTACAACAAGGACGTCTTCAGGCAGGCCGGGCTGAGCGAGAAGGACTTCCCCAAGTCCTACGACGACCTGCTCGCCCTCGGCCGCAAGGTCGTGGACAAGACCGATGCGGCCGCCTTCTACGAGGCCGGCGGCGACAAGTGGCCGCTGCAGTGGCAGATGCAGGTCCAGCTCACCGACCTCGACCGGCAGTGGTGGGCCGATCTGAACGCCGGCAGGAAGAAGTGGACCGACCCGGTCGTCGTCGGCGCGATCAAGAAGTACAAGGAGAAGCTGCTCGACGCCGGGCTCGCCCAGAAGAACTACCGGACGGGCACCTTCACCGGGCAGGCCGACGCGCTGTGGAAGGGTGACGCCGGCATGGTCCTCAACGTCACGTCCTTCCAGAGCCAGTTGCAGGCCAAGTACTCCACCGCCGAGCTCGACAAGAAGATCGGCTGGTTCCCGGTCGCCAACTCCTCGGCCACCGGCCTGTACTCCCCCGACCAGACCAACGGTGTCGTCGCCTTCAAGACCGGTGACGACAAGCGGCAGAACGCCGCCCGGCAGTTCCTCGCCTTCTGGCTCGGCCCGGACTACCCGGACTACATCAAGACGATGAAGATCCCGTCCGTGCAGCCGTCCGTGCCCACCCCCGACGGACTGCCCGAGGCGTCCAAGGCCCAGGTCGCGGCCCTGCCGAAGGCCATCGGCGTCTTCCAGGCCAAGGCGATCGTCGCCCCCGACACCCACCTCTACCTGGCCGACATGATCTTCGGCAAGAAGAGCCCGCAGCAGGTCGCGCAGGCGATCCAGGACCAGTTCGCGCAGGTGGCCAAGGCCCAGGGCGCCCCCGGGTTCTGACCATGGCGGACACGGTCGTACGTACGCGCAAGCAGCCGACTGCACAAGGCGCACCGAAGGGCGTGGGACGGCTCCCGCGCGCCGCCGTGCACCACCCCTGGTGGTTCGCGCTCCCCGCGATCGTCGTCTTCGCGGGCTTCTTCCTGGTGCCGAACCTGCTGAACTTCTACTACCCGTTCACCAACTGGTCCTCGTACCACGCGGACATCGCCTTCACGGGCCTGGACAACTTCAGGACCATCGCCGAGGACGGTTCGCTGCTGCGGGCGATCCGCACGACCCTGGTCTACGCGCTGCTGGCGGCGCTGTTCCAGAACGGCTTCGGGCTCGTGCTGGCGCTGCTGCTGGAGGACGACAGCCGCTTCAACCGGTTCTTCCGTGCCGTCTTCTTCCTGCCGGTGCTGATCTCGGCGCTGGCGACCGGTTACGTCTTCCAGGCGCTGCTCGACCAGGACGGGGCCGTCAACTCCGTTCTCGGGACGGACGTTCCGTGGCTGGGCTCGACGACCTGGACGCTGGTGATCGTCACGCTCATCCACGGCTGGAAGTGGATGGGCCTGTCGATGCTCATCTACCTGGCCGGGCTCAAGGGCATTCCCGGCGAGATGCTGGAGGCCGCGAAGTGCGACGGCGCGGGGCCCTGGCGGACCTTCTGGTCGGTGCGCTGGCCGATGCTCGCCCCGGCCGTCACCTTCAACGTCACCACCGCGCTGATCGGTTCGATGAACACCTTCGACATCGTGCAGGCCACGACCGGCGGCGGTCCCGCGGCCTCCACGGAGGTCTTCAACATCTACATGTTCCGGATCTTCGGGCAGGGCCTGTACGCGCAGGCGTCCGCGATGAGCCTCGTCCTGTTCCTGGTGGTGGTCGCCGTGGCGATCCCGCTGGTCGTGGGGCTCCGGCGAAGGGAGCAGCTGCTGTGACCGCGGTGTGGCGGTACGGCCGCCCCTCCCTTGTCGTCCTGCTCGCCGCGCTGGCCGTGGGTGTGCCGCTGTGGCTGGTCGCCGTCACCTCGGCCAAGCCGCAGGCCGAGGCGATCAAGCCGAATCTGGACCTGCCCCGGCAGTGGCAGCCCGCGAGCAACTACGCGGACGCCGTCAGCCAGGGAGAGATGCTGCGCGGCTTCCTCAACTCGCTTCTGGTCGTGGTGCCTTCGGTGGTCCTGGTGCTCATCCTGGGCGCGGGCGCCGCCTGGGTCTTCGCGCGCCGCAAGTCGAAGCTGGTCTCGGCGGCGTACGCCCTGTGCATCAGCGGACTGCTGCTGCCGCCCGCCGTCATCACCATCGTGATGGAGCTGCGGCAACTGGGCCTTTCCAACACCCGCCCCGGCATGATCGCCGTCTACACCGGGATGTACCTGTCGACGTCGATCTTCTTCATGACCGGCTTCATCCGCGCCATCCCCATGGAGCTGGAGGAGGCGGCCCGGATGGACGGGGCGAGCCCGTCCCGCATCTTCTGGCGGATCGTCCTGCCGCTGCTCCGGCCGGTGATCGCCACCGCGACGATCATGGTGATGCTCTACGCCTGGAGCGACATCTTCTACGCGTTCTTCGTCCTCGGCGGCGGAGACCGGGCGACCCTGCCGCTCAACCTCTACCAGGTCGCCAGCGCCCAGCTCTACCTCAACAACTGGCATCTCGTCTTCGCGTACGTCGTGGTGATGAGCCTGCCCATGGTCGCCGTGTTCCTCGTCGGCCAGCGAAAGATCGTGTCCGGAATCACCAGTGGAGCCGTGAAGTGACTGGAGGTCCAGCAGCGTGATCACCCCCGCCCGCACGAGAGCCGGTACGAGGTCCCGTACCAGAACCGCCTTGATCACAGCACTACTTGGAGCAGCCGCCATGGCAGGCACCCTCCCCGCGGCCGGTCCGGCCGCCGCGGCCGATCCACAGCGCCTCACCGTCGACCTCAAAGCCTCCGAGGGCCCGGTGATGCTCGGCGCCAACGGCTCGCTGTACGGACTCAGCGACGACGGCGTTCCCAGCGACGCCGCGATGGAGCCGCTGAAGATCACCAGCATCTCGCAGAAGCCGGAGGGCGGCGCCCAGCACCCCAACGGCGACGCGCTCACCGTCTCCAAGTCGTTCTTCCGCAACGGCGGCGGCGAGATCAACGTGATGATGCAGGACATCTACGCCAAGTGGCCTTACGAGGACCTCGGCATCGACGACTACCTCCCCAAGGTCGACAAGATCGTCAAGGAGGTCTCGGCCGACCCGAACAGCGAGCGCTTCGTCTACATCCCGTTCAACGAGCCGGACCAGATCTGGTACAAGCTCGATGTCGCCGACCAGGCCCAGTACGAGAAGAACCGCGACCGGTTCTTCAAGGACTGGAAGACGGTGTACCAGCGGATCCGCGCGATCGACCCGGACGCGAGGATCGCCGGTCCCAACGAAGCCGCGTACCACACCCGCCTGTTGAAGGACTTCCTGGCCTTCGCCAAGCGCGAGAACGTGCTGCCCCAGGTGATGACCTGGCACGAGCTGGGCTCCGGCTCGCTGCGCGACTTCCAGGCGCACTACGACGACTACCGCAAGCTGGAGCGCGAGGCGGGAATAGCCCCGCTGAAGATCAACATCGACGAGTACGCCAACCGCCGCGACCTGTCCGTGCCCGGACAGCTCGTGCAGTGGGTCTCGATGTTCGAGCGCAACAAGGTGTACGCCAACATGGCCTACTGGGACGCCGCCGGCAACCTCAGCGGCCACGTCGTGCGCTCCAACATCCCCAACGGTGGCTGGTGGCTGTTCCGCTGGTACGCGGGCATGACCGGCAACACCGTGAAGGTGACGCCGCCGCAGCCCGACACCATCGACACGCTCCAGGGGCTGGCCTCCCTCGACACCTCCCGCCGCCAGGCGCAGATCCTGCTCGGCGGCTCGGCGGGCGACTCGGACGTGGTCGTGCGCGATGTCCCCCGGTCGGTGTTCGGCCGTACGGTCACCGCGACCGTGGCCGAGGCGGCCTGGTCCGGATACGAGGGGCAGCACGCGGCGCCGCGGGTCCTCGCGCGCACCAAGGTGAAGGTGGCCGACGACGGTTCGGTGACCGTCCCGCTGCGCGGCCTGCACAAGATGTCGGCGTACCGGGTCGTCCTCACCCCCGGCGGCTCGGGCACCCCGTCCGCCGTCTCCGTGCCGTGGTCGGCGTCGTACGAGGCCGAGGACGCGGCCATCATCGACGGCAAGGTCTACACGCAGGGCACGGTCCAGAACGCCAACGGCTACGCGGCCTCCGGCACCAAGGACGTCGGCTCCCTCAACCAGCCCGGCAGCAAGGTCGCCTTCTCGGTGAAGGTACCTAAGGACGGCACGTACGACCTGGCGATCCTGTACGGCAACCAGTCGGGCGGCCCCGCCACGCAGAAGCTGTCGGTCGACGGCGGCGACCCGGTGACGGTCACCTACCCCTCCACGGAGAACTGGACGTACCGCGCCAAGAAGGACGTCCGTGTCCAACTCGAGGCGGGCACGCACCAGCTGACCCTGTCCAAGGGCGACGCCGAGGTCACCCTGGACCGGATCGACCTGACCGCGCGGACGGGCGCGCTCTCCGCCTCCTACGAGGCAACGCTGGCGGACATCAGCGGCAAGCCGTCGTACGACTACACCTCGTCGGCCGGTGTGGGCACGGGCTCCCTGGTGCTGCGCTCCGGTGACAAGGCCGTGTTCGACGTCTACGCCCCGCGCGACGGCTACTACACGGTGGTGCCGCGGACCTCGGCCGCGGTGAGGCTCTCGCTGCACGGGGAGACGGTCACGGCCGCGCCCGGTCGCCCGCTGCGGCTCTACCTGGTCGCGGGCAACAACCGGATCGCGGTGACGTCGGGCCACTCCGCCGTCCGCTCCCTCGACGTCTCCGGCGACGGCTCGGCCGCCGGCACCCTCTCCTACGAGGGCGCCAAGGCCACGCTCGCCGGCGGGGCCAAGCTCGTCGACTCCCCGCATGCGTCCGCCGGCTCGTACATCGGCTGGCTCGGCAACAGCCCCTCCAGCACCGCCGAGTTCACGGTGGACGCGCCCCGGTCCGGCCGCTACCTGCTGGTCGTCCACTACGCGCACAACGACCGCCGCGACAACGGCCACGCCTACAACACGGACATCATGTCCCGTACGGCGGACATCACGGTCGGGACCGCGGACCCGGTGAAGGTCACCTTCAAGAACACCTGGAGCTGGGACGACTACTGGACCGTCGGCGTCCCGGTCGAACTGGCGAAGGGCGCGAACAAGGTGACGTTCGGCAACGCGAGCGCCTGGGCGCCGAACATCGACCGGATCGAACTGGGCCGGGTCGTGGGCTGAATCGCACGATGACGGGTGCGGTTGCGGAGGAGTGAGCTGTTCTCCTCCGCAACCGACGCGCGAGATCACGTTCGTTGCGCATCCCCTACGCTTCTACATGCTTGTAGAACGTCCGTACACGCATGTGAGGAGTAGACGCCACCATGGTGTTCAAACGACTGCTCGGCACGCTCGGTGTGGGCGGCCCCACGGTCGACACGGTCCTCGGCCCGGCTCCCGTCCGGCCCGGCGGCACACTCACCGGTTGTCCGACTGGGGGGCGGCAAAGCCGACTTCGACATCGAGCACATCACCCTGGAGCTGGTGGCCCGGGTCGAGGCCGAGCATCAGGGCGGCGAGAGCGAGGGCTTCGTCGCCTTCGGCCGCTTCACCGTCGGCGGCGGCTTCCGGCTCGCCGAGTGCTTCAGCCTTCCTCCTCGCCGTGGGCCTGATCCAGCAGGTCGCGCAGCAGCCGTTCGTCGTCCGGTCCGAGGCCGGTGAGGAAGCTCGCCAGCACGGCCTCGCGGTCGCTCTCGGCGTCCAGCACCTTGCGCATCTTCCGGGCGGCCAGGCCCGCTTGGTCCGAGGCGGGCGTCCAGGCGAAGGACCGGCCCACTCGCGCCCGGGTGACCGCGCCCTTGCCCAGCAGCCGGGTCAGGATCGTGATCACCGTCGTGTACGCGAGGTCGCCGCCGAGGCGTTCCTGCACCCAGCCGGCCGTCGCCGGACCGTCCGCCTCCCGCAGCGCCGACAGCACCAGCGCCTCCAGCTCGCCCTGCCCCCGCCGGGGCCGCTGCCGGGGATCCGTCACCGCCCTGCCTCCCTTCGCCGCCCTGCCGTGCCCGTGCGGACATCGTATAGATCTGCGGGACCCACACCTGCCCACTTCTACAGTTCTGTAGATTTAAATGCGTTGTATCAACGCCCGACACAGCAACCGGCAAGGAGACCTTGTGGCCGATCCGCCCCGCCTCCGCCCCGAGGACCGCGCGGACTTCGAAGCGGTACTGGACCAGGCGCTGCGCACCGCGGACATCCATGGCGCCGTGCGCGCCGACCCGACCGGCCGGACGGCCGCGCACCTGCGTGCCCACGCACTCGCCCACGCCGACGACATCACGGCGGCGGCCGGCGAGCCGTACCGCGCCTACCTCGCCGTACGAACGGCCGCCCGCCAGGACGCGCGGCGCCCGCCCGCCGCCGGCAGTCTGCTGCCCGCCCTCGCGGTGCTCACGCCGCTCGTGGCGGGGGCGTCCGCCGGGGCCCTGCTGCTGCTCGGCTGCCTGCTCCAGGTCGCCGGCGCGCCGGGCCCGTTGCCCGGCTCGCTCGTCGCGGCCGGCTGGACCCTGGCACTCGTCGCGGCCGTGACCGGCCTCCTCGCCCTGGGCGCGCCGCTGTGCTCGGCCCTGGGCCGGCGGGCCGACCGCGTGGAGCACGCCCGGCTCGCCTGGCGGCAGGCCCTGCTCGACCGCGGCATGCCGCCCCATCTGCTCCGGCATCCGGCGGGCGCCCCCACCGAGGCGGGGGTCACACCGGGCTCCGCGCCCGATACGCTCGCGCCGTGCCCGGCCCGGGCGAGAAAGGACAGGACACCATGTTCGGACTGAGCGAGCTCGCGATCATCCTCATCGTCGTCATAGCCGTGATCGGGGCGAGGAAGCTGCCCGAACTGGCCCGGTCGGCCGGCAAGTCCGCCCGCATCCTCAAGGCCGAGGCCCGTGCCGCGAGGGACGAGGAGGCCGGGACGGCCCCCGCGCCGCGGGTGGTCCAGGGCGAGATCGTCCGGCCGGGCACCGGCCCGACCCCGCCCGGCGCGCGGGCCGCGGACGCCCCGGGCCCCCGCTGATCCTCCCCCTGCCTACAGCGTGCGCTCCAGGCGGTCGGCCACGAGCTTGACGAAGCGAGCCGGGTCCTTGGGCTGACCGCCCTCGGCGAGCACCGCCAGCGTGTGGAGCAGCTCGGCGGACTCGACGAGGCCCGAGCGGTCCTCGCGCTCCTTGTACGCCTGGTTCAGGTTCTTCACCAGCAGGTGGTCGGGGTTGAGCTCGAGGATCCGCTTGGTGCGCGGCACCTCCTGGCCCATCGCCCGGTACATGTTCTCCAGGGCCGGGGTCAGGTCGTGCGCGTCCGAGACGACGCAGGCCGGGGAGACGGTGAGGCGGGAGGACAGGCGCACTTCCTTGATGTCCTCCTCCAGCTGCTCCCCCATCCAGCCGAGCAGACCGGCGTACTCCTCGGCCTGCTTCTCCCGCTCCCCGCCGGCCTTGTCGTCCTTCTCGCCGTCGAGGTCGATCTCACCCTTGGCGACGGAGCGCAGCTTCTTGCCCTCGTACTCGCCGACGGTGTCGACCCACACCTCGTCGACCGCGTCGGTGAGCAGCAGGACCTCGATGCCCTTGTCCCGGAACGCCTCCATGTGCGGGGAGTTCTCGATGCTCTGCCGGGACTCGCCGGTGATGTAGTAGATGTCCTCCTGGCCGTCCTTCATCCGCTCCACGTACTGCGCGAGCGTGGTCGGCTCGTCCTCGCCGTGCGTGGTCGCGAACGACGCGACGGCGAGGATGGCGTCCCGGTTCTCGGAGTCGGTGACCAGGCCCTCCTTCAGGACGGTGCCGAACTCGCGCCAGAACGTGGCGTAGCGGTCGGCGTCCTTGGTCTTGATCTCCTTGACCGTGGAGAGGACCTTCTTCGTCAGCCGGCGCTGCATCATCCGGATGTGCCGGTCCTGCTGGAGGATCTCGCGGGAGACATTGAGCGAGAGGTCCTGCGCGTCGACGACGCCCTTGACGAAGCGGAGGTAGGGCGGCAGCAGCGCCTCGCAGTCGTCCATGATGAAGACGCGCTTCACATACAGCTGGACGCCGCGCTTGAAGTCCCGCGTGAACAGGTCGTGCGGGGCGTGCGAGGGCACGAAGAGCAGGGCCTGGTACTCGAAGGTGCCCTCGGCCTGGAGCCGGATCGTCTCCAGCGGCTCGCGCCAGTCGTGGCTGATGTGCTTGTACAGCTCGTGGTACTCGTCGTCGGACACCTCGTCGCGCGACCGCGCCCACAGGGCCTTCATCGAGTTCAGCGTCTCGGGCTCGGGCGTGTCCTCGCCGTCGCCCTTCTCCGGGACCATCCGGATGGGCCAGGTGATGAAGTCCGAGTACCGCTTGACGATCTCCCGGATCGTCCACGGCGACGTGTAGTCGTGGAGCTGGTTCTCCGGGTCGGCGGGCTTGAGGTGGAGCGTCACGGAGGTGCCCTGCGGGGCGTCGTCGACCTTCTCCAGCGTGTACGTGGACTCGCCGCGCGACGTCCAGCGGGTCCCCTGGCTCTCGCCGGCTCGCCGGGTCACCAGCGTCACCTCGTCCGCCACCATGAAGCCGGAGTAGAAGCCGACACCGAACTGGCCGATGAGTCCCTCGGCGCCGGCCGCGTCCTGAGCTTCCCGCAGTTCCTTCAGGAAACCGGCCGTGCCCGAGTTGGCGATGGTGCCGATGAGCTGTCCTACCTCGTCGTACGACATCCCGATGCCGTTGTCCCGCACCGTGAGGGTCCGGGCCTCCTTGTCGACGTCGATCTCGATGTGCAGGTCGGACACGTCGGCGTCGAGCGAGTCGTCCCGCAGCTTCTCCAGGCGCAGCTTGTCCAGCGCGTCGGAGGCGTTGGAGACGAGCTCCCGCAGGAAGACATCCTTGTTCGAGTAGACCGAGTGAATCATCAGCTGGAGCAGCTGACGTGCCTCTACCTGGAACTCAAACGTTTCGGTCGTCATGGTTCGCGAATACCTCACAGGTCCCACAGTCGCCTGAACTGGTGGCAGTCACTTTAAAACACCACGTCAGGCCGGAGGCCCGGAAGTCAGACGAGGTGGGCGAACACGACCAGGTTCTCGGTGTAGTCCCGGGCCTGACGGTCGTAGGCACCCGCGCACGTGATGAGCCGGACCTGGGCGTCGGGGGTGTCGCCGTACACGCGCTCGCTGGGGAAGTCGTCCTTGTCGAAGGACTGCGCGTCGTCGACCACGAAGGTCGCCCTGCTGCCGTCGGCTCGCGCCACGTGGAACCGGTCGCCCTTCCTCAGTTCGCTGAGCCGGGCGAACACGGCCGGGGAGGTCGCGGTGTCCACGTGCCCCGCGACGATCGCGGTTCCGGCCTCGCCGGGCGAGGCGCCCTTGGCGTACCAGCCGACGAGGTTGGTGTCGTGGGCCGGAGGCGGTTCGAGTTGACCCGAACGGCCGATGACGAGGTCGGTGAAGGGCGCGTTCACCGAGATCTTGGGGATGTGCAGGCGGACCGGCCGGGACCGCGGCAGCTGGGGTCCTGCCCCGGACGCGGCGGTCCGGTGGGGCGCCGCGGACGAGGGCGGCGCGTCGGGCGCGGCGGAGGCGGCGGGCGCGGCCGTGGGGACGGCCGGCGGGGCGTGCGGCGGACCGCCGGGGTCGGACGACGACTCGCCACGGCCAGCGACCATGCTCACGGTCAGGACCAGAGCGGCGAGACACCAGAAGAACGTCACGACGGTACGGAATCGCCGCTTCGACGGCGTGGGACCGGGCTCGGCAGGGGACGGGGGGCTGGGGCTGGCTGCCATCGGAGACCACCTCATTCGGGCACGGCAGGGGAACGGACAAGGCAGCGGACAGGGCACGCGGGAGGACGAGCCGGGCCGCCGCGACGCGAGGAGCACGTGCGGCGGCCACGGCGCTATGGGTTCATGCCTCGGTCATGCCGTGCCCTGGGAGGCCTTCTGGCGCCGCAGTGCGTACAGGCCGGTGCCGGCCACCGCCAGCACCGCGAGACCGCCGGCCGTCACGCCCGGCCCGGCGGCCAGTGCGCCGCCACCGGTGTGCACCCCGCCGCGCGGCTTGTGGTGCTTGTCGCCGTGCCAGGAGCCCTTGTCGTGGTCCTCGTGCTTGCCGTGCTTGTCGCCCCAGGGGTCCTCGTCCTGCTTGCCGCCCCAGGAGTCGTCGCCCTCGCCGTCCTTGAGGGCGTCCCGGTCGTGCTTGGGGTTGTCCCAGTCGTCGTCCGCGTTCACCACGGTCAGGGCTCCGCCGCCCGTGTGCACCCCGCCGCGCGGCTTGTGGTGCTTGTCGCCGTGCCAGGAGTCCTTGCCGTGCTCCTCGTGCTTGCCGTGCTCCTCGTGCTTGCCGTGCTCCTCGTGCTTGCCGTGCTCCTCGTGCTTGCCGTGCTCCTCGTGCTTGCCGTGCTCGCCGTCCTTGCTGTGGTCCTGGTCGTGGTCCGCGGTCACCCCGGTCAGGGCTCCGCCACCCGTGTGCATCCCGCCGTGCGGCTTGTGGTGTTTGCCGTCCTTGTGGTGCTCCTTGCTGTAGGAAGTGGTGTCGTGGTCCCAGTCACCCATCGCCTCGGCGTAGGCGGCGGGTGCGGCGATCGCGAGGGCGGCCGTGGCCGTGGCCGTCGCGAGCAGCATGCGGGCAGAGCGCATCGGTGAGTCCTTCCGTCGCGGGCCGGGCGCTGACGCCTCGCCAGCTCACGAGACCCGGCCTCGACGTGCACCACCGTCAGTCATGTCGGGCCGTCCCACCATCCAGGGCGTTCACACGGGTTACGACCCCACCCTGACGGCGGAACCGGCCCGGGTCGACCCTCCCGGTCGTCAGTCCGCATCGGTTCCCACACGGCCACTGGAGACTGCGGCCTCGCGAGCGCGGGGCCCCTTCTGGACTTCACACGCAGGGCCTCTGACCTGTGCGCTGGATCTTCGGTTGTGGTCCGGGGCGTCCGTCATGATGGCCCCGACGAAGGCCCGCGCCGGACTCGTACGCGGGCCGGCAGCGGGGGGACGGCGAGCGCGGCCGCGGGGTCGGAGTCGGGCAGCCGGTCGACAGCTGCCCGCTCGTCCTTGCCCAGGGAGTTCCCCGCAGGCCGGTGGCCGTGGGGGTGTGCAGCAGGGCGTGGCGCAGGCTTGCGGCGGGGACGGCCGACCCGGCCGCGGACTGGCGGGATGGCGTCGAGCAGCGGCAGCGGCTGGGTAACGCCATTGCGGTTGCCTCCGGTGAGGACGACCGCGAGCGGAGTGCCGCGCCCCCTCGTGTCGCCGGAGTCTCGGCGTCCTCCGCCAGCAGACACGCGGTCTCGTCCACGATCAGCACTCCGTCGATGCCGCGGATTCCGTCTGTCCTTCGGGTCCTCTCACGGTGGGTCCGGCGGCTCCGGGGCGCGTCGCCCGGACGTACCCCGTCGGTGGTGTTCACGGCGGCGAACTCACTCGGCTCGCGGCCGTAGCGCTTCACCACCGGCACTCACCATCGCCTCTGCCGGCCCAGGCGGCTCGGGTCCGGGTCGACCAGCTGGGCCGCCATGCCGACGAGGACCAGCCCGGTCGCGATGAGCAGCCCTTGTGCCAGGACGATGCCGCAGCCCAGGACGGCCACGCCGAGGGCCAGGGCCCACCAGGCTCCGGCACGCCGGTACTCCCGGGGCCGGGCCGGGCGGCCGGCTCTCATGGCCCGGGTGAACCTGGGGTCCTCCCGCTCGAGTCGTGCTTCGAGGTCGACGAGGCGTGCGTCTTCGGACTGGGGCACGGCTTCTCCTTCCCGGAACCCGACAGCGCTTCGAGGCAGGGCACGGCCGAGGCCATGGCAAGTCCTGGGGTGTCGGGCCCGCGTGACGGTGCGGAGGGAGACGGCCCGCCGACGCGCGGTGCGGCGCTGCCGGTCTCGCCAGGGCTTCGGCTTCTCCCCCCTCCAGCGGCGTCCGCCATGGGGCCCACACCTCATCCTTCCCGGTGGCCGCCCCGGACGAACGCCGTGTCGTAAGGCAGATGTTCGCCCTTCAGCGGCGCGGGGAACTGCGTGACGAGCCCCCGACGAAAGCCGCGCGTACGGGTGCGCGAACCTCTCCTGCTCGTCGGCGTGGCCCTACCGCTCGGCCTCGGCCGGCACAGCGGCGGAAGCGGACGACGGGGTGCTGTCGTCCTGGGGACGGGGCTCGGTGTCGTACGACGGGGCCGTGCGGTATGACACCCCTCGCGGAGGCGACAGCCGTCGCGGAGCGGCACTCATCGCGACGGCGCGCCCCGTGGCGGGAGCCCCCGTCGCGGGAGCCGCACCGCCCCCGTCTCCCCGACTCCTCGTCTCCCCGTCTCCCCGTCACACCTGACGATGGTCGATGCCCAGCAGGCTCGCCGCCGCCCTGAAGTCGGCCGCGTGGTGGCCGACCGCGAGGGACCAGTGGTGGCCGACACCCGTGGCGCTCCACGCGTCCACCCATTCGCCGGGATCGCGGCCGAAGTCGACGCGGCTGGTGGTGTTGCCGATCTCCAGCAGGGGTCCCGGTACGACGGTGCCCTCGGAGGTGACGAAGGACAGGCTGCCGTCGGCGTCCTGGCCCAGGCCGAGCAGGGTGACGGGCCCGTGCTGGACGTCGAACTCGACGCTCACGCCCCAGCCGCGTTTGCCGTGGTAGACGCCGAGCCCGCGCAGCAGCGGGTCGCGGGCGCTGACCGCGAGGTGCGCGGGTCCGTCGTGGCCCATCTCCACGACGCCGTCCTCGAAGTTCAGTGCCTGGATCTCGGTGAAGGAGCCTCCGGCGCCGACGCTCTGGGAGGCGAGCTGGGCGACGCTGGTGCGCAGTTCGTACTCCCCGGCCGCCGGCACGCCCCGGGCTGTGAGCAGGGAGGCGCCCAGGATCATGCCGGCACCGAGCCGCTCGTGCAGCTCCCCGTCGAGGCCCCGGTGGTAGTACGCGAGGCTGTCGAGCTGGAAGTCCGCCACGAGCCGGTCCAGGGCGACCGACACGGTCGCGCCCCAGGCGAAGTCCTCCTCCACCACGCTGTCGTCGAGGGTGAAGACCTGCCGGGCGAGCGCCATCCGCTCCCTGGTCTCCTCCTCGGTGACGCGCTCCACCCGGTGCCGCAGATCGTCGAACTCCAGCACCTCCACGTGCGAGCCGAACGTCGAGGACAGCAGCGTCGGATCCGTCTGCACGTCGAGCATGCCCGGGTACACGTGCCCCATGAGGCCGTGCCGGGCGTGCCGGAGCGCGGCGCGGATGTGCGCGGCCCGGATCCACTGTTCGATGCGCCGCCAGGCGGACTCCTGCCGCAGCCAGCCCGAGACCGAACGGAAGGGGATGCCGGCGCGCCGGAAGACGTTGCCGACCTCGGGGACGGGGCACTGGCCGCAGTAGGCCAGCCAGGCCCCGGTGTCGAAGGAGGCGTGGTCCATCTTCTCGGTCGGCTGGAGGTCGATGACCAGGACCGGCGTCTGCGTGCGCTGTGCGATCGGCAGCACCATCGAGGAGGTGAGGTACGTCGTCAGGAACAGCACGATGAGGTCGCAGTCGGCCTTGCGCAACTGCTCGGCGGCGCGCGCTCCCTCCCGGGCGTCGGAGACGAACCCGGCGTCGGTCACCTCCGCGTCCATCCCCCGGAAGCGCTCGGCGACATAGGCGGCCGACTCCTTCAGCTGCGGGAGCAGCCCGGGGAACTGCGGCCAGTACGTGCCGAGTCCGCCGGCGACCAGTCCGATCCGGGTGCGGCGCCGGGTGACCGGCGGGAGCAGGTCGTGCAGGGCGGCGGCCCGTACGGCGGTGCGGTCCGCGGTCGTTGCCATGGTCGGTGCTCCTTGTCGGTCTGCTGCGGCTCAGGTGCTCGGGACGCGCAGGTCCGCTCTGTCCTGTGCGGCGCCGGCGGTACGGGGGACGAGGACGCGGATGATGAACACCCCGGCGAAGGCTGCCACCGTCATACAGGCGGTGATCGTCCAGAGGAGGACGGACGGGCTGTAGTCGGCCAGGGCGGGAGTGAAGAACGCGGCGACCGCGAAGACCCCGCGGGACAGGGCGTAGGTGAGGCCCTGGGTGGTGCCGCGGGTGTCCGCGGGCAGCGTGAGCTGCGACCACACCTTGTAGTTCGCCTCTCCGGCGAAGGGGTTGGAGAGCTGGTAGAGCACGAAGAAGACGAGCATGCCGACGAGCGCGCCCGCGGTCAGGGACGCGATGACGAAGGCGAGGATCTGCACCACCGCGGCCACGTGGAACAGCCGGTCGCGCCAGGGACTGTCGGCGACCCGGACGAAGGCGAAGGTCAGCAGCACCCCGATCGGGATGAAGGCCAGGTTGACCCCGGTGGCCAGGCTCTGTGAGGCGTCGCTGACGGTGACGAGCAGGTAGGTGCCGAACTGGCCGAAGGTGTTGGCCCCCAGGCCCCAGGTGACGTAGAAGACGAACGTCGCCGTCATGGGCAGCAGGGCGGCGCGCGTCCAGACGTTCTTCAGGGCGACCCGCTGGGGGGCGGCCTCCGTCCCGGACTCGGCCGTGTCGTGCTCGGACAGTTTCAGGCGGGAGCGGAGGGCCCAGGTGACGAGTGCGGCGACGGCGAGCTGTCCGGTGATGAGCCGGGCCCCGGTCATGCCCGTGGTGGACAGGACGAAGCCGAGGAAGATGGCGACGGTGATGCCCAGCATCCACATGACCTGCGTGAAGGCGACGAGCCTGCCGCGGGCCCAGGGGGGCGCGGCGTCCGAGACCACGGCCAGGGACGTCGGCAGGTCGGCGCCGGCCGCGAGGCCCGCGACGAGGACGCCGATCAGCAGCGTGATGTCGTCGGGCGCCAGCGTGATGACGATCGCCCCGAGGGCGAAGCAGAAGATGTCCCAGTTGTAGACGCGGCGGCGGCCGAAGAGGTCGGCGAGCCGGCCGCCGACGAGTGAGCCGACGGCGATGCAGCCGGTGACGATCGCGCTGATCGCACCGGCCATCCACACGCCCATGTCGTAACTGTCGCGGTAGATGGCCAGGTTGACGGAGATGCTGACGATCAGCCCGGCGTCGAGGTAGGAGGCCATGCCCGACAGGGCGGCGGCCTTCCAGAGCGGTTTGGGGATGGGGCGGGTACCGGCCATGATGCGACTCCGTCGTCTGGTGACATCGCGGTTCCGGGGGCCTGGTCGCAGCGAATATAGGGCGGGAAAAACGTTGCAACAAGGTGTCGCGCAGACATCGGCGGCAGCGTGTCGCGGTCCGCCGTGTCGTCCGGGGTTATGGCGTGACTGTTCCAGGTCGCCTACGGTGAAGGTGGCCTAAAAACGTTTTAGGGGAAGGACCGCGTCCGTGATCTCCCCCGCGCTCCGGCAGCTGTTCGACCATCCGCCCCGCGATTTCGGCCCCGCTCCCCTGTGGTGGTGGTCGGGCGCGAAGGTCACCCGCGAGCGACTCGCCTGGCAGATGCGGGCGTTCGCCGAGGGTGGTGTCCACAACCTCGTCGTGATCAACCTGGCCCCGGCCGGCCCGACGTTCGGGACCCGGGCGGACGATCCGGCGTGGTTCGGCGAGGAGTGGTGGGCGCGCTTCACCGACGCCTGCGAGATCGCCGCGGAGTTGGGCACACGCCTGTGGTTCTACGACCAGATCGGGTTCTCCGGCGCCAATGTGCAAGGCGGCGTGACACAGCGTCACCCCGAGGCCCGGGGTTGTGCGCTGCGCTGCCGTGACGTCACCGTCACCCGGGGAACGGTGGCCCTGCGGGACGCCGAGACCCCGCTGGCCGCCTACTCGCCGCGGGGCCGGCGCCTCGACGTCGCCGTGGACGGCCCGGGCACCCTGGTGGTCGACGCCGCCGAAGGGGCCGGCGTGCGGCTCGTCACCGCCGTCCCCACGGCGTTCGACTATCTGGACCCGCACGCCGTCGGGCTGTTGATGGACGCCGTGCACCACGAGTACGACCGCCGTGTGCCCGGGTACCTGGGCACGGTCATCGCGGGCAGCTTCCAGGACGAACTGCCGGGCACGAACGCCTGGAGCCACCGCTTCGCCGACGCGTTCCGCGCCCGGCGCGGCTACGACCTGCTCGACCACCTGCCGGCCCTGTTCGGCACGGACGCCACCGTCCCGGAGACGAAGATCCGTGCCGACTACTACGCGGTCCGCGCGGAACTCACCGAAGAGGCGCTCTTCCGACCGCTGTCCGCGTGGCACAGTGAGCGCGGGATGCTGCTGGGCAGCGACCAGAGCCACCCCGCCCGCGCCGGCTACCCGGCCCAGTCGACGCAGATCTACACCGACTACTTCCGCACTCACCGCTGGTACGGCGCGGCCGGCAGCGACCATCACGGCGACGCCAAGGTGCACTCCTCCATGGCCCACCTCTACGGCCACGAGCGAGTCTGGATCGAGGCGTTCCACTCCTCCGGCTGGGGCGGCACGCTGGAGGACACCTACCACTGGCTGCTGCCGTTCCTGCGTAGCGGCGCCAACCTGTACAACCCGCACGCCAGTTACTTCGGCACCGCGGGCGGCTGGTTCGAGTGGGCGCCGCCGTCCACCGACTGGCGCCAGCCGTACTGGAAGCAGTATCCGCCGTTCTCCCGGGCCGTGGCCCGGATCTGCTCGATCATGTCCTGGGGCGGTTACGCGGCCGACGTTGCGGTCCTGCACCCGACCGCCACCATGCAGGCCCTCGTCCCCCTGGACGCGCCCGTCCGGCACTTCGGCGACGGCCGGCTGGGCGACGGCCACGTCGACGAGACGCAGCGCCACTACCTCGACCTGTGCGGCACGAACAACTGGCTCGCCCCGCATGCCGGCGCCCTGGACCGGCGCGGCATCTCCTTCGACGTCGTCGACGACGACTCGGTGCAGCGCGCCAAGGCCGCCGACGGCGCCCTGCGGATCAGGGACCTGGCGTACCGCGTGGTGCTGCTGCCCTCGGCGAGTGTGCTTGAGGAGGTGACGGCACGGCGGCTGACCGAACTGCTCGACGCGGGCGGACGCGTCGTCGTCGTGGGCCGCCCTCCTGCCACGGCCGCCGGCCGGTCCGGTGACGACGCGGTGGTGGCGGCCCTGCTGGCGCATCCCCGGCTGGAGCGGGTGCGCGACCCGGAGGCCGGTGCGGAGGCCGTGACCGACGCGGCCGGTCACGCCACGGGCGAGGTGCCACTGCTCGTCCGGCGGACGGGGAACGAGGCGGTGGCACTGGTGACGGCGGCCTTCCCCGAGATCGGCGCGCATCCGCTGCGGGCCGGGTCCTCCCCGTCGGGAGACGCCGCCGGCAACTCGTCCGTCACCGTGCGGGCCGCCGTCGCCGAGGCCGAGGTCTGGAACCCGGCGACCGGTACCCGCGCCCCCGCGCACGTCACCGTCTCCGGTGACGGCGACGGCGACGGCGACGGCGACGTCTCGACCATCGAGGTGCCGCTGGACGGCGCCCCCGCGGTCCTGGTCGTGTGGCGCGAAGGCCGGCCGGCGCCCACGCGTCCCCGACCGGAGACGCGGAAGACACCCGCCCGGGTGATCGACGTCTCGACCGGCTGGCACGGCCGTCTGGTCCCCACCATGGACAACACCTGGGGCGATCTGGCGCTGCCCCCGGGTGCGCCGGTGGACGAGCCGCAGATCTGGACCATGGAGTGGGCCGAGGGCGGTACTTGGGAGCGGACGCGGGTCACGTACGGCAACCGGGTCCGTGTCCTGCCGCCGGTGCCGCTCGCTCAGGTGCCGGAACCGCTGGACGCCCTGTCCGTGGAGCGGGTTCTGGCCGGTGAGGTGCCGCTCGTGCCACCCGGCGCCGGGTGGGAGGTCGCCGTGTACTCGTCGAGCCGGGGCGTCCCGGATCCGGGCGGGCTGCTGGGCCTCAAGGGGCTGGTGAACGAGGAGTTCGTACGGGTGCCGGTGCCGGTCGGTGCAACGGCCGCCCGGGTGCGGGCGATCGTGGAGACCGGCCACCGGGGGACCGCCGAACTGCATGTCGGCGCGGAGTGCGTCAAGCGCGTGTGGTGGAACGGGGAGCCGCTGGAACCGGACGGGGGCGGCTATCTGGCCTCCGCCCGGGTCACGGTGACCCGGGACCGCAATGTGCTCGAGTACGAACTGTCCGGCGCCCAGAGCCGCCCCTCGACGATCGCGGCCGCCGACGGCACCCCGCTGGGCAGCTTCTTCTGTCTGTCGGAGCCGGGCGGGCTCGGGCCGCGTCCGCGGTTCATGCGGCTTCCGGACGGAGTACGGCCAGACGGCCGCGTGACCTACCGGGCGCGGCTGCGGGTGCCGGGCGACGATGCCCGGGCGGTGCTCGTCGTGGGTGCCGCCTCGGCGGTCACCGTGCTGCTCGACGGGGAGGTCGTGGCGCGGCAGGAGAAGGTGGAGTACTACGAGGCGGACTGGGGCGCCGTGCCGATGTTCTTCCGGCACGAACGGGGGCTCGGGTCGGGCGAGCACACGCTGGAGGTCGTGGCCGACGGTACCGACGCCCGGGACGCGGTGTTCGTCGACCTGGTGGTGCGGTCCGGGGCCGGGGTGACGGCCCTGGTCAGCGGTGCCGGCTGGGAAGCTGCGACGGGTGACTGGCGGGGGCCGACAGTGGAGGACGAGCGCAGGCGGGGCGAGGTGCAGCACTGCCACGCGGTGGTACGGCCGCATCCGCTGCCGGACACCGGGTGGCTCACCGGCCGGCCGGTGCTCGGCGGCACCGTATGGCCGTCGCGGTCCACCGACGAAGTCGGCGACATGCCGCAGCGCTTCCGGTTCACCGTGCCGGCGGGCACGGTGTCGCTGGGTCTGCCGTTGGCGCTCCGCGCGCGTGTACGCGTCGGAGAAGGGCCGGAACTCCCCCTGGAAGACGATCGACTGACACTCGGTCAGCCGCTGGCGAAGCCCACACCGGTCGAGGTGGTCACCGAGCCGACGGCGGTCCTGCGGGGCGGCTCCGCCTGGCGGGGGCCGGTGCGGGTGCGGGCCGTACCGGCGCCGCTGCCCCTCGGGGACTGGCGGGAGCTGGGGCTGGGCAGTTGGAGCGGAGGCGTGACGTACGCGCGGGTCCTGGATGTGCCGTCGGGGCCCGACCCCGTGCTGGATCTCGGGCGGGTGCGGGGCAGTGTGGAGGTGTCGGTCGACGGGGAGCCGGCCGGTGAGGCGTTCTGCGCGCCGTACCGTTTCCCGTTGCGCGGTGCCTCCGGGCGCAGCGTGCGACTGGAGGTGACCGTCCGGGGCACGCTGGCGCCGTATCTCGCGGAGGCCACTCCGACGGCCTGGGCGTTCGACTCCCAGCTGTCCTCGGGCTTGTGGGGACCGGTGACGCTGCGGGTCCCGTCCGCCTCGGAGTGCGGGGGCTAGCCTGTCGTTTGGTCAGGTCGCAGGAAAGCGACCGTGCTGTTCAGCGCCGGTGCGGGGTCTGGTGCGTGGAGCTGCAAGGCGGAGGAGGGCGTCGACGAGGAGCGTCGGCAACCGACACAACGCGGCAGATGCGCGCACCAGACCCCGCGTCTGCGGCGTGATCCGAAGGACAGGCCCTAGCCGTCGGCGGGCGGTCGGGTGGAGTCGCGTACGACGAGGCCGGGGGCGAAGACGCGGGTCTCGTGGACGTGGTCCGCGCGGGCCTCGATCTCGTCGAGGAGCATCTCCACGGCGGCCCGGCCGAGGTCCTCGACCGGCTGCCGGACCGTCGTGAGGGTGGTGGCGCCGAAGGTCGCGACGTCGAGGTCGCCGTAGCCGACCACCTGGACCTCCTCGGGGACGCGCACGCCCCGGTCGGTCAGCCCACGGCACAAGCCCGCGGCGAGGAAGTCGTTGGTGCAGAAGACCCCGTCGGGCAGCTCCCGGAGTCCGTGCGCGATCTGTGTGCCGTACGCGACGGTCATCCGCTCGGCGACGACCTGGTCCAGCCGTGCCTCGCGCCGGCTGCGCACGGCCTGCCGGGCGCCCTGGTAGCGGTCGGCGCACTGGCGTATGCCGCGCTCGCCGTTGACGACGAGGATGTCGCGAGCCCCGCGGTCGAGGAGGTGCTGCACGGCGAGGCGGCCGCCGGCGATGTCGTCGACGGAGGCCGAGCAGCCCTCCCGGTCGGGCATCGCGCGGTCGGCCAGGACGAGCGGGATGCCCCGCTCGCGCAGCCGGGCGAGCCGGCCCGGATCGGCGCTGAGCGGCACGACGACGACGCCGACGGCCCGCTGCTCGACGAGCATGCTGAAGTAGCCCTGCTCCCGTTCCGGGTCGTCTCCGCTGTGGCAGAGGACGAGGGAGTAGCCGTGGTCGTAGGCCGCGTCCGCGGCGCCCCGGGCGATGCGCGCGTAGAAGGAGTTGGTCACGTCGGGCAGCACCAGGCCGATGGCCGAGGCGCGCCCGGTGCGCAGTCCGGCGGCTCCGGGGTGCGGGACGTAGTCGAGCGCGGCGACGGCGACGCGGACGCGCTCGGCGGTCTGTGCGGTGACGCGCTCGGGCCGGTTGAGGACGTTCGAGACGGTGGACACCGAGACGCCGGCGGCGGCCGCGACGTCCTGGATGCGGGCGGGGCGTGCCGGAACGGCGTCCACCCCCTCGCTGTTGCAGCCGTGCGACCAGGCACGACCGTGGTCTTCTTGGGCGCCGCAAGTATAACGTGACCGGGCGTGGAACGTTTTTCCCGCCCGGTCGTCGCTGTTCCGGGTCAGGCGGCGGGCGCGCCGGTGAGGACTTCCACGCGGCCGGTGTCGAGCGAGTAGTAGGCGCTGACGACGGCCAGGTCGCCCTTCTTCACGAGCGGGGCGAGGTCCCGGTTGGTCCGCAGCTCGGCGGCGGTCTGCTTGATGTGGATCCGCACCATGGCGTCGACCGGATCGGCGTGCTTCCCCCTGGCGGTCTCCCGGTAGGCCGGCCGCAGGGCGTCGGAGATCGCCTGGAGGTTGCCGGGGAGCTTCTTGCCGTCGCGCATCGCCTCGTAGGCCGCCTTGACGGCTCCGCAGCGCTGGTGCCCGAGGACCACGATGAGCGGGGTGCCGGACGTCATCGGCCCGTACTCCACGGAGCCGACGACCACCGGTCCCACGACCTGCCCGCCGGTGCGCATCACGAACAGGTCGCCGAGGCCGGTGTCGAAAACAAGCTCCGGCGGGACGCGGGAGTCGATGCAGGAGAGGATGACGCCGTAGGGGTTCTGTGCCTCGGCGACGAACTCGCGCCGCTCCGGGTCACGGTCGGGGTGCTGGAGCTTTCCGTCCACCCAGCGCTTGTTGCCGTCCATCAGCCGGGCGAACGCCGCCCAGGGCGAGTCCGGCCGGGGGCCCGCCGCGGGTGAGGGTGAAGGGGTCTTCGCCGCGCCCACGGCCGAGGTCTTCCCCTCGTTCGTGCTGTCCGAGCTCGACGAGCAGGCGGTGAGCATGGCTGCGGTGGCAGCCAGCCCGCCGGTGAGTATGGCCCTGCGCTGCGGTGTCCTGGCGGTACCCATGTGGCCGTCCCTTTCGGTCTCCGTTCTCCCTGTGGGGAGCGGTGATCCAACTGTCGTGGGCGACCGGTTAGCGCTCGTACAACGCTGATGCAGTGCAGGAGAAGTGCTGTTCCAAGACTCGGTCACAGGACGACTGTGGTGCGGTGCTCGTAATCCAGCCCGTGTTCGGCGCACTGCCCCGCACCGCGGGGGCAGATCATCGAGTACTCGCTGACCCGGGCCCGGTACACCCGCCACGGGGCGGGCGGGCGGACCTCCTCCGGGGCGAGGGGGCGGCCGCCGCGGCCGGCGGGGCGGGGAATCACCCGCAGGCCCTCCAGGGCCGCCTCCCCGCGGAGTTCCTCCGCCGTGGCCTTCAGGTACAGGGCGAGGGGGCTCGCCGTGCCTACCGGGGCCCGGGAGTCGTGGAGGACGATGCCGATCCGGGGTTCGTGGGCGATGTTGCGGGAGTGCGTGACCTCGGGGGACGAGACCCAATACAAGTCCCGTCCGTCCTCGGTGGAGTAGAAGACGGGCGAGGCCCAGGGGGCGCCGTCCGCGCCGACGGTGGCCAGCACCATGTACAGGTTCCGGTCGATGATCGCGCGTGCCGCGCTGCGGGTGTCCTCACCCATGCGTTCCCCCTCTTTCCCGTGCTTCCGGTGCTTCCGGTGCCCGTCACTCTAGGAGGGAGGGTGGACAAGTCTTGATCAGCAGCTCGTCGATCTCGGGCAGCAGGGTGCCCGCGAGTCGGCCGCCCCCGCACGTCAGTTTTAGACCTAGGCAGGCGGCACCGGGAATCGGGCAAAGCACGAACCACGATTGGACCAAGAGCACCGACGGTCCTCGGGGATGTTTCGAAGGTCCCCCTAGCGTCCCGGAACCCGCCTTCGCGGCGCGGCGACAGCGCCGGAGGCCGCGGCATCGAGGAGGCGGCGGAAGGTCGGGCACTCCATGTGGCTGGGCGCGGGGCACGCGGCGGCATGCCGCAGGGAGTCGCGCAGGACGCCCAGTTCGCGGATCCTGTGGTCGAGTTCGTCCGCCTTGGCCGCCAGCATCCGCCGGTCGATCCGCGGCCGCCCGTCCGGCGCGAGCATGTCCGCGATCTCGTCGAGCGAGAACCCGGCCGTCCGCCCCAGCGCGATCAGCGCCAGCCGCTCCAGTACGCCGGGGTCGTACTGCCGGCGCAGGCCGCGCCGGCCCGTCGAGGAGATCAGCCCTTTCTCCTCGTAGTAGCGCAGGGTCGATGCCGGAACCCCGGCGCGGTGCGACACTTCGGCGATGTCCAGCTCTGCCGTTTCTGTCGCGTCTGCCGTTTCTGTCGCGTCTGCCGTTTCTGTCGCGTCTGCTGTTTCTGTCGTTTCTGTCATGTCCGTCATTGCCTTGACTTCAAGTCGACTTGAAGTAGAACGCTGTCATCCCGGTACGCCGAGGGCAACCAGAAGGAGAGAAAGCCATGGACGCTGAGCGCAGGGCCGACGAGGAGCAGGCAGCCCGCTGGAAGGGGCGCGCCGGTCATGCCTGGGGCGATCTGAAGGGCGTGCTGGACGGGATGTTCAGGCCCTTCGAGGAGCTTCTCGTCGAAGCCGTCGCCGCCGAAGGGGCGCGGCACGTGCTCGAGGTCGGCTGCGGTACGGGCGGCGTCACGCTGGCCGTCGCGCGACGGCTCGGCCCGGCCGGTCGCTGTGTCGGCGTCGACATCTCGGACGCGATGATCACCACCGCCCGGGAGTACGCCGGACAGGAGGACGCACCGGTGTCCTTCCTCTGCGCCGACGCACAGGACCACGCCTTCGAACGGGGCACCTTCGACGCTGTCATCTCGCGGTTCGGCGTCATGTTCTTCAGCGATCCCGTCCGGGCCTTCGCCAACCTCCGGCACGCGGCCCGGGACGAGGCCGCGCTGCGGTTCGTCGTCTGGCGCGATCCGGCCGAGAACCCGTTCATGACGACCGCCCAGCGCGCCGCGTCACCACTGCTCCCGGACCTGCCCGTCCACAGGCCGGACGAACCGGGGCAGTTCGCCTTCGCGGACCCGGACAAGGTCCGGCGCATCCTGACCGAGAGCGGCTGGGCCGGGATCGACATCCAGCCGGTCGACGTCGTCTGCACCCTGCCCGAGAAGGAACTGGTCCGCTACTTCACCCGGCTCGGTCCGGTCGGCATGCACCTGCCCGAGGTGGACGAGGAGACCCGCGGCCGGGTCGTCGCGACGGTCCGGGCCGCCTTCGACCCCTTCGTGCACGGCTCGGAAGTCCGTTTCACCGCGGCCTGTTGGACGGTCGGGGCCCGGGCCTCGACAGCGAAATTTTCGTGAGGCCCTGCCCTCTTTCGTGAGCGCGGAGGCCCGCCGCATAGTGAGATCACGATGACGCAGAAGAGAGCACTGGTGGTCCGCGGCGGCTGGGAGGGGCACCAGCCGGTCGAGGCGACGGAACTGTTCCTGCCCTTCCTGCGGAGCAACGGATACGCCGTCCGGGTCGAGGAGTCGACCGACGTCTACGCCGACGCCGCCGAGTTGGCCGGCACGGACCTGATCGTGCAGTGCGTCACGATGTCGGAGATCACGCGCGAGCAACTCGCGGGGCTCAGCTCGGCGGTCGTGGCGGGCACCGGGTTCACCGGCTGGCATGGTGGCATCGCCGACTCGTTCCGCGCCTCCTCCGACTATCTCCACCTGGTGGGAGGGCAGTTCGCCACACACCCGGGCAAGGAGCCGTGCGAGCGCCGGGGCGGGCCGGAGGACAACTTCCTGCCGCACACCATCACCCTCACCGAGGCCGGCCGCGAGCACCCCGTCACCGCGGGCATCGAGGACTTCGAGCTGCACACCGAGCAGTACTGGGTGCTCCACGACGACCTCATCGACGTCCTGGCCACCACCACGCACCCCACGCGGCCGTGGGAGCCCTGGCACCGGCCGGTCACCTCGCCGGCGGTCTGGACCCGCCGGTGGGGTGCCGGACGGATCGTGGTGACGACACCGGGGCACAGCGTCGACGTGCTCGAGAATCCCAGCGTCCGCGCCATCATCGAGAGGGGCATGCTGTGGGCGACGCGCACCGCGTCGGCGTCGTAGGGCTCGGCGTCATCTCCCGCGCGTACCTGGACACGCTCGCCGGCCGTTCCGCGGTGCGGGTGACGGCGGTCGCCGACCTCGACGCCTCCCGGTCGGCCGCGGTCGCCGCCGAGCTGCCCGGCGTCCGGGCGCTGACCGTCGAGGAGCTGCTGAGCAGCCCGGACGTGGACACGGTGCTGAACCTCACCACCCCCGGGGCGCACGCCGCGATCGCCCTCGGGGCCATCGGCCACGGCAAGAACGTCTACGGGGAGAAACCGCTCGCCGCCACGCTCGCCGACGCCCACGCCGTCATGGCGGCCGCCGCGCGGGCGGGCGTCGGTGTGGGGTGCGCGCCGGACACCGTGCTGGGCACGGGGGTCCAGACGGCGCGGGCGGCCGTGGCAGCGGGCCGCATCGGACGCCCGATGTTCGCCTCGGCCGTGATGGTCACCGCGGGCCACGAACGCTGGCATCCGCATCCCGACTTCTACTACACCGAGGGCGGCGGACCCCTGCTGGACATGGGTCCGTACTACCTCGCCTCCCTGATTCACCTGCTGGGTCCGGTGCGGGCCGTGACGGGGGCGTCCAGCCGGCTGCGCGCCGAGCGGGTCATCGGTTCGGGTCCGCGTGCGGGCGAGCGGATACCGGTGGAGGTGGACAGCCATGTCTCCGGTGTGCTGGAGCACGTGGGCGGGACGCTGACGACGATCACGACGAGCTTCGACGGCGTGGCCACCACGGCGTCACCGATCGAGGTCCACGGCGAGAGGGGAACCCTCGCCGTACCGGACCCGAACCGCTTCGACGGCGACGTACGGCTCTTCGGACTCGGCGACACCCAGTGGCGCACGCTCCCGCCGTCGGCGGGCTACGTCGACGGCGCGCGGGGCGTCGGGCTGCTGGACTTCGTCGCCGTCGACGGCCGGCGCGCACCGCGTGCGAACGGCGAACTCGCCCTGCACGTGCTGGAGACGATGACCGCGCTCCTGCGTTCGTCGGCCGAGGGACGGCGGATCGAGCTGACGACGTCGGCGGAGCCGCCCGTTCCCGTCCCGCTGACGGCCGCCGAGGAGTGGGGAGGCCAGGCCGCCCCCAGCCCCGCGTGAGACGGCGATGTCAGGACGGTCAGTCCACGGGCCAGGTGTGCGCGGGCGCGTTCATGTGCATGTAGTCCATGTACGTGGCGGTCATCTGCCGCAGAGCCTCACGCCGGTCGGAGACGCCGGCCTTCTCCAGATGATGGACCATCTCCGCCTGCCACAGGGCGCCGTTGCGGGCGGTGACACAGCGCTGCTCCACGATGCCCAGCAGGGGTTCACGCCAGGCCGCGTCCATGCCGGCCAGCTCCAGACCCCGGTGGGCCAGCGGCAGCAGACGCCGCAACACCAGTTCCGTGACCGGCGCTTCGCCCACGCCGGGCCAGAACAGGCGGGCGTCGATGCCGTCTCGGGCCGCGGTGTGCAGGTTCTCCTCGGCGACCGCGAAGGACATCCGCGTCCACACCGGCCGGTCCTCGTCGACGAGGGCGCGGGTGAGGCCGTAGTAGAAGGCGCCGTTGGCGATGATGTCGGCCACGGTGGGGCCGGCGGGCAGCACCCGGTTCTCGATGCGCAGATGCGGGCCGCTCTCGGTGACGGCGTAGACGGGGCGGTTCCAGCGGTAGATCGTGCCGTTGTGCAGGGTCAGTTCGCCCAGTTGCGGAACGCCGCCGCGGTCGAGCTCCTGCTGCGGGTCCTCGTCCTCGCACAGCGGCAGCAGGGCGGGGAAGTAGCGCACGTTCTCCTCGAAGAGGTCGAAGACGCTGGTGATCCACCGCTCCCCGAACCACACGCGGGGCCGTACGCCCTGGGCCTTGATCTCCTCCGGGCGGGTGTCGGTGGCCTGCTCGAACAGGGGGATGCGGGTCTCGCGCCACAGCTCCTTGCCGAACAGGAAGGGCGAGTTCGCCGCGAGGGCGATCTGCACGCCCGCGATGGCCTGGGCCGCGTTCCAGTAGTCCGCGAACTGCTTGGGGGCGACCTGGAGATGGAACTGGGTGCTGGTGCAGGCGGCCTCGGGGGTGATGGTGTCGGCGTACGTCGACAGGCGCTCCACGCCGTCGACCCTGATCCGCAGGTCCTCGCCGCGTGCCGCGAAGATCTGCTCGTTGAGCAGCCGGTAGCGCGGGTCGCCGGACAGGGCGGACTCGCTGACGTCCGCCTCGTCCAGGGTGGGCAGGATGCCGACCATGATGAGATGGGCGCCCACGGCCGCGGCGCGGTCCTCGGCGTGGTTCAGGGCGTCCCGGATCGTCTCCTCCCAGGCGCCGGGGCCGCCGGTCGTCAGCTCCCGCGGCGGGATGTCGATCTCCAGGTTGAAGCGGCCCAGTTCGCTGGACCAGGCGGGGTCGGCGATGGCCTGGAGGACGTCGGTGCTGCGCATCGCGGGCAGCCCCTGGTCGTCCACCAGGTTGAGCTCGATCTCGAGCCCGACCCGGGGGCGCTCGCTCTCGAAGCTGGACTCGCGCAGCATGCGGGCCAGCACTTCCAGGCCGGTCTGCATCTTGGCCCGGTACCGACGGCGGTCCTCCCGCGTGAACACCAGGGCCGGCACGTCACGTCCCATGTACGCTCCCGAGGTCCCTCGGCGGATGGCTCTCGTCCCAGCGTCGCACCTTCTCGCCCCGGCGTCGCACCTTGTCGCGGTGCCCGCACCCACCTAGCCTGAGTTTGTGCCGCAAATAAACAAACCCCGAACGCACAGTGCCGTGCCGGGCGACGGCAACCCCCTCACCCGACTCCGTACGGCGATCACCGTCTTCTTCGCCCTCGACGGCTTCGTCTTCGCCGGCTGGGTCGTACGCATCCCCGCCATCAAGGAACAGACCGACGCCTCCGCCAGCGCCCTCGGCCTCGCCCTCCTGGGCGTCTCCGCCGGAGCCGTCGTCACCATGGTCCTCACCGGCCGCCTGTGCCGCCGCTTCGGCAACCACCGGGTCACGGTCGCCTGCGCCGTCCTGCTCTCCCTCAGCGTGGCCCTGCCGCCGCTGACCCACTCGGCCCTCGCGCTCGGCCTCGTCCTGCTGGTCTTCGGCGCCGCGTACGGCGGGATCAACGTCGCCTTCAACAGCGCCGCCGTGGATCTCGTGGCCGCGATGCGGCGGCCGATCATGCCGAGCTTCCACGCCGCGTTCAGCCTGGGCGGCATGGTCGGCGCCGGGCTGGGCGCCCTGGTCGCGGGGTCCCTCTCCCCCACCCGGCACCTGCTGCTGCTCACCGTCACCGGACTGCTCGTGACCGCCGTGGCGGGCCCCGTACTGCTCCGGCACGAGCCGCCGGCGCCGCCGGAACCGGAGCGTCCCGCGCAGGACTCCCCGCGCCGCTTGGACGGCCGCACCCGCGGTCTCGTGCTCGTCTTCGGCCTGATCGCGGGCTGTACCGCGTACGGCGAGGGCGCGCTGGCCGACTGGGGCGCCCTGCACCTGGAAGAGGACCTGGCCGCCTCGCCGGGGGCCGCGGCCATCGGCTACTCCTGCTTCGCGCTCGCCATGACGGTGGGCCGCCTGACCGGCACCACGCTCCTGGAGCGCCTGGGGCGGACCCGGACCGTCGTGGCGGGCGGCGCCACGGCGGCGGCCGGGATGCTGCTCGGCTCGCTCGCCCCCGCCCTGTGGGCGGCCCTGCTCGGGTACGCGGTCACGGGCATCGGCCTCGCGAACCTCTTCCCCGTGGCCGTGGAACGCGCGGGCGCGCTCGCCGGTCCCGGCGGAGTCGCCACGGCCTCCACGCTGGGCTACGGCGGCATGCTGCTGGGGCCGCCCGCCATCGGGTTCATGGCGGACTGGTTCTCCCTCCCGGCCGCGCTCACCAGCGTGGCGGTCCTGGCCGCCGTGGCCGCGCTCATCGGTGTCGCGACGCGACGCGCGGCGGCGGGCTGACCCGGAGGACCGGCCTGCTGGACGTCCGGACTCACCCACGGACGAACGACCCGGTGATCGGCACCCCGCCATCGGGGTACCCGGGGCCTCGCCCGTTGTGATCACCGGGCCGTACGCCATGGACAAGGAGGCAGACCCGTGACCGATCAACAGCACCCAGGCGACCAGCACCCCACCCCGGAGTTTCCCTCCCAGGACCAGCCGCACCCGGGCTGGACCGGCCCCATGGACCCGCCCCCGGACCACGGTGAGAAGTCCTACCGGGGCAGCGGCCGGCTGGACGGACGCAAGGCCGTGATCACCGGCGGGGACTCCGGGATCGGCCGCGCGGTCGCCCTGGCGTTCGCCCGGGAGGGAGCCGACGTGCTCTTCACCCACCTGGACGACGAGAAGGACGACGCCGCCGAGACCGCCCGGCTGGTCGAGGACGCCGGGCGGCGTGCCGTGCCCGTCTCGTGCGACGTACGGGAGGAGGGGAACTGCCGCGCGCTGATCGACCGTGCCGTCGCGGAGTTCGGCCGGATCGACGTCCTGGTGAACAACGCGGCGTACCAGATGTCGCAGCCCGACGGCATCGAGGCGATCTCCACCGAGCAGTTCGACCGGGTGCTGCGCACCAACCTGTACGGCATGTTCTGGCTTTGCAAGATGGCCCTGCCGCACATTCCGGAGGGCGGCAGCATCATCAACTCCACGTCGGTGCAGGCCTACAAGCCCAGCCCGCATCTGCTGGACTACGCGACGACCAAGGGCGCGATCGTCACCTTCACGCAGGGGCTGGCGCAGATGGTGATCGACAAGGGCGTCCGCGTCAACGCCGTGGCGCCCGGCCCGGTGTGGACGCCGCTGATCCCGGCGACCATGCCGGACACCCGGAAGTTCGGCAAGCAGGCGCCCATCGGGCGGCCCGCGCAGCCGGCCGAGATGGCACCGGCGTACGTCTTCCTCGCCTCCCAGGAGGCGTCCTACATCACCGCCGAGATCGTCAACGCCACGGGCGGCACACCGCTGCCCTAGGCCGTGTCCGCAAAGTCCCGTCGTCCGCCCGGAGGGCGAGCCCCGCGGCCTCTGGAGCGTGCTCTCGGTGCACCGGACGGAGTCCCTCGTACTGGATGTACTCGGGGCTTCGTCCGGTGCGGCGAGTGGGGGCACCTCCCGCGCCCTTACGGCAGCGGGGGAGCCCGCCAGGCGTCGCGGGGCAGGCGGGACTTGCGGACACGGCCTAGCGCCCCCCCGCGGAAATTCCGGCGCCCGGAGTACGCCCCGTACGGCAGACTCGCGGCATGGAGACCGCCGAGTTCCTTCAAGCGCTGGAGACAGAGGGCCGTTTGCTGGCCACGGCCGCCGAGGAGGCGGGGACCGACGCCAAGGTGCCGACGTGCCCGCAGTGGCACGTGCGCGATCTGCTGCGGCACACGGGCGCGGTGCACCGCTGGGCCACGTCGTACGTCGCCGAGGGGTACAGCGAGCGCCGTCCGCTGGGCGAGGTCCCGGACCTCGACGGCGCGGAACTCGTGGCCTGGTACCGCGACAGCCACCGCCGTCTCGTCGACACGCTGGCCGCCGCCGCACCGGATGTGGACTGCTGGTTCTTCCTGCCCGCGCCGTCCCCGCTGGCCTTCTGGACCCGGCGGCAGGCGCACGAGACGGCGGTGCACCGGGTCGACGCGGAGTCCGCGCGCGGGGCCGGCATCACCGCCGTCGCCCCGGACTTCGCGACCGACGGCATCGACGAACTGCTGCGCGGCTTCCACGCCCGCTCCAGGAGCCGGGTGCGCACCCCCGAGCCGCGCGTCCTGCGCGTGCGCGCCGAAGACACCGGCGCGGTGTGGACCGTACGGCTGTCATCCGAGCCGCCCGTGACCACGCCGGGCGCCTCCGGGGACGCCAATTGCGAACTGTCCGGCCCGGCCGAGCAGTTGTACCTGGCGCTGTGGAACCGGGCTCCCCTCCCGTCGGTCACGGGAGACCGGGCGCTCGCCGAGCTGTGGCGTGAAACCTCGGGAATCTGACCCGACTCGGGACAACCGGACTCAGTCGTCCGCCAGCATCCGCGCCAGCACCGCACGCTGCACGGGCAGCACCTCGCCGTGCAGCGTGCGCCCCTTCGCCGTGAGGGCGACGCGAACACCCCGCCGGTCCTCCGGACACATGCAGCGCTCGACCAGTCCGTCCTTCTCCAGCCGGGCGACCAGCCGCGACAGCGCGCTCTGGCTCAGGTGGACCCGCTCGGAGATCTCCTGGACGCGGTAGGAGGGCGTGCCCTTCGCCGCCCGGCACCCGGCGAGGACGTCGAGCACCTCGAAATCACTGGCGCACAGGCCGTGTTCATGCAGAACCCGGTCGAGTTCGCACTGTGTTCGCGCATGCAGCGCCAGCATGCCGCGCCACTGTTCCACGAGCGCCTGCTCGGCCTGCTTCGCCGCCATGCGCCGCACCGTAACAGAGAACCGAGATTGTTGCACCTGACTTTAATGCGCTTGCATCTCATGCATACGCATGTAATCTCTCGGGCATGACCTCTCCGCTCACCTCCCCCACGTCCGACGGGCGTTGGACTCCCCGGCTCTGGGGCACCCTGCTGGTGCTCTGTGCCGCGATGTTCCTGGACGCCCTGGACGTGTCCATGGTCGGCGTCGCGCTGCCCTCCATCGGAGCCGACCTCGGCCTGTCGACCTCGGCGCTGCAATGGATCGTCAGCGGCTACATCCTGGGCTACGGCGGCCTGCTGCTCCTCGGCGGACGCGCCGCCGACCTGCTGGGCCGACGCCAGGTCTTCCTGGTGGCACTGGGCGTCTTCGCGCTGGCCTCGCTGCTCGGCGGCCTCGTCGACTCGGGCCCGCTGCTCATCGCCAGCCGCTTCATCAAGGGCCTGAGCGCGGCCTTCACGGCCCCCGCCGGCCTGTCGATCATCACCACGACGTTCCCCGAAGGCCCGTTGCGCAACCGCGCCCTGGCCATCTACACCACCTGCGGCGCCACCGGCTACTCGATGGGCCTGGTCTTCTCCGGCCTGCTCACTCAGGCCAGCTGGCGGCTCACGATGCTGCTGCCCGCCCCCATCGCGCTGATCGCCCTGCTCGTGGGCCTGAAGCTGCTGCCGCGCACGGAGCGCGAGCGCGGCCGGGGCGGCTACGACATCCCCGGCGCCGTCCTCGGCACCGCCTCGATGCTGCTGCTCGTCTACACCGTCGTCGAGGCGCCCGAGGTGGGCTGGGGGTCGGCGCGGACCGTCCTGTCCTTCGCCGCCGTCGCCGTCCTGCTGGCGGCCTTCGTCGCCGTCGAGCGGCGCAGCCCCAGCCCGCTGATCCGGCTCGGCGTGCTGCGCTCGGGGCCGCAAGTGCGGGCGCAGCTGGGCGCGTTGACGTTCGTCGGCAGCTACATCGGCTTCCAGTTCCTGGTGACCCTCTACATGCAGCAGCTGCTCGGCTGGTCGGCGCTGCACACGGCCCTGGCCTTCCTGCCGGCGGGCGCGCTGGTGGCGCTGTCCGCGACGAAGGTGGGGGCCGTCATCGACCGGTTCGGCACGGCCCGGCTGATGGTGCTGGGCTTCGTCCTGATGGTGACCGGCTACGTGCTGTTCCTGCGCATCGACCTCGACCCGGTCTACGCGGCGGCGATCCTGCCGACGATGCTGCTGGTCGGCTCCGGCTTCGCGCTGACCTTCCCGTCCCTCAACGTCCAGGCCACCAACGGCGTCGACGAGCACGAGCAGGGCATGGTCTCCGGGCTGCTCAACACCTCGGTCCAGGTGGGCGGCGCGATCTTCCTCGCCGTGGTGACGGCGGTGGTGACCGCGAACGCCCCCGAGCCGGGCAACGCCTCCCCGCAGGCCGTCCTCGACAGCTACCGGCCCGGCCTGCTGGTCGTGACGCTCATCGCCCTCGCCGGCCTGCTGATCACCCTCACGGGCCTGCGGACCCGCCGGGAGCAGCCGTCCGTCGTGGTCGCCAAGTCCACCCCGAGGGAGACGGAGCGCGTCGCCGTGCGCGATTAGGGAGCGTTTCCGGATGTGACCAAAGGGCCCTGTGTGACCCCTGTGTGACCTATGGAGGGAACGCAGGGCCCAGGCGAGCGCACCACCAGCCGAAAATGTGTACGTTTCAGATCTTTTCCGGATTCCGTGAGAGTTCTACGCTCATGTACAGATGGCGGGCGGAGGGCCGGCCAGTCGACCTCCGTCGCCTGTAATGAGCGGAGGCGGAGATGAAAGCGTCGATACGGCGGTCCGCGGTCTTCGCAAGCGCGGCCGCTCTCGTGATTGCCGTCTGCGGTGCGACGGGCACTGCCCAGGCCGAGCCGGGCGATGGCGAGCTCCAGTTCGGCTACGTCCTGCCGGAGACGGGACAGCTCGCCTACCTCGGCCCACCCCAGATCGAATCGCTGAAGTTCGCGATACAGAAGATCAACGACGCCGGCGGAGTCCTGGGCAAGCCGGTGCCGAGCGTGGTCTCCAGTGACGAGGCGGGCCAGGAGGCCGTTGCCGCGCAGTCGGCGGACCGGGTCCTCGCGGCAGGCGTGGACGCGGTCATCGGCGCCGCGGCTTCCGGCATGTCGCTGGCGTTCATCGACCGGGTGACCGGAGCGGGCGTCGTGCAGTGTTCGGGGTCGAACACCGCTCCCACCTTCACCGACTACGAGGATGACGGCTTCTATTTCCGCACCGTCCCGAGCGACGTGCTGCAGGGGCCCATCCTGGCGGACGTCGTCCGCGACGACGGCCACGACCGGGTGGCCCTGGTCGCACGGGCGGACGACTACGGGCGCGGCCTGATGGAGGCAACCCGCAAGTCGCTGGAGGACCGTGGCGCGACGGTGACGCTCGCCGAGACCTACGACCCGAAGGCGACCAACTTCGACCAGGTCGCCCAGCAGATCGAGAACTCCAGGCCGGACGCCGCCGTGGTGATCGCCTTCGAGGAGGGCACCCAGATCCTGCAGGGCATGATCGAGTCCGGACTCGGGCCCGACCGGATCGGCGTCTACGGCGCCGACGGACTGCGCAGTGAGGAACTGCCCTCGCTGGTCGCCCCCGGCCAGCCCGAGAGGCTCTCCGGGATGAAGGGAACCGCGCCGGCATCGGCGGAGAACGCGCAGTACGTGAAGGACCTCAAGAAATTCGCGCCGGATCTGAAGGAGCTGCAGTTCGCGCCGCAGGTGTTCGACTGCGCGACGACGATCGCCCTCGCCGCCGAGAAGGCGGAGTCCGACGACCCGGGCGAGTACGCGAAGGAGATGAACGGGATCACCAAGGACGGCGAGAAGTGCAACTCGTTCGCCGCCTGCAAGGAGCTGCTCGCCGACGGCAGGGACATCGACTACGACGGTGTGAGCGGTCCGCTCGACTTCACCGACAAGGGCGAACCCGGCCAGGCGACGATCGAGGTGTACGGCTACAACGACGAAGGAAAGCTGCAGACCCTGCGTACCGAGACCAGCAAGGCCCAGGACTGAACGGGAGGACCGACAGGGACGGCAGTCAACGGACGCGGGCGAGCGTGCCGAGGTAGAGCTCGATCACCTTCTCGTCGTGCAGCAGGGCCGTACCCGTGCCGGTGTACGCGTTGCGGCCCTGGTCGAGGACGTAACCGCGGTCGCAGAGCTGCAGGCACCTGCGGGCGTTCTGCTCGACCATGAGCACGGCGACGCCCGCGCTGTTGATCATTCTGCACCGGTCGAAGACGTGGTCCTGATGGAGCGGTGACAGGCCGGCCGACGGCTCGTCGAGCAACAGCAGCTGCGGCTCCATCATCAGGGCACGGGCCATCGCGAGCATCTGGCGTTCGCCGCCGGACATCGCGCCGGCCTTCTGCCTGCGGCGGTCGGCGAGCACGGGGAAGAGCTCCTCGACCGCCGCGACCCGCCGCGCGTGGTCCTTGGGCCGCAGGTAGACCCCCATCCGCAGGTTCTCCTCGACGGTCAGGGTGGGGAACACGTTCTGCAACTGCGGCACGTAGCCCACGCCCCGCCGGACCAGTTCGTGCGCGGGGCGGTTCGTGACGTCCTCGCCGCGCAGCCGCACGGTCCCGCCGCGCACCCGCAGCAATCCGAAGACGGCCTTGACCAGCGTCGACTTGCCGGCCCCGTTGGGGCCGATCACCCCGACCACCTCGCCCGGCCGCACCTCGACGCTGCATCCGCGCAGCACGTCGACACCGGGGACGTAACCGGCGACGACGTCGTCGGCCGCCAGCACCGGTGCCTGCTCCTCGGCGGTCATCCTTCACTCCTTCCCCTCGGTCGTCCCCGGTTCGTCGTGCCGCTTGCCCAGATAGGCGTCCACGACGGCGGCGTTCCGGCCGATCGTGTGCGGTGGGCCCTCGGCCACCAGGTGGCCGTCGGCCATGACGGCCACCCAGTCGCTGATGCCCATCACCACGTCCATGTCGTGCTCGACGAAGCACACCGTGAGCCCCTCGTCCCGCAACTGCGTGATGTGTCCGAGCAGCGACTGGGTCAGCGCGGGGTTCACCCCGGCCATCGGCTCGTCGAGCAGGAGCATGACCGGCCGGGCCATCAGCGCGCGGGCCAGTTCCAGCAGTTTGCGCTGCCCCCCGGAGAGCGTGCCGGCGTGGTCGTCGCGCAGCGGCCCGAGCCGGAACCGGTCCAGCAGTTCGTCGGCCCGCCGCTCGGACTCCCGCTCCTGCCCGCGCCACACGGGTCGCAGCAGCGCGGGCAGCGCCCGCTCGCCTCGTTGCCCGGGCGCGGCGAGCAGCATGTTCTCCAGCACGGTGAGCCTGGCGAGCGTCCTGGTGAGCTGGAAGGTACGGACCATTCCGCGCCGCGCCACCCGGTGCGCCGGGGAGCCGGTGAGCGGCTGTCCGTCGAACGACCACCGGCCGCCGTCGGCCCGGTCGAAGCCGCTCACCACGTTGAACAGGGTGGTCTTGCCGGCGCCGTTGGGCCCGATGAGCGCGGTGATGGCCCCGCGCTGTACCTCCAGGTGCTCGACCCGCACGGCCACGAGACCGCCGAAGGTACGGGTCACCTGGTCCAGGACCAGCAGGGGATCGGGCTTGCGCACCCCCGGCTCGGGATCGGTCGCGGCGAGCCGGCCGGTGCCGGATGCGTGGGTGTCAGCGGCCACTGAGCAGCATCTCCTTCCGGCTGCCGAGGATGCCCTGCGGCCGGAACGCGACCAGCAGGATCAGCGCGATGCCGACCAGCGCGAAGCGCACCGCGCCGACCTCCGACGTGCTGATGAGGTCCGGCGAGATGTACTCGGCGTCGATGGCCTGGCGGAGCGCGCTGTCGAGGAAGCTGAGGACGAACCAGAACAGGATCGAGCCGACGACCGGCCCGAGGATCCGCCCGGCACCCCCGAGGACGAGCAGCGTGTACAGGAAGAACGTGACGCCCGGATCGTAGTTGTCCGGGTTCACGGACTGCACCTGGATCGCCTGCATCATGCCCGCGACCGCCCCGATGACGCCGCCGAGCACGAGGCTCTGCATCTTGTACGCGTAGACGTTCTTGCCGAGGCTGCGCGCGGCGACCTCGTCCTCACGGATCGACCGGATGACCCGGCCCCAGGGGCTGTGGATCAGCAGGGCCAGCAGCCCTCCGACCACGAGCACCAGGGCCCATCCGACGATCATCACCCAGAGGTCGCGGGAGCTGAACCGCACGAGCCACACGCCATAGGTGCCGGGATCGATGGGATTCAGGTCGTAGAAGTCGTTCGCGAATCTCTGCAGCCCGAACACCCCACCGGTGACCGGCTCGGCCCAGCTGGACCGGTAGAACAGCCGGAGCGTCTCCCCCGCTGCGATCGTGGTGATCGCGAGGTAGTCGGCGCGCAGCCGCAGGGTGGGCAGGCCGAGGAGCAGTGCCAGCACGATCGCGCAGGCCATTCCGCCGAGGACGCCGAGCCACATCGGACCGTCGTACGTCGACACGGTGATGGCGAGCCCGTAGCCGCCGACCAGCATGAAACCGACCTGGCCGAAGTTCAGCAGCCCCGTGTAACCGAAATGCAGGTTCAGCCCCATCGCGGCGAGCGCGTAGACGGCGGCGATGGGGCCGATTCCCGAACGCAGGGCGTCGGAGACGATGGCCGAGAAGTCCATGGCGCACCCCTCACCCGACGCGTTCGGCCCGGCCGAGGATGCCCTGCGGCCGGACGAGGAGGACGAGGATGAGGACGAGCAGCGCCCAGGCGTACTGCAGGTCGACCGGGAACCACAGGGTGGACATCTGGGCGACGACGCCGATGACGAGGCTGCCGACCATCGCACCGTAGGCGGATCCTAGGCCGCCCAGGATGATCCCCGCGAACATGAGCAGCAGGAGCTTGAAGCCCATGTCCCAGGTGACGATCTCCACCAGGCCGAAGAAGACCCCGCCGAGCGCGGCCAGCCCGCCGGCGAGCATCCACACGAACAGCACCACCCGCTGCACGTCGATGCCCGACGCCTCCGCGAGGTCACGGTTGGCGGAGACGGCCCGCACGGCCGTGCCGATCCGCGTCTTCTGCAGGAGCGCGGCGACACCGAGCAGCACCAGCACGGCGAGCAGGGTGACGGTGAGGTCCCGCGGGGTGATGCCGGCCGGGCCCAGGTCGATCGTGTTCTGGATGTCGTACTGCGCGTAGGAGGCGGGCCGGGTTCCGTACAGCACGAGGACGACGTGGCGCAGCAGCAGCGAGAGCCCGATGGTGACGATGAACATGTTGATCAACCCGGTGCCGCGCGCTCGCAGCGGGCGCCAGATGCCGCGTTCGACCGCGCCGCCCAGCAGGGCGCCGAAGACCACCGCGGCGAGGGCGGCGGGGATCAGGTGCCAGCCCGGACCGGCCGCGGAGACGTTGAGGAAGAAGGCGAAGGTGGCGCCGATCGTCACGAACTCACCGTGCGCGAAGTTGATCAGATGGATGGTGCCGAAGATCAGCGAGAGCCCGACCGAGGTGATCGCGATGATCACCCCGAACTGGATGCCGTCGATCAGCGCCTGCAGAGCGCGTGCGGCGAAGGTGGGGCCGTGCGGAACTTCCCCACCCTGTGCCCGGGCTGAGAGCGCGGGCACTGTCAAGAGGACCAGGGCGAGGGCCGGTGCGAGCATTCGCTGAGAGCGCACGGCGATTCCGGTACGTCACGAACGTCCCTTATGGGCCCAGTGTAAGCGCAGGTCGAGGCGGTGACACGGACAGTGGGCCCGGTATGAGTGCCCTCGGAGAGGGGAGGATGCGGGATGGGTGGCAGCGGGGACCTCGCGAGTGCGTACAACGACGACAGCGTGCTCTTCCGGGTGCTGCGGCACCTCGGCTGGGACAGCCTGGTCGACATCGGCTACTTCACGCTGCCCACCCTGCCGCTCGTGGCCCTGGCCGGGCCGGTGCCCTTTCAGCGCCGGCTGGCTCGCCGGTCGCTGGCGCTGCTGGACACCCGGCCGGGACAGCTCGTCCTGGACGCCGGATGCGGTCGCGGTGACACCACCGCGCGGTTGGGCGCCGCGGGATGCCGGGCGCTGGGCGTGGACATCCAGCCCGAGCAGATCGACCAGGCACGTCGCCGCTTCGGCGGCCTTTCCAGCGTGCGTTTCGCCGTCGCCGACGCCACGGCTCTGCCGCGGCAGGCGGCGCGGATCCCGCTGACGGATGGTTCCTTCGACCGGGTGCACTGCCTGGAGGCCGCCTTCCACTTCGGCCATGAGGGCCGCAGGTCGTTCCTGAGCGAGAGCTTCCGGCTGCTCCGTCCCGGAGGCCGGCTCGTCCTCGTGGATGTCACGTCCCGTACGGACCAGCCGCTCGGAACCCTCGACCCGGACGGCCTCGTACGCGGGACCTGGCGCTTCGACGACATCGAACCCTGCGAGCGGTACCCGCTGATGGCGTCCGCCGCCGGCTTCACCACGCGCCGGATCCTCGACTGGACCACTCCCGTACTCCACAGGGCGGCCCAACTCTGCGCCCTGTTCGCCGCCACAGCGTCCACCCGGGCCGGCCGACAGGCCCTGTGCCTGCGGTGGCCGGGCCTCAGGACACTCGACGCACAGGACTGGGACGAGGTCATCGCCGTCGTCCGGGCCCACCGGGCCATCGGGCGCGTCACGCGCTACACGGCCTACGTCCTCGACAAACCAGAGGGAGGTGTTGACCCCTAGCCCTTGGGGCGCTTGCCCACCGGGTGTCCTCCTGTTTGACTCGCCGTATGACCAGTCACGGGGGACGCCGCACGCAGGCCGAACGGGATGCCGTCACCGTCGAGATCGGGTATGCGCTGTGCAGTGCGGCGTTCGCGGCGGCGGTGGTCTTCGGGGCTGTGGCCGGTCCCGCGCTGCTCTTCGACCTCCCGGACACGCCGGAGCGTCTGCTGCCGCGCGCCGGGCTGGTGCTCGCGCCCGTCCTCTTCGCCGCCCGGGTCGTCAGTGTGCTGGTCCGGTTCCGCTCGGCGGATCAGCCCAGCCAGCCCGGCCGCACCAGCCCGGACTCGTAGGCGAGTACGACCAGTTGGGCCCGGTCGCGGGCGCCCAGCTTCACCATCGTGCGACTGACGTGCGTCTTCGCGGTGAGCGGGCTGACGACCAGGCGGCGGGCGATCTCCTCGTTGGACAGGCCGATGCCGACCAGGGCCATCACCTCCCGCTCCCGCTCGGTGAGCCCGGCCAGCGCGCCGACCGCCGCGGGTTCCTTGGAGCGGACCGCGAACTCGGCGATCAGGCGGCGCGTCACCCCGGGCGAGAGCAGCGCGTCGCCCACGACCACCGCCCTCACGGCACGCAGGAGTTCGTCCGGCTCGGTGTCCTTGACCAGGAAGCCGGAGGCGCCCGAACGGATCGCCTCGAAGACGTACTCGTCGAGTTCGAAGGTGGTGAGCATGACCACCTTGACGTCCTTCAGGTCCCGGTCCTCGGTGACCCGGCGAGTCGCGGCCAGGCCGTCCAGCACGGGCATGCGGATGTCCATCAGCACGACGTCGGGCCGCAGTTCGCGGATCCCCCGCACGGCCTCCTCCCCGTCGGCGGCCTCCGCGGCCACCTCGATGTCGGGCTGCGCGTCGAGCAGCGCCCGGAACCCGGCCCGGACCAGTGACTGGTCGTCGGCGAGCAGTACGCGGATCACCGGTCCTCCTTCGGCACTTCTCTGGTTCCGTTCACGTGCGGCTCAGGTCCCGGCGGAAGCCGTCAGGGGCAGTACGGCGAGCACCCGGAAACCGCCGTCCGGGCGGGGTCCCGCCTCGATGGTGCCACCCAGCGCGGCGGCCCGCTCCCGCATGCCGGCCAGCCCGTTGCCGCTGCCGCCCGCATCGGCACCGGTCGCGGGCCCGTCGTCGTCGACCCGCAGCCGCAGCACGTTCGCGTCGTGCGCGAGGTGCACGCGCGCGTGCCGCGAGCCCGAGTGCCGTACGACGTTGGTCAGGGCCTCCTGGACGATCCGGAAGGCGGCGAGGTCCGTGCCGGGAGCGAGCCGGGGCGGCTCCCCCTCGACCTCCACCGTGAGACCCGCCCTCGCGGCCTGTTCCACCAGCTCGGGCAGCCGGTCCAGCCCGGGCGCGGGCGCGCGCGGCGCGTCACCGGGCGCGCGCAGTGTGTCGAGCACCTGGCGCACCTCGCCGAGCGCCTCCTTGCTCTGGGCCTTGATCGTGGTGAGCGCGGTACGGGCCTGTTCGGGATCGGAGTCGAGGAGCGCGAGGCCGACACCCGCCTGCACGTTGATCACGGAAATGCTGTGGGCGAGCACGTCGTGCAGCTCCTGCGCGATCCGCAGCCGCTCCTCATCGGCCCGCCGCCGCGCGGCCTCGGCGCGCTCGGCCCGCTCGCGGGCCCACTGCTCGCGCCGGACCCGGACCAGCTCCGACACCGCCGCGATCGCCACCACCCAGGTGGCGACCACCAGTTCCTCGCCCCAGGAGGCGGCGGAGTCCCCCGACGGCGGAAGCCACTGGTACAGCCAGTGCGCCACCAGGAGGTGCCCGGCCCAGAGCGTGCCCATCGCCGCCCATGCCACCCGGCGATCCCCGGCGACGATCGCGCTGAAGCACGCCAGAGCGACGGTGAGGAGCACCGGCCCGTACGGATACCCGGCTCCCAGGTAGACCATGACGGCACCCGCGGTGCCGAAGACCACGGCCACCGGATACCGCTTGCGCCACAGCAGCAGCGCCCCGGCCACCACCAGCAGCACCCGCGCGAACGGGTCCACGGCCGCCCGCTCGCCCTCCTGGCCATGAGCGGCGAAGTTCGAGCCGACCAGCACGAAGACCGTGACGGCGACGGTGGACCGCCAGGGCCACCGGGACGCACGCTCCCCCTCGCCCCACCGGTCCCACCAGGGAGGTCCGTGCCGCCACCACTGCGGCGGACCGCCCCGCACCCGCTGCCCGTCCATACCGGCCACGCTAGACGCCGCCGAGCCGCGGCGGCGTCACCAGGCGTGGTGATCAGGCGTACTCCCCGGGAAGTACGGCGCCCGGTCTTCTTCAACGGCGTCGGCCCCGACTCCCCGGACGACCAGCTGCGCCGGATCGCCCCCGATCACCCGATCTTCGAGATCACTCTGAAGGGCTGATCTCCTCGCGCGTCGCGGCGGGACGGCGGTCCAGCGCGGTCAGGGCCCGCTGGGCCACCGGATACGTGCGGACGATCTCGCCCAGCGACGTCGAGCCCTGCGTGATCTCCTTGAACGCCCGCCAGGCCGGACGGAAGCTCGTCAGCGCCGCGTGGAACAGGCCGGGGCGGCGCTCGAACACGGTCAGCAGCCGCTTGCCGACGCTCATCTCCACACCGAGCCCGGCCTTGACCGCGAAGGCGTAGTTGAGGGCCTGCCGGCGCGTGTCCACGGCGTCATGCGCCTCGGCGATCCGCACCGCCCACTCCCCCGCGAGCCGCCCGGACCGCAGCGCGAAGGAGATGCCCTCGCGGGTCCACGGCTCCAGCAGCCCCGCCGCGTCGCCGCACACCAGCACCCGCCCGCGCGAGAGCGGCGAGTCGTCGGCGCGGCAGCGGGTCAAGTGCCCGGAGGAGATGCTCGGTTCGAAGCCGGCGAGACCCAGCCGCCCGACGAACTCCTCCAAGTACCGCTTCGTCGCGGCGCCTTCGCCCCGCGCAGAGATCACCCCCACCGTCAGGGTGTCGCCCTTGGGGAAGACCCAGCCGTAACTGCCGGGCATGGGGCCCCAGTCGAGGAGCACCCGCCCCTTCCAGTCCTCGGCGACGGTCTCCGGCACCGGGATCTCCACTTCCAGGCCGAGGTCCACCTGGTCGACCTTGACGCCGACATGCGCCCCTATGCGGCTGGCACTGCCGTCCGCGCCGACCACGGCCCGCGCGAGCAGGACCTCGCCGCCCTGGAGGATCACGGCGACCGTGCGCCGGTCGGGCACCGCCGAGCCGTGCTGCTCGACCCGCTGGACCGTGACACCGGTGCGCAGCTCGGCGCCCGCCTTCTGCGCGTGCTCGACGAGCTGCTGGTCGAACTCGGGCCGGTTGATCAGCCCGAACAGCATCTGCTTGGACCGGCGGGTGCGCGTGAAGCGGCCGTTGTTGGAGAACGTCACCGCGTGCACCCGGTCCCTGAGCGGCAGCTCGAAGCCGGGCGGGAGGGCGTCGCGCGAGGGGCCGATGATGCCGCCGCCGCACGTCTTGTACCGCGGCAGCTCCGCCTTCTCCAGCAACAGCACGCGTCTGCCGGCGACCGCCGCCGCGTACGCGGCCGAAGCACCCGCGGGTCCCGCGCCCACCACGACGACGTCCCACACCTGTCGCACGTCGTCCGCCGAAGAGTTCTCGCTGCTCACGATGGTCTACTGCTCCCGATCAAGCCGCCTGCCCCTGCTGTCTCCCGCATCCTACGGCGGACCTGGCCACAGGCCGCTGTGGGAGGATCTACGGCACTCACCGCTACAACGTCGCACCCACGAGGAGCGTGCCCATGTCGTCGCATCCGGTCGCCGAGACCGTCGCCGCCCTGATGCCCAGGGCGAAGGAGGAGCTCACCGAACTGGTGGCCTTCCGGTCGGTGGCGGACTTCGACCAGTTCCCCAGGAGCGAGAGCGAGGGCGCCGCCCGCTGGGTCGCGGACGCGCTGGCCGCCGAGGGGTTCCGGGACGTGGCCCTGCTCGACACCCCCGACGGCACGCAGTCGGTCTACGGCTACCTGCCCGGCCCCGAGGGCGCGAAGACGGTCCTGCTGTACGCGCACTACGACGTGCAGCCGCCGCTGGACGAGGCCGGCTGGGCGACGCCGCCGTTCGAACTGACCGAGCGGGACGGTCGCTGGTACGGGCGCGGGGCCGCCGACTGCAAGGGCGGTGTCATCATGCACCTGCTGGCACTGCGCGCGCTGAAGGCGAACGGCGGTGTCCCGGTCCACGTGAAGGTGATCGCCGAGGGCTCGGAGGAGCAGGGCACGGGCGGCCTGGAGCGGTACGCGGAGGCGCACCCGGATCTGCTGGAGGCCGACACGATCGTCATCGGCGACGCGGGCAACTTCCGGGTCGGGCTGCCGACCGTCACCTCCACCCTGCGCGGTATGACGCTCGTCCGCGTGCGGATCGACACGCTCGCCGGCAATCTGCACTCGGGCCAGTTCGGCGGTGCCGCGCCCGATGCGCTGGCCGCCCTGATCCGGGTCCTGGACTCGCTGCGCGCCGAGGACGGTTCGACGACCGTCGACGGACTCACCGGGGACTCGGCCTGGGAGGGGCTCCAGTACGACGAGGAGCGGTTCCGGCAGGACGCCAAGGTGCTGGACGGCGTGGAGCTGATCGGCTCGGGGACGGTCGCCGACCGCATCTGGGCGCGCCCGGCCGTGACGGTCCTCGGCATCGACTGCCCGCCCGTCGTCGGCGCCACCCCGTCCGTGCAGGCCAGCGCCCGGGCACTGATCAGCCTGCGGGTGCCGCCGGGCGTGGACGCGGCCGAGGCGACCAAGCTGCTCCAGGCACACCTGGAGGCGCACACGCCCTGGGGTGCCCGGGTGAGCACCGAGCAGATCGGCCAGGGCCAGGCCTTCCGCGCGGACACCACCAGCCCGGCGTACCAGGCCATGGCGGACGCGATGGCGGTGGCGTACCCGGGGCAGGAGATGCAGTACGCGGGACAGGGCGGCTCCATCCCGCTGTGCAACACGCTGGCCGCGCTGTATCCGCGTGCGGAGATCCTGCTCATCGGGCTGAGCGAGCCGGAGGCCCAGATCCACGCGGTGAACGAGAGCGTGTCCCCCGAGGAGCTGGAGCGGCTGTCGGTGGCGGAGGCGCTGTTCCTGCGCAACTACGCGGCGAGCTGACCGCTCTGCCCTCGGCAGAAGGCCCTCGCCCGCGGGCGGGGGCCTTTTCTACGGTCGTCCCATGGACGTCGTAGAGCTCCTCCCCCGCCTCCACCTGCTGCGCTTCCCGGTCGGCCAGGCCTACCTGTGGCGCGACGGCGACGACCACGCCGAGCTGACGCTGATCGACGCCGGGCCGCCCGGCTCCGGCGCCCCGATCGCCGAGGCCGTGACAGCGCTCGGCCGTGATCCGCGGGACGTACGGCGGATCGTGCTCACCCACTTCCACCGGGCCACACACCGGGCGGCATCGCGCTCCATCTCCCGGAGCACGGCGTGCTGTTCACGCCGATGCTCTGCATCGACGCCCTCCTCCGCCTTGCAACTGCACGCACCAGACCCCGCTCACCGGCGCCGAAGAGGTGCCGCCGATTCCCTGCGACCTGATCCGAACGACAGACCCTAGCCGAGCGCCGGATCGAGGACGATGTCCTCCTCGCGCGGTGCGACCGTCGGCTCCTCGGGGAAGTGGCAGGCGGTGAGATGGCCCGAGAGGCTGCCCGCGGCCCGTACCAGCCGCGGTTCCTCGGTGGCGCACTTGTCCTGGGCCTTCCAGCAGCGGGTGCGGAAGCGGCAGCCGGAGGGCGGGTCGATCGGTGAGGGCACGTCGCCGGCCAGCCGGATGCGCTCGCGTCGCTCGGTGGCGTCCGGGTCGGCCTCGGGCACGGCGGACAGCAGCGCGTGCGTGTAGGGGTGCCGTGGCCGGGTGTAGAGCGACTCCCGGTCGGCGACCTCCACGATCTTGCCGAGGTACATCACGGCGACGCGTTCGGAGAAGTGCCGTACGACGGCGAGGTCGTGGGCGATGAAGACGAAGGCGATGCCGAACTCCCGCTGGAGGTCCTGGAGCAGGTTGACGACCTGCGCCTGGATGGACACGTCCAGCGCGGAGACGGGTTCGTCGGCCACGATCAGCTTGGGCCGCAGGGCGAGGGCGCGGGCGATGCCGATGCGCTGGCGCTGGCCGCCGGAGAACTCGTTCGGGTAGCGGTTGTAGTGCTCGGGGTTGAGCCCGACCGTCTCCAGGAGTTCCTGGGCGCGGCGCTTGTGGCCCTGGGGCGGGTTGATGCCGTTGAGCCGCATCGGCGTCTCGATGATGGTGCCGACGGTGTGCCGGGGGTTCAGCGAGGAGTACGGATCCTGGAAGATCATCTGAAGGTTGCGGCGGGCCTGGAGCATCCGTCCGGGGGGCCGGTGGGTGATGTCCTCGCCGTCGAACACGACGGAGCCGCCGGTGGGTTCGAGCAGCCGAGTGATCAGGCGGCCGGTGGTCGACTTGCCGCACCCGGACTCGCCGACCAGGCCCAGCGACTCGGCCGGTCCGACCGAAAAGTCGATGCCGTCGACGGCTCGTACGGCCCCGATCTGCCGCTGGAAGATGATGCCCTGCCGGAGGGCGAAGTGCTTCTGCAGACCGCGCACTTCGAGGAGGTTCTCGCCGGTGGGCCGGTCGGTGGTGCGCCCGGTGAGGGGCTGGGTGGTGCTCACGGCATGCTCCCTTTCGTCCGCCGCCGTCACTGCGCGGCCCGTGCGGCTGCGGCGCCGCGGTCGTCCGGGCCGGTCCCGCCGAGGATCTCCTGTTTGGCCTCGTCGCTGAGATGGCACGCGGCGAGGTGCCCTGCGGTGCCGGAGACGAGGCGCAGCTCGGGCCGCTCCACGGTGCAACGGCCCTCCGGGACCCAGCCCTTGTAGGCGCAGCGCGGGTGGAAGGCGCAGCCGTCCGGCAGGTTGATCAGGCTCGGCGGGGTGCCGGGGATCGGGTCGAGCCGTTCGCCGACGTCGCCGGTGAGGTGCGGCATGGACTGCAACAGGCCCCAGGTGTACGGGTGCTGGGGCTGCTTGAGGACCTCGCGGGTGGTGCCGTACTCGATGCGGCGGCCGCCGTACATCACCAGGATGTCGTCGGCGATGTCGCAGACCACGCCGAGGTCGTGCGTGATGATGACCACGGCGGAGCCGAACTCCTCCTGGAGATCGCGGATCAGGTCGAGGATCTGCGCCTGGACGGTGACGTCCAGGGCGGTGGTGGGCTCGTCGGCGATGAGCAGGGCGGGGTCGCAGACCAGGGACATGGCGATCATGGCGCGTTGGCGCATGCCGCCGGAGAACTGGTGCGGGTAGTCCCTGACCCGGCGCTCGGGCTGCGGGATGCCGACCCGCTTCAGCATCTCCACCGCGCGGTCCTTGGCCTCCTTCTTGGAGACCTTGTGGTGGACGCGGTAGGCCTCGGCGATCTGGGAGCCGACGGTGAAGAAGGGGTGCAGCGCGGACAGCGGGTCCTGGAAGATCATGGAGACCGTGCGGCCGCGCAGTGCGCGCATGTCGGGCTCGGGCAGGGCGACGAGTTCCCTGCCCTCCAGCCAGATCTCGCCGCTGACCTGGGCGCGGGTGCCCTTGTGCAGTCCGAGCAGGGCCAGCGAGGTCACCGACTTGCCGGAGCCGGACTCGCCGACGATGCCGAGGGTGCTGCCCTTCTCCAGGGTGAAGGAGACGCCGTCGACGGACTTGACGAGGCCGTCCTCGGTCGGGAAGTGCACCCTCAGGTCGCGTACGTCGAGGAAGGGTGCGGGCGCGGGGGTGACGTCCGCGGGCTGCGGTGAGGTCTGAACGGACACGGGTGTTCCTAAGGACGGAAGCGGGGCTCAGGCGAGGCGCACGCGCGGGTCGACGAGGCCGTACACCAGGTCGACGACCACGTTGGCGAGGACGACGAACGTCGCGGCGAAGAGGGTGGTGCCGAGGATGACCGGCAGGTCGGAGTTCTGGACGGAGTCGACCGCGAGCTTGCCGATGCCGTTGATGCCGAACACGGACTCGGTGATGACCGCGGAGCCGCCGATCAGGGAGCCGACGTCCATGCCGAAGATGGTGATGATCGGGGTGATGGCGGCCCGCAGTCCGTGCTTGAGGACGACGGTGGCGGCCGGCAGGCCCTTGGCGCGGGCGGTGCGCATGTAGTCCTCGGCGAAGACCTCCAGCATGGAGGAGCGGGTGAGCCGGGTGTACATCGCGAGGTAGACGATGACCAGGGTGGCCCACGGCAGGATCAGGCCCTTGAACCAGCCTGCCGGGTCCTCGGTGATCGAGGTGTAGCCGGAGGTCGGCAGGATCTGGAACTTGTCGACGAAGAGGTACAGCAGGAGCAGACCGATGAAGTAGATCTGCACCGACACACCGAACAGGGCCAGTCCGACCGCCGCCTTGTCGGCGGCCTTGCCCCTGCGGACCGCGGCGACGGTGCCGAGGCCCACGCCCAGGACGAGGAACGCCACCGCGGCGCCGAGACCGAGGGAGAGGTCCGCCGGGAAGTCCTGGAGGAGCGTCGTCAGCACGGGGGTGTCGGTCTGGAAGGAGATGCCGAGGCAGGGCGCCGCGCAGTGGATGCGGACGCTCTGGTCGCCGTAGTCGCGGCCCGCCACCAGTCCCTTGACGAACTCCCAGTACTGCGTCAGATAGCTCTGGTCCAGGCCCAGCGAGTGCTTGATCTCCGCGAGACGGGAGGGCGAGCAGGTCTTTCCGCAGGCCAGGAGCGCGGGGTTGGACGGCAGCGCGAAGAAGATGAAGAAGGTGATCGTCGTGATCACCAGCATGATCACGGCCGCTGCCAGCAGGCGTCTGATGAGGTAACGAAACATGGGGTGCCGGGACCTGACGTGAGTGGGGTGCCCGCCGGCGGACCGGGCCGCCGGCGGGGTTCAGAGGGGATGCGTCACTGCTTGATGTAGGCGTGCACCAGGCTGGGTTCGGCCATGATCGAGTCGTCGATGACACCGCCGACCTTCGAGCCGCTCACCTCGCTGAAGTTCATGTACATCAGCGGGACCACGGCGGCGTCCTTCAGGATCTGCTCGTCCAGCTCCCCGTAAGCGACGTTGCGCTGCTTGATGTCGGTCATCTTGCCGATCTTGTCGATCTGGGCGTTGACCTTCGGGTCGTTCAGGTACGAGATGTCGTTGTTGGACTGCGGGAGCTTCTTGATCTGGCGCCCGTCGAAGAGGGTGGGCAGCACGGTGGAGGCGTTGGGCCAGTCCGCGATCCAGTCGCCCCACGTCAGGTCGTACTGGTTCTTCACGTTGTCCACGGTGCTGAAGTAGTTGTTCTTGTCGATCGGGGTGATGTTCACCGTGATGCCGATCTTCGCCAGCGCGGTCTTCACGGCGTCGGCGAAGTGCTCGTGCGTGGGGATGTTCTCCACCGCGAGCGACATCGTCGGCTTGGGGTTGCCGGCCTGCTTCATGAGGGCCTTGGCCTTGGTGAGGTCACCCGCGGGGTTGCTGCTGTAGAGGTTGAAGTCCTTGTGGCCGTCGATACCGGGGGCGAGCATCGTGGTGGCGTAGTTGCCGTAGGCGGAACCGCCGAAGGCGCCGCGTACGGTGGTCTTGTCGACGGCGTACTCGATGGCCTCTCGGACCTTGATGTCCTTGACGCGGTTCATGTTGATCGCCATGTAGTTGATGCCCGGGGCCGGGATCTTGTAGTAGCGCGACTTGAGCGACGGGTCGCTCGCCATGGCTGTCAGGTCGGAGCCGGCGATCGGCGTCTGGGTGATCGCCGTCTGGGCGGAGCCGCCGTCGGACTTGATCTGCTGGTCGATGGCGGCCTGGTCCTGCCCGAACTTCGCGTCGATCTCGTCGAGGTTCTGCTGACGGATCGGGTCGGTCGGCTGGCTCCAGTTCTTGTTCCGGACGAGGACCATTTCCTTGTTCTTGGCGTACGACTTGATCATGTAGGGCCCGTCGGACCAGACGTGCGTGTCGTATGTGGCGCCGGTGTCATGGGCCTTGGGTACCGCCGACCACCCGGTCATGGTGGTCGTCTCGTTGAAGTCGGCGACGGGCTGGTTGAGATGGAAGACGAGGGTGTACTTGTCCGGTGTCTGGATCGAGGCCAGCTGCTTGCCCTGGTACGGGCCCTTGTAGGAGTCGCCACCGACCAGCCACTGACTGGCGTACGGCGGGCCGCCGTTGATGTCCGGGGAGAAGGCCCGCTCGACGCCGTACTTGACGTCCTGCGCGGTGACCTCCGTCCCGTCCTGCCACTTGACGCCGTGGCGCAGGTGGAACGTCCACACCGTGGCGCCCTTGCTCGGCGTTCCCGTATCGGTGGCCAGGTCGCCGACCAGCTTGGGCGCGGACCCGGTCTCGTTCCATCCGGTCAGGGTGCGGACCAGTTCGTAGTCCATGCTCGAACCCTCGGTGGTGTACGTCCGCTGGGGGTCGATGTGGTTGAAGTCGGCGTCGTCGAGGATCGTCAGCGTGCCGCCCTTGGACGGGGAGCCGCCGGCGCTGTTGCCGGAGGACCCTCCGCATGCGGTGGCCCCCAGGGCGATCACCACGGCGGAGGCCGTGAGAGCGACCGTGCGCGATCTGCGCGTGCTGCGCGTCATTGAGGAAACTCCGTTTCTTGCTACGGGCTCGGCGGCCGTTCGTGGGGCCGCCGGGCCGACACTCGGGGGGGTGGCTTGTCAGCCGCGCCGGGCGCGGGGATCCAGGGCGTCCCGGACGCCGTCCCCGAGGAGATTGAGCGCCAGGACCAGGAGGAAGAGCAGGACACCGGGCACGAAGAGGTACATCGGGTCCTGGAGGAAGAACTGGGAGGCGTCCGACAGCAGGGATCCCCAGTCGGGGTTGGGCGGGATGACGCCGACGCCCAGGTACGACAGGGCCGCCTCGGTGGTGATGTTCTGCGGGACGGCGAGGGCGAAGGAGATCAGGATCGGCGCCCACAGGTTGGGCAGCAGCTGCCGGAAGAGGATGTGCCGCCGACCGGCGCTCATCAGCCGCGCGGCGTCGACGAACTCCCGCTCGCGCAGGGACAGCACCTGTCCGCGCACCAGCCGGGCGGTGTACGCCCAGGCGAAGACGGCGATGTTGAGGACGAGGACGAGCAGCCGGAGGTTCTCGTCGGTGCCGCCGTGGCTGTTGGTCTGCAGGGCGTTCTGGATCACCGGGGTGAGCGCGATGATGAACAGCAGCTGCGGGAAGGCCAGCATGACGTCCATGACCCGTGACAGCAGGGAGTCGACCCAGCCGCCGAAGTAGCCGGCGGCGAGCCCCGCCACGACACCGACCGCGGTGGACAGCACGGCCGAGGCGAAACCCACGTAGAGGGAGGTGCGCAGGCCGTAGACGATGCGGGCGAACAGGTCGTAGCCGGTGCCCGGTTCGACGCCGAGGAGGTGCTGGGCGCTGATGCCGCCCAGCGATCCGTAGGGGAAGTTGCCCGTGTCGGGGTTGATCGCCTTGTTGTCGGGGGTGATCGGTCCCCAGCTGGTCAGTGCGGTGAGGACCGGCGCGAGCAGTGCGACCGCGATGAACAGGAGGGTGGCCGCCAGGGCGGCCGTGGTGACCTTGTCCCGCCTGATCCGCTTCCAGGCCATGCGGGCCGGTGAGCGGCCGGCGACGACCGTGTCGGCGGGTCGGGGGTCCTGCGTCGACGGCTCGGCGAGCAGGGCGGTGCCGCCGCCGGCGTCGGCCGGCTGGTGTTGCGTGGTCATCGTACGGACATCCCGGATCTGCCCCTGAGGCAAGGAAATTGAGTGGCGGCCGAAAGCGCCGCCGTGAGACTCTGCGGACTTTCGCAATGGCGTGCGAGTCCGGTCAAGCCGAGCAGGGGCCGGAAAAGGGATTGTTTGCGGTCATGGAACAGTGTTGACGAGCACGGGGAATGTGATTACCCGCCACGTGAGGGAGTGCGGGAGATTCCTTGGGCAGCGGTTGACAGTGGCTCCGTGGACGTTTCCTTTTGCTTTTCCCTCGGAATCCCCCGCGCCGGGTAAAAGGCGAGCGGAAAGCTCGGCGTCAGCCGACCGGCACCCCGGCTTCCAGATAGAACGCCGCTCCGCGTTCGCGGGCCCGCAGGGCCCAGCGCAGCCGCTCGTAGCGCACCGGTGGCAGCAGGTCGGCGGCCTCCTGTTCGGTGACGAACCGCCAGTCACGCAGCTCCGGCCCGGGCAGCAGCAGCCGCCCGGCCTCGGCGGAGTCGAGGAGGCCGCCGTCGAAGAGGAGCCGCAGTCCGCCGAATCCGGGGGGTGAGGGACGTTCCCAGTCGACGACGAGGAGGCTCGGTACCTCGTCGAGGTGGATGCCGGTCTCCTCGGCGACCTCCCGCACTCCGGCGCGCGCGGGCGCCTCACCGGGTTCGACGACCCCGCCGGGGAACTCCCAGCCGGCCTTGTAGGTGGGGTCGACGAGCAGCACCCGGTCCTGTTCGTCGAAGAGGAGCACTCCGGCGGCGAGCGTCTCGGCGGTGGGCTCGGGCGTCTGCACGATGTCGCAGGCGGGCACGGACCCGCTGGTGACGGCCTCGGCTATCCGGGCGGCTGTCTCGCGGGGCGTGAGGTCGCTGCTGTCGACGAGGTGGGCGTCGGCGGTGAGCCAGGAGGCGAGGGCGGCGCGGTACGGCTCGATGTGGTCGAAGGACCACCGGCGTATTCGCATCTCGCCGTCGGGCAGGTCCGGCGGAACCTCGCGACCCGCTATCCGCTCCCGCAGTATCGTTTCGGCCGGAGCGAGCAGGATGTGGCTGACCGGAATCCTGCGGGCGGCCAGGCCGCCGAAGATCTCGTCGCGGTACTCCTGGCGCAGCAGGGTCATGGGAACCACCAGGGTCCCGCCGAGCTCGGCGAGCATCGCGGCTGCCGTGTCGATCACGAGCCGTCGCCAGATCGGCAGGTCCTGGAAGTCGCCGACCTCGGCGAGGTGTTTGGGCGGCAGCAGGTACCGGAGCGCTCCGCCGATGACCTCGGGGTCGAAGAGCGTGCTGTTCGGGATCAGTTCGATCAGTTCCTGTGCGGTGGTGGTCTTCCCCGCACCGAACGCGCCGTTGATCCAGACGACGGTCACAGGTCCCCCTCTTCTGTTGGCCCCCTGAGGCTTGCCCGCTCCACCCTGCCACGGAAACCAGCCGCAGTTGAGTGCGCATCACGACGGCGCCGACGCCCCCTCCTCGGGTGCGCCGGCGCCGTGGGCCGGGAACGGGCAGGCCGTCAGCCCTTCTCCTGCTCTTGGGCGGCGTCCTCCCTGTCCAGGGACAGGCCGTCCTTGGCGACGTTGTCGGGGACGGTACGGAGGGTCTCGTCCACGTTGAGAGGGCCGAGGCTCTCTCCGAGGGCGTGCGACGGGGTGACCGCCGCGACGACGAACCCGGTGGCCAGGGAGGCGATGGCGAGCATGCTGCGCTTCTTCATGCCCGGCTCAACTGCCGGACACGCCGCGCGGTCACGCACCCGGACCCGACCGGTCGAAGCCGGGGCGTCACGCCAGGTCGTCATCCGGGGCCGTGCCCCACGCGGTGGGGCCGCCGCCACGCCACTCGATCAGCCCGGACGCCGCCACGTACGCCTCGTCCGCGTCCTCGATCCCCGCCCGCCGCAGGAACTCGGCGACGTCCAGCAGCCCGTAGGCGATCCCGAGGAACTGGTCGTCCACGCGCACCCGCCGGCCACCGTCAGTAGCGGGCGGGTAGACAACGACGGGTTTCACGGACGCCATGGCACCAGCGTGCGCGGGAACGGCGCCGGGCGCTCGCCGGAGTGGGCCGTTCAGCCCGCCTTCTGCGTCTGGCGGAACTCGTGGACGTCGGCGGTGAGCGTGCCGTCCTGCTGCTCGTGGTGGGACAGGGCGAGTCCGAGACCGAAGAAGGTGGGCGCCCATTCACCGACGAAGATCCCCCAGCGGTCGGCGCGGGCGACGTTGACGCCGGGTTCCAGCTTCACGGAGCCCACCCAGGCGGCGACACGAGGCCGATGGACGCCATGGCGGCCATGCAGGCGTGCTCGCTGCGGACGCCCATCTCGTGCATCTTCTTGATGATCATCAGCGGCTCCGTTCTGTGGGAGGTCAGGGACGGAGCGCCTTCCAAGGGTGCCGATATCCACACTTTCGCCGCTTATGTCCAAAAAGGTAGGCCGTGAGACGAGCTCGGTGTGCTCGCCTCACAGCCCCGCAGAACGTCGTCAGGCGCCCACGTACGCCGCCAGGTGCTCCCCGGTCAGGGTGGAGCGGGCCGCCACGAGGTCGGCCGGTGTGCCCTCGAAGACGATCCGGCCGCCGTCGTGGCCGGCGCCGGGGCCGAGGTCGATGATCCAGTCGGCGTGGGCCATGACCGCCTGGTGGTGCTCGATGACGACGACCGACTTGCCGGAGTCCACGAGCCGGTCGAGCAGGCCGAGCAGCTGCTCCACGTCCGCGAGGTGGAGGCCGGTGGTCGGCTCGTCGAGGACGTAGATGCCGCCCTTCTCCGCCATGTGCGTGGCCAGCTTGAGGCGCTGCCGCTCGCCGCCGGAGAGGGTGGTGAGCGGCTGGCCGAGGGTGAGGTAGCCGAGCCCGACGTCGGCGAGCCGCTCCAGGATCTTGTGCGCGGCCGGGGTGCGAGCCTCCCCCGCGCCGAAGAACTCCTCGGCCTCGGCCACCGACATCGCCAGCACCTCGCTGATGTCCCGGCCGCCGAGGTGGTACTCCAGCACCGAGGCCTGGAACCGCTTGCCCTCGCAGTCCTCGCAGGGAGTGTCGACGCCGGCCATCATGCCGAGGTCGAGGTAGATGACGCCGGCGCCGTTGCAGGTGGGGCAGGCACCCTCGGAGTTGGCGCTGAACAGGGCCGGCTTCACGCCGTTGACCTTGGCGAAGGCCTTGCGGATCGGGTCGAGCAGCCCGGTGTAGGTCGCGGGGTTGCTGCGCCGGGAACCCTTGATCGGGCTCTGGTCCACCGAGACGACCCCCGCGTCGGCCGGGATGGACCCGTGCAGCAGGGAGCTCTTGCCGGAGCCGGCGACACCGGTGACGACGGTGAGCACTCCGAGCGGGATGTCGACGTCGACGTCCCGGAGGTTGTTCGCCGAGGCGCCCCGGATCTCCAGCGCGCCGGTGGCCTTGCGGACCGTCTCTTTGAGGGTGGCCCGGTCGTCGAGATGACGGCCGGTGACGGTGTCCGCGGCCCGCAGTCCCTCGACCGTGCCCTCGAAGCAGACGGTGCCGCCCGCCGTGCCGGCGCCGGGACCGAGGTCGACGACGTGGTCGGCGATCGCGATCGCCTCCGGCTTGTGCTCCACGACGAGCACCGTGTTGCCCTTGTCCCGCAGTCGCAGCAGCAGGTTGTTCATCCGCTGGATGTCATGCGGGTGCAGGCCGATGGTCGGCTCGTCGAAGACGTAGGTGACGTCCGTGAGCGAGGAGCCGAGGTGGCGGATCATCTTCACGCGCTGCGCCTCGCCACCCGACAGCGTGCCGGCCGCGCGGTCGAGCGAGAGATAGCCCAGGCCGATCTCCACGAACGAGTCGAGCGTGCCCTGCAACGCGGTGAGCAGCGGCGCCACGGACGGCTCCGAGAGCTTCCGGACCCACTCGGCCAGATCCCTGATCTCCATCGCGCAGGCGTCGGCGATGCTGATGTCGCCGATCTTCGAGGATCTGGCGCCCTCGCTCAGCCGGGTGCCGTCGCACTCGGGACAGACGGTGAACGTGACCGCCCGCTCCACGAACGCCCGGATGTGCGGCTGCATCGCCTCCTTGTCCTTGGACAGGAAGGACTTCTGGATCTTGGGGATCAGTCCCTCGTAGGTGAGGTTGATGCCGTTGACCTTGATCTTGACCGGTTCCCCGTAGAGGAAGGCGTGCAGCTCCTTCTTGGTGTACTCGCGGATCGGCTTGTCCGGGTCGACGAAGCCCGACTGGGCGTAGAGCTGCACGGTCCACTGGCTGTCCGACTTCCAGCCGGGGATGGTGAACGCGCCCTCGGACAGCGACTTGGAGTCGTCGTAGAGCTGGGTGAGGTCGATGTCGGAAACCTTGCCGCGGCCCTCGCAGCGGTTGCACATGCCGCCAGTGCGCTCGAAGGTCGCCTTCTGGGCCTTGGTCCTGGCGCCGCGCTCGACGGTGATCGCGCCGCTCGCCCGGACCGAGGCGGTGTTGAAGGAGTAGGCGCTGGGCGGGCCGATGTGCGGCTTGCCGAGCCGGCTGAAGAGGATGCGCAGCATCGCGTTGGCGTCGGTGGCGGTGCCGACCGTGGAGCGGGGGTCGCCGCCCATCCGCTGCTGGTCCACGGCGATCGCGGTCGTCAGCCCGTCGAGCACGTCGACCTCGGGCCGGGCCCGGTTGGGCATGAAGCCCTGCAGGAAGGCGCTGTAGGTCTCGTTGATCAGCCGCTGCGACTCCGCCGCGATCGTGTCGAACACCAGCGAGCTCTTGCCCGAGCCGGACACGCCGGTGAACACCGTCAGCCGGCGCTTGGGGATCTCGATGCTGATGTCCTTGAGGTTGTTCTCGCGCGCGCCGTGCACACGGATCACATCGTGGCTGTCGGCGACGTGCGGTCCGGACGACTCCGTGTCCGTCCTCGTGGCCATGCTCATCGGTCTCCCTCTGTCGGGCGGCGCTGCCGCGGTCGGGCGATCTGGTCTCCCCGCGCCGCTCCGGAGGCGCGGCGCGGGGGTGTTGCGCGTGGATCCGTGGGCCGGCGCTACCGGGTCGTCACGGCTTGAGCTGCTGGATGCGGACCATGTTGCCCGCGGGGTCGCGGAAGGCGCAGTCGCGAACGCCGTACGGCTGGTCCACGGGCTCCTGGACCACCTCGGCGTCGCCCGCCTGCACCCGTTCGAAGACGGCGTCGACGTCGCGAGTGGCCAGCACGATGCCGGCGTAGGTGCCCTTGGCCATCATCTCGGCGATGGTCTTGCGCTCGTCCTCGGTGACGCCGGGGTCGGCGGCCGGCGGATGCAGCACGATGTTCGTGCCGGGCTGGCCGACGGGTCCGACCGTGATCCAGCGCATGCCCTGGTATCCGACGTCGCCCCGGACTTCGAAACCGAGGGTGTCGCGGTAGAACGCCAGGGCGGCGTCCGGGTCGTCGTGCGGAAGGAAGCTGGCGTGAATGGTGAGATCCATGGCCATCACGCTAGTTTCGGCCCGGGGCGGGCGCTTCTCGATTCCTGATCGGTCTGGTCACCTGTTTCGCCACGCACGACGGAATGCCCGCGGTGGCGAGGACCGCCTGGCGCCGGAAAGCGCTGGGCGGCATGCCGACCAGTTCCGTGAAGCGGGTGCTGAACGTGCCCAGCGACGAGCAGCCGACTTCGAAACACACCTCGGTCACGCTGAGGTCTCCGCGACGCAGCAGCGCCATGGCGCGCTCGATGCGGCGCGTCATGAGATAGCTGTACGGCGACTCGCCGTAGGCGCGCTTGAACTCGCGGCTGAGATGCCCGGCCGACATGTGCACACCCCGGGCCAGCGCCTCGACGTCCAGCGGCCGTGCGTACTCCCGGTCGATCCGGTCCTTGACCCGGCGCAGGAGGGCGAGGTCGCGCAGGTGCTGCGCCGGGGCGGGTCTGCTGCTCACAGGCGCGATCGTGCCACATCGCACGGACGTTCGGTCGCTTTTCCGAGAAAATCCCGGTATCCCGGACCGCGCCCGTCAGGAGTAGTAGGTGTCGAACGATGCGATCCACCATGCGGCGAGTGGCAGGAGGCACACCTGCACGCAGGCCGTGATCCAGCACCGGCCGAGGACCGCGATCCCGAAGGTCCACCACGCCGTGGCGCGCAGCGCGCTCACCACTCCGGCCTGGTACCCCTGCCCGGTGGGGTCCATCATGCCGGGATAGCCCATCCAGTCCTCGGTGAAGACGCCGTCCGCCCCGAACACGATGGCCGTCGACACGAGCCACAGGTCGGCCAGAAGGGCCGTCACGGCGAGCGCCACGTCGAAGCGCAGATACGCGGGCGCCGGCACCAGCAGCCGCACCGCGGGGTGTCCGTGGCGCCGCATCCACTCCTCCGGCCAGACACGGACGAGCGTGACGACGGCGTACACCAGCGCACCGGCCGCCGCGGCCCATGCGCCCATGAAGGCGAGCCCGAAGAAGAGGATTCCGACACCCACGCCGGGCCAGATGCCGCCCGCGACGGAGCGGTTCCCTCCGCATCAGGAACATGCCGCGGTCAGAAACATGCCGAGTCTCCGGAGATCCCCCGCATGAACGTTCCTGCCCGGTCTCACACCCCCGCCGCGGCCGCGTCCGTCCGCTTCGCCAGCGCTGCCGCCGCCGCGCCCACCAGCCCGGCGTCGGTGCCCATCTGGGCCGGGGCGACGGTCAGATGCCGGACGAAGGACAGCGTCGCGTAGGCGCTCAGGGCCTTGCGCAGGGGGGCGAACAGGACGTCACCCGCCTTGCCCACTCCCCCGCCGATCACGGCGATGTCGATCTCCACGAGGGTCGCGGTCGCGGCGATCCCGGCGGCCAGGGCCTGGGCGGCCCGCTCGAACGAGGCGACGGCGACCGGGTCGCCGGCCCGGGCCGCGGCGGCCACCGCGGCGGCGGAGGTGTCGCCGTCGGGGCCGGGCCGCCAGCCGTTCTCCAGGGCGCGGCGGGCGATGTTGGGACCGCTCGCGATGCGCTCCACACAGCCGTGCGAGCCGCACGGGCACAGATCGCCGTCGAGGTCCACGCTGATGTGGCCGATGTGGCCGGCGTTGCCGGTGGGTCCTGCGTGCAGCCGGCCGTCGAGCACCAGGCCGCCGCCGACGCCCGTGGAGACGACCATGCACAGCGCGTTGTCATGACCGCGGGCGGCGCCCTGCCAGTGTTCGGCGGCCGTGATCGCCACACCGTCGCCGATCAGCTCGACGGGCAGCTCCCCGGCTGCGGCCCGGACGCGCCCGACGAGCGGGTAGTCGCGCCAGCCGGGCACGTTCACCGGGCTCACCGTGCCCGCCGACCGGTCGACCGGACCGGCGCTGCCGATCCCCACGGCCGTGACCCGCGCCCACAGGCGCGCCCGGGTGAGTTCGCCGAGCACCTGCTCCACGGCCCGCATCACGGTGTCGCCGTCCTCCCGGGCGGGCGTCGGCCGCTGGGCGCGGACCAGGATCCGTCCCTGGCCGTCCACCAGAGCGCCGGCGATCTTGGTACCGCCGATGTCGAGCGCGGCCACGAGGTCGGTGTGCATGAGTGTCGGAACTCCCCGTCTACGGTGAAAGAAGTGGCCGGCCAGCAGCGGAACACGGTCCGGAGATTGCGGTGGACAGTCTCCCCCGAGCCTGACAACGTTGTCCAGGCTCTATGCTCGACGCCACATCCTCATACAAACCCAGGACCGACGCACCACCGTGGACGACAGGACAGGACACCGCACCGTGCCCCAGACCAACCTCCGATCCACAGCGCGCTACGGCACCCGGCCGACGATGAAGGACGTCGCGGCACGGGCCGGGGTCGGACTGAAGACGGTCTCCCGCGTCGTGAACGGTGAGCCCGGCGTGACCCCGGAGACGGAGCGGCGTGTCCAGGAGGCGATCGAGGCACTCGGTTTCCGCCGCAACGACAGCGCGCGCGTGCTGCGCAAGGGCCGGACGGCGAGCATCGGCCTGGTGCTGGAGGACCTCGCGGACCCGTTCTACGGACCGCTGAGCCGGTCCGTGGAGGAGGTGGCCCGCGCGCACGGCGCCCTGCTGATCAACGGCTCCAGCGCGGAGGACCCGGACCGCGAGCAGGAGCTGGTGCTGGCCCTGTGCGCGCGGCGGGTGGACGGGCTGGTGGTGATTCCGGCCGGTGACGACCACCGGTATCTGGAGCCGGAGCTCAAGGCGGGTGTCGCCACGGTGTTCGTGGACCGGCCGGCCGGGCACATCGACGCCGACGTGGTGCTGTCGGACAACTTCGGCGGTGCCCGGGACGGCGTCGCCCACCTCATCGCGCACGGGCACCGCCGGATCGGCTTCATCGGCGACATGCCCCGCATCCACACCGCCGCCGAGCGGCTGCGCGGCTACCGGGCGGCGATGGAGGACGCGGGCATACCGGTGGCGGACTCCTGGATGTCCCTCGGTGTCACCGACCCCGAGCGGGTGCGCAGGGCGGCCGAGGAGATGCTGTCCGGCCCGGACCCGGTCACCGCGGTCTTCGCGGCCAACAACCGGGTGACGGTCACCGTGATCCGCGTACTCGCCGAGCACCCCCGCCGCGTCGCCCTGGTCGGCTTCGACGACATCGAGCTCGCCGACCTGCTCCAGCCGGGCGTCACCGTCGTCGCCCAGGACGCGGCGGCCATCGGCCGTACCGCAGCGGAACGCCTCTTCCAGCAGTTGGACGGCACCCTCGTCGCTGCCGAACGCATCGAGCTGCCGACCCGGCTGATCACCCGCGGCTCGGGCGAGCTGCCCCCGGCGGGCTGAGCGGCCCATGGACCATCCCACGGAACATACGGAGCGCAGGGAGCACCTCTCCGATCGCACGCTGCGCGCACTCGGCCTGGCCGAGGCGCCGCGCGAGCACCCCTTGCTCTACCCGGGCGCGTGGCCCGCCGGCTCAGGGCTCCTCGACGGGGACCGCTACCTGCCGCTCGACCGGCTGGTGCACGCGGGCCGCACGCCGGTTCTCGCCATCGGCTCCAACGCCTGCCCAGGGCAACTGCGGCACAAGATGGAGGAGTCCGGGATCATGTCGCCGATCCCGATGGTGAAGGCGCGGGTCACGGGCGTCGACGCCGGTGTGTCGGCGCATGTGAGCCGCATGGGGTACGTGTCGGCCTCGCCGGTCAGCGCCCCGGACACCGTGCGGGAGTTGTTCGTCATCTGGCTCGACGCCGAGCAGCTCGCCGTGATCGACGCGAGCGAGGGCGTGCCGGTGCCGACGGGCAACTACGACCGTGCCTGGCTGCCCTCGCCCGACGTGCGCATCGACCTCGCGGACGGCACCCGCCTGCCGGGCGCGTACGCGTACGTCAACCGGCACGGCGTCCTGCACGACGGCACGGGCGTGCCGCGCACCCACCCGGGCCAGCGGGTGCTGCTCACCGAACTGCTCGTCGGCCTGCCGCGCTTCCGGGAGCTGTTCGGTGTCGTGCCCGAGGAGTTCTGCGCACGGGCCCGCTCCGACCGGCGGCTGTGCGAGCGGGGCACGCGGCTGTTCGCCGAGGAGAAGCTGGTGACGGCCTCCGGACTGGAGCGGTACGCGGCGGTGTCGCTGCGCCCTCAGCAGACCGGGAGCCCGGGGACGGGCGCGTCGTTGTCGCCGCCCTTGATGTAGACGTCGCTGACCCAGACGTCCGTGTTGCCGCTGTCGTCGTCCGTCCTGGCCCACCAGATGTTGGTCCACCGGCCGTCGGTCTCTCGCCGGCCCAGGTTCTGCTGGCAGTAGAAGTAGTTGGTGCCGGCGTCGAGGACGCCGGCCTCGGTACCGGAGGCGGTGTACGACTTGGCGGTCTTCCAGACGGTGCAGTTGTACTTGCCGCCGCCGATGGGGTCGCAGACCGGTGCGGGCGTGGTGGATCCGCCGCCTGTCGTGTCGCCGCCGGTGGTACCGCCGCCCGAGGTCCCGCCGCTCGTGTCGCCGGAGGTGCCGCCGGAGGACTTCGCCGGGGCCGGGACGGAGGGCCGGCCGGAGGACCCGGGCTTCTTGTCGTCCTCGGCCTTCCCGGAGGGGGACGTGCCCTTCTCGTCGCCCTGGGGGGTGGGCCTCTGCTCGTTCGAGCCGCCGTCGGTGCGGCCGGGCCCGGAGGAGGCTGCCGCGTCCACGCCGGCGGCGTCGGTCCGGTTGCCGGGGTCCGTGCCGTCCGAGCCTCTGAGCAGGGCGACCGTGGTGCCGGCCGCTGCGAGGACGACCGTGACGGCCGCGGCGGCGAGCAGGGCGCGGGTCTTTTTGCGGCGGGGGGCGGGGCTCGGGTTCATCGGGCCGGTCGGCGAGGTGCTGCCCGGGGCGGCCGGGCCGAAGCCCTGGGTGCCGGGGCCCGAGGCCTGGGTGCCGGGGTTCGGGCCTTGCGGTCCTGACACCTGTGAGCCGGAGCCCGGGGCCTCGTCGCCCGGGCCCGGAGCCTGCGGTCCTGACGCCTGAGGATCCGGTCCCGGGGCCTGAAGGCCGGCGTTCGGGCCCTGCGAGCCGCGGTCCCCTTGCGCCGGGTGCCCGGTGCCCGGCCCGTCAGCGCCAGGCCGCTGTCCTGCCGCTCCCGGTGCCCCAGCGGCCCCGAAGGCCGCTGCCGCCGGGCCGAACCCGGGCGTGCCCTGGCTCTCGTGCGGCCCGGCAGCGCCCGGCCGCGCCTGCTGCGGCGGCCCGAATCCCGGCGGCACCGACGGGACACCACGCTCCGTCTCCGGGCGCGAGGACGGGGCGGGCACCGGCCCTCGCAGTGATGACGTCGGCGTGTCCGCGCCGCCCATGTCCGCGACGGCCTGGAGCGTCTCGCGGGCCTGTTCCGCCTCCGGGCGGCCCTCGGGACGCTTGTCCATCATCCGCTGGAGGACGGGGGCGAGAGGTCCGGCGCGGCGGGGCTCGGGCAGCGGCTCGGTGACGATCGCGGTCAGCGTCGAGAACGTGGACGTACGGCGGAAGGGCGAGGTTCCTTCGACGGCCGCGTACAGCGTGGCGCCTAGGGCCCAGACGTCGGAGGCGGGACCCGGGTCGGCGCCCTGGGCCCGCTCGGGGGCCAGATAGTCGAGGGAGCCGACGAGTTCGCCGCTGCGGGTGAGGTGCGTGGCCGAACCGTCGCCCGGGTCGTCCATGGTGGCGATGCCGAAGTCGGTGAGGACGACCCGCCCGGAGCGGTCGAGCAGGATGTTGCCGGGCTTCACGTCGCGGTGCAGGACGCCCGCCCGATGGGCGGCGGCCAGGGCGTCCATGACCTTGGCGCCGATCCCGGCCGCCTCGCGCGCGTCCAGCGTGCCGCGCTCGCGCAGTACGTCGTCCAGGGACGGGCCGTCGACCAGCTCCATGACGATGAGGGGACGGCCGTCGACCTCGGCGATGTCGTGCACGGCGATGACGCCGGGGTGGCGCACGCGGGCCGCCGCACGCGCCTCGCGCTGCATCCGCAGGCGCAGAGCGGCCAGTTCGGGACCGGCCGTGTCGGTGTAGGTGCGCAGTTCCTTGACGGCCACCTCACGGCCGAGGACCTCGTCGACGGCCTTCCAGACGACGCCCATGCCGCCGCGCCCCAGCTGGGCCGTGACGCGATAACGGCCTGCCAGCAGCCGGCCGGTCCCGTCGGCCTGCTGCCCGTACTCCCCCGTCGACACCGCTGCCCCGTTCTCGTGACACCACTGGATCGCTGACACGTCAGTGTGTGGCGTACAGAGTACGGGGCGGCGGTGGCACGGACAGGCCGTGGTGACGGCTGTGACAGGGCCGGTACGCCGGGCGGAACCTCGGGGAGAAGCGGTCAGGCGGACGCCGTCAGGTCGCCCCGCCGGGGCACCGCGAAGCTCTCCAGGTCGGCGCGGGTCAGACCGGTCAGCCGGGCGACCTCCCCGATGTCCAGGGCGCCGCAGTCCAGGCCGCGCAGCAGGTAGCCGCTGAGGGCCTTGGCGGTGGCGGGCTCGTCCATGACGTCGCCGCCGGTGCGGTTGGCGTAGCGGGCGAGGCGGGCGGCGGCCTGCTCGAAGCCCTCGCGGTAGAAGGCGAAGACGGCCGCGTAGCGGGTGGGGATGTGGCCGGGGTGCATGTCCCAGCCCTGGTAGTAGGCGCGGGCCAGGGCGCGGCGGGTGAGGCCGTAGTGCAGGCGCCAGGCGGCGTGCACCTTCTCGGCCGGGCCGATGGGCAGGACGTTGGTGGAGCCGTCGCAGACGCGGACGCCGGTGCCGGCCGCGGCGACCTGCATAACGGCCTTGGCGTGGTCGGCGGCGGGGTGGTCGCTGGCCTGGTGGGCGGCGGAGACGCCGAGGCAGGCGCTGTAGTCGAAGGTGCCGTAGTGCAGGCCGGTGGCGCGGCCCTCGGCGGCCTGGATCATGCGGGCGACGGTGGCGGTGCCGTCGGCGGCGAGGATGGACTGGCTGGTCTCGATCTGGATCTCGAAGCCGATCCGGCCGGGCTCCAGGCCGTGCGTCTTCTCGAAGGCGTCCAGCAGCCGTGCCATGGCGGTGACCTGCTCGGCGTAGGTCACCTTCGGCAGGGTGAGCACCAGTCCGCCGGGCAGGCCGCCGGCCTCCATCAGGCCGGTGAGGAAGATGTCGAGGGTGCGGATGCCGCGGGCTCGGACGGGGGCTTCCATGCACTTCATCCGGATGCCCATGTAGGGGGCCGCAGTGCCGTCGGCGAAGGCCTCCGCGATGAGGCGGGCGGCGCGGGCGGCGGCCTGGTCCTCCTCGGCGTCGGGGCGGTTGCCGTAGCCGTCCTCGAAGTCGACGCGCAGGTCCTCGATCGGCTCGCGCTCCAGCTTGGCGCGCACGCGCGCGTGGACGGGCTCGGCGAGTTCGTCCGAGAGACCGAGGACGGCGGCGAAGGAGGCGGCGTCCGGGGCGTGTTCGTCCAGGGCGGCCAGGGCCCGGTCGCCCCAGGAGCGGAGGGTGTCGGCGGCGAAGACGTCGCCGGGGACGTAAACGGTGTGGACGGGCTGGCGGGTGCCGGGGTCTCCGGGGTAGCGGCGTTCCAGTTCGGCGTCGACCGGCGCGAGGGAGGCGCTGATCTCCTCGCTGACGGCGCCCGCGAGGCTCGTCGCCACCTTCTCCTGCTGGCCCTGACCCATTCCGCGACCCTCCTGTTTTCCGCTGTACGGAATCAACAATCCGTAGAACGAAGTTATCGGCCGGTCTTCGCCCTGGTCAACACCGTCTTGCAGTGGGATTCCCCATCCTTCATCCTCGGTCACTGCCGACCCGCCCTCATCTTCCGTATTCAGAAGGCAAGCTTCATCCTGACGTGCAAGGGGAGGGAGACCACGTGCCGAACGAGGTCGGAGTGACGCGCCGCGACGGGCTCAAGGCAGCGGCGGCAGCCGCCCTCGCGGGACCGCTGCTCACCACCGCGGGCCCCACACGGCCCGCTTCCGCCGGCGAGCACCCGGGCGCCCTGAACGTCATGACGTTCAACGTGCGCTTCGCGACCGTCGTCGACGAGACACCGCGCTGGACCGTGCGCCGACCGGTGATGCGAGAACTGCTGCGCCGCGAGCTACCACACGTCATCGGCACACAGGAAGGGCTCTACCAGCAACTGCGCATGATCGAGAAGGATCTCGGCGGGCACTACGACTGGATCGGCACCGGACGCGGGGGCGGCAGCAGGGACGAGTTCATGGCGGTCTTCTTCGACACGCGCAGGCTCGACCCGATCGAGTTCGACCACTTCTGGCTGTCCGACACCCCGTACACGATCGCCTCGAACACCTGGGGCGCTGACTGGCTGCGCATGGTGACCTGGGTCCGTTTCGCCGATCTCGCCGACGGGGGACGGGAGTTCTACGTCCTCAACACCCATCTGGACAGCGTCAGCCAGTACGCCCGGGAACGCTCGGCAGAGCTCATCGGCGAGACGATCGCCGGGTGGGACCGGTCGTTACCGGTCATCGTCACCGGCGACTTCAACGCGGCCGCCCACGACAACCGGGTGCACGACCTCATGCTGGACATCGGCCTGGTGGACGCCTGGGACGCGGCGGCCTCGCGGAGCCCGGCGTACGGGACGCACCACGGGTACCGGGATCTCCGGCCCGGCGGGCGGCGCATCGACTGGATCCTCACCACGCCCGGGGTGACCACGCACTGGGCCGGGATGAACACCTTCAGCAGGAACGGGACGTATCCGAGCGACCATCTGCCGGTGCAGGCCTCGATGACCCTGGGATGAGAAGAGGCCCCCGTGACCGTCTCCGCGGTCACGGGGGCCTTGCACAGCCGGGGCCGATCAGCCCTTGCGGGCCTTGATCTCCTCGGTGAGGGCCGGGACGACGTCGAAGAGGTCGCCGACGACGCCGTAATCGACGAGGTCGAAGATCGGGGCCTCGGCGTCCTTGTTGATCGCCACGATCGTCTTCGAGGTCTGCATACCGGCGCGGTGCTGGATCGCACCGGAGATGCCGGAGGCGATGTACAGCTGCGGCGAGACGGACTTGCCGGTCTGGCCGACCTGGTTGGTGTGCGGGTACCAGCCGGCGTCGACGGCGGCACGCGAGGCACCGACGGCCGCGCCGAGGGAGTCGGCGAGGGCCTCGATGATCGCGAAGTTCTCCGCGCCGTTGACGCCACGGCCACCGGAGACCACGATCGCGGCCTCGGTCAGCTCCGGGCGGCCCGTCGACTCACGCGGCGTACGGCCGGTGACCTTCGTGCCGGTGGCCTTGTCGGAGAAGGTCACGGACAGCGCCTCGACCGCACCGGCGACCGGAGCCGGCTCCACGGCCGCGCTGTTCGGCTTGACCGTGATGACCGGGGTGCCCTTGGAGACACGCGACTTGGTGGTGAAGGACGCGGCGAACACCGACTGCGTGGCCACCGGGCCCTCGTCGCCGGCCTCCAGGTCGACGGCGTCGGTGATGATGCCCGAGCCCAGACGCAGCGCCAGGCGGGCGGCGATCTCCTTGCCCTCGGCGGAGGAGGGGACCAGAACGGCGGCCGGGGACACGGCCTCGACCGCGGCCTGCAGGGCGTCCACCTTCGGTACGACCAGGTAGTCGGCGTACTCGGACGCCTCGTGCGTGAGCACCTTGACCGCGCCGTGCTCGGCGAGCGTGGCGGCGGTGTCACCCGCGCCGTTGCCCAGTGCGACGGCGACCGGCTCGCCGATGCGGCGGGCCAGGGTCAGCAGCTCCAGGGTGGGCTTGCGGACGGCACCGTCCACGTGGTCGACGTAGACGAGAACTTCAGCCATGGGACTTCTTCTCTCCTGCTTGCGAAAGATGAGGGGCGGTCAGCGAATACCGGGCTCAGATGAACTTCTGGCCCGCGAGGAACTCAGCGAGCTGCTTGCCGCCCTCGCCCTCGTCCTTGACGATCGTGCCCGCGGTACGGGCCGGGCGCTCGGCCGCGTTGTCGACCGTGGTGTAGGCGCCCTCCAGGCCGACCTCCTCGGCCTCGATGTCGAGGTCGGACAGGTCCCAGGACTGAACCGGCTTCTTCTTGGCCGCCATGATGCCCTTGAAGGAGGGGTAACGCGCCTCGCCGGACTGGTCGGTCACCGACACGACCGCCGGGAGGGAGGCCTCCAGGTTCTCGGAGGCGGCGTCGCCGTCGCGGCGGCCCTTGACCGTGCCGTCCTCGACCGACACCTCGGAGAGGAGGGTGACCTGCGGCACGCCCAGACGCTCGGCGAGCAGCGCGGGGACGACGCCCATGGTGCCGTCGGTGGAGGCCATGCCGGAGATCACCAGGTCGTAGCCGGCCTTCTCGATCGCCTTGGCCAGGACCAGGGAGGTGCCGATGGCGTCGGTGCCGTGAATGTCGTCGTCCTCGACGTGGATCGCCTTGTCGGCGCCCATGGACAGCGCCTTGCGCAGGGCGTCCTTGGCGTCCTCGGGGCCCACCGTCAGGACGGTGATCTCCACGTCGTCGTCGGAGTTCTCGGAGATCTGCAGCGCCTGCTCGACCGCGTACTCGTCGAGCTCGGAGAGCAGACCGTCCACGTCGTCCCGGTCGACGGTCAGGTCATCGGCGAAGTGCCGGTCGCCAGTGGCGTCGGGCACGTACTTCACAGTGACAACGATCCTCAAGCTCACGCCGGCTCTCCTACTGCATCGTCATTTCCATGCTGCCTACTTGCAGGCAGCATAGGCGCCTCAAGCGGCCGATCCCGGTCGGGGCGATCCACGCTCCGAGCGAAATATTACTCGTCAGTACACCCAGTTCATTCCCGCTAAGCAAGCGCTTTGAACTGTGACCTTCGCAACGCAGCGTAACCGGAACTCGACGGTCACGCAGCCGGGGGCGCACGGATCAGTCGCGCAGGCGGTTGTAACGCCCCTGGTGGTAGAGGAGCGGACGGCCGGTGCCCGTGTGGTCTCCGTACACGACCTCCGCGATCACGATCCGGTGGTCTCCGGCGGGCACCCGCGCGACGACCCGCCCCACCAGCCAGGCCGGCACGCCGTCGAGCACGGGGACTCCCTCGGGTCCGTCCCGCCAGGCGGTGGGCGGCGCGAAGCGGTCGGCTCCGCTGCGGGCGAAGGTGGCCGCCAGCTCCTGCTGGTGCTCGCCGAGGATGTGGACGCCGACATGGCCGGCCGTCGCGATCACGGGCCAGCTGGAGGAGCCGGTGCCGACCCCGAAGGACAGCAGGGGCGGCTCGGCGGAGACGGAGGCGAGGGAGGTGGCGGTGAAGCCCACCGGGCCGGTGTCGCCACGGGCGGTGATCACGGCAACCCCTGCCGCGTGCCGCCGGAAGACCGAGCGCAGGAGGTCGGGCGTGGCGAGAAGGTCCGCAGGCATGGGGTCAGGCTGACGATAAATGGTTGTCGCAGTCAAGTTCGTTCCCGGATGTGGGAGATGGCTCACTGACCGGGTCGCGTCCCTCACACCGCCTCCCCCAGCGCGGCGATCACATCGGCCTTGCGCGGCTGCCCCGTGGCCCGCCGCACCACCCGGCCGTCGGCGTCGAGGACCAGCACGGTCGGGGTCTTGAGGATGCCCAGCCGTCGCACGAGGTCCAGATGGGCCTCGGCGTCGATCTCGACGTGGGTCACGCCCGGGACCATGCCGGCGACCTCACCGAGGACCCGCCGGGTCGCCCGGCAGGGCGCGCAGAACGCGCTGGAGAACTGCACGAGTGTGGCCCGCTCCCCCAGGTCCGCGCCCAGCTCGCCCGCGTCCAGCCGCTTGCCGTCGTCCCGCCCGCGCACCCGCACTCTCCCGCTCCGCCGCCGCTGCAGCACTCCGAAGGCGCTCGCCGCCGCGAGCACCAGTACGCACACCACCAGTCCGGTCATCACCTGCTGCAAGCGTTCACGAGACCGCAAAGATTCCCGCCCACCCCACCGGCCCGTGGTGCGGAATGCTTGGTTCCCATGGACATCGATGCACGAGGGCCGCGTTTCGGCGCAGTGGTGACGACCGTCGTCCTGGCGGTCGTCCTGGTCACGGGGAGCACGTGGCTGCTGGCCTGGCAGACGCTGGCGTTCCTGCTGGGCGCGGCCGGCGGAGTGGCCCGGTCGCCGTACGGACTGCTGTTCGCCAAGGCCGTACGGCCGCGACTCGGGCCGCCGACCGCGTTCGAGGCGCCCGAACCGCCACGTTTCGCCCAGGCGGTGGGGCTGGTCTTCGCCGGCCTGGGGCTCGTCGGCTACGCCCTGGGACCCGGCTGGCTGGGTCTCGCGGCGACCGGCGCCGCACTCGCGGCCGCCTTCCTGAACGCCGCGTTCGGGTACTGCCTGGGGTGCGAGATGTACCTGCTCATGCGGCGGGTGACGGTACGCGCGGAGTAATGGGGGCGTAAAAGCACGAGGTGGGATCCGGCGACTACGTGACGAGAATCTCCTCCCGCGCGGGCACGGGGGCTGGCTACCCGGCCGTTCTTCGGGCACGATCTGCGACAAGCCGTAAACCTACGGCTGCGTAACTTCCACTGGGAATCCCTTCCCAGGCAGAGCAGGAAGGGTCCGGCCCGCCCATGGCAGAGCTCGTCTACCGTCCCGTCGTCGGTTTCGCCCGCACGCTGTTCAAGGCGTGGGACCTCAAGATCGACTGTCAGGGTTCGGAGAACATCCCGCGCTCGGGCGGCGCCGTGCTGGTGAGCAATCACATCAGCTACCTGGACTTCGTCTTCAACGGCCTGGCGGCACTGCCGCAGAAGCGTCTCGTGCGCTTCATGGCGAAGGAGTCCGTCTTCCGCCACAAGATCTCGGGCCCGCTGATGCGCGGGATGAAGCACATCCCGGTGGACCGCAAGCAGGGCGAGGCGGCCTACGCGCACGCCCTCGACTCACTGCGGTCGGGCGAGATCGTCGGGGTCTTCCCGGAGGCGACCATCTCGCAGTCGTTCACGCTGAAGAGCTTCAAGTCGGGTGCCGCGCGCATGGCACAGGAGGCCGGCGTCCCGCTGATCCCGATGGCGGTGTGGGGCACGCAGCGGCTGTGGACCAAGGGCCACCCCCGCAACTTCAAGCGCAGCCACATCCCCATCACGATCCGGGTCGGCGAGGCGATCGAGGCCTCCCGCGACAAGTACGCCGGCGCGATCACCCGTCAGCTGCGCGAGCGCGTCCAGGAACTCCTGGAGGCCGCCCAGCGCGCCTACCCCGTACGCCCCAAGGGGCCGGACGACACCTGGTGGATGCCGGCCCACCTCGGCGGCACGGCTCCGACGCCGGAGCAGGTGCGGGAGGCCGAGGCGCACTGACGCCCGGGCCGGGTCGGCCCGGCCTCCTGTCCCGCCTCAGAGCGCGGTGGGAAGTGTCCGCCACAGGTGGGGCCGGTCGACGGCCGACTTGAGGGTGTCGAGCACGGCCGGGTGAGGCGCGGCGTACAGAACCGGACAGTCGGTCTCGCCGAGCGCCGGATCGGGCGTGAAGGCGAGCCGCTCGCCGTCGAGGGAGAACTGCGCGTCCACCCCCGGTTTGTTGCCCCGGGGGTCCTGGCGGTGCCATGCCCCGTTGAACCGCACGGCGACCAGACCGTGCACGACGTCGAACTTCTGGTAGCACAACGCGGTCGGGATGTCCTCGGCGCGGAGCAGCGCCGCGAGCGCGTGGGCCTTGGCGTAACAGATGCCGGTGCGCTGTTCCAGGACATCGGAGGCGCGCCAGGTGACACGCGGATCGCCCGCATCCTGCGAGTGCGGGATGGCGTCGCGCACGAACTCGAAGGCCTCCTGCGCATACTCATACGAGTTCGCCACCCTCCTGGCCAGCGTGGCCGCCGTCTCGCGAACGAGCGGATGGTGATGGTCTATCGCCTCGTCGGCGGCCAAGTAGGCGGAGAGGTCGGGGTTTTCCTGGATCAGCTGCATGCACGCGGAGCATAGGGACAAGATCAGCACTCGGTCAATTTATTTTCGAGCTTCTGCATATCTATGCATCTTTGGAGAACGGCTGGACATCGCCGCAACCACTCGCCCGGTCACAACCCTTCCCCGGCACCACGGGTCGGCCTCCACAGTTCCGTGACAAGGGGGAAGACATGAAGGACCCACGGCGCCTGCTCGGTGCCGCGCTCGTGAGTGGTGCCCTGACGGCGGCCGGAGTCGGGGCCGGGCCCGCGTACGCCCAGGAGAACCAGCTGTGGATCAACGCGCCGTACGAGACGGTGCTGCCGGGCGCGGACGCGGACGGCGGCGCGCGCGAACGCGGCCTGGCCGTGGAGGTCAGCCGGGACGTCGCCGACGACCGGGTGCCGGCCGGGCGCCTGACCGTCGACGTCAGTGAGATCGCTTCTTTCGCGCGGGTCTCGTGGCCGGCGAACTGCGAACCGGAGTCGGAGGTCAGGGCGGTCTGCGCCGTCCCCGAGATGCCCGCCGGGACGGAGCGCGTGCCGGCCGCGACGTTCGGGCTGCGCGCGCTGCCGGGAGCGGACGCCGGCGCCTCCGGGTACGTGCGCTACTCGGCCGTCGCCGGAGACGCCACGTCCCACCCGGCCGAGACCAGGGTCGGCGTGGGCAACGGCCCGGACCTCGGTCTCAGCCAGGCCGACCACCAGGACGACCTCCGGCCGGGGTCGAGGACGAGCGTGCGGGCCACGGTGTCCAACAGCGGCAACCGCACGGCGGAGCGCACACTGCTGTGGCTCAACGCCTCGTACGGGCTGCGTTTCGAACAGCGGCACGCCAACTGCGAGTACCGGGATCACGACACCGGCACCTCCGCCCTGTGCGTGCTGGACGAGGCGGTGGCGCCCGGGCAGGAGTACACGCTGAACACCGGTCTCGGCGTGGGACGCAACGCCTTGTACGAGCGGTTCGACCACTCCGTCCAGCCCTACTCCGACGAGGCGCTGGCGCAGATGCGCGGCGACTGGACGTGGACCCGGGGCACGGGCGCCGAGCTGGACCTGCGTCCCGTGGCCGCCGCCCGGGCCGCGGCGGCGGACCCCGACATCGACCCGCAGGACAACTACCGGGCCGTCATGCTGAACGCCCGGAACACCGCCGACCTGAAGCTCGGCGGCAGCAGGGTGCGCGGGGCCGCCGGTGACACCGTCACCGCCCGGGTCACCGTGCACAACCGCGGTCCGGCCTGGGTGGCGTCGCTGGGCGCGGGCGCCGCCGTGGCGACGGTGCGGTTCCAGACGCCGGAGGGGACCACGGTCATGGGGCTGCCGGAAGAGGACTGCTGGACCTCCGAGGACGGCACGGCCCCGACGACCTACTCCTGCAAGACGCCGATCCACCTGCACGACAAGGCGTCGTACACCTTCGAGATCCCGTTGCGGATCGACCGGGTGGTGCGCGGGGCCCGCACCACCGTCGCCACCGTCAACGACGATCCCGAGCTGAGCATCAGGGAGTTCGACCCGAACCTGCGCAACAACAGCGCGCGGATCGTCGTCAACTGACGCGGGATCGGCGAGGAGATGGCCTCAGCAGGCCATCTCCTCCTTCAGTGCCGCGACGAACGCGTCCACGTCCTCCTCGGTCGTGTCGAACGCGCACATCCAGCGGACGTCGCCCGCGGCCTCGTCCCAGAAGTAGAAGCGGAACCGCTTCTGAAGGCGCTCGCTCACGTCGTGCGGCAGGCGGGCGAACACCGCGTTGGCCTGCACCGGGTAGAGGATCTCCACGCCGTGCACGGCGCGTACGCCCTCGGCGAGGCGCTGGGCCATCTCATTGGAGTGGCGGGCGTTGCGCAGCCACAGGTCCCGGGCGAGCAGGGCCTCGAACTGCACCGACACGAAGCGCATCTTGGAGGCCAGCTGCATGGACAGCTTGCGCAGGTGCTTCATGTGGCTGACGGCGTCCTGGTTGAGGACCACGACCGCCTCGCCGAACAGGGCGCCGTTCTTCGTGCCGCCCAGGGAGAGGATGTCGACGCCGGCGGCGTTGGTGAGCGTGCGCATCGGGACGTCCAGGGTGGCCGCGGCGTTGGCCAGCCGGGAGCCGTCCAGGTGCACCTTCATGCCGTGCCCGTGGGCGTGCTCGCACAGGGCGCGTATCTCGTCCGGCGTGTAGACCGTGCCGAGCTCGGTGGCCTGGGCGATGGAGACGACCTGGGGCATCGCCCGGTGCTCGTCGTCCCAGCCGTAGGCCTGCCGGTCGATCAGCTCGGGTGTGAGCTTGCCGTCGGGCGTGGGCACGGTGAGCAGCTTGAGGCCGCCGACCCGCTCGGGCGCCCCGCACTCGTCGACGTTGATGTGCGCGCTCTCGGCGCAGATCACCGCGCCCCAGCGGTCGGTGACCGCCTGGAGGGCGACGACGTTGGCGCCGGTGCCGTTGAAGACCGGGAACGCCTCGGCCGTGGGCCCGAAGTGGCTGCGGACCACCTGCTGGAGGTTCTCGGTGTACGCGTCCTCGCCGTAGGCGACCTGGTGCCCGCCGTTGGCCAGGGCCAGGGCGGCGAGCACCTCCGGGTGGGCGCCGGCGTAGTTGTCGCTGGCGAATCCGCGGACCTCGGGGTCGTGATGACGACGGGCGTCGGTCTTCGGCGGGTTCACGGCTTCTCGGTGAGCCACAGACGGTTTCCGTTCACTTCGGCGGCGGGCTTGTCCCAGATGCCGGTGATGGCCTCGGCCAGGTCCTTGACATCGGTGAAGCCCGCGAACTTCGCGTTGGGGCGGTCGGCACGCATGGCGTCGTGCACCAGTGCCTTCACCACCAGGATCGTGGCCGCCGAGGTCGGGCCCTCGGGGCCGCCTGCCTTGCGGAAGTAGTCGGCCATGGCCAGCGTCCACGCCTCGGCCGCCGCCTTGCCCGCGGCGTACGCGGCGTTGCCCGCGGTGGGCTTGCTGGCGCCCGCCGCGCTGATCAGCACGTACCGGCCGCGGTCGCTGCGCTGGAGCGCCTCGTGGAAGGCCAGGGACGTGTGCTGCACGGTACGCACGAGCAGCATCTCCAGGAAGTCCCAGTCGTCGAGGCTGGTCCGGGTGAAGGTCTCGCTGCCGCGCCAGCCGCCGACGAGATGGACCAGGCCGTCGACGTGACCGAAGTCCTTCTCGATGCGGGTGGCCCAGTCGCGGGTGGCCCGCAGGTCGAGCAGGTCGACCGTGTCACCGGTGACGGTGGCGCCGCCGGTCGCGTAGCTCGCCGCGTCCACCGCCTCCGCCAGCCGCTCCGGGTCGTTGTCCGAGCCGATGACGGTGGCCCCCGCCTCGGCCAGCCTGAGCAGCGCGGCCCGCCCCGCGGGTCCTCCCGCTCCGGCCACCGCGATCACCGCGCCGCTGAGCGCCCCGTTCCCCGCCATGGTCTTCGCCTCCTGAGCCGTGTTCTCGCTTCGCCGATCGCTCACGCGGCGATCCGCTCGGCGCGGTCCGCCGTGATGCCCTTGGTGGAGGCGATCACGTTCTTGAGCTTCTTGGACAGTGCCTCATAGAACATGCTCAGCGGAAACTCGTCCGGAAGCACGTCATCGACGAGTTTGCGCGGCGGCTGCGTCAGATCCAGGGCGTCCGGGCCCTTGGCCCACTTCGAGCCGGGGTGCGGCGCGAGGTAGGTGGAGACGAGCTCGTACCCGGCGAACCAGTGGACGATCTTGGGTCGGTCGATGCCGTCGCGGTACAGCTGCTCGATCTCGGCGCACAGCTGGTTGGTGACCTGCGGGGCGCGTTCCCAGTCGATGGAGAGCCTGTTGTCCCGCCAGCGGACGACGTCGTGCTTGTGCAGGTAGGCGAAGAGGAGCTGGCCGCCGAGGCCGTCGTAGTTGCGCACGCGCTCGCCGGTGACCGGGAAGCGGAACATGCGGTCGAAGAGCACCGCGACCTGCACGTCACGCGCCTGGGGCACGCCGTCCCGCTCCAGCTTCACGGCCTCCTTGAAGGCGGTGAGGTCGCAGCGCAGCTCCTCCAGGCCGTACATCCAGAACGGCTGACGCTGCTTGATCATGAACGGGTCGAACGGCAGGTCGCCGTGGCTGTGGGTGCGGTCGTGAACCATGTCCCACAGGACGAACGCCTCCTCGCAGCGCTTCTGGTCGTGGACCATCGCGGCGACGTCCTCGGGCAGCTCCAGGCCGAGGATCTCGACGGCGGCGTCGGTGACCCGGCGGAAGCGGGCGGCCTCGCGGTCGCAGAAGATGCCGCCCCAGCTGAACCGCTCCGGGGCCTCGCGCACGGCGATCGTCTCGGGGAAGAGCACCGCGGAGTTGGTGTCGTAGCCCGCCGTGAAGTCCTCGAACTTGATGCCGCAGAACAGCGGGTTGTCGTAGCGGGTGCGCTCCAGTTCGGCCAGCCAGTCCGGCCAGACCATGCGCAGCACGACCGCTTCGAGGTTGCGGTCCGGGTTGCCGTTCTGCGTGTACATCGGGAAGACGACCAGGTGCTGGAGTCCGTCCGCGCGATTGGCGGCGGGCTGGAAGGCCAGCAGCGAGTCGAGGAAGTCGGGCACCTGGAAGCCGCCGTCGGCCCACCGGGTCAGGTCCTTGGCCAGGGCCTCGTGGTAGGCGCGGTCGTGCGGGAGCAGCGGGGAGAGCTCCAGCACCGCGTCCGTGACCTGGCGGACGGCGAGCTCGGCGTCGGCCGGGCCGGGCGCGCCCTCGGCGTCGAAGTCGATCGAGCCGTCCTTGGACTGCCATGGCCGGATCCGCTCCACGGCATCCTTGAGCACGGGCCATGCCGGGTGGTCCACCACCCGGGCCACGGGAGGAACCTGCTCCTCCGAACCCACCTGCACAAGAATTTCCGTCATGTCACACCTTCCACGGGAGAATCTCGCGTACGCAGACCGTATACACACGAGGTTCCTCCCAGCAAGGGCCACCTCGGGAAAATATCCTGCCTCACCCCGCCCTGCACCGCACTTTTTCCTGCCAGTCACCCTTCTGCCCGCACGCACGCCGACCATGCCCTCGCCCTCTGCACAGGGCCCGTGCAGGCGATACGGTCAGGTGGGCCGTCAGGCCCCCAGTGCCGCCTGTCGACGGAAGAGAGTCCCGTCTTGAACTTCCTCACCATCGGTCACCGCGGAGTCATGGGTGTGGAACCCGAGAACACCCTCCGGTCCTTCGTCGCCGCGCAAGAGGCCGGTCTCGACGCCATCGAACTCGATCTGCATCTGAGCAAGGACGGCGCGCTCGTCGTCATGCACGACACGGACGTGGACCGCACCACCGACGGCACCGGGCCGATCGCCGAGAAGACCCTCGCCGAGCTGCGTGCCCTGGACGCGGGCCGGGGCGAGCGGGTGCCGGTCTTCGAGGAGGTCCTGGATGCCGTGCGGACGCCGCTCCAGGCGGAGATCAAGGACGTGCAGGCGGCGCGGGCGCTGGCCGAGGTGATGAACCGGCGCGGGCTGGCCGGCCGGGTGGAGGTGTCCTCGTTCCACGACGAGGCGATCGCCGAGATCAAGCCACTGGTGCCGGGGGTGCGCACGGCGCTGATCGCCAGCCGCTACGGCACCGACATCGTGGACCGGGCCGTCCAGGCGGGTGCCGAGACCGTCTGCCTGAACATCCGGCGGCTCACCCTGGAGATCGTGGAGCGGGCCCGCAAGGCCGACCTGAGGATCATCGGCTGGGTGGTGAACACGCAGGACCATCTGCGTCTCGTCCGCGCCTTCGGGCTGGACGGCGCGACCACGGACCAACCGGACATCAAGCGCACGGGCCGCTTCACGGCGTAGAACCGGTCCCCGGTGACGGGGCGAGCTCCTTGACCAGCAGTTCGAACTGCAGGTCGTCGCGCTGCGGGACGCCGAAGCGCTCGTCGCCGTACGGGAACGGGGTCATCCGTCCCGTACGGCGGTAGCCGCGCCGCTCGTACCAGGCGATGAGGTCGTCGCGCACGGAGATCACGGTCATGTGCATCTCCGTCGCGCTCCACGTCTCACGGGCCAGCCGCTCCGCCTCCGCGAGGATCACCTTGCCGAGTCCCGCGCCCTGGAGCCGCGGGCTGACCGCGAACATGCCGAAGTAGGCGTGGTCTCCCCGGTGCTCCAGCTGGCAGCAGGCGACGATCCGCCCCTCCCGCTCCACCGTCAGCAGCCGGCCGTCGGGCGACTTGATGACGGCCAGCACCCCCTCCGGGTCGGTCCGCTGCCCCTGGAGGATGTCCGCCTCGGTGGTCCACCCGACCCGGCTCGCGTCGCCCCGGTACGCCGACTCGATCAGCGCGACCAGCTCGTCCACATCGGCATCCGTGGCATCGCGGAAGGTCAGTCCGGTGGCGGCGGTGTCCATGGGCGTAGGTCTCCGTTTCGTAGGGCGCGCGGGCAGGGATGAGAGTAACTCCGCCACTAGGTCGTGTCCGCAAAGTCCCGTCGTCCGCCCGGAGGGCGGGCCCCGCGGCGCCTGGTGCGTGCTCTCGGCGCGCCGGGCGGAGTCCCTCCTACTGGATGTACTCGGGGCTTCGTCCGGTGCGGCGAGTGGAGGCACCTCCCACGCCCTTGAGGCAGTGGGGGGAGCGTGCCAGGCGCCGCGAGGCAGGCGGGACTTTGCGGACACGGCCTAGGCTCCGGTGCATGGTGCATGTACTCAGCAGCCGGATTCTGCTCCGTCCCACCGACCCCGAGCGCTCCCGTGCCTTCTACGGGGAACAGCTCGGGCTCGCCGTGTACCGGGAGTTCGGTTCGGGGCCGGAGCGCGGGACCGTCTACTTTCTCGGCGGGGGCTTCCTGGAGGTCTCGGGCCGGTCCGAGACCCCGCCCGTGCCGGCCACGCGGCTGTGGCTCCAGGTCGCCGACGCGGCGGCGGCGCAGGACGAGCTGCGGGCGAAGGGCGTGGAGATCGTCCGGCCGCCGGTGAAGGAGCCCTGGGGGCTGGTCGAGATGTGGATCGCGGATCCGGACGGTACGCCGATCGTGCTGGTGGAGGTCCCGGCGGACCACCCGATGCGCTACCGGCCGGGCATCTGAGGTCACCCGGGGCGGTGCTCCCAGCCGCGGTCGGTCCGGGTCAGTTCGCGAAAGCCCGCGCCCGTCAGGTGCCCGAGCATGGTGCTGTCGGCGGCGGATTCGTAGGCGACGAGCCGGTCCACGCCGCACAGCCGGAGCCAGTCGGCGGCCTGGGCGAGCAGCAAGTGCTCCAGTCCGGTGCCGTGCTGCGCCGGGTCGATGTGCAGGTTGCCGATGTCGGCCAGGCCGGCGGCGCGGGCGTGCCGTTCCGGGCGGGCCAGGGCCGTGTCGATCTCGACGAAGCCGAGGGCGCGGGTGCCGGCGCGGGCCGTGAAGCGGGTGCCGCACTCCCCCAGCGTGCGCTCGAGCGTGACATCCGGCCGGGGCTCGGGCTCCGGCAGGTCGGCCACCCGGGCGATCAGGATGACCTCGGTGTCCCCGGCGTGCTGGAAGCCCGCGCGGGCGTAGACGGCCCGGATGTGCGGCCAGTTGCGGGGCAGTCCGTAGACGAGGGGGGCGGGCAGCGCGCCGTCGGCGTACCGGACGCGGGCGTTCCAGCGGGCGAACTGTGCCAGGCACGCCCGCATCAGCAGGTCCGCGGCCTGGTCGGCGTCCGGCCAGAAGGACGCCGCCGGACGGCACACGAACCAGTGGATCTCGGCGGCGTCCCGGTAGGCCTCGCCGACCTCGGCGTCGGCGCGGTAGCGCAGCAGATGGGCCGCGGCGACGACGTACTCGCGCTGCTCGGCGACGAGCGTCGTCCGCTCGGCCACCCACGGGTCGGTGATGAACTCACCGGGCTGCCGCTCCAGGTCGCTGAGGACGGTGTTGACCGAGACCGAGACTCCGGGGACGACGGCCGCCACGTGCATGTTGACCAGGTCGGTGAGCTGGTCGCGGTCGGCTCGGCGGAAGGGGCGCACCTCGAGCGCGGGCATGGGAAACCTCCGGGCAGGGAGAAGGAGCTGGAGGCCGCCACGCGGTGCGGTACGGGGACGAGGGTATGCCGGGCCGGTGCGGCACACCAGTGGGTTTCCCCGGATGGCAGGGGGAACGGGCTGCGGCTTAGCGTGCTGGAGAGGCCCGGGGACTCCCTGCGGAAGGAACGCCATGAAGCTCGACGCACCGGTGACCGGCGGGCCCTGCTGGGCCGAGCTGGGGACCACGGACCTGGAGGCGGCCCAGCGGTTCTACACGAGGCTGTTCGGCTGGCGGCCCGAGACGGACCCGCGTCAGGAGGCGGGCGGCTACACCGTCGCGCACCTCGGGGACGCGGCCGTCGCCGCGCTCGCACCGCTGTACCAGCCGTCGCAGCCGGTCGCGTGGAACGTGTCGTTCGCGGTGACCGACGCGGACGCCGCCGTCCGTGAGGTGACCGAGGCCGGCGGGGCGGTGCTGTTCGGCCCGACGGACGTGTTCGACGCGGGCCGGTTCGCGGTCGCCGCCGACCCGGCCGGTGCCGTGTTCCAGCTGTGGCAAGCGGGCACGTTCCCGGGCGCCGGGCTGTTCAACGCGCCCGGTTCACTGGGCTGGGCGGAGCTGTACACCCGGGACCCCGAGCAGGCCGTGACCTTCTACAGCCGGGTGTTCGGCTGGACCGTCGATGCCGCGGAGCGGTACACCCAGTGGGGTGTCGACGGGGCGGACTTCGGCGGCATGGTGACGATGGACGACAAGTTCCCGCCGGAGGTTCCGGCGCACTGGCTGCCGTACTTCGCCGTGGCGGACGTGGACGCCACGACGGCCGTCGTCCAGAGGCTCGGCGACGTTCTGATGGTCCCCACCTCCCTGCCCGGCGGTCGGCGCATCGCGGTGCTGCGGGACCCGCAGGGGGCGATGTTCGGTGTGTACCGGGCGGGCACGGCCTAGGACCCCTCTCCAGGGCTTGAGCGACGGGCGTGGGAGGCCGGGGCCGTGGTTTGCGTTGAAGTGCGCTCCAGCTCATAGCGTCGTGTGGACGACCTGCCCGGAGGGAAGACCGTGCGTTACACACTGTTCGGCAAGACCGGTCTGCGCGTGAGCGAGCTGAGCCTCGGCGCCATGACCATCGGCGACGACTGGGGCTGGGGCGCCGGCAAGGAGGCCAGTGCCCGGATCGTCGACGCCTACGCGGAGGCGGGCGGCAACTTCATCGACACCGCCAACAACTACACCGACGGCAGCTCGGAGCGGATCCTGGGTGAGCTGCTCCAGGGCCGGCGCGACACGTTCGTGCTGGCCAGCAAGTACACCTGCGGGATCCGCGACGGCGACGTCAACGCCGCGGGCAACCACCGCAAGAACCTGGTCCAGTCGGTGGAGGCGAGCCTTGAGCGGCTGCGCACCGACCGGCTGGACGTGCTGTGGGTGCACGCCCGGGACAACTTCACGCCCGTCGAGGAGGTCATGCGGGCGCTGGACGACCTGGTCCGCACGGGCAAGGTGCTGTACGTCGGTGTCTCGGACTGGCCGGCCTGGGAGATCGCGCAGGCCAACACGATGGCGGAGCTGCGGGGCTGGACCGCGTTCGCCGGATCACAACTGCGCTACAGCCTGCTGGAGCGGACTCCGGAGCGCGAACTGCTGCCCCAGGCCCGGGCGTTCGACCTGGCCGTGCTGGCCTGGGCGCCGCTCGCGGCCGGGAAGCTCACCGGCAAGTACCGCAGGGGCGAGACGGGGCGGCTGGACACCACGGGCGGGGACGTCGACCCGCGTGAGGAGGCGGTGATCAGCGCCGTCCTGGAGGTCGCCGAGCAGGGCGGCTGGAGTCCGGCCCAGGTGGCGCTTGCGTGGCTGCTGGCCCGGCCGGGCAACGTGGTCCCGATCATCGCGGCGACCAAGGAGAGCCAGCTCACCGACAACCTGGGCAGTGTCGACGTCCGCCTCGACGCGGACGCCCTCGCCCGCCTCGACGAGGTGAGCGCGGTGTCGCTGGGCTTCCCGCACGACTTCGTCCGCGATCCGGCCATCACCCGGAACATCTACGGCGACCGCTGGCCGGCGATCGACGACCGCCGCTCCACACACCGCCGCACGGCGCACGATGTGCTCTGACGGTATGGGCGGGCCGTGATGGACGCCTCAGCTCCGCAGCGCGCCCAGGCGGCCTTCCAGCTGGGCGAGCAACTCCCCGAGCAGGGCTGCCAGTTCGCCCTGGTCAGGGGCGTCCAGGCCGGACAGGGCGGCGGTCTCGTAGGCGAGCTGGGCGGGCAGGATGCCGTCGACGAGTTCGCGTCCGGCGTCGGTGAGGCGGAGATGGGCGACACGGCGGTCGCGGGTGTCGCCCCGGCGTTCGACCAGGCCGCGTTCGGTCAGCTGCTTGAGGCGTTTGGTGACGGCGGCGCCCGAGGAGAAGGTCTCCCGGGCCAGTTCCCCTGGAGTCAGCTCGTGCCCGGTGCGGCGCAGCGCGCCGAGCAGATCGAACTCGGGACGGGTGAGTCCCGCCCTGCGCAGCGGCGCGTCCTCGGCCTGCTGGAGCAGGGCGGCGCAACGGTTGATCCGCCCGATGATCTCCATCGGACCGGTGTCCAGCCCGGGATGGACGGCCTGCCACTGCCGGACGACGGCGGCGACGGTATCGCCCCGCCGCTGCCCGCCCAGGTCACCACCGACCGGTGCCCGCCTGGTCGCTGGGGGCTCACCCTCCAGGCCTGCGGCGGCCGCAGGGGTTTCACCGGCCAGAGCCGCAGCTGCCTCACGGCCCGGATTCCCACCAGCCGCAGAGGCATCGCCGCCCTGGCCGGCTTCGGCGGCTGAAGCTCCGCCGCCCAGGGCGGAAACCTCCGGCCCCGGGTCCGCGGCCCCGCTCGCCGACTGGGGGCCCTCCCCCGGGCCGCCTCCGCTGGGCGATGGTCCATCCGTCGCCGTCATGGCCGTGCGTCCTCCGTCTTCGTGTCCGTGCCCCGGTCCGGGAGCAGCCCCTGGCGTCGTGCCGTCGCGGCGAGCGTACGGTGTCCGGACTGTTCGGCGAGCACGACCCGCTCCTGGGGCAGGGCGCGCTGCCACCATTCGCCGGCCGCCGCGTCGACGGTGGCGCGCAGATCGGCCAGGGCGACGGCGAGTGCGCGGCGGGCGGCCTCCAGGGCGGCGGGGTCGGGGTGCGGCTCGGCCAGGAGACGGGCGGCGCGCTCGCGGGCCCGGTCGGCGGCGGTCAGGGCGCGTTCGACCCGGTCGCCCGCCCTCCGGTTGGTGACGGCCAGGGCGGCGGCGAAGCCGACCAGGGCGCCGACGACCGTGTCCACGAGCCGCTCGGTCATCAGCTCGCCCGGCTTCTGGTACCGGGCGAACTCGGTGACGAGCAGGGCCATGGGGGTCACGCAGACGCTGCCGAGCCAGTAGTTGCGGCTGATCAGCAGCTCCGCGCCGAAGCTGAACGCGAGGCAGCACACCACGAGAGCCGCCCGGCCCAGGTGCGCGAACGGTACGACGGCCGCGAAGACGAGCACTCCGACGACGTTGCCCACCACGCGCTGGACGGCCCGGCTCCAGGTCAGGGCGATGTTCGCCTGGTAGAGCGAGGCGGCGGTGACCAGGGCCCAGTAGGGGCGGCCGATGCCGAGGGCGAGGGAGGCGTACCCAGCGAGCGCACAGCCGAGCGCGGTGCGTACCGCGAGCGGCGTCAGCGGGCCGAGCCGCGCCCAGAGGCCGCGGGCCGCGTCCACAGCGACGAGTTCGCCGGCGGCCACCCGCGGCAGCCCGGCCCGCGGGACGGGGCCGGTGCCGCGCAGTGCGTCCGCCCATGCCCGCAGCCGGCCGGCGTCCGCCTCCGTGGGTGCTGCGAGGGCCACCTCGGCACGGACGACGAGCCCTTCGAGGGCCCGCCGGGTACGGGACCGGGCGCCGGCGGACAGCAGCGACTGCCAGGCGGCCTGCACGGCGGCGTAGCCCGCGGCGCGGGCCCGGCCCTCGCCGGTGCCGCTCGTGTCGGCGTACGCGGCGGCGGCCTTCAGCGCGGTGGCGGTGGCGCGGCGCTCCGGGCCGTGCGGGCGGACCAGCGCGGACGCCATGCAGACCAGCCAGGCCCAGCCACCCGTCGCGGCGGCCAGTGCCAGATGACCGGGGACCTGGGCGAGGGTCTGCGGCGCGAACAGCGAGGCGGAGCTGACGAACGTGAGGACGACATGGCCGGGCGGTCCGATCCGGGTCGCGTCGCACAGCGCCTTCTGCGCGGCGGCCAGCAGCGCGCCGACGGTGACCAGCACCACGGCGCTGCCGGTGAGCGAGGCCGCGACCAGGGCGACGGCGAGCCCGCCGAGCATGCCGAGCACCACCCACATCAGAGCCCCGGCCCGGGCGGCGTAGGGCCGGTTGTGGGCGTACAGCGCGCACAGGGATCCGGCCATCGTGTACATCGCCAGGTCGAGCCGGCCGAGCGCCAGCAGGGTGAGGTTGGGCGGGGCGATCGCCGCGACCACGCTCAGCGCGGGCTTGAACCAGATGTCCGAGGGACGGCCGACGCGCAGCACGCCCGCCAGCGGGAGACGCCGGGCGGGCGGGGAGACGGGGGCGGGGGTCGCACTGCTCATGGACAGAAGATTAACAGGTATTTTACTCGTAAAACGATATCCCCCATCACTGGCGGATGTCACCTCCGAGGACATCCCCTCACCTGCTGTGCTCCGGCGAATGCTCCCCGTTTGCATCCTTGCGCTCGCGTGCGCGCCGCACGGCCCGGGCATCGATGGACCGACTGCCGAGCTGACCGACCGTCGAGCGGGGAGGACGCGCGTGCACGGACCGGCTACGCCCGGCTGGCTGCTGGTGGCGCTCTGCGCGGTGACCGGCGCCTACTGCCTGGTGCGGATGCGCAGCGGCGCCGGGGAGGAGCGCGGCGCCGCGGGCGGTGAGGCGCTGATGGGTTTCGGGATGGCCGCGATGGCCGTGCCGACGGCGGCGTTCACTCCACCGCCGTGGGCCTGGCTCGCCTACGCGGTGCTGTTCGGGGCGGCAGCGGTCCCCGCGCTGTGGGCGGCGCGGGGAGGCGCGCACCACCTCCACCACCTGGTGGGGGCCGGGGCCATGGTCTACATGTCCGTCGTCATGGCGGGCGCTCCCGCACACGCGCACGGACAGGGGGGATCGGGGGTCCCGCTCGTGACGGGTGCGTTGCTGCTCTACTTCGCCGGATACGTGCTGATGACCGGCGTCCGGCTGGTGCCGGTGGCCGCCCTGGCGGGCAGTGGGGCCGGGGGCGGCGGGTCCGCCGGGTGGGGCGACCGGCCGGAGCTGGCGCGGGCCTGCCGACTGTCCATGGGGATCGCGATGGTGGCGATGCTGCTGACGCTGTGAGCAGGACCGTCCCGGCCCGCCGTACGGATCCGTTGTCTGCGTCACTTCGGCGCCACAAGTCGTATCCCTGCGCGGCGCATCGCTCATAGGCTGCGCCTCATGATGCTCCCCGCGGCACTGTTGCTGCTCGGCGCCCTGATCGCAGTGGTCGCCCCCCGGCTGCTCGCCCGGGCGGACTGGCCCGATCGTGAGCCGGTCGTGGCGCTGTGGGTGTGGCAGTGCGTGGTGGCGGCCCTGCTCGTGTGCTGTGCGCTGTCGATGACGCTCAGCGCGGCAGCCGCCTGGCACGTGATCGGCGGGCCCGTCTTCGCGACGGCGCCGGGCCCGGTCGTCGAGGCCTACGCCCTCGGTACGGCGGGCCCCTGGGCGGCGGCCACCGCCGTGGCGCTGGCCGGCGGCGGGCTGTGGAGCGCTGCGATGCTGGTCCGCGAGATCGGCGGGGCACGCGCCCGGGACCGCCGCCGGCGGGCTGATCTGCTGGTCAGGGCGCCGCTGCTGCCGGGAGAGGTTGCCGTGTCGGGCCGGCTCGTCGTCCTGGAGAGCGAGCGGCCCGATGCCTGGTGGCAGCCCGGCGCTCCGCCGCAACTGGTCGTCACCACGGCCGCGTTGCGGCGGCTGAAGGGCCGCCGGCTGGACGCCGTGCTGGCCCATGAGCAGGGGCACGCGCGGGCCCGGCACGACTGGCTGCTGAACTGCTCCTCGGCACTGGCGGGCGGCTTTCCGCAGGTGCCGGTGTTCGCCGCGTTCCGCGACGAGATGCACCGCCTGGTCGAACTCGCCGCCGACGACACGGCGTCCCGCCGCTTCGGCCGCCTGACCACGGCCCTGGCCCTGGTGGAACTGAACGAGCACCGCGGCGTGTTCGGCCCCTGCCCGACGCCGCAGGCCCATGTTCCGGCGCGGGTGCGCCGGTTGCTCACTCCCCCGGACCGGCTGTCCCCGGCCCGCCGGCTGCGGCTGACGGCGGCAGGCGCCCTGGTGCCGGTGGTGCCAGTGTTCGTGGCGTTCGTACCGGGGCTGTGGGCGCTGGGATAGCCGGATGCATGTTCCGGGACACCTGTGGCTCCGTGCCGGGCTTCGCGGGCATGCGGGTGGCCTCAGGGTGGCCGAAGTGTGCGGTCCGCGTGTCGAAGATCGCCGCCGTACTGGATCCGGAGCCCCCGGTTCGGCGAGGATCGCATCATGTACACCCGGTCCGTCGACTCCCCGCCCCGCCCCCAGCACGGCACCGCCGCCCGGTCGGCCGGCGTCCTGGCCCTGTGCTCGGCTCTGCTGCTGACCCTCGTCACGGCCAGATGGAGCCCGCTGATCAGCACGGACGGGGACATCTCCGCCACCACCCACCGCTGGGCGGTCGAGGAGTCCGGCATCACGCAGGCGTGCCGCATCCTCACGGACTGGGTGTGGGACCCGTGGACCATGCGGGTGCTGTGCGCGGTCGTGGTCGTGTGGCTGGTGGTGCGCCTCGCGGCGCGCTGGACGGCGCTGTGGCTGGCGCTGACCGTCACGCTGGGCACGCTGTTCCAGCAGGCCCTCAAGGCCCTGGTGGACCGCCCCCGCCCGGTCTGGCCCGACCCCGTCGACTCGGCCCACTACTCGGCCTTCCCGTCGGGCCACGCCATGACCGCCACGGTGGTGTGCGGCCTCCTCCTGTGGCTCCTGCGCCGGCACGGCGTCGGCCGTGCCGTGTGGCGTACGGCCGTGATCGTGGCCGTCGTGTCCGTGGTCGGCGTGGGACTGACCCGAATCTGGCTGGGCGTCCACTGGCCGACGGACGTGGTGGGCGGCTGGCTGCTGGGCGCGCTGGTGGTGGCCCTTGCGGTGTGGACACACGAGCACCGGCAGCCGCGCGACCGCCCGGACACCACCGCCTCGTAGGATCGCCCCATGACGGCTGTGCTGTTCGACTTCTCAGGAACGCTGTTCCGTGTCGAGTCCACCGACTCCTGGCTGCGCGGCGTCGTCGCCGAGGCCGGAGTCCCCTTCCCCGAGCCGGAGTTGACCGCCGCCGCGCGTGCGCTGGAGGCAGCGGGGGCGCTGCCGGGCGGTGGTGATCCCGCACGCGTGCCGGCTGAACTCGCCGACAACTGGCTGATCCGCGACCGCAGCGCCGCACTGCACCGGGCCGCGTACACCGGCCTCTCCCGCCAGGTCACACTGCCCGACCCGGCGTTGCACGACGCGCTGTACGACCGCCACATGACACCGGCGGCATGGACCCCGTACCCGGACGCCGTCGAGGTGCTGGGCACGCTGCGCGAGCGGGGCATCCCCGTCGGGGTGGTCAGCAACATCGGCTGGGACCCGCGCCCGGTGTTCCGCGAGCACGGCCTGGACCGCTACGTCGACGTGTACGTCCTGTCGTACGAGCACGGCATCCAGAAGCCGGACCCGCGGCTGTTCGCCACCGCCTGCGAGGCGCTCGGCGCCGATCCGCGCCGGACGCTCATGGTCGGCGACGACCGCCGGGCGGACGGTGGGGCCACCGCCCTGGGCTGCGGGGTGCACTTCGTGGACCATCTGCCGGTGACCGAGCGGCCGGACGGGCTGCGGCCGGTCCTGGATCTGGTGAGCTGAGGCCACCAGCAGGTCCCCTGGCCGTCCGCTCGCCCGCCTCGGACGATCCCCCGTGTCGCCCGAGGCAGACGGCATCGCCGGCCCGGACCGCTCGGGTCCTGGCCGGACGCCTCTGAGTATAGTTGGCTGGCAGCCAGTCAACGCAGGAGTTACAGCATGTCCCCGCGCAGCGCCTCGGTCAATGAAGAGTTGCGGAGGCGTTCGAAGGAGCGGCTTCTGCAGGCGGCGGTCGAGCTGGTCGGCGAGCGCGGCTTCGAGGCCACGACGCTCGGCGACATCGCCGACCGGGCGGGCTCGGCCCGTGGTCTGGTCTCGTACTACTTCCCGGGCAAGCGCCAGCTCGTGCAGTCGGCCGTGCACCGGCTGATGCACCGCACGCTGGAGGAGGCGCTGGAGCGTGAGCCGCGCACCGAGGACGGCCGGGAGCGGATGGCGCGGGCCATCGACGCGATCCTGGGGCTGGCACGGGACCGGCCGGTGCTGATGCGCCAGCACATGGCCGGGCTGTTGCAGGCCGAGGGCTTCGTGCCCTGCCCGGAACAGCGGCGCCTGGCGGAGCTGCTGCGGGACACCGTCGCCCGGCACGGGTCGCGGGACGTCGACAGCGACTACCCGATGCTGCGGGCCCTGCTGATGGGCGCCGTGTACGCCGCACTGGTCCCGGGGGTGCCGATGCCGGTCCCGGTGCTGCGGGCGGAGTTGTTCAGGCGCTACCGGCTCGACTGGGAACTGGGCCTCCCGCCGGAGGCCGAGGCTTCCGGCGGGAGGAGCGACAGGGATCTGTCGCGGTTCTTCGCGACCGGGGACGCACCGGAGTGCGGCCCGCGGGGTCAGTCGAAGTAGTCCGGCTGGGTCTGCACGTTGAGCTCACGCAGGTGGACCCACCGTGCCGGGTCCGTGCGCCGGTCCTTGATCTTCAGGACGTCGAAGCCCTTGGTGATCTCGTTCGAGTAGATGTAGCCGTTGTAGTAGTACGCCGACCACGAGCCGCTCAGGATCAGCCGGTCGGTGGTCGCCGGGCCGCGCTCGAAGTAGGCGATCTCCCGGGGCTTCGAGGAGTCGGTGAACTCCCAGACGGAGACACCGCCCTGGTACCAGGCCTGGACCATCAGGTCCTTGCCCTTCACCGGGATCAGCGAGCCGTTGTGGGCGACGCAGTTCTCGGTGTCCGCCTGGTGACGGGGGATCTTGAAGTAGCTGCGGAAGACGAGCTTGCGCTCCTCGCCCTTGCCGACGATGTCGTAGATGCCGTCGGCGCCGCGGTTCGGACCGGTCGCCTCGTTGCAGGTGGCTCCGCTGCCGCCGCCCAGCTCGTCGGTGAACACGACCTTGTTCGCCTTCTGGTTGAAGGTCGCCGAGTGCCAGAACGCGAAGTTGACGTTGTCCTGCACCCGGTCGATGACCTTGGGGTGCTCCGGGTCCTTGACGGAGAACAGGATGCCGTCCCCCATGCAGGCGCCCGCGGCCAGGTCCTTCGACGGCAGCACCGTGATGTCGTGGCAGCCGGTGGTCTTGGACACACCCGGGTTGGTGGGTCCGCCCGGGTTGCCGCCACCGTCCGGCCCCTCACCGGGGAACAGCACGGGGAAGCCCACCACCGCCGCCTTCTCGGGGGCGTTGCGCGGCACCTTGATGACGGAGATGCCGTCGTGCGGCGGCTGGCAGTCGGGGTAGGCGGCGTTCGGCGAGTACGACGAGACGTACACGTAGACGTTCCGCCGCTCGGGCACCAGCGTGTGGGTGTGGGAGCCGCAGGCGGTCTCGACGGCGGCGACGTACCTCGGGTTCCGCTTGTCGCTGATGTCGAAGACCTTCATGCCCTCCCACGAGGACTTCTCGGTCGCCGGCTGTGTCGTGCTGTTGCAACTGCTGTCGCTGCGCGAGGAGTCGGTGGACAGGAACAGCAGGTTGCCGGAGACGGAGACGTCGTTCTGCGAGCCCGGGCACAGCACCTGGGCGACCGTCTTCGGTGACGTCGGGTCGCTGATGTCGAAGATGCGGAAGCCGTCGTAGTTGCCGGCGAAGGCGTACCTGCCCTGGAAGGCGAGATCCGAGTTGGTGCCCGGCAGCACGTCCTTGGGGACGTTGGCGACGTGCTCGATGTTGGCGGAGTGGACGATCTGGTCCTGGCCGGGTATCTCACCGCTTTCGATGGCCTCACGCGCCTTTGCCCGCGCGCTCTTGGAAACCTCCTTCGGCGTGGACGGCGCGTCCCCCGGGTCGGGGACGGCCCCTGCCGGCGCCGCCACGAGGAGCGCGGCCAGCACTCCGCCGGCGATCGCGCAGGCGCCCAGGCGTCTGTGGCGTGTTCTGCGGTCGTTGAACAGGATCACTGTTTTCCTCCCTGGTTCCGTTCGCTGCGGAACGGTTCACGCACCACGCAGTATCGTCCTCGCCATGCACATACCAACAGGCATCAACAGGCTCTTAAATGACCCGTGAAGGACGCCCGAAGGGTCGTCAGCATCCCGAGATGTCCGTCAACTCGCCCGTCACCGGAGGTCGTTGTGCTCTTCCGCCGCGCGTCCCGTACGTCCGTCGCCGCGACGGGGCTGGTCGCCCTGGCCGCGCTCCTGACCGGCGGCTGCGACTCCGGTCCGGACCGGAAGCCGGCCGCCGCGGACGGGCCCGCCGTGATCGCGCCGGGTGAGCCCGGCGAGCCGAACCGCACCCTGTCCGCCGAGGAAGCGGCCGGCCGGCGCTCGGAGAACGACTCCCCCAACTCGGCGGACGTCTCCTACGTCCGCATGATGATCGAACACCACGCCCAGGCCCTCGTGATGACCGAACTCGCCCCGCAGCGCGCCGAGTCGGCCAAGGTGAAACGGATCGCCGCACGGATCGCCGCCGCCCAGAAGCCGGAGATCGAGGCCATGAAAGGCTGGCTGAAGTCGCACGGCAAGCCGCTGAAGGCGGAACGGCACGAGCACGCCGTGATGCCCGGGATGGCGACCGAGGCCCAGCTGAAGAAGCTCCGCGCGGCCGACGGAAAGGCCTTCGACCAGCTCTTCCTGACGCTGATGACGACCCATCACCAGGGTGCGATCACGATGGCCACGGACGTGAAGGGGCAGGGCAACAACATCCGCATCGAGGAGATGGCAGACGAGGTGATCGCCCAGCAGACGAGCGAGATCACGCGGATGCGGGACATGCTCTAGCCGAATTCCGGTCCGGGTCGCGCCCCGGTTCGGTCCCGTTCAGCGCCGTTCAGCGCCGGGCGCGGCGCGGTGTCAGGAGCCCGGCGTCGCGGGCCTGGCCGATCAGCCTGAGGGATGTGCGGCGGCTGTGCCCCGTCGCGCACATCACGGCGAGGACCGGATCGGCACCCTGCCGCTGGGCCGCGCGGTACTCCCGGGCCACCAGCCACCGCCCCTGCGCACCGGGCGGCCAGGCCGGCCGGGCCCGCCGCCCCTGCCCTCCGCCGCCTTCGGGAGCCGTCCCGGCACCGGCACCGCACGCCTCGGCCAGCGAGTCCTCGATCCAGTCGGCGAGCACCGCCAAGTCGTCGAGGGACAGCGCGGGCTGCGCGCGTACGTCCTCCACGCCGACGCATCCCCCGGCCACGACCGCCAGCGCGTCGACGTGGGCGCCGTCCGTGAAGACCAGCCGGACGTCGAACCACCGCGTGGCGTCCTCGTTCTCCCGCACTTCCCACGCGGGCCGCACGGACACCGCGCCGTCCGCCGGAGAGCGATCAGAAAGTTTAAGAAAGGATGCTTCCAGCACACACTGAACGTAACCTAATGATCACATTCCCTATAGATCGGACACGCGCCCCGAGCGGAGCACTGCACCCTGTCAGCGGAGCCCGGCCGGTGCGATGCTGGAGGCATCAGCGCTCTCGTGAGATCCCTCGGGATCCCCGGGTAAGGAGTTCCGCCGTGCTGCGAGTCGCCGTCGTTGGCTCCGGGCCGAGCGGGTGCTACACCGCCCAGAGCCTCGTCCAGCAGGACCCCGAGGTACGCGTCGACGTGCTGGACCGGCTGCCGTGCCCGTACGGCCTGGTCCGTTACGGCGTGGCTCCGGACCACGAGAAGATCAAGTCGCTCCAGAACAACCTGCGCACGATCCTGGAGCACGACCGGGTCCGGTTCCTCGGCGGCATCCAGGCCGGCCCCGGCGGGGTGCCGGTCGCCCGGCTGCGGGAGCTCTACCACGCGGTGGTGTACTGCGTGGGCGCCGCCACCGACCGGCATCTGGGCATCCCCGGGGAGGACCTGCCGGGCAGCTGGTCGGCGACGCAGTTCGTCGCCTGGTACAGCGCCCATCCGGACGCCGTGGACGCCGGGTTCCTGCGGGACGCCCGGTCGGCCGTGGTGATCGGCGTGGGGAACGTCGCCGTGGACGTCACCCGGATGCTGGCGCGCGGCCTGGCCGAGCTCAGCCCGACCGACATGCCGCAGGCGGCCCTGACGACACTGGCGGCGAGCCGGGTGACCGAGATCCACATGGTGGGCCGGCGAGGCCCGTCCCAGGCCCGCTTCACCACCAAGGAGCTGCGCGAGCTGGGCAGCCTCCCGGACACCGACATCACCGTGGACCCGGCCGAGCTGGCCCTGGACCCCGGATACACCGACCCGTCCGCCCTGCCCGCCCCGCAGCGCCGCAACGTGGAGGTGCTGCGTGGCTGGTCCGGGACGCCACCGAGCGGCGCCCCGCGCCGGATCCGGCCGCGTTTCTTCCTCCGCCCGGTCGAACTGCTCGCCGAGCAGGGCCACGTGGGCGCGGTGCGGTTCGAGCGGACCGCCCCGGACGGGCGCGGCGGCGTGACGGGCACGGGCCGGTTCGAGGACATCGAGGCCCAGCTGGTGCTGCGCTCGGTGGGCTACCGGGGAGTGCCGCTGGAGGGGCTGCCGTTCGACGCGGACAGCGGCACGGTGCCGAATCTGGCCGGACGCGTCCTGCGCGAAGGCGTCGTCGCGCCGGGCGAGTACGTGGCCGGCTGGATCAAGCGGGGACCGACAGGCGTCATCGGCACGAACCGCCCCTGCGCCAAGGAGACGGCGACGTCCCTCCTGGAGGACGCGTCCGTCCTCCGGGCCAGGATCGTCCCCGACGACCCGCTCACGGCCCTGCGCGCGGAGGGCGCCGCCCCGGTCGAGTGGAGGGGCTGGCAGTCGATCGAGCGAGCGGAAGCGGAGCTGGGCGCATCACTGGGCCGTGGGGTGGTCAAACTCCCGGACTGGCAGTCCCTGATGAACGCCGTGCAGGGCGACAGCCTTTAAGGGCCGCGGGAACTGCGCGACCAGCCACGAAGGGCCCGCAGCAATCACGAAGACTCAGCCTCCGTGGACAGCCTGCCGAGCCGCCGCATCGAGCACCGCATCCAGCAACCCCGGAAACAGCTCATCCAGATCCCCCCGCCGCAGCCCGTTCATCTTGGCCGTCCCCCGATACACCTGCCGAATCACCCCACTCTCCCGCAACACCCGGAAGTGATGCGTGGTCGTCGACTTCGTGACCGGCAGGTCGAAGTGCGAACAGGACAACTCCCCGCTGACCGCGGCGAGCTCCCGCACGATCCGCAGCCGCATCGGATCGGAGAGCGCATGCAGCACCCCCTCCAGCCGGATCTCGTCACGCGCGGGATGCGGCAGGTCGCGGCTGCTGACGGCGGGAGAGGTCACGGCGGCTCCACTTTCCTTCGGGGATCCCATAGTACGAGAACCCTCGTAGTTTGACATCCACCGTACTACGATGCCTATCGTACGAGTCGACATCGGCCCCGTGACGAATGGAGTCCGCCGTGACCTCGCTCTTCGAGCCCTACACCCTGCGCGATGTGACGATCCCGAACCGCGTGTGGATGCCCCCGATGTGCCAGTACTCGGCCGCACCGGAGGGCCCGGAGACCGGCGCCCCCGACGACTGGCACTTCGCGCACTACGCCGCCCGTGCCACCGGCGGCACGGGCCTGATCATCGTCGAGGCCACCGCGGTGTCCCCGGAGGGCCGCATCTCGCCGTACGACCTCGGCATCTGGAACGACACCCAGGTCGAGGCGTTCCGCCGCATCACCCGCTTCCTCACCGCGCAGGGCACGGTGCCCGCGATCCAGCTGGCCCACGCCGGCCGCAAGGCGTCGACCGACCGCACCTGGAAGGGCGGCACCCCGGTCGGCCCGGAGGCCCACGGCTGGGACCCGGTGGCGCCGAGCCCGCTCGCCTTCGACGACCGGCACCCGGTCCCGGCCGAGCTGACCGTCGACCAGATCAAGGACGTGGTCGGGCACTTCGCGGACGCGGCCCGCCGCGCGCTCGCCGCCGGTTTCGAGATCGCCGAGATCCACGGCGCCCACGGCTACCTCATCAACGAGTTCCTCTCCCCGCACTCCAACCACCGCACCGACGCCTACGGCGGCTCGTACGAGAACCGCACCCGCTTCGCGCTCGAAGTCGTCGACGCCGTACGGGAGGTGTGGCCGCAGGACAAGCCGCTGTTCTTCCGGATCTCGGCGACCGAATGGCTCGACGAGGGCGGCTGGTCCGCGGACGACACCGTCCGCTTCGCCGCCGACCTGCGCGCCCACGGCGTCGACCTGCTGGACGTCTCCTCCGGTGGCAACGCCTCCGGCGTGCGCATCCCCACCGGCCCCGGCTACCAGGTGCCGTTCGCCGCCCGGGTGAAGCAGGAGACGACGCTGCCGGTGGCCGCGGTGGGGCTGATCACCGAGGTCGAGCAGGCCGAGAAGATCCTCGCCAACGGCGAGGCCGACGCGGTCCTGCTCGGCCGTGAGCTGTTGCGCAACCCTTCGTGGGCCCGGCTCGCGGCGCGGGAACTCGGTGCCGAGGTGCGGGTGCCGGACCAGTACCACCGTTCGGTCTGAGCCGGCACCCAGGCCCCGAGGCACACCGCCGACGTCAACCGGTCGCGCACGCCGTCCCGTTGAGGGTGAACGCGGCCGGAGCGGCGCTGTTGCCGCCGTGAGCGGCCTGGTAGCCGATGCTCACGCTCGCGCCCGGGGCGATGCTGCCGTTGTAGGACACGTTGGTCGCGGTCACCGACCCGGACGAGGGCGTGTAGGTGGCGCCCCAGCCGCCCGTGACCGTCTGCCCGGACGGGAGCGTGAAGCCGAGCTTCCAGCCGTTGACCGTCGTCGTGCCGGTGTTGGTGATGGTCACGGAGGCGGTCAGGCCGGTGTTCCAGGCGTTCACCGCGGCCGTCACCTTGCAGGCGCCGGGCTGGGGCTGAGGAGCCGGGCCCGACTTGTCGAGGCCGAAGAAGGTGAGCACGCGGGAGGCCATGCCGTGGGCGTACAGGTTGTGGCCGACACCCTGGAGGCTGATGGCCTCCACGGGCGCCTGGTCACCCGTGCCGCCGTAGCGGGTGCGGGTCCAGCCGGACTGGGGCGTGTCGGTGACGGCCGGCGCCTGGCTCACACCCTGTACGTTCGTCCACTGTTTGATCTGCTCGCCGAAGTTGGGGTAGCGCAGGACGTCGTCCTCGGTGCCGTGCCAGATCTGCATACGCGGACGGGGGCCGCTGTAGCCGGGGTACGCGTTCCGGACGAGGTCGCCCCACTCCTTGGGGGTGTGGGTGACCGTGCCGCCCGAGCAGTTGCTGTTCCACTCGGAGCCGTCGGTGGTGGCGAAGCAGGCGAACGGCACGCCGGAGAAGGCGGCGCCCGCCGCGAACACGTCGGGGTAGTCGCCGAGCAGGACGTTCGTCATCATGGCGCCGGAGGAGACGCCGGTGGCGAACACCCGGCCGGTGTCGGCGTCGTAGGTGCGGGTCACCCAGTCGATCATCGACTTGATGCCGACCGGGTCGCTGCCGCCGCCGCGGCGCAGCGCCTGGGGCGAGGAGACGTCGAAGCACTTGCTGCTGCGCGTGACGGACGGGTAGAGCACGATGAAGCCGTACTGGTCGGCCAGGGTGTCGTACTCGGTGCCGTTGTACATGTCCGGTCCCGAGCCGGTGCACCAGTGCACGGCGACCACGACCGCCGGGTTCGGCTTGACACTCTCCGGCACGTACAGGTACATCCGCAGGTTGCTCGGGTTCGTGCCGAAGCCCGTGACCTCGGTGAGGGCCGCGGTGGGTACGGCCTTCGCACCGGCGGCCTCTCGGGCGGGCTCGCGGGCGGCGGCCGCGGGCGCGGTGAGCGCGGTGGCCGCCAGCAACGGCAGCAGCGTGGCGAGGAGCGCCAGGAGCGTCGACCGCAGCGGTCTCCTCGTCGCGGGGTGGGGGGTGGCAGGCACGTCCGGGTCCCTTCGGTTGTGAGGCGCGGCTCGCAGTACGTCGTGCGGTGGTTCACCAGGTGGAGTTCGTCCGGATCGGCAGGGCCGGCCGTGAGTCCTCATCGACCCGCCCTCTCGTGAAGCGGAGCGTCCGATCGGCATGGTGGCATGGACATGGCCCCCATGGAAGCGCTCCCACACTGCTTCCCGCAGCACCCCCGCTCCGTCCGGGTCCGGCCGAATGTGTTCTGCGCGAGGCGTTGACTAGAAAGCGCTTGCCCCCTACGTTCCGTTCAGCAGTGTGACCGGGAAGCGCCACCGCCAGGGCGCCCGCCGGGGCCTGTCCGACCCAGGGAAGTGCACCCCTGGTGCATGGCAGGACCTCCGGACCGGCCGCACACAGCGCGCACGGTGAACAACATGGCGAACGTCATTCATGTACATGATCGACCTGGCACCATGAAGGCACCATGAAGGGACGCACCCCACATGCGTACTCATCCCCCACGTACACGGGTCCGCCGATCCACCCTGGCTCTCGCCGCCGCATCAGCCCTGGCGACCGCGGCGGTCCTGGCCGTTCCCCAGCCGGCCGGGGCCGCCGAGAGCCCGCCGGTCGGGTTCGGCGCGGGGACGACCGGCGGCGGCAGCGCCTCGGCGGTCACCGTCTCCACGCTGAGCGCCTTCAAGTCGGCCGTGACCGGCAACTCGGCCAAGGTCGTCCGGGTCAACGGCCTGATATCGCTCAGTGGCCAGGTCGACATCGGGTCCAACACGACCGTCCTGGGCGTGGGTTCGGCCTCCGGGTTCACCGGCGGCGGGCTCCGGCTGAAGAAGGTCTCGAACGTCGTCATCCGCAACCTCAACATCAGCAAGCCGCTGGCGCCCGCCGACGGCATCACCGTCGAGGCGTCGAGCAAGGTCTGGATCGACCACAACTCCTTCTCGGCCGACCGCGATCACGACAAGGACCACTACGACGGCCTGCTGGACGTCAACCACGGCGCGGACGACGTCACGGTGTCCTGGAACACCTTCAAGAACCACTTCAAGGGCTCGCTCGTCGGCCACAGCGACAACAACGCGAGCGAGGACACCGGCCGGCTGAAGGTGACGTACCACCACAACCACTTCGCCAACGTGTACTCGCGCATCCCCAGCCTGCGCTTCGGCACCGGGCACTTCTACAACAACTACGTCGAGGGCGCCGACACCGCCTGCCACTCGCGCATGGGCGCCCAGATGCTGGTCGAGAACAACGTCTTCCGCTCGACGAAGGTCGCGGTCACCACGAACCGCAGCAGCGACGTCGACGGATACGCCAACCTGCACGGCAACGACCTCGGTGGAGCCGCCACCGAGATCTCGCGGGTCGGCACCTTCACCAGCCCGCCGTACGCCTACACGGCGGAGCCGGCCTCGTCCGTCGTCACCTCGGTGACGTCGGGTGCGGGGGCCGGAAAGCTCTGACACCCCGTCCGCTCGGACACCCCCCATACGCTCCAGACGACAGAAGGAATCGGGACATGACTTCTGCGACACGTCCGCGCGCCCGCAGGCGCGCGCTGACCGGCGCGCTGGCCACCCTCGGCCTGTCGGTTGGCATGATCATGACCACCAATGCGCCGACGGCGAGCGCCGCCACCTGGCCGGCCCCCAACGGCAGCCAGGGGACCTCCACCACCATCTCCGTGTCCGGCACCAAGGACTACGGGATGAAGCGCTTCTACGGCACCGGAAGCCTGGCCGGTGACGGCCAGGAGGAGGGCCAGGACCCGATCTTCAAGCTCGCGGACGGCGCGGTGCTGAAGAACGTCATCCTCGGCGCCCCCGCGGCCGACGGCATCCACTGCGAGGGCAGCTGCACGCTCCAGAACGTCTGGTGGGAGGACGTCGGCGAGGACGCCGCCACCTTCCGCGGCGGCACCGGCGCCACGTACCACGTGATCGGCGGCGGCGCGAAGAAGGCGGCGGACAAGGTCTTCCAGCACAACGGTGGCGGCACCCTGAACATCTCCAACTTCGCGGTGCAGGAGTTCAAGACGCTCTACCGCTCCTGCGGCGACTGCTCCACGCAGTACACCCGCAAGGTCAACCTCAACACCATCGACGTGACCGGCACGGGTACCACCGCCCGGCTCGTCGGCATCAACGTCAACCGCAACGACGTGGCGACGCTGCGGGGCATCACGATCCGCAACGACTCCGGCCGCAAGGTCGTCCCCTGCCAGAAGTACAACAACAACACCGCTGTCGGATCCGGACCCGACAGCAAGAACTGCCTCTACTCCACCTCGGACATCACCTACAAGTAGCCCCTCGGGCCACCGCAACCCCCCACGGTGAAGGCGGCCGTGCGCAGCGTCCAGGCGGGCGCCGCGCACGGCCGCCCACGTCATGCGCCGCGCACACGCGCGCGTACCTCCCCGACCAGCTCGCGCTGGTAGTCGGCGTAGGCGGCGCGCAGCTCGGCTCCCGGCCAGTCGGCCGGCAGGAGTCCCGGCGGCAGGACGGGGTCGGCCAGCAGGTGCCGCACGACGGCGGCGAAGGCGGTCAGGCGGTCGGCCGGGCGAGGAGCCTCGGCGATGTGGGCGAGCAGCGCGCGGGCCGTGGTGGACCAGGCGTCCAGCGGCCACAGGCTCCCGGCCAGGTCGCGGGCCGGCCGGTCGGGGCGGGCCGTGTAGTGCTGGGCCACCCGGTCCAGGTCGCCGGGGAGGGCGCGGGCCAGGTTGGCGGGGCGGAGCCAGACGCCCTCGCGGAGTTCGGCGAGCCGGAGGGCGGTCAGCCGGGCGCGCAGGTCGGCGCGTTCGGCGGGGCCGCGTCCCGTCGCGGTGATCACGACCATCTCCCAGTCGCCGCCCCACGCGCGCGTGCGCGGGTGCACGGCGTCGTCCTGGCGGCGCTGGCGATCCAGCAGCCGGTCGCTGAGACGGTAGCCGGTGTCGGTACGCCGCAGATCACCGGCGGCCACCATCCGGCTGAGCGCCGCCCGCAGTGTGGAGCCCCCGACGCCGAAGCCCTCCACGAGCCGCAGAAGCTCCCGGACCGGCAGTTCGGGGGGATGCGTGCCGAGGAGCAGGCTCAGCACGACCGACCGCGCGGACAGCGGCCGCAGATCGAGCGCGCCGGGCCGCGCCGGGACGTTCATCGGCATGGTCACGTACTGTACGCGGCGGAATTCCTTGTTGCAGGATTGCTGCGGCCGTAGAGCAAGTGCAACACTCGACGTATGGTCTCGATACTCGACGCACAGCAGACGTACGGCGGACCCGCCACGCACGACGTCACCAACCAGGCCCCGCCGCTCGCCCCGTACGACGCCTCCGAGGACGCGGCCCTGCTGGAGGGGCTGCGGCGGGAGGGTGCCGGGTGGGCCGAGGAGGACCTGCGGCGGCTCGGCAGGCAGGCCGGCAGTGTCCAGGCGCGGGAGTGGGCCGACCTGGCCAACCGCCACGAGCCGGAGCTGCGGACGCACGACCGGTACGGCAACCGCGTCGACGAGGTCGAGTTCCATCCGAGCTGGCACCACCTGATGGGCGCCGCGATCGCCGCGGGCCTGGCCGCGTCGCCCTGGGCGGACGACCGGCCCGGGGCCCACGTCGCCCGGACCGCCGGCGGACTGGTGTGGGGGCACACCGAGGCGGGGCACGGCTGCCCGACGTCGATGACCTACGCGGCCGTCCCCGCTCTGCGCAGGCAGCCTGAGCTGGCGAAGGTCTACGAACCACTGCTGACGAGCCGGGAGTACGAGCCGGGACTCCGGGTGCCGACGGACAAGCGCGGGCTGCTGGCGGGCATGGGGATGACCGAGAAGCAGGGCGGCTCCGACGTCCGGACGAACACCACGACGGCCACGCCCACGTCCGAACCAGAGGTGTACACCCTGCGCGGGCACAAGTGGTTCACGTCGGCGCCGATGTGCGACGTGTTCCTGGTGCTGGCGCAGGCCCCGGGCGGACTGTCCTGCTTCCTGGTGCCGCGCGTGCTGCCCGACGGCACCCGCAACACCTTCCGCATCCAGCGGCTGAAGGACAAGCTGGGCAACCGGTCCAACGCCTCCTCCGAGCCCGAGTTCGACGGGACCGTCGCCTGGCTGGTGGGGCCGGAGGGGCAGGGCGTCAAGACCATCATCGAGATGGTCAACTGCACGCGGCTGGACTGCGTGATGATGTCGGCCGCGCTGATGCGCACCTCCCTCGTCGAGGCCGGGCACCACGCTCGGCACCGCAGCGCGTTCGGCGCGCGGCTGGTGGACCAGCCGCTGATGCGCAACGTTCTGGCCGATCTCGCGCTGGAGTCCGAGGCCGCCACGACACTCACCCTGCGGCTGGCCGGGGCGGCCGACCGGGCGATCCGCGGGGACGCCGAGGAGACCGCGTTCCGCCGGATCGCCACCGCCGTCGGCAAGTACTGGGTGACCAAGCGGGGCCCAGCCTTCACGGCGGAGGCCCTGGAGTGCCTCGGCGGCAACGGCTACGTCGAGGACTCGGGCATGCCCCGGCACTACCGCGAGGCTCCGCTGCTGTCGATCTGGGAGGGCTCGGGGAACGTCAACGCCCTTGACGTGCTGCGGGCGCTGAGCCGCGAACCGGGCACGGCCGAGGCCCTGTTCAGCGAGTTCGCGCTCGCCCGGGGAGCGGACGCCCGGCTGGACGCGGCCGTGACGCGGCTGAAGAACCGGCTGCCCGGGGCGTCGCAGACGACGGCCCGCCGTCTCGTGGAGGACATGGCCCTGACGCTCCAGGCCTCGCTCCTCGTCCGGTACGCACCGCCGGCGGTCGCCGACGCGTTCTGCGCGACCCGGCTCGGGGGCGACTGGGGGTACGCCTTCGGGACGCTGCCGGAGGGTGCGGACCTCGGCGCGATCGTGGAGCGAGCGCTGCCTGGCGGGAACTGAACCACGGTCAGCCAACCAGCACACGGTTCGCGCACAGTCATCGCCCGATTCCGCTTCGTTGTCAGTGCCGTGGTGCAGACTCCCCGTCAGTTGGCACTTCGCCTGGGGAGGACAACGTGTTCAGGGGGATCGACGAGGTCGACTGGACCTCGCTGCGGCATGCCGACGGCAGCGCGGAGGACGTGCCCGGGCTGCTCCGGGGACTGGCCTCCGCCGACTCGGCCGAGCGGGAGACCGCGCTCGACCGGATGTACGGCGCCGTGCACCACCAGGGAGACGTGTACGACTCGACGCTCGCCTGTGTTCCGTTTCTCCTCGCGCTCGCCGTCCGCGAGGAGGTGTGCGATCGGGCGTGGGTGGTGGAGCTCCTCGTCAGCATTGGTGGGGCCGGTGGGGAGGGGGTCGACGGGGGCGGAATCGATGATCCCGCCGCGAGGGCCCGTGCCGCCCTGAGCGCGGGTGGCGATGTGTTCGCCCGGCTGGCGGGGGACGCGGATGCCGAAGTGCGCCGGGCGGCTCCGGGGGCGCTCGTGCGGTTCCTCGACCGGCCGGCGCGTGTGCTCGCCCTGATACGGCAGCGGATCACCGTGAAGCGGGACGACCGGGTCCTGCTCGCCCTGGCCGAGGGCCTCGGCCTGTTCGCACGGCGGCACCTGACGGCCGGCGGCGCCCACGCCGTCGAGGCCGTGGACCTGCTGGCGGCTCTCAGCGGGCCGCCCCACGGCCCCGGGCTGCGGCTGGCCGCGCTCGGGCAGCTGACGCAGTGCGCACCGGAGTCGCTTCCCGTGGATCTCGTACCGACCGTGGTCCGGCTGCTCCGGGACAGGTCCGGGCAGCGTGTCCGCGGGGTGACTCGCACAGGACGGAACCGGTGTGGACACGCTCGCCGGGCGGCTGCGGCCCTCGGACGAGGAGGGCTCCCGGCTGCTGCGGACCCTGCACGCCGCGCTCGGCGGAAGGGTGGCCGACCGGGTCGCCCTGCTGTGCGGGCAGTTGACCAGCCCGGACCCCCTGGACCGGTGCAACGCCGTGTGGATGTCGGCCGGGCTGTTGCGCGAGTGGCGTGCCGGTGCGGCGGAGCCGGTCGCCCTCATAGGCGCCCAACTGGGCGCCGAGGAGGGATGGTTGCACGACGCGGCGGTCACCGTCCTGGCGGAACTCTTCGAACTGGCCCTGCCCGCGGCGGACCACCTCCACGCCCTGGTGAACTGCCGTCCCGAGATCCGCATACGTCACCGGGAGCGGGGAGCCCCGACGCTGGACGGCCCCCTCAAGGCGCTGGCCAGAACGGGGGACGCGCGGGCCACGCCGGTGCTGGCGGAGGTGCTGGCGGGCCCGGTCGTACCGCACGACCTGGGGCTGGTCATACCCCACCTGGGCCGCGCGGCCGCGCCGCTCGCGCCGGCCCTGCGGCGACGCCTCGCCCGTGTTCCGCTCGACGGCCCCGACACACACGAGCGGGCCGTTCCCCTCCTGTCGGCACTCGCGGCGCTGGGCGACGCCGAGTCCGTGCCGTCGGTGCTGCGCCTGCTGCGCGGCATGCCGGACGGGCTGCGGCTGCGGGATGCCGTCACGGGGGCGGCGGTCCGTGCGCTCGGCGCGTTCGGCGGCGCCGCGCGCGAGGCGATCCCGGATCTGCGCGGGCTGCTGCAGACCGACTGCGCCGTCGCGGCCGCGGACGCGCTGTGGTCGGTCACGGGTGAGGCGGAAACCGTCGTGCCCGTGCTGCTCCGGAGGCTTACGGGGCCCGGGAGCGGCCGGGGTCGCCCCGCGGCTGCCACGGCTGCCGCGCACGTACTCGGACCGCTGGGGCCGGCGGCCGCCACGGCCCTGCCCGGACTGCGCCGGATGACCGGCTCCGGCGACGCGTCGCAACGGGCCGCGGCGGCGTGCGCGGTGTGGCGCATCGCCGGGGAGCCGGAGCGGGTTCTTCCCGTCCTCCGCGCCGCATGGGTCGAGCACCCGCGCACCCGCACCACGATCGCCGGGTGCGTGGCAGCGCTGGGTCCCGGGGGAGCGCCCCTGCACGACCTGCTGCGAGCGGAACTCAGGTCCCCCCGACGGCATCGGGCCGGCGCCGGCGGCTACGACCGCCACGACATCCATGAGGACGAGGGGCTGCTGCGGGTGTGCCGGGTGGCGCTGGGCCGGGAGGGGCGCGGATAGGGCGTCGGGCGAGGACGGGCGGGCCCGGGCCATCCCACCCCGCCCGCAGCGGCCTGCCACCCGATCAGAAGGAACCGTGCCACCTGTGCCCGAACGCGACCGGCCATCCGCCACGATGGAACCGCCCCATCCGGTCACCCCGTCGTGCGCCCCCACAGCGGCCCGAAGCGGGACCACTCGGCGTCCCACTGGTCCATGCGGCGGCGCTCCAGGCGGCGGCGCACGACGCGGCCACCGGCGAGCGGCGCGGTCGCCGCGCAGATGCCCGCCACGCCGCCGATCAGGCAAGCGCGTATGCGGGCCTGGGACTCGGTGACGGGGCGAGCCACCTGGCGGCCCTCGCGGTCCGTCCAGACGGTGACGGGCGAACCGGCCCGGCTGCCCTCCAGGACTCGCACCTGGCCGGAGTGCGAGGAACCGTCCGCGGCGGTCCACCGTGCCTCCGCCCACACGTGCTCGGCATGGGAGACATCGCCCTTCTCGGAGGCCGTGCCGGGAGCCCGCTCGGCGAGCCGGGCCACCAGGGGGCGCCATTCGGCGCGCTCGCGGGCCAGCCCGTCCTCGACGGTCCGGCTCACCGTCAGGCCGGCGAGCACCGCGACGAACACGGTGAGCATCCACACGCCCAGCACGACCCAGGCCTCCACCCTGTCGGCGCGCCGCTTGAGCGGATTGCGCCGCCAGCGCCACAGCCACACCTTCGGACCACGTAACGCCATCGAAGGCATCCTCCTCACGAGCGCATGACCATCCCGCCGCCCTCCCCATACGGAAGAGGGCCGCTGGATGCTCACTGCACGTACCCCGGGAGGGCGCCGCGGTGGGATTGCGGCGCCTTCGGGGACGAGGCGGACGGGCGCCCGCATACGGCTTCGACACGGCCCTGACCTGCGCCGGAGTCCGCTCCGGGGGTGACTGTCAGTGGTGGGGTGCAGACTGGCCCATGTCTGAGACGAGGGCGTCGACGACGACGCCGCGGAGGTGATCGGCATGACCGAGGTACTGCTCGCCGTGGGCACGCGCAAGGGCCTGTTCATCGGGCGCCGGCGAGACGGTGGCGCCTGGCAGTTCGACGAGAGCCCCTACTTCAACGCGCAGGCCGTGTACTCGGTCGCCATCGACACCCGCACCGCGACGCCGCGGCTGCTGGCCGGCGGCGACAGCGCGCACTGGGGCCCGTCCGTGTTCCACTCCGACGACCTGGGCCGGAGCTGGACGGAACCGGCCCGGCCGGCCGTCAAGTTCCCCAAGGACACGGGGGCGTCCCTGGAGCGGGTGTGGCAGCTGCATCCGGCCGCGGCCGAGCCGGGCGTGGTGTACGCGGGCACGGAACCGGCCGCGCTGTACCGCTCGGAGGACCGCGGGGAGACCTTCGAGCTCGTCCGGCCCCTGTGGGAGCACCCCACGCGGTCGAAGTGGATGCCGGGCGGCGGCGGTGAGGGCCTGCACACCGTGCTCACCGACGCCCGCGATGCCAAGGCGGTGACGGTCGCCGTCTCGACCGCCGGCGTGTTCCGCACGCTGGACGGCGGTGCGACCTGGGCGCCGTCCAACTCGGGCGTCTCCGCGGTGTTCCTGCCCGACCCGAACCCGGAGTTCGGCCAGTGCGTGCACAAGGTGACCCGGGACGCGGCGAACCCGGACCGGCTCTACCTCCAGAACCACTGGGGTGTCTACCGCAGCGACGACGCGGGCGCGCACTGGACGGACATCGGTGAGGGCCTGCCCTCCACGTTCGGCTTCGCGGCGGCCGCCCATCCGCACAGAGCCGACACCGCGTACGTGTTCCCGATCACCGCCGACGCCGACCGGGTCCCGGCCGACCACCGGTGCCGGGTCTACCGGACCGCGGACGCGGGCAAGAGCTGGGAGCCGCTCTCGGCGGGGCTGCCCCAGGAGGACCACTACGGCACGGTCCTGCGCGACGCGATGTGCACGGACGACGCGGATCCGGCGGGCGTCTACTTCGGCAACCGCAACGGCGAGGTGTACGCCTCGGCGGACGACGGCGACAGCTGGCAGCAGCTCGCCTCGCATCTGCCGGACGTGCTGTGCGTGCGGGCCGCGGTCGTCGGCTGATCGGCTGAGGGGAGGACGAGAGCGGCGACCGGTCGGGGGACGGGGCGAGGGATGAGCTGAGGAGCGGGCCTTGGCCACCGGTTGATCCCGGCTGCCCGTACGGCAGTAGGGTGACGCCCGTGGCACCACGACCCTTGCATGAAATCGTCGAAGCGGGCTGGGCGAAGGCCCTGGAACCGGTGGCCGAACGCGTCGCCGCCATGGGGGACTTCCTCCGCGCGGAGATCGCCGCGGGACGCACCTACCTCCCGGACGGGCCGAACGTGTTGCGGGCCTTCCAGCAGCCCTTCGACGACGTACGGGTCCTGATCGTCGGTCAGGACCCGTACCCCACCCCGGGGCACGCGGTGGGACTGTCGTTCTCGGTCGCGCCCGAGGTGCGGCCGCTGCCCGGCAGCCTCATCAACATCTTCCGGGAGCTGCACGCCGATCTGGGCCTGCCGCAGCCGTCCAGCGGTGACCTCACGCCGTGGACGCGGCAGGGCGTGCTGCTGCTCAACAGGGCGCTCACCACTGCCCCGCGCAAGCCCGGTGCCCACCGGGGCAAGGGCTGGGAGGAGGTCACCGAGCAGGCGATCCGGGCCCTCGCGGCGCGCGGCAAGCCCCTGGTGTCCATCCTCTGGGGCCGTGACGCCCGCAACCTGCGCCCGCTGCTCGGCGATCTGCCCTCCGTCGAATCCGCCCACCCCTCCCCCATGTCGGCGGACCGGGGCTTCTTCGGCTCACGTCCGTTCAGCCGGGCCAACGACCTGCTGATCCGGCAGGGCGGTCAACCCGTGGACTGGCGCCTGCCGTGACCGGGGCGTCGGAGGACTCGGCGTCGGAAGGCTGGGCGTCGGCAGGTTCCGGCTTTCTCGCCGTGGACTCCGGCGGGTCCGGGCTCCGGGTGGTCGCGGGAACCGCCGAGCGCGGACCGCTCGCCCGGCGGGCTTCCGACGAGCCGGTGCGCACGGGTGACCGGGGCATCGACCCCGAGCACTTCATGGCACGGCTCGTGCCCCTGGTGCGTGCCCTGACCGCCGAGGCCGGTCCCGTGCGGCTGACCGCCGCCGTCGTCGGCGCGGCCGGGCTCGCCTCTCTCGGTGCCGGGCTGCGCGCGGAGCTGCCGGGCGCCCTGGCCCGGGAGTTCGGCGTGCGCAGGGTCGCGCTGGCCGCGGACGCGGTGACCGCGTACGCGGGTGCCCTCGGGCCCCGGCCGGGTGCCGTGATCGCCGGCGGTACGGGACTGATCGCGATCGGCACCGACCTGGCGGGCTGGCGTCGGGCGGACGGCTGGGGTCATCTGCTCGGCGACTGCGGCGGCGGCGCCTGGATCGGGCGGGCCGGGCTGGAGGCGGCGCTGCGGGCCCATGACGGGCGGGAGGGAGGCTCGGCCCGGCTGCTGGCCTGCGCCGAGGAGGTGTTCGGGCCCGTGGCGGGGTTGCCCGGCGCACTGTATCCGCGCCCGGACCGGCCCGCCGTCCTCGCCTCGTTCGCACCCCGGGTGGCCGCCTGCGCGGACGGGGACCCGGTGGCGTCGGCCATCCTGCGCGCGGCCGCCCGGCACATGGCCGACTCCGCGGCGGCCGTGTGCCCGTCCGGCGGTGAGCCGCGCGTCGCCGTCACCGGCGGCCTGTTCAGGATGGGCGACCCGCTCCTCGTCCCCCTCGACGAGGAACTGGCGCAGCGGCTCCCGCACGCGCGCCGGGTGCCGGCCGAGGGCGATCCGCTGCACGGCTCGGTGCGCCTGGCGACGGAGCTGAGCACCGGTCCGCTCACTCTGCCGGGTGACAAGGCCATGCTGAGCGTGGCAACCCCGTCGGGTGACTGATCCCGTCGGGTGACTGATCCGGTCGCGCACCATCCGCACGTCATTCCATCGGTACGTAACTCATCAGACAAAACCGGACGGATACCGCTCACCTGCCCCCTCCCCGAACAGGGGAGCCCAAGAAGCCAGTAACATGCGGCGCCATGAGTTCCCCCACTGGACCCGAGTCCGGCCTCCCAGTACGAATGCCGCGACCCCGCCAGCCCGGACGGCACCGCCGTCCGGAGCCGCTGGTGGCTCCCGAGGGCGCGCCCGCGCTCGTCCTCGCCGTGCCGGGCACGCCCAGTAGCGCCACCCGCAGCCTCGCCGAAGAGGTCGTCAGCATCGCCCGCTCCGAGCTGCCCGGCCTCGACGCCCGCATCGGGTACCTCGACGGGGACAACGCGGAGTTCCCCACGCTTCAGGCTGTGCTCACCTACACCGCCGAGGAGCGCACCGCCCGCTTCGAGCAGGCGCGTGCCGCCGGCATGGACGTCAGGGAGCCCGACGGTCCCGTCGCCGTCGTCGTGCCGCTGCTCGCCGGTCCGGACAGCGCGCTGCTGCGCCGGGTCCGCCAGGCCGTCATGGAGAGCCGGATCGCCGCCGAGCTGACCGATGTCCTCGGCCCGCACCCGCTGCTCGCCGAGGCGCTGCACGTGCGGCTCTCCGAGGCCGGTCTGGCCCGGGCGGACCGTGCCCGGCTGTTCACCGTGGCGACCGCCGCCGACGGCATCATCCTGGCGTCCGTGGGAGGTGACGAGGCCGTGCAGGCGGCCGGGATCACCGGCATGCTGCTCGCCGCGCGTCTCGCGGTGCCGGTGATGGCGGCGGCCCTGGACCAGGAGGGCTCCATCGCCTCCGTCGCCGAGCAGCTGCGCTCCTCGGGTTCGCAGCAGCTGGCCCTCGCGCCGTATCTGATCGGGCCGGAGATCGAGCCGGGGCTGGTCGAGGAGGCCGCGAAGGAGGCGGAGTGCTCCGCCGCCGAGTCGCTCGGGCCGTACCCGGCGATCGGGAAGCTGGCGCTGGCCAAGTACACGACGGCGCTGGGGATCACGCCGCAGCAGGCTCAGGGCACGCCGGTCCGCTGACGTCCCCTGGTACGACTGAGAAGGCCCGCCCCGGTCGGGGCGGGCCTTCTTCGTCGGGGCGGGCCTCCGTCGTCGGCGAGAGGCCCCCGGCACCCGGCACCCCGGCACCCCCTGTCAGCCGAGGATCACGCACGACGCCGCCGGCACCCCGATCGAGCCGGCGCGTCGCGGGATGCCCGTGCGCGGGTCGGTGGCGAACCAGGTCACGTCGCCGGAGCGTTCGTTGGCGACGTAGAGGAAGCCGCCGGAGGTGGTGAGGGCGCGTGGCCAGTGGCCGCCGCAGGGCACCGTGGCGATCAGCCGCAGTTCCTCGTCCTCGACGGCGAGCACGGACAGGACGTCCTCGCCGCGGGTGGCGGTCCACACGAAGCGGCCGTCGGGTGAGGCGACGATGCCCGAGGGGTAGGCGCCGCGCGCCGGTGCGCCCGGCAGGACCGGGGTTTCGGTCAGCGGTGTCAGCACGCCCTCGGCCGCGTCCCAGCGGCAGACGGTGACGGAGGGGGTGAGTTCGTTGACGACGTACGCGTACGACCCGTCCGGGTGGAAGGCGAGGTGCCGTGGGCCCGAGCCGGGCCGCAGGGCGGTCTCCCGGTGCAGGGCGAGGGTGCCGTCCGTCAGCGTGCAGACCCGCACGGAGTCGGTGCCGAGGTCGACGCTGACGATCCACCGGCCGCTCGGGTCGGCCTGCACGTGGTGGGCGTGCGGCCCCTGCTGGCGCGGGGTGTGCGGGCCCGAGCCGGTGTGCTGGAGCACGTGGGCGGCGGACCGGGCGAGGGTGCCGTCGGGGCGGACGCGGATCGCGGTGACGCTGCCGGAGCCGTAGTTGGCGGTCAGGAGGTGTCCGGCGAACAGGCTGAGGTGAGTCGGCCCGTCCCCGTCGACCGGCACGGGCCGCCCGGCCGGCTCGGGCTGCTCCCCGTCCACGCGGTACGCGGCCACCGCGCCCTCGGCCGTCTCACTGACCGCGTACAGGATGTCCGCGTCGGGGGACAGAGCCAGGTAGGCGGGGTCGGGGAGGGCGTCGACGCTGCTCAGGGCGGTCAGCGCGCCGCTGGCATCGACGGCCGCCGTCACGATCCCGGGGCCGCCGGCCGCCGTGAACGACCCGATGTACGCCCGCCGCCCGCCGTCGTCAGCCACGGCTGTCCCCTCTCGTCGCGCATGCGTCCCTCAACCGTCCGGAATGACGGCGCTGCCGATCATGCGCGGTCTAGACCAAACGGTCAAGGACTGAGCCGGGCCCGCTCCCGCACTGCAGAGCGGCGACCCCGACGGGATACCCCGCGGCCGAGCGAGACCGGCCGGGGCCCGTTCCGGAGGCGTGCGGCGCTCACGCCCCGACCCACGGCGAACCCGACGGTGTGCGGAGCGGACGGGCAAGTTCCGTCAGGGCCCGTTCCAGGCCGTGGAGGTGGGCCAGGGCGGGTTCCGTCGCGGCGGGGGCTTCCGCCCGCACCGAGACGTCTCCGCCGTCGGTGAGCGCCTCGACCGCAGCCTGCACGCGTTGGCAGGCCGCGGTCAGACGGGCGTCGTGCGACGCGACAGGGTCGGCGGCGACGGACACCAGACCCCGCACTTCGCGGGCACAGTCGTCGAGCAGCTCGATGACCTGGCGGGCACGGGCTTTGCGAGCACGGAAGGGAGTCAAAGGGTGCATCAACGGGGCGAGTGCCATCCGTACCCGGCCGAGCAGCAGTTCCAGTTCGGCGGCGTGCGGGGCGGGGTCGCCCTTCGGGTCTCCCGCGAGGCGAGCGGTCGCCTCGGCGGTGGCAGCGTGGACACAGTGCAGTGCCCGCTGGATCCAGGCATGGTTCGTGGCGTGCGTGGTGACCGGCAGGACGAGGACCACGGCCAGCCCGGCACACAGTGCGCCCACTCCGGTCTCCGCGAGACGGAGCCCGAGCAGGCCGGGGTCCAGCACGCCCAGCAGGCCGTAGAGCAAGCTGACCATGACCGTCACTGCCAGCATCATCCAGGAATACGACACGGCCGCGGTGTAGAAGATGCCGAAGACACAGACGGCGACCAGGGCGGCCGTCGGCACGGGCGCGCCATGCAGTGGGATGGCGACGAGCAGACCGACGGCGATACCGACCACAGTTCCGAAGACCCGGCGGAAACCGCGGACCAGGGTTTCGCCGCGGGAAGCGGTGTTGACGAAGATCCACCAAGCAGTACCGACGGCCCAGTACCAGCGCTCTTCGGAGAGCAGTTGCCCGGCCAGAAGCGCGAGAGCCGAGGCGGCCGTGGCCTGGAAGGCCTGCCGGGTGGTGGGCCGCGCCAGTCCGCTGCCGGGCAGGGCCGGCGGGGCTGCCGCGGACGGGGTGTGGCGCTCGATGGGCCAGAGCACGAAGCGCGTGGCGCCGGCCGCGAAGAGAGCTAGGCCGACGGCGGTGTACAGCTCGGGCAGCTGGGCGGGAACGGCGTGCAGGAACTGCGTGATGAAGAAGTTCATGAACGCGAAGACCCCGAGCGCGTGCCCCCGCGGGCCCCAGCGGCGGGCGTAGACCCCACAGAAGACGACAGCCAGGAACGCGGCGTCACGGGCCGGGGCGATGCCGTGCAGTGTGGTGGCGAGCGCCAGCACGGGGAATCCGGCGACGGGAAACAGCGCGGTGGTGATCCGCTGGTCACGGACGGTGGCGTCGGTGACCGTGAAGAGGGCGAGCAGTGCCGCGAGCCCTCCGGTGATCGATGCGGTGAGCGACAGCCCGCAGAGTTCGGAAACGGCGACGGCGGCGGCGACACCGACGACAGCGCGGGTCGCGTTCCGCAGCCTCAAGCGCCCCGGGTCCGGAGCCACGAACATCCTCTTCACGGCGGTGCGCCGCCCCCTCGCGGTGGTACGCGTCCCGCCCGCGGTCGTCCCGGGTGGCGGACGACAAGCAGGCAGGACGAAGGCACCGCGGTCCGGACCGGCCTCGTCGCCGTCCGGCGCTACGCGGCGCCGCAAGTGCATGGATGGGACCAGGTAACCACCTTGAGGCCCAATGGCTCAACTGTCACGCTCTTGACAGTGCCAATGGCACAACTGGCCAGCCTGGACGTGGTCCGATGGGAGGCCATTGGATCAGACTGCTGCCCAGGCCCTGCGCAGCACCTGACACACTCAGCGCACCACCATTCAGAGCACCAGGCGGCCTGACCCTGGCGGCGCGCCCCCCAGTACGGGGCGAGCAGGGCAATCGACGAGGAGGGCGTGGCATGACCGTGGACGAGCTCGACACCCGCATCCTGCGGCTGCTGCTGGAGCAGCCGCGCACGAGCGTGCGCGAGTACGCCCGGATCCTCGGTGTCGCCCGGGGCACGTTGCAGGCCCGGCTCGACCGTCTGGAACGCGACGGCGTGATCACCGGCACGGCGCCGGCCCTCTCCCCAGCCGCGCTCGGGCATCCGGTGCTCGCGTTCGTGCACATCGAGGTCACCCAGGGGCATCTCGACGAGGTGGGCGACGCGCTGGCGGCGGTGCCCGAGATCGTCGAGGCGTTCTCCATCACGGGCGGCGGGGATCTGCTCACGCGGGTCGTGGCGCGGGACAACGCGCATCTGGAGGACGTCGTCCAGAAGCTGATCAGTCTGCCCGGGGTCGTCCGCACCCGCACCGAGATCGCCCTGCGCGAGCGGGTCCCCCACCGGCTGCTGCCGCTGGTGGAGTCGATCGGCCGCGCGGCCCGGCCCTGAGCCCCCGGCAGCCTGCGGATCATGGTCTTTGACATGCTGGAACCATGAGCAATCTCGGCGACATATCGGTCATCTTCGATCTCGACGGAACTCTCGTGGACAGCGAGCCGAACTACTACGAGGCGGGCCGGCAGACCCTCGCCGAGCACGGCGTCACCGACTTCGGCTGGACGGATCACGAGCGGTACGTCGGCATCAGCACGCAGGAGACGGTCGCGGACTGGGTCGAGCGGTACGGCCTGCGGGCCTCCGCCGAGGAGCTGTTCACCGCAAAGAACCGTCGCTATCTGGAACTGGCGCGCAGGTCGACGCACGCGTACCCCGAAATGCGCACGTTCGTCGAGCTGCTGGCGGCCGAAGGCGTGCCCATGGCCGTGGCCTCGGGGTCCTCGCCCGAGGCCATCGAGGCGGTCCTGGCGGGCACGGGCCTGGATGCCCATCTGCGGACGGTCGTCTCGGCGGACGAGGTCGCGCACGGCAAGCCGGCCCCCGACGTCTTCCTGGAGGCGGCCCGCCGGCTCGGGGCGGACCCGGCGGCCTGCGTGGTGCTGGAGGACGCCGCACCGGGCGCCGCCGCCGCGCACGCGGCGGGGATGCGGTGCATCGCCCTTCCGTACGTCGCGGCTCAGGCGGACGCGCCGGAGTTCGCCACCGCGGGTCTGCTCCTGCGGGGCGGCCAGAAGGAGTTCACGGCCCGAGCCGCATACGACTGGCTCCTGAACTCGCCCGGCCTTTCCTGAACTTCACCCCTCCCGCCCCGTTGACGCTCTCCCGTCCCCTTCCTAGGGTCTGGTCGACTACTCGCACAGCGTTCGATATATCGGCATCTCCGAGCACCGTGGACCCGTGGAGGAGCAACACATGGCACGGCCTGTCTCCAGAAGGACCCTTCTTCAGGCAGCGGCGATCGCCGCTGCCGCGCCCGCGCTCTCCGAGACGACGGCCGGCCGGGCCACGGCGGCTCCCGCGGCCGCGGCCGTCGCGGCGGCAGCCCTGGACATCCCGTCCGCCTGGACCGTCCGGCCCTTCGATCCGGAGGACGTCAGTCTCGGCCGGGGCCTCTTCGCCGACAAGCGGCAGCTGATGCTGGACCACGCCCGCGGCTACGACGTGAACCGGCTGCTCCAGGTGTTCCGCGCCAACGCCGGTCTCGCCACCGGTGGCGCGGTCGCCCCCGGCGGCTGGGAGGGGCTGGACGGTGAGGCCAACGGCAACCTGCGGGGGCACTACACCGGCCACTTCCTGACCATGCTGGCGCAGGCGTACCGCGGAACGAAGGAACCGGTGTTCGCCGACCGGATCGGCACGATGGTCGGGGCCCTGACCGAGGTGCGCGCGGCGCTGCGGCGGGACCCGGCGGTGCTGAGCGTCCCCGGGAGGTTCGGGACCGGCGCGGATCAGGTGCGGGGCTCCTACCAGTACGTCGATCTGCCGGCGGCCGTGCTCGGCGGGGCTTCGGCCATCACCCTCTCCGTCTGGGTGCGTCCCACGCACGACGCCGGCTGGACCCGCGTCTTCGACTTCGGCGACGACACCACGCGTTACCTGTATCTGGCCGCCCGCAACGAGGCCGGGGTGCCGCGCTTCGCCATCACCACGTCGGGCGCCGGCGGCGAGCAGGCCCTGAACGGCACGGCAGCGCTGCCGCTGAACCAGTGGAGCCACCTGGCGGTGACGATCGCGGGCGGCACCGGCACGCTCTACGTCAACGGCGCCGCCGTCGCGCGGAACACCGCGATGAGCCTCACCCCGGCGGCCCTCGGCACCCTGAAGAACAACTGGCTGGGCCGCTCGAACTACTCCGCCGACCCGGTCTTCGCGGGCGCCTACGAGGAGTTCAACGTCTTCTCGCGGGCACTGACCGCCGCCGAGATCACCGAGCTGCAGAGCCGCCGGGCCGCCGACGCCTCGACGGGCCGGGGCGATCTGGCGTCGTACGCCTTCGACGAGACGACCGGCGGGACGTTCGCGGACGCCTCCGGCCGAGGCCTGACCGCCACCCTGCGCCGCACCTGGGGCGGACCGAGTCACCCCGGGTTCCTCGCGGCGTACCCGGAGACGCAGTTCATCGACCTGGAGTCGAGGACCAGCTCCGACTACACCAAGGTGTGGGCGCCGTACTACACCGCGCACAAGATCCTCAGGGGGCTGCTCGACGCGTACACCGCCACGGACGACGACCGGGCCCTCGACCTCGCGTCCGGCATGTGCGACTGGATGTACTCCCGGCTGTCCAAGCTGCCCGAGTCCACGCTGCAGCGCATGTGGGGGATCTTCTCCAGCGGCGAGTTCGGCGGCATCGTCGAGGCGATCTGCGACCTGCACACGATCACCGGCAAGTCCGAACACCTCGCGCTGGCCAAGCTGTTCGACCTGGACCGGCTGATCGACGCGTGTGCGGCGAACACCGACATCCTCGACGGGCTGCACGCCAACCAGCACATCCCGATCTTCACCGGGTATGTGCGGCTGTACGACGAGACGGGCGAGGAGCGCTATCTGACGGCGGCGAAGAACTTCTGGGACATGGTGGTACCGCACCGCATGTACGGCATCGGCGGCACCAGTACCGGGGAGTTCTGGAAGGCCCGGGACGTGATCGCGGGCACCATCGGCGGGGCCACCGCCGAGACGTGCTGCGCGTACAACATGCTCAAACTGAGCCGGGCCCTGTTCTTCCACGAGCAGGACCCGAAGTACATGGACTACTACGAGCGGGCCCTGTACAACCAGGTGCTCGGTTCGAAACAGGACAAGCCGGATGCGGAGAAGCCGCTCGTCACGTACTTCATCGGGCTGACGCCCGGGCATGTCCGGGACTACACGCCCAAGCAGGGCACGACCTGCTGCGAGGGCACCGGCATGGAGAGCGCCACGAAGTACCAGGACTCGGTGTACTTCGCGAAGGCCGACGGCAGCGCCCTGTACGTCAACCTGTACAGCCCGTCGACGCTGACCTGGGCCGAGAAGGGCGTCACGGTCACGCAGACCACCCGCTATCCGCAGGAGCAGGGCAGCACGCTGGCCTTCGGGGGCCGCCGGGCCTCCTTCACGCTGCGGCTGCGGGTGCCGTCATGGGCGACGGCCGGGTTCCGGGTGACCGTCAACGGGCGTGCGGTGTCCGGGACTCCGAAGCCCGGGAGCTACTTCGACGTGTCCCGGACCTGGCGGGCCGGCGACACCGTCCGCATCGCCATGCCGTTCCGGACACGGGTGGAGAAGGCCCTGGACGACCCGACCCTGCAGACCCTGTTCCACGGCCCGGTCAACCTGGTCGCCCGCGACGCCGCGACGGAGTACCTGAAGGTCGGTCTGTACAGCGACGCCGGGCTGTCCGGCGACCTGTCGCACTCCCTCACGGCGGTTCCGGGCAAGCCGCTGCACTTCAGACTGGACGGGACCGAGTGGGCACCCTTCTTCGAGGGGACGGAGGATCCGACGCACGCCTACTTCCGGCGCTCGGAGCCGAAGGTCGTCGTCGGCGGCCGGGACTCGGGCCTCGCCAACCCGGCGAAGCCGGACGGCACCACGCTGCTGGACGAGGTCTGGGCGGGGGCGCCGTTCCGGAACAAGGGGGCGCTGGTGGCACGGGTGCGGTCCACGGTGGACGCGTGGGTGACGGCCGGGCTGCTGAGCAGGACGGACGGCGACAAGGTGGTGAGCGCGGCGGGCGCGGCCTCGTTCCGCCCCTGAGCCTTTCCGACCGGGTCCGGTGCCGTACCGCCCTCGGCACCGGACCCGGTCGGTTCACCAAATTTTTTGCGGCAGCGGTGATTGTTTCGCCGCTGGCATCCGTACCTCCTGGCGTTGGGCCGTTCATATCCCAGGAGGCACGATGCGCATCTCGCGCAGCACGGCAGGAACCGCGTTCGTGGGCGGTGCGTTGATCCTTACGCTCACCGCGCTCGCCTACCCCAGCATGCTGGGCGTGGAGAACGCGGCCTCCGGTCAGGACCGCATCATCGCCAACACCCAGTGGGGTCCGCTGACCGAGGCGGACCGCGACTTCGTGGTCCGCGTGCGTGCGGCCGGACTGTGGGAGTACCCGATGGGGCAGCTGATCATGGAGCGGAGCTCGTCGAAGGAGATGCGGGAAGTCGCCGAGCATCTGCTCGTGGGTCACGGCCGGCTCGACGCGGGCTGCCGCAAGGTCTCCACGGACCTGGGAATCACCCTGCCGAACGAGCCGTCGCCGCAGCAGCAGCAGTTCGTGGCGACGGCGGAAGGCAGCACCGGCAAGGAGTTCGAGTCCACGGCCGTGACCATCATGCGAGTCGCGCACGGGGGCATCTTCCCGACGATCGCCAAGATCCGGGCGACCACCCGGAACAGCCTCGTGCGGGAGCTCGCAGATACGACCAACGACACCGTTCTCGACCACATCACGGTCCTGGAGAAGACCGGCCTGATCAACCAAGAGCAGGTCAGCTTCCAGATCACCGCCCCGCCCAAACTGCCCCAGGAGCAGACGACGCCGCCGCCGCCCCAGCAGGGTGCACCGGTCCGCGTGCTGCCGATACCCGAAGACCTGAAGGATCTGCAGACGGTCGCCCCCAACCCGTCCTACGGGCAGCCGCAACCGTCCCCGCCGGCCGGGTGAACCGGGGCGGGCCGGGAGTCGCGCTCCGGCGGCGGGCCCCCAGGCTACGAACGGCGGCGCGGTTTACCGCGCCTGCCGCCCTTGGGGGCGCCGCGCCCGCTCCGGCCGGCCGACTGCCCGCCCTTGCCGGTGGGCTTCGCAGAGGCCGACCTCCCGGCCGCCGACTCCCCGGCCACCGGCTTTCGTCGGGCGCCACCCTTGGGGTTCCCCTCCGGAAGAGCCGGCCGGCGGCCCCGGGTGCTGTTGGCCGTGCGGCCGCGGACGATGCCGATGAAGTCCTCCACCAGGTCCGTCGTCGCGTCCTCGGGCCAGGCCAGGGCAACCCCCGACTCGGGGGCGTCCTTGAGGGGACGGTGGGTGAGGTCCTTGCGGTGGTGGAGACGGGCGAGCGACAGGGGGACGATGAGCACGCCGATCCCCGCCGCGACCAGTTCGATGGCGTCGGCCGTGGTGGCGGGGCGTTCCAAGGCGGGCCGCCCGGGGAGGTTCTCCCAGTCGAGGACATCGTCGAGGGGGTGCAGCACGACGTCGTCGGACAGATCCTCCGGGGACACCTCGTCGACCGCCGTGACCAGGTGGTCCTGGGGCACGACGACGACCGTCTGCTCGGTGTAGAGGGGGATCGCGCTGAAGACCGTCCGGTCGACGGGAAGGCGTACGAGGCCCGCGTCGGCGTCCCCGCCCAGCAGCTGCCCGGCCGCCGCCCCGGCGGGCACCTGCGTCAGAGCCAGCGGGACATCGGGCTGCCGGTCGTTCCAGATGCGCACCCACTTGTCGGGCATCACCCCGGGGACGTACACGAGCCGGAACGAGGGGGATTCATCCGAGCCTGTCACCCGGCCAGGTTACCGGCCGTGGCGAGTGGCGGTGGTCAGCGGCGGTGGTCAGCGGTCGCGCACACGCTCGATACGCTGGACGGCATGACGTCGCACCAGAGCACCCAGAGCATGAAGCCCGCGACCGCGGCGAAGAAGCTGGGTGTGTACCTCGAGGCCACACCCGCCGAGTTCCGGGAGGGTGTCGTCTCGCGCGCCGAGCTCAACGAGCTCCAGGCGAATCCGCCGCAGTGGCTCCGGGACCTGCGGAGCAACGGCCCGCACCCCCGCCCGGTGGTCGCGGCGAAGCTCGGCGTCTCCATCGCGGGTCTCGCCCGCGGCGGTGTCACCGAGGCCCTCACCACCGAACAGATCGAGACGCTGAAGCAGCAGAGCCCCGAGTGGCTGAAGCGCGAGCGCGCCACCCAGGCGGAGGTCCGCAAGGAGGCGGCCCGTCTCAAGAAGAAGCACGCCGAGCGCGCCGAGCACCGCGGCTGACCTCGAACCCTCTCTCACACGGCCCCAACCGGTCCATCCGGTTGGGGCCGCTGTCGTTCCCCGCTCCGCGCACGGCCTCGTGCGGCCTCGTGCAACCTCGGTGAAATCTTTCAGCCATGTATTGACATGGTGATGAAACGATCCTAACTTGGCCGATCATTTAGATCCGTGAAGTTGGTTCACGGATATGAACTTACAACGGAGCCATCTATGCGGGATCGCCGACGCCTGGCTGCCGCGCTCGCCGTCTCGGGTCTCCTGTTCGGAACGGCCGCCTGCGGCTCCGGTTCCGGCAGCGCCCGGGCCGGCGATCCGAACACGCTGGAGGTGTGGACCCGGAGCGATCCGGACTCCGCCCAGACCTACAAGAGGGTGTTCGCCGCCTTCACCAAGAAGACCGGCATCAAGATCGACTACCAGCCGGTCATGAACTTCGACCAGCAGTTGCAGAGCCGCGCGTCCACCAAGGACCTGCCGGACGTCATGATCAACGACACGGCTCTGATGGGCAGTTACCAGGCCCAGGGGCTGCTCAAGCCCATCACTCCGGCCTCGATCGCCGGACACGACGAGATCACCGCCCAGTCCTGGTCGTCCACCGTGGGCCGCGACGGCAAGCACTACGGCATCCCCTACTCCCGTCAGGCCATGACGCTGTTCGTCCGCAAGGACTGGCGCGAGAAGCTCGGCCTGCCGCAGCCGAAGACCTGGCAGGACACGCTCGCCCTCGCCAAGGCCTTCGCCACCCGCGACCCGGACGGGGACGGCAAGGAGGACACGTACGGCATGGTCGTGCCCGGCAGCGCGCAGAACGGCTATGTCGCCTGGTGGGGCGCCAGCTGGCTGTGGCAGGGCGGCGTGCGGATCATCGAGAAGGACGGCGCCGGCTACCGGCCCGCCATGGACTCGGCGGCCGCCCTGCGCACCGTCACCTGGATGAAGAACAACCTCTTCTGCGGTGACAACGGTGTCATCCAGCCCAGCGCCCTCACCTCCGTCACCGCGAACACCACCAACTTCCAGGACGGCAACGCCGGGATGTACCTCACCGGCCCGTACAACATCTCCACGTTCGACAAGGCGCTCGGCAAGGACAAATACGAAGTCCTGCCCGCGCCGTCGGGCCCGGCCGGCAACAACGACGTGCTCGCCGACGGCGAGAACGTCTACTTCGGCGCCAAGACCGGGAAGGCCAGGCTGGAACAGACGCTCGCGGCCTTCCTGATCTCCCCCGAGGGCCAGAGGCTCGCCATGACCGGCGACCACCAGCCCGTCGTGCGCATCCCCGTCAACTCCACGCTGGACGCGGCCGAGGTGCGCGACGATCCGCGCTGGAGCGTGGTGCAGAAGGCCTACGAGACGGCCTCCGTGCAGTTCCCCAACGCCCCCGACTTCGCACCGGTCAAGCAGGACACCGCCGACGCGCTCAACGCGCTCTTCACGTACTGCGGCAGCGACGTCGAGGCCGGTCTCAAGGAACTCAACGACACCCTCGCCGGCGACCTCAAGGACCAGGACCTGTTGAAATGACCGCGACCGTGACGACACCCGGGCCGCGCAGAGCCCGGCTCCTCAGCAAGAAGGCCGTACTGCCCTGGCTGTTCCTCGTGCCGGGTCTGCTGCTCGCGCTGGTCTTCAAGTTCCTCCCCATGGGCAAGGGCGTCTGGCTGAGCTTCTTCGACGTGCGGCCCTTCCTCGGTGACCAGTGGGTCGGCCTCGACAACTACACACGGGTCCTGACCGACCACCGCTTCCAGGACGCCATCGGCCACACACTGGTCCTGGGCATCGGCATGTCCCTCGGCGGCATAGCCGCCGGCGTCCTCCTGGCCCTGCTGCTCGAAGGCCAGGCGCGCTCGCTGAGGATCATCCGGACCGCCGTCTTCCTGCCCGTCGTCACCGCCACCGCGGTGGTCGGCGAGATGTGGCGGCTGATGTACTACCCGACCTCCGACGGCCTCATCAACAGCGGTCTCGGACTGTTCGGTCTGGGGCCCGTGCCCTACCTCGACAACCCCGGCACGGCGCTGTGGGCGACCATGGCCATGGGCATCTGGATGCTCGCCCCGTACAACATGGTGATCATCCTCGCCGGGCTGGCGGGTGTCGACCGCTCGCTGTACGAGGCCGCCGCGATGGACGGGGTGTCGCTGTGGCAGCGGCTGCGGCACATCACCCTGCCCGCGATCCGCCCGGCCCTCGGCATCGTCCTCACCCTCGCCGCCATCCGCGGACTGCGTGTCTTCACCGAGGTGTACGTCCTCACCGGCGGCGGTCCGGCCGGGTCGACCGACGTCTGGATGACCCGCGCCTACACCCTCGGCTTCTCCCGCAACGACATCGGCGGCGCCTCGGCCGCCTCCGTGCTCCTGCTCTGCGTGACGCTGCTGCTCACCGTCACGGTCAACTACTTCCGCAAGAGGGGAGACGTGAGATGAGCGCGCCCGCCATCGACCCCGTCCGGACCCCGGTGACCGCCTCTCCCGCGGGGAAGTCCGCCGGGACGCAGCGCACCACCCCCGCCCGTTTCGACACCGCCCTCGGCTGGAGCGACCGGCCGGGCCTCGCCTGGGCGCTGCGCGTCCTGCTCTGCGTACTCGCCCTGGGCGTCTTCGCGGCGCCGTTCGTGACGGTCTTCTCCGGTTCGTTCAGCGAGAAGGCCAGCGGTTCCACCCTGTCGTTCCTCCCCCACCACCCGAGCCTGCTGAACTTCGAGGTGGCGGGCGAGCGCGGCATCTGGGACTACTTCGGCAACTCCCTGGTCATCGCGGGCGGCGGACTGCTGCTCCAGCTCGTCGTCTGCACGCTCGCCGCCTACGCCCTGGCCCGGCACCGGTTCCGCGGGCAGGCGCTGATCCTGACCCTGTTCATGCTGACGATGATGCTCCCCGAGGAGGTCATCGCCATCCCGCTGTCCCTGGTCCTCGGCCATGTGCCCGTGGTCGGACTCGATCTGAAGGGCACCGTCTGGGGCGTCATCCTGCCGCTCGGCGCCTGGGGCTTCTCGGTGATGGTGCTCACGGAGTTCATGAAGGACATCCCGGCCGAGATCGAGGAGGCCGCCCGTATCGACGGCGTCGGTGAGCTGCGGATGCTGTGGCAGGTCATCCTGCCGCTGTGCAAGCCCGCGCTCGGCGTGGCAGGGGTGCTGGGCTTCATCATGATCTGGGACCAGTATCTGCTGCCCCTGATCGCCGCCAAGGACCCCACCGACTACACGGTCACCGTCGCCCTGTCCATCCTGCGCACCGACCCCGAGGTCGGCTCGGGGGTGGTGCTGGCCGGTGCGGTGATCGCCCTGATCCCCAGCCTGATCGTCTATCTGCTCCTCCAGCGCTCGCTGGTCACCGGCATCGCCGCCGGTGCCACCAAGGGCTGACCACCCAACCCCCCACGTATGAGGGAGACATGAAGTTCCACGGAGTGCTGTTCTTCCCGGTCACGCCGTTCGCGGCGGACGGTTCACTGGACGAGGAACGGCTGGCCCAGCACATCGAGTCGGGTGTCGCCGCGGGCGCGGGAGGTGTGTTCGTCGCCTGCGGCACCGGCGAGTTCCACGCCCTGTCGGCCGAGGAGATCGAGCGGGCCACCCGGGTCGCGGTGCGGACGACGGCCGGGCGGGTCCCGGTCTTCGCCGCCGCCGGCGGTCCTGTGCCGGTCGCCCGGGACCAGGCCGCCCGGGTCGAGCGTGCCGGCGCCGACGGCATCCTGCTGCTGCCGCCCTACCTGGTCGGCGCCCCGCAGCGGGGTCTGGTGCGCTACGTCCGGGAGGTCACCGCGGCCACCGGGCTGCCCGTCGTCTTCTACCAGCGGGGCACCGCCCGGCTCACCGAGGACACGGCCGCCGAGATCGCCGCCCTGCCCGGGGTCGTCGGGCTCAAGGACGGCATCGGGGACATCGAGCGGATGCACCGCGTCGTCCGCGCGGTGCGTGCCGTGCCGGGCACGGAGGACTTCGAGTTCTTCAACGGCCTGCCCACCGCCGAGATGACCGCGCCCGCCTACCGGGGCATCGGCGTCGAGCTGTACTCCTCGGCGGTGTTCGCCTTCGCCCCGGAGATCGCCCTGGCCTTCCACCGGGCCCTGGCCGAGGGCGACGAGGCGCTGGTCTCGCGGCTCCTCGACGAGTTCTACGGCCCGCTGGTCGCCCTGCGCGACGAGGTTCCCGGGTACGCCGTGTCGCTCGTCAAGGCCGGGGTGACACTGCGCGGCCTGGACGTCGGCGGCGTACGGGCGCCGCTGCTGGATCCGACGCCGGAGCACATCGCCCGGCTCGCGAAACTCCTCGACCACGGACTGGAGGTGGCCGCCGCATGAGCTCCACGCGTATCCGCGAGCTGATCATCACGCCGATCGCCTTCGGTGACCCGCCGCTGCTCAACTCCAACGGGGTGCACGAGCCGCTCGCACTGCGGATCATCCTCCAACTCGTGCTGGAGGACGGCACGGTGGGCCTCGGCGAGTCCCCGGGCGGCGCCGCCCGGCTGGAGCGGCTTCAGACGGCGGCGAAGGTGGTGGCCGGCATGGACGTCTTCGACACCACCGCCGTCGCCGCCGCGATCGACGCGGCCGTGCTGCCGAACGTGCCCAGCTCCCACGAGCGGGGCTGGACCACCTCGGCGGTGGAGGTGGCCTGTCTCGACGCGCAGGGCAAACTGCTCGGCCGTCCGGTCAGCGATCTGCTGGGCGGCAGGGTCCGCGACTCGGTGCCGTTCGCCGCGTACCTGTTCTACAAGTGGGCCGAGCACCCCGCGCTCGACGGCCGTGCGGCCATCGCCGACGACTGGGGCGAGGCCCTCGACCCGGCCGGGATCGTGGAGCAGGCCCGGCTGATGCACGAGCGGTACGGCTTCAGGTCGTTCAAGCTCAAGGGCGGTGTGTTCCCGCCCGACGAGGAGATCGCCGCGATCCGGGCGCTGGCCGAAGCCTTCCCCGGGCAGCCGCTGCGACTGGACCCGAACGTGGCGTGGACGGTGGGGACGTCCAGGTATGTGGCCCGTGAACTCGACGGTGTACTGGAGTACTTGGAGGACCCGACCAAGGGCATCGAGGGCATGGCCGAGGTGGCGAAGGACTCCCCCATGCCGCTCGCGACCAACATGTGCGTGATCGCCTGGGAGCATCTGAAGCCGGCCGTGGAGCAGAACGCCATCCAGGTCCTGCTCACCGACCACCACTACTGGGGCGGGCTGCGCCGGACCCGGGAACTGGCCGCCGTGTGCGAGGCGTTCGGGCTCGCCCTGTCGATGCACTCCAACTCGCACCTGGGCATCAGCCTCGCCGCGATGACCCATGTCGCCGCGGCCATCCCCAACCTCGACCACTCCTGCGACACGCACTACCCGTGGAACTCGGCGGACGACGTGATCGTCCCCGGTGTGCTGGAACTGCGCGACGGGGAGGTGCGGGTGCCGACCGGGCCGGGGCTCGGTGTCGAACTCGACCACGACAAGCTGGAGCGGCTGCACCGGCGGTACGTCGACTCCGGGATGCGCGGCAGGGACGACACCGGCTACATGCGGCGGATCCAGCCGGAGTACGAACTGCGGCTCCCTCGCTGGTGACGGGCGTGCGCCCCTCCCGGCGGAGGGGCGCACCCGGGTCACGTGGACTTCGGCACCTTCAGCCGGTCCCAGGTGAGCTTGCCGGGGATGCCGTCGGCGTCCTTGCCGGAGAAGCCCTGCTTCTGCTGCCACAGCGCGTAGGACCGGCGGTCGGCCTCGCTCCAGTCGGGGCTCGGCCCCTCCTCGTAGCGGCTGCACCCCTCGGCGACCAGGCGGCGGCCCATCGCCGTGATGATCGGGGAGCGCTGGCCGACGTGGAAGAACGCGGCGCCGGGGAACGGCTCGTAGGACGGCTTGGGCGCAGGCTTGGGGTCCGGGGCCGGCTTGCTGCCGCCCCCGCCGCCCTTGAGCCGCTGCGCTATGCGCTTGCGCATGCCGTCCATGGTGAAGCCGCGCGGGTCGACCTTGCCCGGCTGCCACTCCTTGTGGCCGATGACGGAGCGCTCGGACCAGCCGTGGTGACGGCAGATCGCCGCTGACACCTTCTCTATGGCCTCCTTCTGCACCTCGGGCCAGGGGTCCTTGCCGTTGCCGAGGTTGATGCACTCGAAGCCGTAGAAGTGCCGGTTGCCGTCGGTGTCGGCCTCGTTGTCGTGCGGCAGCTTCGACTCGTTGATCACGGCGCGCAGGACGTCGCCGTCGCCGAGGCCGGCGTGGTTGGCGCGGCCGTTGCCGACCAGGTGGACGTGGCCCTTCTTGTCGATGACACCGTGGCACAGCGGGCCGGGCAGGCTGGAGTAGCCGTCGTAGCAGATGTCGACGGAGGCGGCGGTGCCGGAGGTGACCGTGTGGTGGATCATCACGCCGTTCACCGGGCCCCAGGGGCCCTTGCTGTTGCGGTTGTGGGTGCGCCAGCTGCGGACCTCGTGGACGGTCAGGCCTTCGGCTCTGAGGATCTCCACCAGCTTGGACGCGCTCAGCGGCTTGGCCATCAGTTGTCTCCTTCCGCGGCGGCTTCCGCCTCGGCTGTGGTCTGGGACCGCCCGTGCGAGGGGTCCTCGGCGGCCAGTTCCTCGCGGTGGGCCTGCTCCTCCGCGGCGAGCGCGGCCTCGTCCGCGGGCGGCATGCTGCTCGCCAGCGGGCCGAACGCCAGGCGCAGGTCGACGGCGCTGCCCTCGCCCTTGATCAGGGCCAGCGGGGCGAAGTGCCGGTCGATGCCCGCCGGGCCCTGGAGGAGGGGGCGGCGGGCCGCGTCCACCGGCCACTCGACGCTGCCGGTGGCGGTGCGGGCGGGGACGATCCAGTGGTCGCCCGTGCGGTACGCGCCGCCCTTGGCGAAGTACACCTCGACGCCGTCCTCCAGGGGCAGCCACTCCCCTTCCGTGACGGGGACCGCCCCGCCGCGCAGGGCGGTGGTGCGGCCCTTGCGCTTCGGGCCGCCGCGGTGGTCCCAGCGGCGCAGGTACGGGTTCAGGTGGGCGAGCCGTCCGACGCCCGGGGCGGGTTCGGCGGACAGGCGGACGCGCCGGCCCGGCAGGTCCAGTTCCTCGACCCGCAGCAGCGGCAGGGGCTCCAGGCGGGAGGCGTAGGCGGTGTCGACGAACTCCACGTGGTCGCCGACGTCCAGGTCCAGCTTGTCGTCGTGCCCGAGGGACGCCAACTGCACCCAGGTGCCGTCGAGTTCGTCGACCGGGAAGACGACGGAGCCGTTCTCCCGGGACCACTTGAAGGTGGCGTCCTTCGCCTCGCCGCCCTCATGGACCTCCACCCGGTACAGCTGGTTCTCCGGGCCGCGGTAGCGGGCGTCCGGCTTGACCAGGCACGGGTCCTCGTCGGCGTGGTCGGGCCGCTCGCTGCGGGCGGCGAGCCGGGCCGAGGGGGCCGACTGGCGCTGCGCCCAGCGGGTGAACGCGACGCGGACGACGTCCTTGGACGGGTCGGTCTCCTCGATCTCCAGCGCGGCGAGGGACAGCGGCAGCACCTGCCAGACGACCTTCGCGCGGGCGGCGGTGTCGGGCATGGCCGCGCCGAGGGCGACCTCGCGCAGCGCGGGGTCCTCGGCCGCGGTGACCGAGCGCTCCCACACGTTCAGGTAGACGACGAACGGTGTCTGGGCGGGCGAGGGCAGCCGGTCGCCGGGCTTCTCCGGGTCGCGGAAGCCGTCGGGCTGGTCCCAGTAGGTCCAGTGCGCGGGCGGCTCCGGGACCGACTCCTCGCTGTCCTCGTCGGTGACGGGGACGCCGGCGGCCGGGCGGTCGGCGTCGCACAGGATGCCGTCGACGTAGTAGCGGCCGCCGTGGATGAGGAGGGTGTCGATCTCGTGCTTGCCGCCGACGTACTCGATGCGGAAGCCGGCGGCGTAGCGCGGCCCGCCGTGCGGCCCGATCAGGTCGGCGGCGAGGCTGCGGGCCTGGTGGAGCTGGATCGCGGTCTGTTCGTTGAGGTCGGCGTCGAGCTGGACGCGGCCCTGCTGGGCGACGACCGCGGAGTAGTGCCGCTCCGGGCGGAAGGTGGAGCGGGAGAGGTCTGCGTGCATGAAGGGTGTCCCCCCTGGTTCAGAAGTGCGGGTTCACAAGGTCGGTGGCGGGTGCGCGCCTCACGTCACGAAGAAGATCCCGGCGTCGGTGCCCGCGGGCGTGTACTCGGCGAGCCGGGCCCTCAGGGCGTCCTCGCGCTGCGGCCGGTACAGGTCGTGGAAGGCGCCCATCTCGGCGCCGTCGTCCGCGCCGCGCCTTATCTCCTCGGGGCAGCTGTCCGCGAGCAGCCCGTACCAGGGGTTGCCGTAGCGCTGGGAGGTGAACAACGGCCTGATGTCCGGGGCCTGTTCGGGCTGGCAGCGGTGGCGGCGCGGGGTGCGCGAGCCGGTGGGGACGTAGGAGTGGCGCAGGCAGCCGATGCCGCGCCGGGCCACGTGGAGCCGGCCCGTGAAGACGCTGTTCTCGGCGATCTTCACCGCGTGCGTGTGGATCTCGCCGATGACGGTGGTGCGGTGCAGGTGCAGTACGGCGTGGGCGTGGCGGCAGTCCGGGGCGGACAGGGCCTCGCGGTCGTCTGCGGTGGCGTCGAGGACGCTGTCGCGGATGTGGATGTCGAGGGGGTCCTCGCTCACCTCGTCGCCGATGACCTCGATGGTGCCGAGGACGCTGTGCTCGATCTGGAGGCAGGCGGTGGTGCGGTCCAGGACGATGCTCGGCTCCTCGGGCGAGTGCGGCTCGCACTCGGGCTCCAGGGACCAGCCGGGCACGAGCGTGCTGTGCCGCAGGACGACGGCGCCCATCGCGCCCGCCACGTTGATGCCGCGCCCGGCGACGAGCAGCCCGTCGAGGACGACCCGGGGCCGCTCGTGCGGGGCGCAGTCGCCGGACACCGCGCGGATGTTGAGGGCGTCGGGGCGGTTGCTGTACCAGTCGAGGAGGCGGATGACCGGGCGGGTGCCCTCCGCCGCGCGCAGTTCGAGCCGGTCGCCGGGGTCGAGGTCGAAGTCCAGCTGCTCCTGGTAGGCGCCGCTGTGTGTGATCTCGATGATGCCGGCGGGCCCGGTGCGGTCTGCCCGGCGCTCGTGCCGCCAGGCCCGGTAGGCGTCCATGATCTGCCGGTACGGCTGACCGGGCCCGACCCGGTACACCTCGGCGTCCGGGCGCGGTTCGCGGTCGCGCTCGTACTCGCCGCCGCCCATGTCGGCGGCGAACGCGTAGTGGTAGTCGACCCACACGCCCTGCCGGGGCGCGGACCGCGAGCCGAACGCGATCCGGCCCAGCTCCGGGTCGACGGCCACCTGGCCGCGCCTCGGCCGGTAGCGCCAGTCGGACAGGTCGGCGACCACGATGTCCGAGGGCGGTACGGGGTTGTCCTCGCCGTCGCGGCGGATGACGAAGCTCTTGCCCGGGCCGTAGTAGTCGAGCAGCCGGTCGTGCAGGAGGCGGCGGGTGACGAACGCCGGCACGTTGTCGACGGTCGCGATGTGCGTCGGCGAGGGCTCCGGGAACGGCTTGGTGGCCAGGGGGGTGTCGTTGCCGAGGATCGAGAAGGTGTAGAGGTTGCGGGCCCGGTCGATGCAGTAGGCCGGGGTCCGGGTCAGCGCGTACGCCTTCAGCCGCCACACGAAGAGCGCGACGCCGGCCGGACTCCAGCCGCCCTGCCGTCTGGCGGAGTCGGCCCTGCGGACGTCGACCGTGCGGGCCGCGCCCGCGAACGGCCCGCCACCGAGGGCGAGTTCGGCTCCGTCCCGCAGGTTAACGAGACGGCCCCGCTCACCGCGCCGGGTGCCCGTGCCGTACAGCTTCACCGGCTGGGTGTGCGCCACCTGCCGGGACAGTTCGACGGCCCGGGCGGGCCAGTCGGCGACCTGCTCGGAGAGTTCCTCCAGCAGGTGCAGGGTGCCCTTGCGGCGGCGGTTGGCGACGGTGGCGGCCACGTCCCGGCGCGGGGCGACCGCCTCGGCGAGGGCGGCCCGTCCGCCGTCGTGCAGGCCGGTGGTGAGGACGCGCTCGTAGCCGGGCAGGGTGCGGTATCCGACCAGGTCGCCGAGGTACGGCAACACCCAGGGGGCCGCCGTCTCCACGAACAGGTCCTCGTAGCCCTGGTCGACACCGTCGCGGACGCGGTCGAGCTGCTCGGCGATCACGGCGAGCAGCGCGCGCAGCGGTTCGCCCTCCTCGGCGTCGCGCAGCCGGTGCCAGCGGGGCAGCAGCGCGGCGAGCCCGTCCGGTTCCCTGGGCACCACCGGGGCCGGCGTCTCCAGCCGGTTGTCCGAGGACATCACTTGACCTCCGTCAGGATCAGGGTGTCCGCGGCCCGGGGCGACAGCAGCGCGAGCTGGGCCGGGCGGATGCCGCGGAAGACGTACACCGACCGGCCCTTCGGCAGGCGCCGGGTGTCGGTGATGTCGGGGTTGAGGCGCAGGAGTTCGGCGAGCGGGATGCCGTACCGGGCGCAGATCTCCGACAGCGTCTCGCCGTTCTCGGCGCGGACCGTGTGGGTCCTCTCGTCGTACGTCGCCGGGTGCGCGGGGACGGACGCCTCGGGCGGGCCGGGCCGGGTGAGCAGCTCGGTGAGTTCCTCCAGGGTGGCAAAGGCGGGGACGCCGGTGAAGACGTCGACGTCCATGTAGTCGACGCCGGGCACGGTGTGGGCGGTGGCCAGGACCTCGGAGAGGCGGGCGGGCCGGCCCAGTTCGCGGCCCTCGAAGCCGAGGCGGCGCAGCAGGGCCTGGCGCAGGCGCGGCTCGACGTTCTGCCAGGCGTGGTCGGGGGCGACCTTCACCCGGGCGGCGAGCAGCAGCAGGACCAGCTCGCGGCCGTCCACGCGGACCGGGAGGTTCGCGTCGCCGTACTCGGTGAGGGCGCCCCGCAGGGCGCGCAGGGTGTCCGAATGGGGGGCGATCGGCACGTCGTCCGTGCCCGCGACCGTCACGTGCAGCACGCGCCTGCGTCCGTCGAAGAGTTCGCGTGCACTGGCCCGGCCGATGCCGGCGCGGGAGCGGGCGAAGTCCTCGTAGTCCGATGCGGAGACCAGCCGGTCCAGGGCCGACACGGCCAGGGGGACGGTACGGCGGGTCAGGCCCGGGCCGTCGGCGTCCGCGCCGCCGGTCGCGGGGCGCGGGTTGGTGACCGCGGTGACGCCGAGAGGGCGGGTGAGGGGCTGGGTGACCCGGTCGGCGGGTACGTTGGCGGCCTTGCCGGTGCCGAAGCGGTAGCGGGCCCGGATGTTCTCGTGCCCGGAGGGCAGGCGGGCGCCGTGCACCCCGTCGCCGAAGGTCACCGTCGTCCGGCCGTCGGCGGTGGCGCCGGTGATGTAGACCCGCTCGGTCGGGCCGCGTCCGGCGAGGCTGTCGACCTCGTGCCACAGCACGCCGTCGACCCGGATCTCCAGCACGGGTGTGGCGCCGAGGGGGTTGTCGTCGGCGAGCCAGGTCAGCGGGGACTGCCAGAGCGCGAAGGTCTGGTTGACGCGGTCGGAGTCGCCGCTGCCGATGGCCTCCTCGCGGCTCTCGCCGTGGGTGGCCTCGACGACGTTGCCGAGGATGCGGACCGTCTCGCGGCGGTAGCGGTGGGCCAGGTCCGCGGTGAGGACGAGCCGGGTGTGCACGTGGTCGCCGGGCAGCCGCGGGTCGGCGGCCGGTTCGGCGGAGGCGATCGTGACGACCTCGGTGGCCCGGACGCCGGCCGCGCCCGGGAGGTCGCCGCGCTCGCCCGCCACGATGAGCGTGCGGCCCGGCCGCAGCCCCTCGTACAGCTCGGCGAGTTCGATCTCGTTGCCGTGCACGTCCTCGCCGAGCGGCTCGTCGGCCAGGGGCAGCGGCTCGCCCGCCGCGTGCACGGTGGTGTCGCGGATGTGGGACAGCAGGACGTCGAACTCGTCCAGCCAGGGGTCGGCGAGGGTGAGTTCGGTGCCGCGGCCGGTGATGCCGTAGTTGGTGTACGCGGCCGTGCGCGCGGCGACCACCTGGGTGGTGACGAACGCCAGCTTCGGATCGCCGGGGACGCCCTTGTCCGCGCCCTTGGCGGGCCGCTGGATCGCGACCCAGCTGCCGACGGTGACGCCCTCGTGGACGGTGTCCAGCTGGAGCGTGCGGCGGTTGACGGGCTCCGGCTTGGTGGCGATGACGATCTCGACGTTGGGTTCGGCGCTGCCCACCGTGTACTTGAGGCTGACTTCGTGCTCGCCGTGTGTGAACTGCTCACTGGCGCCCGGCCGGAGGACGATCTGCTCGGAGGTGCCGTTGTGGACGCCGACGTGAACCAGGCCCTCGTCGTCGGGCCGCGACACGAACAGGGTGCGCTCGGGCAGGCCGGAGTGGAGGCGGGCCGTGACTCCGGGTTCCTGGGAGTCGGCGGGCCGCCGGTTGAGCCAGCTCAGGTCGCGGTCCTGGCCGGAGCGCACGGACAGCTCGACCTGGCCGGGACCGAGCGCGAAGGTGACCGGCTGGGTGACGGGCAGGTTCTCGGCACGCTGGTCGGAGCTGCTGCCCTCGACGTACTGGAGCTCGGCCCGGACCGGGGTCTTGCCCGCCGTGTCGTACACGACGCGCATGGTCGCCAGCACCGCTCCGGTCAGCGGCCAGTCGGCGGTACGGATGACCCGGCCCCGGTCGTCCTGGACCGGCTTGAGCGGAGCCGTGGCGCCGAAGGGGGCGGCGGTGACCCGCAGGGCGAGCAGCTCGCGCAGCAGCCGCGGGGTTCCGGGGGCGGCGGCCGTGCGCCAGGCCGGGTAAAGGCTGCCGAGGCCGGGGTCGAGGGCGGTCAGGAGGCGGGCGGTGTCGGTGCCGGGGAGCTGCCGGCCGGTGGGGCCTACCGGGGCGGGCGCGGTGGCGCGAAGGGCGGGAAGTATGGCGCCCAGGGCTTCCAAAGCGGCGGCACGCGAGTCACCCTCAAGGGGCGCGGGCCGTGTCAATATGCGGCTCCGCCGCGTGGGCGCGACCAGCCCAGACGGCGCCGCAGACGGCCGCCCACCGACCGAGGCACCCTCCTCAACCGCCTGCGTCGGCGCCAACTCCAACGCACGCTCGGCGAGTTCCGCCAACACCGCCTCCAACTGCCCGAACCACTCCGCCACGTCCTCATACGGCTCGGCCAGCACTTGAGCCTCACCGAGCCGGGCGAGAGGTTCCACGAGCCGCGCCGCGAGCCGCTCGGGGGTCTTGATGCCGTCCAGATCGCCCCGCAGCGGTTCGAGGACCTGATCCTCGAAGTCCTCGACGAGGCGGCTCACCGGCCGCGGGTTGGGCACCTCCGGCGTGGGCGCCTCCTCCCCCGGCTCCCCCGGCTGCACAGGCGGAGCCGTCCAGCGCCGCACCTCGTCGACGAGTTCCCCCGGCGTCGGCGGCGCCGACTGCGGCAGGGAGATCGCCGTGACGTCGTCGTCCCGGTCGACGCGGACCTTCGCGACCGGCAGCAGCTTGCGCTCGCCGTCGGCCTGTTCCCCGAAGACGAAGAGCAGCTGGTCGCCGGTCTGCAGCGAGTGCGCCGTGCCCTCGACGAACAGCTCCGAGCGCTTCTCGAGGTCCTGCGGGGTGAGGAGCGAGGGACGGCGGCGGCGCACCTTCAGCTCGTTGAAGTCCCAGCGGGCCGTCAGGTCCCGGCTCGTCTCGAAGGTCAGCGACTCCTCGTCTGCGGACGCGGGCACGCTGTGGCTGCGGGCGCCGCGCGGGATGAGCACGTTCTGGGCCTCGGCGCGCGGGTCGCGTTCCAGGGTGTACGCCAGGTGCGTGGCGGCCGCGACGCCGGGCCGCGGCCGGTGTCCGACGAGCCGGCCGAGCAGCACCAGGGAGCGGTGCTCGTTCGCGGTGCGGAGGTAGGCCTCGTCGGCGATCCGCTCCGAGTGGAAGGTGAGCAGGTCGCCGAGGACGGCGGTGGCGTCGAGCAGGCCGACCGCCGGGTCGTCCGGGGTGCGGACGGTGAGGCCGTTCAGGGCCGGGTAGGCGGGCGAGGCGAGCCGGTCGAGCAGGGCGGCCAGGAAGGAGCCGTACGTGCCGACGCGGTAGTCCAGCGCGGTGCGGCCGGGCGGGTTGTGGAGCGGGGCGGGCGCGAGGCGCTCGTCGTGGCCGCCGCGGCAGGCGCCGCCGCAGCCGCAGCCGTCGGTAGCGGTGACCGGGTGCGGGTCCGTCATCGGACACCTCCCAGGGATATCGCCAGCCGGCCGTTCTCCGGCCGGTCGGGGTCGTTGTCGCAGGTGGCGATCTCCAGCGGGCCGAGCCGCAGCACGCCGTCCTCCCTCTCTCCTCGGTCCTGTCCGGACAGCCGCCGCAGCCGGGTGACCTCGACACCCGCCACCCCGGGCACGGCCGCGGCGACGGCCACCAGGCGGCTGAGCCTGACGGGTTCGCCGAAGGTCAGCGCCTCGGGGTGGAAGAAGCCGAGCCGTCCGCCCGGCAACCGTCCGCTGCCCAGCACGCGGTACAGCTCGGCCAGGATCTGGCCGTGCTGGTGGCCGGGCTCGGCGCACACGGTCAGCGCGATGTCGAGCGGCACCGGCCGGGCGGGTCCCACGACGAGGTCGTGGCCGATGCGCCGGTACGCCTCCAGCGCCTGGGCGACCGAGTCGAGCAGGTCCTGCGACGGGGTGGCGGTGCCGTACGCGTCGATCGCGATGTGCGCCTCCTGGACGCTGCCGGTCCAGCGGATCTCGGCCGCCGCCCGCTGCACACCCGGCAGGTCGCTCGCGAGGGCCGCGTAGTCCTCGGCGGTCACGGCCCGCAGCCGGGTGCGGCGCAGGTCGAGGGGGGCCAGCTGGCGGACCTGCTCGACGGGTTCGGGCCGGGTGCCGCCGGTGGCGGGCAGCGGGTTGCGCACGACGGTGGCCGGCACGTCGCAGTCGCCCTGCACCACCAGGTGGTTGATGGCCTCGGCGCCGACGTTGCCGGTGGTGCCGCCGCCGAGCCGGTAGCGAATTTCCAGGCGGGTACCGGGGGCCGGCTTCGCGCCGTGCCTTCCGTCCCCGAAACGCACGGCCAGTCGGCCGTCGTCCTCCAGTTCGCCCACGAAATGCTTCTCGCGCGGCCCGCTGTCGAGCAGGTCGCGCCGCGGCACCCAGGTCTCGTCCGCCCCGTGCAGGCGTACGGCGGGCAGGGCCCGGCGCGGGTCTTGGGCGAGGGCGGCGGTCGCCGAGCCGCGCAGCACCGTCTCCTCGGGGTGGAGCCCGACCGCGTAGGCCGGGCCCCAGGCGTGCGCGACCTCCCAGGCGATGTGCCCGTCGAGGACCGTGCCCGCGCGGGCCCGGGCGGCGAGGACCTCGACGCGGCGCAGCTTGGTGTCGAGCAACTGGTCGCTGCGGTACAGCAGTTCACGCAGGGCGCGGACCGGGTGGCGGCGCAGTTCGAGGCGTTCCAGCACGTTCAGGCCGTAGATCACGGCGAGTTCGGCGATCTCCTCCCCGGCGAGCCCGTCCCGGTCGCGGGCGCTGCGCCACAGCTCGACCAGGCGCTGCCGCACCCGGCCGGGGATGGCCGCGATGCGCTCGGCCTGCCCGGCGGCGACGGTGCCCGGGTCGGGGAAGGGCACCGCCTGGGTGACGGGCGTCCGGCCGAGGACCGGGCGGAAGCGGGGCGCGATGCCCGGGTAGACAGACTGGGCGAGCAGCGTGCGCAGGGCGGCGGCCTGGGCGTACGCCGTGCCGGGTACGACCTGCTCGTGCCGCTGCCCGGCGCTCTCCAGGCCGATGCCGGCCCGGTTGACGGCCGGCTCGCCGACGACGTCGAAGAGTTCGCGGACGTCCTCGGCTGCGAGGGCCCGGCCCGTTTCGGTCTGGTCCGTCAGGGCGTTGATCAGCCGGGCGGGCGCGTTGCCCTCCTCGGTGTCGCGGCAGCCGAAGGCGGGGAGGTCGCAGGGCGCGACCACGGCGGGCACGGGCGGCACGGTGACCGTCTCGGGGAGGCCGGTCAGTGTCCTGCCGTGGTCGACGAGGACGACGTTGCCGCGGGCGAGGGTGACGTCCTCGACGGGCAGGCAGTCGCGGCCGCCGCGGGTGGTGAGGCAGAGCGGGAAGCGCAGCGCGTCCTCAGCGGCCCAGGTGACCTCCAGGACCGGCTGGTCCTCGATCCGGTCCAGGCCGGGCGTGACGGAGGTGAGGCGGACGGCCTGGCGGTGGGCGGGGTCGGCGTCGCCGGGGGTGCCGGTGCGCGGGCCCTTCACCTCCTCCAGGACGATGACGTCCCCGGGGCTGAGGTCGAGGCGGCGTTCGCGGCAGGTCTCCGGGTCCACCCAGGCGTCCCGCAGGGTGGCGGCGGTGGCGCCCTGCGGCAGGGTGCACACCTCGCCGCCCCAGGTCCACAGCCGGATCGCGTTGTGCGCGACCCGCAGCTGCAGCGGGTCGGTGGCGACGACCGGTTCGAAGACCTCCACCGAGCCGCGCTCGTCGAGGTCCGCTAGGTCGGCCTCGCCGATCACCGTGCCCGGCTCGGGGCGGTCGTGCGGGTCGAGGCTGCGCACGTCGACGGAGGCGAAGCGGAACGTGCCCGGGGCGAGCGTCCGGTCGTCCGCCGTGTGGACGGTGACGTAGGCGCGGGCGTTGCAGCCGTCGTGCATCGCGTAGTCGATGAGCCGCACGTGGCGGCGTACGGAGACGCGGCGGCGGGCGGTGTCGAGGTAGGCCTCGGTGGCGACCGCGTCCTGCTGGTAGCTGATCTGGTCGCCGGTGTACGCGAGGAGTTCGACGAGGGTGATGCCCAGGTCGGCGGGGTTGCGCTCGGCCCAGTCGGGGGTGGTGAGCGCGAGCCGGTCCAGGAGCAGCTTGCGGATGGTGTCGTAGTCGCGGGCCGTGTAGTCGACGACGGGGGCGGCGGGGAAGTCCGGCTCGGCCCGCTCCTCGTCCTTGCAGTCGAAGGGGGTCGGGCAGTCGGGCCGGAAGTGGAAGGTGGCGCTGTGGTAACGCTGGTCGAAGCCGCGGTAGGGCTCGGTGCCGGGCCGGCCGTAGGGGTCGGTCTCGACGAGGGAGAGCCGGTAGCGGGAGGTGTCTCCGGCCTTGTCGAGGGTGACGTAGAGCCGGTCGTCGAGCTCGGGGTCCTCCTCGCGTTCGACGCCGACGTCGACGGCGGTGATGCCGGTGATCCGGCGGCCGCCGTCGATGCGCACGTTCTCGGGGCCGAGGCCGTGCGGGGCCTTGCCGAGGAAGGTGACGGTGAGCAGCAGGCCGTCGTCACTCACTTCGACGTTGTCGACCCCGCCCAGTCGCGCGGCCCGCACCTTGCTGCGGCGGGACGCGCTGGTGCCTGCCGTCATGCGGCGGCCCTCCCTTCGAAGACGTCGTCACGCTGTGCGCCCGTGGCGCGTACGGCGTACGAGAGATGGACGCGGACGACGCCGTCCTCACCGCCCTCGCTGACGATGTCGAGGGCCAGTACGTCGATGAGGTCGCCGAGCCAGCGCTGCAGTGCGGCCTGCACGGAGAGTTCGAGCGTGCTGATCAGTTCGGGGCTGTCGGGCGCGAACACCAGGTCCAGCAATCCGCAGCCGAAGTCGGGGCGCATCACGCGCTCGCCGGGGCTGGTGAACAGCAGCTGCTCGATCAGGTCGTGGACGTGCTCGCCGTGGGCGGCGTGCGCGGTGCGTCCCCGACGGTCGGCGCGGAAGGGAAACGCGATATCGGATCGGGGCCGGGCGGTCCGGCTGTCGGGGCTCATCGGACGGTGACCTTTCGCTGCGCGGCCTGGACGACGGGCGGCCCCTGCGGGACGAAGGCCGCGCTGAAGCACTGGGCGGCGGAGGTGTCGAGCAGCACGGGCGCGCCGTCGACGGTGATGCCGGTGCCGTCGGCGGTCCAGCGGACCGTGGTGCACGGCGAGGGCACCCGGTCGACGGTGTGCGGGCAGCCGGTGACCACGTAGCTGTGCGCGGTCGTGGCGACGGCGGCGCCCGCGACGCGGATGCCACCGGCGGGCGGTGTGGCGGCGGTGACCCGGCCGCCGTGCGGGCAGCCGATCACGGTGCCCGCGTCGAGGAGATTCCCGGTCAAGATCTGTTTCCCCCGTCTATCGCTTGGAGAGCACGGTCAGCTGGCCCTCGTTGATCGTCACTTCGCGTCCGCGCAGCACGACCTCGGCACCCGCGCCGGTCGCGATGACCACGGCTTCCTTGGTGATGCGGATGTACGCGCCGCTCTCGGCCTGTAGGAGGATCCCCTGCTCGGCGCCGGGCGTGTCGTTCATGACGAGCTTGTGCGCCCCGGGTGTCTGCACGACGACCGGCTTGCTCGGGGCGTTCGCCGCCAGCTCCCGGCGGGCGTCGGGCGGCAGTTCCTCGGCGGCGCCGTACCAGCAGCCCGTCCACACCGGGAAGCTGGGGTCCCCCTGCTCGAACTCCACCCACACGCCCGTGCCGGGCGGCGGCACCACGAACTGCCCCGACTCCGGCCCGGTGAACGGCAGGCAGGGCAGCGCCCAGGTCGACGGCTCGTCGCCGAGCACGTCCGGGACCTCGACGGTGATGCGGCCGATGCGCAGCGGGTCGTTGTTGTCGACGACCCGGCCGCGGAACTTGCCGAGGTAGCGATTGCTGGGTGCCGCCATGGTGGAGGTGCTCCTGGGTGGTGGTCGTGGGTGCCTGCGGGTTACGGCCGGACGTGGTCGCTGCGGGCTTCGAGGCCCTCGCGGGAGAGGGTGAAGTTCTGCTGGTACGAGCCCGGCCGCAGGTTGTGGGTGACGGACTTGACGTAGTAGTCGCCGTCGTAGGCGCGTCCGGCGCCCCGGACGCCGACGAGCTGGCGCGGCTGGAGGATGTAGCCGTGCCGGTTGACGTCGAGGGAGCCGGATCCGGAGACGACGTCGGCGGAGACGGCCGCGCGGGCGAGCAGTTCCGCCTCGGCCTGCTCGCGCTGCTGCTTGGCGGTGCCGGACAGCGTCCTGCGTTTCAGGGCCGGGGTGGGGCGCCGGCCGAGGGGCGGGCGCAGCGGGCTGATCGGCGGTTGCGGCAGCAGGGTGGACTGCCTGGTCCCCGGGTCCTGCCAGCGGGCCTGCGGTTCCTCGCGGGCCGTGCCGTCATAGGCGAACGTCAGCTGGTCGACGGTGGAGTGGGCGTCCATGTTGACGTTGAGGGCGTGCTGCCGGATGCCGAGCCGGACTTCCGGGCCCCAACGAGCGGCGGACTGACCGGGGTTGGGTCCTGGTTCCAGGTAGAAGGTGTAGCCGTTGGCGCGGGCCAGCTCGGTGACGTACTGGAGGTCGGTGCCGGTCTGGTAGTGGACTCGCAGGTCCTGGTGCGGGGGCTGGGCGACCTTCTCGGTGTAGACGTCGGGGCGGATGCCGTAGTCGGAGTAGCGGCGCAGGATGCTGAGGACCCGCTCGGAGGGCGGCAGGTTGGGGTAGCGGGCGGTGCGCTCCTCCAGGTCCATCAGGAGGGTGAGGTCCTCGCCGGTGACGGTGAGGGTGGAGTGGCCGGGGCGGTTGCTGGCGCCGACCTCGTGCCGGACGATCAGGCCGTCGAAGAGGACGTCGGATGTGCCCTTGACGGTGACGGTGACGATGATCCGGGTCTTGGGGTCGAAGAAGCCCTCGGGCAGCAGTCGCCGGCTGATCAGCCCGTTCTTGGTGAGGTCGAAGGCGATCTGGAAGCCGCTGCGTTCGCCGGCGGTCGCGGTGATCTGGGCGGTGAGCAGGGCCTCGGTGACCTCCGCCGGGACCGGCCGGGTGAGCTTGGGTCCCATGAGGAGGGTGATGTGCACGGGGCCCTGCCCCACGGGCAGGTCAAACACGCCGGTCTCCTCGGGGGAGGCCACCGGCGGACGGGATGCCGATGACGCGTCCGGCCTCCTCGGTCAGCTCCCGCGGGTCCAGCACGGGGTTGGTGTCGGCGATCTGCCACCACTGGCCGGGGTCGCCGAAGCAGCGCTGGGCGAGCAGGTCGGGGCGCTCGCCGGCGCCGACGGTGTGACCCTGGGTCTCCTGCTCGTCCAGGGGCGGCAACAGCCGGCGCTTGGTGTAGCGGACCTCGGTCCCGTCGGGCCGCCGGTGGATGCCGATCTCGGCGTCGTGGTAGCGGCTGGTGCGGGGGTAGGGGTGGGCGCCGGGTATCGCGTCCAGGGCGTTCTCGTACGGTTCGATGTCGGCCATGTGCGGCTCATCCCCTCCCGGTCACGGCGTTGCTTCCGGACAGCCCCAGGGCGCCCAGCCCGGCGCCCCGCGCGGCGCCCGCCAGCCGTTCCTTCTGCGCCAGGTGCGCCATGTACAGGTCGGCACCGCGGTGCCCGGCGGGCAGGTCGCTGACGGTGAGGATCTTCATCCCGATGCTGAGCGAGGCGCGGATCGGGTTGAGGTTCACGTCGAACGCCGACTCGTTGATGGACAGTTCGGTGAGCCGCACGGGCATGACGCGCTTGCTGCCCCAGGTGAAGAGGGTGAGCGGCATCTCGATCGGGCTGATCTCGATGGCGCCCTTCTGCGACAGGCGCATCGATTCGCGCAGCTTGGCGGTGGTCGGCTGCACGAGCATCTCGAGCGTGGCGAGCTGGGGGTGGATGCCGTCGGGCGCGGCGATGTCCAGCTGGTCGGTGGCGTCGATCTCGGCGGTGAACTTCCAGGTCTCCTGAGCGGGCCCCTTCAGCCGCAGGGCCTCGTTCCGGTCCCCGCTGCCGGTGCCGCCGCCTCCGGCGTCACCGCTGTCCCCGGCCGACTGCGGGCTGACGCTGCGCTCCAGGGTGTCCGGGTTGAACTGCAGCACGATGATCCGCTGGGGGGTGCCGGTGTCGGGGTCGACGACGACGATGCCGGAGCGGATGGGTTTGGGGATGTCGGCGTAGCGGGTCACAGGCGTTCCTCGAGTCGGGCCCGCAGGTCCGTGTAGTCGTGGTCGGGAAATACCTCGGGGAAGACGTCGAGCATGGTCCGCAGGTCGTCTGCGACACTCCCGAGGCCGCTCTCCCCCAGATCCACGTCGGCGTACAGGTACTGCCACCCCAACGTCCCCTTGGTGACGAGAAGTGCGTCCAGGTACTGGGCGTAGTCGACGTCCAGTCGCACGGCCCCGTCGGAACTGTCGTAGTACCAGATCTCAGGTGAGATGGTCTCGGTCACCGCGGACGGGACCCGCAGTGCGGCGAGTGTGCCCGCCCCGGTCCGCGGCTGTTCGTCGAACACCCGGAACTCCTCGTAGAGGGCGCGAACGTCGGCGGGGAGGTCGTCGTGAACGAGCGTCTCGCCGGTGGCGAACAGAGCGGCGGGCAGGTGACGCAGCGAGAACTCGCCGTAGAGAGTCGATGCGCCTTTCGTGAGCGTCCAGTGGGCCGAGAGTCCGGCGAACCGCAGGAACGCCCGCTGGAGTTCCGGTGCGAAGCGCACCCCATGCCACTCCTCGATGAGGGCGAAGGCCTCCGGCGCCTCACCCGTGAGTTCCTCGATGTCCCCCCTCTCCTCGTAGTGGACGTCCATCCCGTCGGTCTCCTGCAGTTCGTCCAGGAGCCGGAGGTACCTGAGTTCCTGTTCCGTATAGCGCGCCATGGTCCCTTGGTTCCTAGGTGAAGCGGATGTTGTTCTTCTTGTTGATGACGGCCTTGAGCTCCTTCTCGAAGTCCTTGAGGCTGCCGGGGGACGTGGCGTTCAGCTGGGTCTTGTACGCCCTCATCCGCAGGATCAGGTGGTAGATGTCGCGATAGGGCGACTGGTCACGCAATGCTTTTGCGAAGGCCCGACTGACCTGGAATTCTTTCCTGATGGAGTCGGGCCCCTTTCCGTTGATGTCGAACCTGGAATCAGGGACATTGGGGCGCGCTATGTTGTCACGCGTGTACTCCCCCTCGGACGGGTCCTTCCGCCAGGTGTTGCCGACGGGAGAGTACTTCCCCCACTCCATGGAAATGGTCTTGGGGAAATACTCGTCGGGGCTCTCGTAGAAGGCCACGTCGTAGTCGAACCAGATCATCTGCACCTTGGGATCCTTGGTGATCGCCCTGTAGGCGGGCAGCTCGATCCGGTAGGCGAATCGGCTGTTCACGGCAGTTCCTGGAGCGGGTACCAGGTTCGACCCCGTGGCCTTCCCTCCGAACTTCTCCGTGAAAAGGTGCATGCGCACCCAGGCGGTGTCGTTTCGGAGTGTCGCGGGCACCAAGTTCCAGCCAAGCGGGATGTTGGGGTTGCCTCGCGGCTTCTCACCCTTGTGGTTCTTGATGGTCTTGTTGATGCCGGTGGCCCGGAATCCGCGGCCGCGGACCCCGTCGGTGTAGGGCGGCAGGACCATGGGCAGGAGCGGCGGGTTACTCGGATCGATCTCGCGGAGTTCGAGGAAGCGCGCGAGCCTGCCGAGCGCGGCCCGCAGGGCCCTGTACTGATATTCCCCGGTGCGGGTCGTCGTGCCCCGACGCGGCAGTGCCCGCTTGGCCTGCTCGGCCCGGGCGTGCACAAGGCGTGCGGATCGGATGGCCTCCAGTTGGCGACTTTGGCGGTCGGGGTAGTCCGTGAGCTGCTCGGCTTCCGTCTGCCATTCGTCGAGGTACTCGGTCACCGGGTCGGTCTGGCTTCGCACCACCATGTCGGCAGCCGGGCCCCGACCTTGGAACATCAGGGTGTGCGTCTGCCCGTCCTGATTGCGGAAGACCACCCTGGGCATGGCCTGCTCCCAGGTCGTTTCCCTCGGCTTGTTGTCATCGCGGCGCCGCCTGTCACGCCCCCGCGACCGGTCCCGCTCCCGTACCCGCTCCTGCCTGCGCCGCCACTGTTCCCGCAGCCGCCGCAGCCGGTCGTTCAGGCGGCCGCCGATCCGGCGGCGGGCCTTGCCGAAGAGCTTGCCGGCTGCGCGGCGGGCCCGGTTGACGGCCGACCTGATGGTCTGGCGGGCGCGGCGGAGCGGGCGGCGGGGACTGCGGTCCTGGTCGGTGTCGCGGCGGCGGTCGTCCCGGCGGTCGGTGGTCACCCGCCGGTCGTCGTCACGGCGCCGGTCGCTCGGGCGGCTGTTGCCCGGACGCGTGTTCCTGGGATCGCGGTCGTCCGTGTCACGGCGGCGGTCCGGCCGGAGGGTGCCGCGGGCCGGGCCGCGGCGTGTCGAGGTGTCCGTGCGGTCGGTCCTGGCATCGTCCTTCATGCGGCGCTCCGCGTCCCGCATGCGGCGCCTCGCCGCGTTCACCTCGCGGCCCTCGTCGCGGCGTTCGTCGTCGTCGCGGCGCTTCTTCGGGCGGGTGGTGTGGGCGGGGCGGGGCTTCTTCTCGGGGGTGGAGCGCTTGCCGGGGCGAGGCCTCGACGGCGGGCGGGAGGTCCTGTCCGGGGACGGCTTGCGAGGGCTCGGGCGGTCGGTGCGTCGGTCGGTCGGGCGGTCGGGGGACGGCGTACGGTCGTCCGTGGGTGCGGGGCGGTCGTCCTGGGGCTTGGCCGGGGCGTCCGGACTGTCGTCGGACGGGCCCGGCTGGTTCTTCTTCCTGCGAAGGCCCTTGAGCATGTCGCCGAGCCGTTCGGCCACCTTGCCCATGAAGCGGCTGACGCCCTCGATGAGGAACTCGTAGATCAGTTCAAGCAGCGCGACGACTCCCGCCGCGACCGCCTTGGCGAAGGGCAGTGCGCCGTTGCCGCTCTTGACCGACTTCAGGAAGTCCATGAACATGCCGAACGCGGCGAGGATTTCACTGAGGGCGCCCCAGGCGGTCTGGAGGGCGTCGATGATGGCCATCACCCAGCCGGCGCCGGGGATGAGCTTGGCGACGACCTTCTCGACGACCATCACGCCGATGATGACGGGGAGTTGCGGCAGGGCCTCGTCCCAGGCCATCTGGGCCATCTGCTCGACGGTGACGCCACCGGAGACCAGCTCCTGGAAGTCCTCCATCGGGATGCCGATGATCTCCTGGACCTTCTGGTCGAACCAGGCCTTGACGGCGGTCTTGACCTCCTGGAAGAGGTGCTCCTTGGCGCCGGTCTCCGCGGCCGCCCCGGCCTTGCTGATCCAGTCGCCCGGGTCGGAGACGATGTCGTTGAAGATGGCCGCCCACTCGCCGAGCGCGGCGACGGCGGCGGCACCGAACTCCAGCGCGCCGACCGTGACGGTCTCGGCGATGTCGACCGCCGCGAGCATGCCGGACTCCAGCACGTCGAGCCCGGCGAGCAGCGCGCCGCACAGGCCGTCGAGGAGCTTCCCGGCGACCTCCTTCAGCGCGTCCGCCGCCTCGTTGACCTTCTGCACGGCCCAGTCGCGGGCGCCGTCGATGGTGTTGCGCCACTTGTCGCGCATCGCCGGGTAGTCGGCGAGGAGTTCGTCGCCGAGGGCGATCAGGGCGTCGGCGAAGGTGTTGATCTGGTCGATGACCCAGTTGCGGGCGTCGTCGATGAGTTTGAAGACCTGCTGCTTGAACTTGTCGATGAGCTCGGTGACGACCTGGCGGGCCTTCTCGAAGACGCTCTTGATGGCGTTCTTGAGGTTCTCGAAGAACTCCTTCAGCTTCTCGATGGCCTCTTCGAGCCAGTTGTCGGCGTCGTCCTTGCCCTCCTCCTGCTTCTTCTCCGCCTCCTTCTCGGCGTTGGTCTGCTCGTCGTCGATCTTCTTGTTGTCGTCCTCGGTCCGCTTGTCGACGTCCTTGTCGGTGTCCTCCTCCTTCTTCTTGATGTCCTTGCGGACCTGGTCGTACTTCTTGCCCTTCTTGTCGTCGATCTCCCCGACCTTGTCGTCCTGCTCCTTGCGCCACCGGTCGCGGGAGTCGGCGATGTCGGAACGGCCCTTGTCGCGCGCGTCGGACTGCTTCTTGCCACTGGCCGTGACCTCCCTCTGGAGGTCCTGGTCGTGCTGCTTGCGGTCGTCCGCCGCCTTCTTGTCCTTGGCCTGGCGCTCCTGGCCCATCTTCTGCCGGCCCTGGGAAAAGCCCGCCTGGATCTGCGGGCCCCGGTCGTGCTCGGCGACGGCGGACGCGGACTCGATCGGCACGCCACCGCCGGACACCGACCGAGCGGCGCCGGCCTTGCCGCCCCTCTTCCCGCCGGCCACCTTGCCGGTCAGGGTCTCCTTGGGCACGTCGGGGTAGATCTGGTCCTCGCCCATCGGGCGGGCCGCGTCCTCGCGTCCCGCCTGGTGCAGCTCGTTCTTCCGCTCGTCGAGCTTCTGGCCCTGCTCGTCCGTGCGCTGCGGATCGGAGTCGTTCTCCAGCGGCAGCCGGGGGGCGTCGCCCACCTTGGCGTTCTTCAGGCCCTCGTCCTTCGTCGGGAGGCCCAGGATCGAGTCGATCAGGTCGTCGAGCGGCAGGATCTCCTTCAGCAGCTTGCCGAACAGCTGGGCGCCGATGGTGAGGGCGATGTCCCACCAGCTCGGCTCCGGTACGTTCGCGCCCGGCACCTCGCCTTCCGGCTTCTGCTCGCCTGTGATCTCGGGCGTCTTGCCCGGGGCGGCCTCCGTACGGGCGACCTTGGCGTTGGTGTACGTGCCCGGGGCCGCCGGTTTCGGACCGCCGGGAACCGTGCGCGGGGAGCCGGAGGGCCGTTGCATCTTCGGCGGCGCCTTGCGCAGGGCCGTGCGCTCTTTGTCGACCGAGCGGCCGACCGCGCTGTCGACGCCCTTGAGCGTCTCCAGGGCCTGGTGCGGCTTGAGTCCGGCGGCCGTGGACAGGCCGGACTCGGGGGTGGCGTTGGAGACGTCCGGGGGCGGGCCCTCCTTCTTGGCCGGGGCCTTCGCCTTGGAGCCGCCCGATGCGGCGGGGCGGCCGCCGGACCGGACGGGGGCGGGGGACTTACGGCCGCCGCCTCCGGCCGAGCCGCCGCTGCGGCGCGACGCGGTCTTCGCGGCTCGTCGTGCCGCCTGGCGCTTGCCGCCCGCCGGGCGGGAGCGCGAGCCCATGGGCTCGTCCGACGCCCCACCGGGTCCCGGGGACTCGGCGGCCTTGGGCGTATTGGTCTTCGGTTCCGGCCCCGCGGTCATCGGCGATGGCCCGTTGCCCGCTGCCAGTTTCGGCGTGCCCGCGGGTCCGGGGGCTGAGACCTTGTCCGGGCCGCTCGGTGGGCCGGGAGTGGTGGCCGGGCCCTTGCCTTCGGTGGCGTCCTGGCCGCCGCCGGGTTCGGTGACGTCCTTGCCGCCGCCGGGTGACGTTTCGGGCGCGGGAGCCGTGGTCCCCTGGTCCCCGGCGGTCTCGCCTCGGCCGTTCGCCCCGCCCGCGGGCTTGTCGGCCTGCTGCTCCCTGCCCTTTTCCGCCCCGGAGTCCGCTTCCTTCCCGCCGCTGCGGTCAGGAGCTCCGGCCTCCGGCTTCCTGGCGCTCTGCGCCTGGCTGCCGCCACCGTTGTCCGCGCCGGTGCCGGACGGCGAACCGGTGCCCTGCGTCCGGGCGTCCTCGCCCGCCTTCGCCAGTTGGTCGGGCGCGGCGGTCTCGCCGGACCCCGTGACCGCCCCGCTCGCAGCAGCGTCCGAGGCCCGGGCCTCCTCGTCGCGCCGCGCGGCCTCGGCGTCCTCCCTGCGTTCGTCCGACTGCTTGCGGTCCCGGTCCGTCCCGGCGGCGTCCGCCGCCGCCGCTTCCGCGCCCGGAGACGCCGAAGCGGAATCACCGCCCGTTCCGGAGGCATCGGTCTGCTGCCCGTCGGCCGTACCTCTCAGGAGGTCCGCGAAAGACTCGCTGCCGTCCTCCTCCTCAGCGCGTGACGTGGCGTCCCGGGACGTGCCGGGCTGGGTCTCCTGCGGTGCCGGGGCCGGCTCCGGAGCTCCGGTGGCGGAGGACAGGCCGGGCAGCGGGGCCGTGCCCTTCCGCCGCTCCTCGACGAGGCTCGGGTTCTTCGCCGCGTCGGTGTATCCGACGAGGTCGACGTCGGGCACGGGCTCCTGGGCGGACGCCCCGGCTGTGTCGTTGCCCGCTTCCCGTTCCGTATCGTCCTGCGCGGGCTCCGCGTCCAGCCCCAACGGCTCGTCGTCGGCGTCCTGTTGATTCTCCGGGTCGCCCAGCGTGCGCGCCGGGCCCGCGTCGCCGCCCGTGCGGGACTTCTCGCCGGGTTCGGCACCGCTGCGGTCCACACTGCCGGGGGCAGCGGCCGCACGGCCGCCCGCCTCGTCCTCGCGCTCGCGCTCGTCCTGGCGCTGCTCCTCCTCGACGGCCTGCCGCTCGGGCTCCTGGGCGGCCTCGCCCTCGTGCCCGCCCTCCTCCTCGGCGGCGCGCTCGTCCTGCTGGTCCTGGTCCCGCTGCTCGCCCTCGGTGTCCGAGGCGTCCTTGCGTTCCTCTTCGGCGTCGTTCCGGGCGTCCCGGCCGGAGGCGTCCTTGTCCTCCTGCTGATCCTGGGAGCGGTCCTGCTCGTCCTTCGCGTTCTCCTGCTGCCGCGCGGCCGAGCCGGCCTCGCCCTGGGCCGGGTCCTGAGCGCCCTCCTGGCCGGCGGCCCCGGGGCCGTCCCGGTCCCCCGCCTCCCCGTCCTTCGGTTCCCCGCCGGGCTTGCCGGTGTCGTTCCGCTCTGCGTCACGGTCCCGGGAGTCGCCCGCTCCGGGCTCGGAGTCCTCGCGTGCGCGCTCCTCGTCGATCTCCTCCGCCGCCCCGGGCACCCCCTCAGGGGCCACCGTCGCGTCCATCGGCAGCGGCCCCCGCTGCTCCGTCTCCTCGACCCCTTCGACGAGACGGTCGACGACGGGCGCGGGCAGCCGCAGCTCCAGCCGGTCCAGGACGCTGTCCTGAACCTCCGGCGCCATGCGGGCCAGTTGGAGTCGCACACGGCCCGACCGGTCCTCCGGGTCGCCGCGCAGGGAACGCAGCAGACCGTTGGCCAGGCGGTCGACGAGCGTGGCGGGGTCGAGCTGCTCCATGCGGCGGCGGTCGGCGTCGACGGTGGCGTAGCGGAGCCAGCCGGGGGTGGCCTGCCCTTCCTCGACCTCCGGGGCCGCGGCCTCCGGATCCCGCACCAGGTCCTGCGCCGCCGACTCCGCCTCCCGCTCGATGCCCTGCTGCGGCAGGCTCACCGCGCCGAGTTCCCGCCCGGCCCGCAGCGCGCCGAGGCCGTGCGGGTTCTGGACGGTGTGCAGGAGTTCGTGGGCGAGCAGGCGGCGGCCCTCGTCCGTGCCGGGCCGGTACGTGCCTTCGCGGAAGAAGATGTCCTGGCCGACGGCCACCGCGTCCGCGCCGAGCAGCTCCGTCAGCTGTCCCGCGTCACGGCCCGTGTGCAGGCGTACCCGGCTCAGGTCGTGCCCGAGGCGTTCCTCCAGCTCACGGCGCACGCCCGGGTCGAGCGGCTGGCCGGCGCCGCTGACGATGTCCTTGGGCTCCGGGGCGCGGGACTTGGCGGCACGTTCCTTGCGCTTGCGGCGGCGCTGCTCGGCGGACTGCTCGGAACGGCTGTCCTGTGTCGGGGAGTTGCTCACGAGGTCACCTCCCCGCGCCCGCACAGGCCCTCGTGCACCGCCCGTGCCAGTTCCTGGCCGAGCCGGCGCGCGGACAGCCCGGGGGGCAGCGGCGGCAAGCCGGACAGGACGTCGGCCGTCCACGGGCGGTCGGCGGGCAGCCCGCGTTCGCGGACCAGCCGGGTCAGCTCGTGCTCGAACGCGGCCGCCACCCGGTCGGGGTCCGCTCGGAAGCCGTCGAGGACGAGTTCGCCTATCTCCACGCGGATCTCGCGTGGTGTCCGCCTCCCATCCACCGGCGCACCGGTCGGCGTCGCACCCGCCCGTGTCCCACCCACCGGCGTCACACCGGACTGCGTCGCACCCGTCCGTGTCACACCCATCCGCGGACCTCCGTCGGCGTCAAGGAGCGTTCCAGCTTGAGGTATTCGGTGCGGGCCGCCGCGAGCATGTGCCGCATCTGGAGCGACTCGCCCTCCTCGGCGGCGAGGAACGCCCCGGACAGGGCGATGTTGCGGATCGAGCCGCCCGCGACGGTCAGCCGCGCGAGCAGGTGCGGGTCGATGTCCTTCACCGGGGCCTGCGGGGGCAGCACGCGGCGCCAGATCTCGGCGCGTTCGTGTTCGGCCGGGAAGGGGAAGTCGACGACGAAGCGGATGCGCCGCAGGAAGGCGTTGTCCAGGGCCTTCTTCATGTTGGTGGTGAGGATGGCGAGGCCGCGGTAGGCCTCCATCCGCATCAGCAGGTAGCTGACCTCGAGATTGGCGTACCGGTCATGGCTGTCCTTGACCTCGCTGCGCTTGCCGAACAGGGCGTCGGCCTCGTCGAAGAGCAGGAGCGCGCCGCCGCGCTCGGCGGCGTCGAAGACGCGTCGGAGGTTCTTCTCCGTCTCGCCGATGTACTTGCTGACCACCTGCGAGAGGTCGATGACGAACAGGTCGAGGCCGAGTTCCCTGGCCATCACCTCGGCGGCCAGGGTCTTGCCGGTGCCGGAGCCGCCCGCGAAGAGCGCGGTGACGCCGAGGCCGCGGCGCAGGGTCGCCGCGAAGCCCCACTCCTGGTGCACCAAGCCGCGCTGCCGTACGTGCGCGACGATCTCCCGCAGCACGCCGGTCTGGCGCTCGTGCAGGACGAGGTCGTCCCAGCCGGCCTGCGGTTCGATCCGGCGTCCGAGTTCGTCCATGCCGATCCGGGCCTCACCCAGACCGGCCCGCCAGGCCAGGGCCGCGGCGTCGAGCTCGTCCTCGTGGGGCAGTTCCCGGCGGACCGTGGCGGCGGCGGACCGGACGACGTGCGGGGGCAGCTGGAACTCGGCGACCAGTGCCCGCAGTTCGCCCTCGTCGAGGTCGGTGACGTCGCTGAACGCGTCGGACCACAGAGCCAGTTGCTCCTCGTCGTCCAGCGGCGGCACGCTCACCCGGGTGCCGTGCGGGCGGTCCGTGCGGCGCGGGTCGTCGCCGGACACGACGACCGGTACGGCGGCTCCGGCCAGGAACGCCTCCATGGCGGCCCGCTGTTCCCGGTCCGGCTCGCCGGACTCCACGAGCAGCGCGGCGGGCAGCAGGATCGCCTCGCGCTGCCACAGCCGGGCGAACCGGTCGCGCTCGGCGGGGTCGGCGGGGATGTCCTCGGCGCTCACCGCGTACAGCGCGAGCCCGGCGCGCGCGGCGGCCGCGGCGGCGATCTCGGCACGGCTGCGCAGATCGCCGCCGACCAGTTCCACCAGCAGCGGCGCGTCGGGGCGGGCGCCGTCCGTCCAGCCCGCCGCGACATCGCTCGCCGCCCGGTCGTACGACGGGGGCAGCCGGTCCGGCACGGCCGTGCGGCGCAGCTGCCCGTGCAGCCGGGCGTCGAGGTACGGCGAGCCGAGCAGGAAGTGCAGGATGCGCTCGTCGAGACGCACCCGTGAGGTCGTCAGCCGCGACTCGTCGTCCAGCTCCAGGATCCGCCAGCGGCGCAACGGCGACACGGGCAGCAGCGCGCTCCAGTGCGGTTCGTCCAGGGCGGCGAGGGCGAGCGAGAACGTCGGATACGCCCGCTCGGGGTCACCGCCGGCGGCGGCGCAGCGGGCTGCGGTCGTGGGCTCCAGCTCCTGCGCCGCGGTCAGCAGCACGAGGTCCCGCTCGAACGCGGTGAGCCCGAAGCAGGCGACGAGGGCGTCGAGGGGGGCGGTGCCGGGGCCGTCGGCGGACTCGGGCAAGGGTGCGTGGGTGTCCCGGACTTCGGTGGACCCGGGCAGGGGACCGCGGGCAGCCTCGCCGTCGGCAGACTGAGGCACGGGACCGCGGGCGCCCCCGCCGTCGGCAGACCCGGGCAGGGATGCGTGAGTGTCCCGGACTCCGGTGGACCCGAGCAAGGATGCGTGAGTGTCCCGGACTTCGGTGGACCCGGGCAGGGGACCGCGGGCAGCCTCGCCGCCGGCAGACTGAGGCACGGGACCGCGGGCGCCCCCGCCGTCGGCAGACCCGGGCAGGGATGCGTGAGTGTCCCGGACTCCGGTGGACCCGGGCAGCGGACCGCGGGCAGCCTCGCCGTCGGCAGACTGAGGCACGGGACCGCGGGCGCCCCCGCCGTCGGCAGACCCGGGCAGGGGTGCGCGGGTGTCCCGGACTTCGGTGGACCCGGGCAAGGGACCGTGAGCGTCCTCGCCATCTGCGGAGTGAGACACGGAACCGCGGGCGTCCCCACCGCCGGCCGTGCCCTCCGCGCCGCGGCGCGCATGGGCATCGACGCGGGCCAGGACACGCCGGATCTCCGCCGTCAGCGTCGTACCGCCGCCCGCTGCGCCGGCGACCGCGGCCGCCGTTCCCTGCGCTCCCATGTCCTCACCCGCCCCCGTCGCTCCCATGTGCCTCAGTTCTCCGTGTCCTCGCTGCCGTCCGCGTTCTTGGCCGTCTGCGGGGGCCGTGCGGACTTCGCGGGCTTGGCGGCCGTCTTCTTCGCGGTCCTGGCCGGCTGCGCGGTCCTGGCCGATCGCGCGGACTTGCGGCTGCCCCGGGCCGTCTTCGCCGACGCCTTCGGCTCGGTCCCGGCCACGGCTTTCGCGGGTACGCCGGCGGGCTGCGCCGCGGGCTCCGCGGCGGCCTCCTGCGGGGACACGACCGGCTCACTCGGAACGCCGCCGGGCGACGGCGCCCCCGGCGCCCCGAACGGCAGCACCCGCACCTCGGGCCGTTCCACCGGCTTCGCCGGCACCGGTGTCCCCCGGCCGTCGATGAAGACCAGCACTGCCTGGTAGGCGACCGACAGGGTGTAGGGCGTCTGGTGCAGCATCCCCCACAGCTTCGACGTCTCGTCGATGTCCATCGCCGTCGGCGTGAACCGCACCCGCTGCACCGCCTCGGCCAGGTCGCTGCCACTCAAGTGGGGTCGCTGGCCGGCGAGTTCGATGATGTCCCTGGGCAGCACGGGTATCTCGTGCAGGGTCCGCACCACCGAGCCGATCAGCCGCTGCCCGACCAGTTCGGCCTCCTCGCCGTACGCGCTGATCAGGTAGTGCAGGTCGAGCGCGGCGGCCGGCCGCCTGACCAGCGTGCCGTCGGGCGCCCGGGTCGGCAGGTCGTTGTTGCGCTGCGAGGTGTTGGGCGTGACCTGGTACAGGAAAACGGTGATGGTCGGCTCGGCCGGCGGGTCCGCCGGCGGCTTGCGCGGCTCGACCTTCACCGCGATGTCGATGTCCGGCGGCAGGTTGTCCTCGATCAGCAGGGCGAGGGCCTGGGTGACGTGGGCGAGGGCAAGTGCGTTGCTCATGGCGTCAGTTCCTCGGTCCCTCTCCTCGTCCTGGTGCTTCTCGTCGTGCGCCTGCTGCGCGGTCGCATCTCACTCGCGCCCCCTGGCCAGGTAGTCCGCCAGGCTGACGGTGGCCCGGGGGCGCTCCGCCGCCGCCCGTGGCCGGGGCCCGCCGCCGTGGGGCGATCCGCCCGCGGTGACCTCCAGTCGCCCGATCTGCACCTGCACCACCTGCTCGGCCTGGCGCCCGGGGCGCCGGGCCGCCGCCTGCCGTGCGGCGTCCCGTGCGGCCGCCGTGTCCGCCGCGCTGGGGAGCAGCGGGGCGGACACGGCGGTGGGGGGAGCGGGGTCCGCGCCCAGGGGGGGTGGGCCCGAAGCCGCGTTTGTGGGGACCCCCCACTCCGTACAGCCCCCGCCCGCCACGCGGCGAGCGGTGTTGGGG
>NZ_JBWKKY010000010.1:0-350354 GCF_056430805.1 Streptomyces sp. NPDC045955
CCCCCCCCCCCCCCCCCCCGCCCCCCCCCCCCCCCCCCCCCCCCCCCCCCCCCCCCCCCCCCCCCCCCCCCCCCCCAACCCCCCCCCCCCCCCCCCCCCCCCCCCCCCCCCCCCCCCCCCCCCCCCCCCCCCCCCCCCCCCCCCCCCCCCCCCCCCCCCCCCCCCACCCCCCCCCCCCCCCCCCCCCCCCCCCCCCCCCCCCCCCCCCCCCCCCCCCCACCCCCCCCCCCACCCCCCCCCCCCCCCCCCACCCCCCCCCCCCCCCCCCCCCTTCTCCCCCCCCCCCCCCCCCCCCCCCCCCCCCCCCGCTCCCAGTTGGCGCCTGCTCAGGCCCGACGGGCCGTCAGACCTCCACGACCACAGGCAGGATCATCGGCCGGCGCCGGTACGTGTCCGACACCCACTTGCCCAGCGTGCGGCGAACGAGCTGCTGGAGCTGGTGGGGTTCGACCACGCCGTCCTGGGCGGAGCGCTCGAGCGACTCCGTGATCCTGGGGATCACGTCACCGAAGGCGGAGTCCTCGATGCCGGAGCCGCGGGCCTGGATGTGCGGGCCGCCGGTGATCTTCCCGGTGGACGAGTCCATGACGACGAAGACCGAGATGATGCCCTCGTCGCCGAGGATCTTGCGGTCCTTGAGGGCCGGCTCCCCCACGTCGCCGACCGAGAGGCCGTCGACGTAGACGTAACCCGCCTGGACCTTGCCGGAGATCTTGGCCTTGCCCTCGACGAGGTCGACGGCGACGCCGTCCTCGGCGATGACGATGCGGTCGTGCGGGACGCCGGTCAGGGCGCCCAGCTCGGCGTTGGCTCGCAGGTGGCGCCATTCGCCGTGCACCGGCATCAGGTTCTTCGGGCGGCAGATGTTGTAGAAGTACAGCAGCTCGCCCGCGGAGGCATGGCCGGAGACGTGGACCTTGGCGTTGCCCTTGTGGACCACGTTGGCGCCCCAGCGGGTGAGGCCGTTGATCACGCGGTAGACCGCGTTCTCGTTGCCGGGGATCAGGGACGACGCCAGGATCACCGTGTCGCCCTGGACGATGCGGATCTGGTGGTCCCTGTTGGCCATCCTCGACAGGGCCGCCATGGGTTCGCCCTGGGAGCCCGTGCAGACGAGGACCACCTCGCTGTCCGGGAGATCGTCGAGCGTCTTGACGTCCACGACCAGGCCCGGGGGGACCTTCAGGTAGCCCAGATCGCGCGCGATGCCCATGTTGCGGACCATGGAGCGCCCGACGAAGGCGACGCGGCGGCCGTACTCGTGCGCCGCGTCCAGGATCTGCTGGATGCGGTGGACGTGGCTGGCGAAGCTCGCGACGATGATGCGCTTGCGGGCGCCGGCGAAGACCTGGCGCAGGACGTTGGAGATCTCCCGCTCGGGCGGGACGAAGCCCGGGACCTCGGCGTTCGTCGAGTCCGAGAGCAGGAGGTCGATGCCCTCCTCGCTCAGGCGTGCGAATGCGTGGAGGTCCGTGAGGCGGCTGTCCAGCGGGAGCTGGTCCATCTTGAAGTCGCCGGTGTGGACCACCATGCCCGCGGGGGTGCGGATGGCGACGGCCAGCGCGTCGGGGATGGAGTGGTTGACCGCGACGAACTCGCAGTCGAACGGGCCGATGCGCTCGCGGTGTCCTTCCGCCACCTCGAGGGTGTACGGGCGGATGCGATGCTCCTGGAGCTTGGCCTCGATGAGGGCGAGGGTCAGCTTGGAGCCGATCAGCGGGATGTCCGGCTTCTCGCGCAGGAGGTAGGGGACGCCGCCGATGTGGTCCTCGTGGCCGTGCGTGAGGACGATGCCCTCGATGTCGTCGAGGCGGTCCCTGATGGACGAGAAGTCCGGCAGGATCAGGTCGATTCCGGGCTGCTCCTCCTCGGGGAAGAGCACTCCGCAGTCGACGATCAACAGGCGACCGCCGTACTCGAAGACCGTCATGTTCCGGCCGATTTCGCCGAGGCCGCCGAGCGGGGTGACCCGCAGGCCGCCTTCGGGGAGCGGCGGGGGCGCGCTGAGTTCGGGATGCGGATGGCTCAAAAGACTCTCCTCACCACACGCGCCACGTACCGGTAGGGCACGTGGCGCGCATGACGTTCGTGCAGAAGCAGTTGTCGTATGGGTGGTGCGGGCACCGGTGGCCCGCTTATTCAGTTGTGAAGCCGGTGCGCGGGGGGCCGCGCGAAGTCTGATGTCAGAGCTGTACCCCGCCGGCGGCAAGATCGATCTTGAGTTGCTCGATCTCCTCGGGCGCGCACTCGACCATGGGGGCGCGCAGGGGCCCGCCGGGCAGGCCCTTCAGCGCGAGCGCCGCCTTGGTCGTCATCACGCCCTGGGTGCGGAACATGCCGGTGTAGACCGAGAGCAGCTTCTGGTGGATCTCGGTGGCCTTCTGGACGTCGCCCGAGGTGTACGCGTCGACCAGGGCGCGCAGCTCGGGGGTGACCACGTGGCCGACGACCGAGACGAAGCCGACCGCGCCCACGGAGAGCAGGGGCAGGTTCAGCATGTCGTCGCCGGAGTACCAGGCGAGGCCGGAGCGGGCGATGGCCCAGCTCGCCCGGCCCAGGTCGCCCTTGGCGTCCTTGTTCGCGACGATCCGGGGGTGCTCGGCGAGGCGGACGAGCGTCTCCGTGTTGATGGGGACGCCGCTGCGGCCGGGGATGTCGTAGAGCATGACCGGCAGCCCGGTGGCGTCGGCTATGGCCGTGAAGTGCCGGTAGAGGCCCTCTTGCGGGGGCTTGTTGTAGTACGGGGTCACGACGAGCAGGCCGTGTGCGCCGGTGCGCTCCGCCGCGCGGGCCAGTTCGATGCTGTGGTGGGTGTCGTTGGTGCCGACCCCGGCCACGACATGGGCACGGTCACCGACCGCCTCCAGGACCGCCCGTACGAGATCCCTTTTCTCCGCATCGCTGGTCGTCGGCGACTCGCCCGTGGTGCCGTTGATGACCAGGCCGTCGTTGCCTGCGTCCACCAGGTGGGTGGCGAGCCGCTGCGCGCCGTCGAGGTCGAGTGCGCCGTCCGCCTTGAAGGGCGTGACCATGGCGGTGAGGACCCGCCCGAAGGGGGTCTGCGGAGTCGAGGTCGGAGCCATGGGTTACACGCTACTCGTTGCTCAGGACCGGGTCTTCCCTAGGGGGAGGCGACAAGTCGTGACAAAGGTGGAGCCCGGCACTGCCTGCTCGGGGGTTCAAGCAGTGCCGGACCCGTTTGATCAGGCTAGATGAACTTCTCGAAATGCCGCAATACGGACACTTCGTGCGGCTGAACCGTACATCTGTACCTGATCGGGGAACCGGGGCGCGTTACGGCGCCACGCGTCCGTTCGCGTTGAAGGCCGCGTAGGTGAGCGGCATGAGCCGGGCCCACTCGGCCTCCATCTTCTCCCCGACCATCTCGATCTCGCGCTGCGGGAAGGACGGGACCTTGGCCAGCTCGTGCTGGGTGCGCAGGCCGAGGAAGTGCATCAGCGAGCGGGCGTTGCAGGTGGCGTACATCGAGGAGTACAGGCCGACCGGGAGGACCGCGCGGGCGACCTCGCGGGCGACGCCGGCGCCGAGCATCTCCTGGTAGGCCTCGTACGCCTGACGGTAGGAGTCCTCCATCACGCGGCCGACGAGCTCCTGCTGGGCCTGGGTGCCCTCGACGAAGACGTACTTGCCGGGGCGGCCCTCCTGGACGAGCTTGCGGGACTCGTCGGGGACGTAGAAGACCGGCTGGAGCTCGCGGTAGCGGCCGCTCTCCTCGTTGTACGACCAGCCGACGCGGTGCCGCATGAACTCGCGGAAGACGAAGATCGGGGCGCTGATGAGGAAGGTCATCGAGTTGTGCTCGAAGGGGCTGCCGTGCCGGTCCCGCATCAGGTAGTTGATCAGGCCCTTGGAGCGCTCGGGATCCTTGTTCAGCTCGTCCAGGGACTGCTCGCCGAGGGTCGAGACACGGGCGGCGAACAGGACGTCCGCGTCGGAGGCGGTGTGCTTGACCAGCTCGACGGTCACATCGCTGCGGTAGCTGGGCTTGGGGTCGTCGGCGGGAGTGTCGGTCACGGTTGGCAGGGCCTTCCCATCTCGTCGTGTGGCGACGCCACTCTACGGCCCGGCGAAATCCGTGCGATCGGTGGCGTGCCGCAATGAAGTCGGTGAAACAGGGCACCACTGAGGGAGTTCGTTCGTCTTCAGGGACGAGAGTGATTCGTTCCATCCCCGAAGGGAGAAGCACCCCTGATGTTCGGTCGGCGTGAACCCGTACCGTTTGCCTTTGTTGCTGAGGCCGACAGGTTCCGCAGTAATGTCACTCCCCCACCGCGTGAGCGGCTGTCCGTCGGCCAGATGGCCGGGCGCTGGCTGCTGGGTCTGACCATCGTGGCGGGGCTCGTGGGTTCCCTGGTCATCGGGACGCCCGCGCTGTCGACGGGCGACAACCCGGGCTCGCAGCCCCAGCAGTCGCAGGCGTCGCAGAAGAACTGAGCCGCCGCAGACCGGCGATGACTCCATCCGGCCCCCCGCCAGTGGTGACCGGGGACACAGATCGGTAGCCTCACCGGGCACAGCCCACGCATGGATCGAGTGAGGACCAGCCGTGCCCCTGCCCTTCCTGACGGCCGACCGCGTTTTCGAGGCGACGGACGACGTTCCGCTGCCCTACGACGACCGTGATCGCTGGCGGCGGCCGTACCGGCCCGGCCCCTGGCGGGTGGGGGCGGCCGCGCTCGCGCTGCTGCTCGCCTCGTTCGTGCTGTTCGCGGCGGTCATCATCGCGGCGACGGCCGAACTGACCTCGGCCGGTGTGGTCTTCGGGCTCGCGCTGCTGGTCATCGCCGGGGCACTGCGGCTGCTGCGCGTGGGTGTGTGGGTGAGCGCGCGCGGGCTGCGGCACGTGGGCTTCCTCACCACGCGTACGGCGCCCTGGGAGCAGGTCGTCGCCGTGCGCACGGTGCAGCAGCCGGTGCGCTGGCTGGGGCTGCCCCGGACGGTGCAGGGGCAGGCGCTGCTGCTCGTGAGGCGGGGGCAGTCGCCCGACGGTGGGCCGGCGCTGCTGACCACGCACAACACGGACTTCCTGGGCCGGGTGGAGGCCTTCGACCGGGCGGCGGACTCCATCGAGGCATGGGCCGACGAGTACCGCCCGCACTGACGTCCCGGGTGACCCGGGATTCTCATGCCGGAGGGGCCGGACCGTTCGCGGTCCGGCCCCTCCGGCATGAGTTCCGGCATGAGTTCCGGCATGAGCGAGGTGCGGTTCAGGCCGTCTCGGGCTGCTTGCCGTCGTGCAGGGCGATCGCGCGTTGCATCGCCTTGCGGGCGCGCGGGGTGTCGCGGGCGTCGTGATAGGCGACGGCGAGGCGGAACCAGGTGCGCCAGTCGTCGGGGGCGGCCTCCGTCTCGGCCTTGCGCTTGGCGAAGACCTCGTCGGCCGAGTCCCGGTCGATCCGCCCGCTGGGCGTGCGCCTCAGCTCGTCGACGGGCAGGCCGCCCTCGGCGTCGAGTTCGGCGGCGAGGGCGTTGGCCCTGCGGACGAACTGGGTGTTCTTCCACAGGAACCACAGGCCGATGGCCGGCAGGATCAGCACCGCGACACCGAACGTGACGGTGAGGGGCGTGCCGGTCTCGATGAGCAGGACACCGCGGCTGCCGACCAGGACGAAGTAGACGACCAGGACGGCGGCCGTGAGGGCGTAGGTGAGCTTCGCGCGCATGACGGTCAGGGACTCAGCTCAGGTCCAGGAAGTGTTCCAGGCCGAACGTCAGGCCCGGGACGCTCCCCACACGGCGGGCGCCGAGCAGGATGCCCGGCATGAAGCTGCTGTGGTGCAGCGAGTCGTGCCGGACCGTCAGGGTCTCGCCCTCGGCGCCGAGCAGGACCTCCTGGTGGGCGAGCAGGCCGCGCAGCCGGACGGCGTGGACCGGGACACCGTCGACGTCGGCGCCGCGGGCACCGTCCAGGGCGGTGGCCGTGGCGTCGGGGGCCGGGGCGGAGCCGGCGGTGCGGCGGGCCTCGGCGATGAGCTGGGCGGTGCGCGTGGCGGTGCCGGAGGGGGCGTCCACCTTGTTCGGGTGGTGCAGCTCGACGATCTCGACGGACTCGAAGTACGGGGCGGCGATCTGCGCGAACTTCATGGTCAAGACGGCCCCGATGGAGAAGTTCGGCGCGATGAGCACGCCCGTCTCCGGGGACTGCTCCAGCCAGCCCTTCAGCTGCGCGAGGCGCTCGTCGGTCCAGCCCGTCGTACCGACGACCGCATGGATGCCGTGGCGTACGCAGTAGTCGAGGTTGGCCATGACCGAGTCGGGCGTGGTCAGTTCGACGGCGACCTGGGCGCCGGTCTCGGCCAGCGTCTCCAGCTTGTCGCCGCGGCTCAGCGCGGCGACCAGTTCCATGTCCTCGGCGGCCTCGACGGCTCGGACCGCTTCCGAGCCGATCCGGCCCTTGGCGCCGAGAACCGCCACGCGCAGCTTGCTCATCTCTTGTGCTTCCTTCACCAGGGGTTGTCAGGCGACGGCGTCGTGCAGGCGGGCCGCCTGTTTGTCCTTCAGCGGGCCGATGACCGACAGGGAGGGCCGCCGTCCCAGGATCTCGCGGGCGACCGAGCGGACGTCGTCCGGGGTGACCGAGGCTATCCGGGCCAGCATGTCGTCGACGGACATCTGCTCGCCCCAGCACAGCTCGCTCTTGCCGATACGGTTCATCAGCGCGCCGGTGTCCTCCAGGCCGAGGACCGTGGAGCCCTGAAGCTGGCCGATCGCGCGCCCGATCTCGTCGTCCGAGAGGCCGTGCTCGGCGACGTGATCGAGTTCGTCGCGGCAGATCTTCAGCACGTCGTGCACCTGCGACGGCCTGCACCCCGCGTACACGCCGAACAGGCCGCAGTCGGCGAAGCCCGAGGTGTACGAGTACACGCTGTAGGCCAGGCCGCGCTTCTCGCGGACCTCCTGGAAGAGGCGGGACGACATGCCGCCGCCGAGGGCGGTGTTCAGCACGCCCAGGGCCCAGCGGCGCTCGTCCGTGCGGGACAGGCCCGGCATGCCGAGCACGACATGGGCCTGCTCGGTCTTGCGGTCGATCAGCTCGACCCGGCCGGCGGTGCGCAGGGCGCGCCGGCCGCCGCGCGGGGCGACGGGCTCGGCGACGGGGTCCTTGAAGGCGCCGGCCTTCTCGAAGGCCGCGCGGACCTGGCGTACGACCTTGGCGTGGTCGATGTTGCCGGCGCAGGCGACCACGAGGTGGGTCGGGTCGTAGTGCTTCTTGTAGAAGCGGCGGATGCGGTCGGCGGTGAGGGCGTTGACCGTGGCGACCGTGCCGAGGACCGGGCGGCCGAGGGGGTTGTCGCCGAACATCGTGTGCGCGAACAGGTCGTGCACGCAGTCGCCCGGGTCGTCCTCGGTCATGGCGATCTCTTCGAGGATGGCGCCGCGCTCGACGTCGACGTCCTCTTCCAGGATGAGCGAGCCGGTCAGCATGTCGCTGACGACGTCGATGGCGAGCGGCAGGTCGGTGTCGAGCACGCGCGCGTAGTAGCACGTGTACTCCTTCGCCGTGAACGCGTTCATCTCACCGCCGACCGCGTCGATCGCGGAGGAGATGTCCAGGGCGGACCTGCGGCTCGTGCCCTTGAAGAGCAGATGCTCCAGGTAGTGCGTGGCGCCGTTGAGCGCGGGCGTCTCGTCGCGGGAGCCGACGTGGGCCCAGATGCCGAAGGTGGCCGAGCGGACCGAGGGAAGGGTCTCGGTGACGATGCGCAGGCCACCGGGGAGGGTGGTCTTGCGGACGACGCCGATGCCGTTGATGCCCTTGATCAGGGTTTGGGTACGGGCGACGGCCCGCGCCTCCGAGGAGGTGCGGGCCGTCGCCGTCGAGCCGGTCGACGTCACTGGTCGGTGTCGTCCTTCTTGTCGTCGTCGCCTTCGCCCTCGATCACGGGGATGAGGGAGAGCTTGCCGCGCGAGTCGATCTCGGCGATCTCCACCTGGACCTTCGCGCCGACGCCGAGCACGTCCTCGACGTTCTCCACGCGCTTGCCGCCGGCGAGCTTGCGGATCTGCGAGATGTGCAGCAGACCGTCCTTGCCCGGGAGCAGCGACACGAACGCGCCGAAGGTGGTCGTCTTCACGACCGTGCCCAGGTAGCGCTCGCCGACCTCGGGCATCGTCGGGTTGGCGATGCCGTTGATCGTCGTCCGGGCGGCCTCGGCGGACGGGCCGTCGACGGCGCCGATGTAGATCGTGCCGTCGTCCTCGATCGTGATGTCGGCGCCGGTGTCCTCCTGGATCTGGTTGATCATCTTGCCCTTGGGGCCGATGACCTCGCCGATCTTGTCCACGGGGATCTTGACGGTGATGATCCGCGGGGCGTTCGGGGACATCTCGTCCGGCGTGTCGATCGCTTCCATCATCACGTCGAGGATGTGGAGGCGGGCGTCACGGGCCTGCTTGAGGGCCGCGGCCAGGACGGAGGCGGGGATGCCGTCCAGCTTGGTGTCGAGCTGGAGGGCGGTCACGAACTCCTTGGTGCCGGCGACCTTGAAGTCCATGTCGCCGAAGGCGTCCTCCGCACCGAGGATGTCGGTGAGGGTGACGTAGTGCGTCTCGCCCTCGATCTCCTGGGAGATCAGGCCCATGGCGATACCGGCGACGGGGGCCTTGAGCGGCACACCGGCGTTCAGCAGCGACATGGTGGAGGCGCAGACCGACCCCATGGAGGTCGAGCCGTTCGAGCTGAGCGCCTCGGAGACCTGGCGGATCGCGTAGGGGAACTCCTCGCGCGTCGGCAGGACCGGGATCAGGGCGCGCTCGGCGAGGGCGCCGTGGCCGATCTCGCGGCGCTTCGGGGAGCCGACGCGGCCGGTCTCGCCGGTGGAGTACGGCGGGAAGTTGTAGTTGTGCATGTAGCGCTTGCGGGTCACCGGCGACAGCGTGTCCAGCTGCTGCTCCATGCGGAGCATGTTCAGGGTGGTGACGCCCAGGATCTGGGTCTCGCCACGCTCGAACACCGCGGAGCCGTGGACCCGCGGGATCGCCTCGACCTCGGCGGCCAGCGTGCGGATGTCGGTGACACCGCGGCCGTCGATGCGCTTCTTCTCCTTGATGACGCGCTCCCGGACCAGGGTCTTGGTCAGCGAGCGGTACGCGGCGGAGATCTCCTTCTCGCGGCCCTCGAACTCCGGCAGGAGCTTCTCGGCGGCGAGCTGCTTGACGCGGTCCAGCTCGGCCTCGCGCTCCTGCTTGCCGGCGATGGTGAGCGCCTGGGCGAGCTCGGGCTTGACGGCGGCGGTGAGCGCCTCGAGGACGTCGTCCTGGTAGTCCAGGAAGATCGGGAACTCGCCGGTCGGCTTGGCGGCCTTGGAGGCGAGGTCCGACTGCGCCTTGCACAGAACCTTGATGAAGGGCTTCGCGGCTTCCAGACCGGCGGCGACGACCTCCTCGGTCGGCGCCTCGGCGCCGCCCTTGACCAGCTGGATGGTCTTCTCGGTGGCCTCGGCCTCGACCATCATGATCGCGACGTCGCCGTCCTCCAGGACGCGGCCCGCGACGACCATGTCGAAGACGGCGTCCTCGAGCTCGGTGTGCGTCGGGAAGGCCACCCACTGGCCGTTGATCAGCGCGACGCGGACGCCGCCGATCGGGCCGGAGAAGGGCAGGCCGGCCAGCTGCGTGGACGCGGAGGCGGCGTTGATCGCCACCACGTCGTAGAGGTGGTCGGGGTTGAGCGCCATGATCGTGGCGACGACCTGGATCTCGTTGCGCAGGCCCTTCTTGAAGGACGGGCGCAGCGGGCGGTCGATCAGGCGGCAGGTGAGGATGGCGTCCTCGGAGGGGCGGCCCTCACGGCGGAAGAAGCTGCCGGGGATCTTGCCGGCGGCGTACATCCGCTCCTCGACGTCCACCGTGAGCGGGAAGAAGTCGAGCTGGTCCTTGGGGTTCTTGGAGGCGGTGGTGGCCGACAGCACCATGGTGTCGTCGTCCAGGTACGCCACGGCGGAGCCGGCGGCCTGCTTGGCCAGGCGGCCCGTCTCGAAGCGGATGGTGCGGGTGCCGAAGGTGCCGTTGTCGATGACGGCCTCGGCGTAGTGGGTCTCGTTCTCCACTAGCGTTTTCTCCGTTACTTTGTCGTCTTTCGTCCCTGGCTGCCCGTGTGGCAGGGGGACGGTGGCGGAGAAGCGCTCCGTGCGGTGCGGGCCGGTCTTCGATCGAAGCACCCGGGGCTCGCTTCCCCCGGGGGCCACTACCGAGGACCGGCGGCGGCTAGGCGCGCTTCTCCTCTTCCTCTTGTCGTGCTGTGTCGTCCGTATTGCGTTGTGCTACCACACTACAAAGCAGCGGTGACACTCCGCACGTACAGCAAAGGGAGCGGTCCCCTTTCCTGCCGGGAACCGCTCCCTTCACGGCGTCTTACTTGGCGCCCGCCGCACCGCGGCGGATGCCGAGGCGGTCGACCAGCGCACGGAAGCGCTGGATGTCCTTCTTCGCCAGGTACTGCAGCAGCCGGCGGCGCTGACCGACGAGGATCAGCAGGCCACGGCGGGAGTGGTGGTCGTGCTTGTGGGTCTTGAGGTGCTCGGTCAGGTCGGAGATCCGACGCGACAGCAGAGCGACCTGGACCTCGGGGGAGCCGGTGTCGCCCTCCTTGGTACCGAACTCGGACATGATCTGCTTCTTCGTAGCGGCGTCGAGCGACACGCGTACTCCTCATAGTCTGTGAATGGCCACCGAGTGCCCCCGGTCTGCTTCTCGGGGGAGCTTCCGTGACTCGGAAGGCGGGGATCCGCTGGGCGCGGCCTCCAGGGCGAGAACTCGCTCCGGGGGTGCGTACACAAACGGCCGTCGACCAGGGTACCAGGCGGCCAGGGCCGTCTTTGCGCTGGTCCCCGAACCTGCCGGACGGGGCGGCCGGCGCCACTAGGGTGAGCGGGTTCGGATCGTTCGTACGTCGGGGATCCGTACTCCGGGAACTGGTACGTCGGGAAGGGGTCGCTGCGGCATGGCGGAGACGGCTGAGGAGATCAAGGCACGCAAGGAGCGGGAGCGGGACGAGCTCTACGCCCTCGACATCTCCGGTGTCGAGTGGCACTGCGCGCCGGGCACCGAGGAGCACGAGGAGCGGGTCGAGATCGCGTACCTGCCCGAAGGGGCTGTGGCGATGCGGTCCTCGCTCGACCCGGACACGGTGCTGCGCTACACCGAGGCGGAGTGGCGGGCGTTCGTGCTGGGGGCGCGGGACGGGGAGTTCGATCTGGAGCCGACGCCCCGCGGTGGAGGGCTCGCCCCGGAATGACGGGTGGGCACGGGAGCAGACCGACCGGGTCGTCGGGCGCTCGCCCGGCGACCCGGTGATCGAGCAGCCGAACCCGCGGGCGGCTCTGCGTCGTGGCGGTCGACGGCGTGTCCGACTGAGCGGGCAACGGGCCCCGCAGCAGCCCGGCGCCTGCGGCCGCCGCCACCCCGCTGGACGAGGAAGCCGGTCGGGGCTCAGCTGGTCATCGAGCGGACCGTCGAGTACACGTCGAACACGGCCAGGGCCAGCGGTACCAGGGTCAGCAGCACGAAGCCCTCGGCGATCTCCAGGAAGCGTCCCCAGAACGGGGTGAGGCCGCCGCGCGAGACGATCAGGCCGATCGCCGTGACGAGCGCGGCCGTCGCGGCGATCGCCGCGACGAGCCAGATGGTCCGGAGGTCGAGGTCGGCGCGGTCGCCGGTGAGGGCCTCGCGGACGATCGAGTGCGGCGGATTGAGCGCCAGCCCGAGGCCGAGCAGCACCAGAGAGGCGAGACCGGCGCCCAGGACGGGGGCCACCTGTCCGGTGTACCGGAAGAGATGGGCGCGCATCAGCAGGGCCAGGCCGGTCGCGAGGGCGAGGAGCTGGGCCCAGAGGTCCGAGGAGAACCCGAGGACCGCCGAGGAACCGACGGCGATCAGCGCGCAGCCGCCCACCAGGCCGACCAGGAGTTCGTGTCCGCGCCGCGCCTTGGCGGCGACCCGCTCGGCGTCGACCGGCTTCTGCGGGGTGGGGTCGGTGTCGTACGCGCTGCGCGGGGCGGTGTTCGGGGTGTCGAAGCCGATCGGAAGCCGGGCGAAGCGCATCGACAGGCCCGGCAGGAAGGCCAGGCCTCCGACGGCGATCGGGGCGCACAGGGCGGCGATCTCCGAAGGCGTCCAGTCGGCGAGGATCACCGCGAACACGGCGAGCAGGCCGATGGCGGAGGCGACGACGAAGCCGACGAACGGGCCGTCCCCACTCGGCGAGCACAGGGTGAGCACGACCGAGGCCAGCAGCACCGCCGCGCAGGCGAGGAGGAACTGGAGCCTGCCGATGCCTTGTCCGTCGGCGAGCGGCAGGAGACCCGAGCCGGCCACGCCCACGTTGGGGAGAGCGCCGAGACCCAAGGCGATGGCCGAGGCCCGGTCGTCGTAGACCCGGGCGCGCACGCAGGCGAGGACGACCAGGAGGACACCGGCCACGCCGGCGAGGATGCCGGGCAGGCTGTTCATGTCGTGGAGCGGGTCGCCCATCCAGGCCACGAAGGCGAGCAGGACCGGCAGTACGCCTCCCCCGACGAGGCCCGCCACGCGCGTCAAGTCGCCGCTCCACAAGGTGCGTTCGCTGGTCACTGCGGAGGCGACCGCTTCGGAGACGTCGTCGAAGACGGCGGGGGGCAGCGACTCGGAGAACGGGCGGAGCGCGAGGAGTTCGCCGTCGAGGATGCGCTGGGCGGCGAAAGATCGGGCGCTGTCGAGGACGGTGCCGTCCCGGCGGACCAGGTGGTAGCCGACCGGTGCGCCGTCGAGGGGGCTTTGCCGGGAGAGTGTGAGGATCTCCGGATAGATGTCGGCGACCGGGATGTCGTCGGGCAGCGCCACGTCGATCCGGCTGTCGGGCGCGACGATGGTGACACGGCAGAAACCGAGACCCGTGCCCGCACCGGCAGGAGTCCCCGTACGGGGTCCTCCTCCAGTGGCTGCCGCGGAGGCCGTCATGCTCACCTGCTGCTCCCCCTCAGTGATGAATCCGTACCTACGGTACGGAAGTCAGTCCTACGCGGTTTTCCCCGCCCCCTGTGACCGGCCGTGCGGCGAGGTCGTGGGAACAATGCGCCTTCGTGTCCGTCGTCGGGGTTCCGCATCTCGCCAGATGGCGTGGAATGCCCCATCGCACCTGCTCAACTCGCGTGTGCCGACGCGAACATCCGGCACCCTACCGCCCCCTTGCCTCCACTGGAGTCAGTAGGATCACGCGGCGGCCTGCGTCCGCCTGACACGGGGCGGCGGACGGACTTTCGGGCCGGCCGAGGGAATGGATGACAGTGAGCCACATCGTCGTGAAGCGCCCGCCTCGGGTGCTGCCGTCCGAAGTGCCCACGCAGGAGATCGTCCTGCAGCCTCCGCCCGAACTGCCGCGGGGACACCGGGAAAGCGTGCTGATGCAACTCTTGCCGACGTTGGGCATGGGTGGCTCGGTGGTCTTCTTCTTCACGAGCGGGCAGCCGTTCATGAGGATCATGGGCATGGTCATGATCGCCTCGACGATCGCCATGTCCGTCGCGATGGTGGTCCGCTTCCGCCGCGGCTCCCAGGGCGAGTTGGCGGACATGCGCCGCGACTACCTGAGCTACCTGGCGCAGACCCGGCGCACGGCCGTCGACACGGCGAGGGCACAGCGTGACGCGCAGTACTTCCTCCACCCCTCGCCCGATCAACTGTGGGCCCTGGTCGCCGAGGGCAGCCGGGTGTGGGAACGACGCCCCGGCGACGAGGACTTCGCCCAGGTCCGCATCGGCCTCGGCTCGCAGGCCCTCGCCAGGGCCCTCGTCGCCCCGGAGACCGCCCCCGTCGCGCAGTTGGAGCCGCTGACCGCGGGTGCGATGCAGCGCTTCCTCGCCGTCCACAGCACCCTGGACGACCTGCCGATGGCGATCTCGCTGCGTGCCTTCTACCACGTCACGATCAGCGGCGATCCGCAGTCCGTACGATCCTCCGCCCGGGCCGTGACCGGCTCGCTGGCGGCGCTGCACTCCCCGGAGGATCTGCTCATCGTGGTGGCGGCGGGCCGCGAGGCGCTGCCCCACTGGGAGTGGGCCAAGTGGCTGCCGCACGTCCAGGCGCCCGGGGCCGTGGACGGAGCCGGCAGCCGCAGGCTGATCGACAGCGACAGCCGCGAGCTGGAGAACCTGCTCGCCACCCGGCTGACCGGCCGACCGCGCTTTCACCCGAACGCGGCGCCCCTGCCGGAGGAGCCCCACATCGTCGTCGTACTCGACGGCCTCTCCCTGCCGCCAGACTCGGTCCTGGCCAACCCCGAAGGGCTCCAGGGCGTCACCGTCCTCGAGGTGGTTCCCGGCGACCTGAGCACGGGCGGCGGCGAGCTCTCCATCGTCGTACGGCCCGAGGCGCTGCACCTGGAGTCGGCGCACGGTGTCGTCTACGAAGGAACTCCGGACGTCCTGTCGTACGAGTCCGCCGAGGCCCTCGCCCGGCAGCTGGCCCCCCTGCGGATGGCCTCGGGTGGGGACGACGACGAACCTCTGCTCGCCAACCTGGAGTTCACCGACCTGCTGAACCTCGGTGACGCGGCGTCCGTCGACACCCAGCGCACATGGCGGCCACGTTCGCTGGCCGAGCGGCTGCGGGTGCCGATCGGTGTCGGCGAGGACGGTCGCCCCGTGATGCTCGACCTCAAGGAGGCCGCACAGGAGGGCATGGGCCCGCACGGCCTGTGCGTGGGCGCCACCGGCTCCGGCAAGTCGGAGTTGCTGCGCACTCTGGTACTGGGCCTGGCGGTCACCCATTCGTCGGAGACGCTCAACTTCGTCCTGGCGGACTTCAAGGGCGGCGCGACCTTCGCCGGTATGGCGCGGATGCCGCACGTGGCGGCCGTCATCACCAACCTCGCGGACGACCTCACCCTGGTCGACCGTATGGGCGACTCCATCCGCGGCGAACTCAACCGCCGCCAGGAGATGCTGCGCGACGCGGGCAACTACGCCAACATCCACGATTACGAGAAGGCCCGCTCGGCCGGTGCGGCTCTGCAGCCCATCCCGTCGTTGGTGCTGGTCATCGACGAGTTCAGTGAGCTGCTGACGGCGAAGCCCGACTTCATCGAGATGTTCGTGCAGATCGGCCGCATCGGGCGGTCGCTCGGCGTGCATCTGCTGCTGGCGTCGCAGCGACTGGAGGAAGGCCGTCTGCGTGGTCTGGAGACGTACCTGTCCTACCGAGTAGGTCTGCGTACCTTCTCCGCCGCCGAGTCCCGCGCGGCGATCGGCGTACCGGACGCCTATGAGCTGCCGAACGTCCCGGGCTCCGGTCTTCTGAAGTTCGGTACGGACGAGATGGTGCGTTTCAAGGCGGCGTACGTCTCCGGCGTGTACCGCTCGGGCACGCAGCGGGCGGCGCTGGGGAGCGGCCCACTGCCGGTGGACCGGCGACCGGTGCTGTTCACGGCGGCCGAGGTGCCGGTGCAGTACGTGGCTGTGCCGCAGCAGCGCCCTTTGGCTTCGGACGGTCCGGAGGTCGACGACGCGCTCGCCGACACCGTGCTCGACGTGATCGTGCGCCGACTGGAGGCGCAGGGCCCGGCGGCTCACCAGGTGTGGCTGCCGCCGCTGGACAGCCCGCCGCCGCTCGACGCGCTCCTGCCCGGCCTCACGGCGGTGCAGGGCCGCGGCCTCACACAGCCGGGCTACGAGGGTGCCGGCCGCCTGATCGTACCGGCGGGCCTGGTGGACAAGCCGTACGAGCAGCGCCGCGACCCGCTCTGGGTCGACTTCTCCGGCGCGGCCGGCCACATGCAGATCATCGGCGGCCCGCAGTCCGGCAAGTCGACGCTGCTGCGCACCCTGATCTCGGCTTTCGCGCTCACGCACACGCCGTACGAAGTGCAGTTCTACGGCCTCGACTTCGGCGGTGGCGGCATGGCGGCGGTGGCCGGGCTGCCGCACGTGGGCGGGGTCGCCTCGCGCCTGGATCCGGAGCGGGTGCGGCGCACGGTGGCCGAGGTGTACGGCGTGCTGACCCGCCGCGAGGAGTACTTCCGCTCCGCCGGCATCGCGTCGATCGCGGACTTCCGGGCCAGGCGGGCCCGGGGCGAGATCTCGGTCACGGACCAGCCCTGGGGTGACGTGTTCCTGGTCATCGACGGCTGGGGCAACTTCCGATCGGACTACGAGGCGATGGACCAGGTGATCCACGAAATCGCCGCGCGTGGTCTGGGCTACGGCGTCCACCTGATCCTGACGGCCTCACGCTCGATGGAGGTCAGGGCCAACCTCAAGGACCATCTGATGAACCGCCTGGAGCTGCGGCTCGGCGACACGATGGACTCCGAGCTGGACCGCAAGGTGGCCGCGAACGTTCCGGCGGGCGTGCCCGGCCGAGGACAGGCACCGCAGAAGCTGCACTTCATGGCGGCGGTGCCGCGCATAGACGGTCTGACCTCCGACACGGATCTGGCCGACGCCACGGCGGCCCTCGCAACCGAGGTCTCCCGGCACTGGCAGGCGCCCGGCGCTCCCGAAGTCCGGCTGCTGCCCCGCGCGTTTCCGGCCGATCAGCTGCCTCCGGGCGGTCGCTTCCCGCGCCGCGGAGTCGCCTTCGCCCTCGACGAGGACAACCTCGAACCGGTCTTCGTCGACTTCGAGCAGGACCCGTTCTTCCTCGTCTTCGGCGAGAGCGAGTCGGGCAAGTCGAACCTGCTGCGGCTGCTGATCCAGCAGCTGACGCAGCGGTACTCCGGAGACGAGGCCAAGCTGTTCGTCATCGACAACCGGCGCTCGCTCCTGGACGTGACGCCGTCGTCCCACCTCGCCGAGTACATCCCCATGTCCAACTCCATGGACCACCACATGGCCGCCCTGGCCGACCTGATGAAGCGCCGCACACCGACGGCCGACGTCACGGCCCAGCAGCTGCGGGACCGGAGCTGGTGGCGCGGACCCACGGTGTACGTCGTCATCGACGACTACGACCTCGTGGCCACGTCGAGCGGGAATCCGCTGGCGGGACTGACGGAGCTCTTGCCGTTCGCCCGGGATGTCGGGGTGCGGTTCATCATCGCGCGGTCGACCGCGGGTGCGGGGCGGGCTTCGTACGAGGCGTTCATGCAACGGGTGAAGGAACTGGGCGCGCAGGGTGTGGTGCTGGCCGGCGACCCAGGTGAAGGGGATCTGCTGGGCGGGGTTCGGCCACGGCCTATGCCTGCGGGGCGGGGGGTCTTTGTGTCTCGACGGAGGGGGAAACCGTTGGTGCAGATCGGGTTGAGTCCGGAAGGGACGTTCTGATGGTGGGGGTGGGAGTCTTCCTGCTCCTCCTCGCCCTTTGGCTCGCCGGGATGGGCCTGGTCGATCAGAAGGCGCTCTGGTGGCGCTTCCAAGCACGCCGCTTCAGCGACCCAGAGGCGAACGAACCGTCAGAAGCGGGGTACAGAGCCCGGCGCATTCTGCTGCTCTCACTCGCGGCGGTGATGGTCGTGATGGCCGTGTGGTGGTTCACCAGCATTGACTACATCGAGTCGGGTGGGCTTGAGGATTGAGGGGGACGAGTAGTGCCTCCGGGGGGGGCGACCAGCGGGCGCTGCGCTGGCGATCCAGGCGCGTCGGTCCGGGATCCTGAGGCGAACGAGCCGTCGGGCTCGGCGTATCGGTCGAAGCGGATCGTGGCGTTCGCCTGGGCTAGGGCGATGGCAGGGATGGCTGCGTGGACGTTTTCGACTGCGGCTCAGATATGACTTGAGGGGAAAGTGTGATGAGGTCCGTGGACTGGTTTTGAACTGGGTCACGGACCTGGCCTAGTACAAGTTCGGCAGAATGGTCCGTCCATCGGACGGCTTTACGGGGACACGGGGAAGGGGTCCGCGCGATGGCGTGGGATGAATGGGAGCAGCTGAAGTCGCAGGCAGCTCAGAACGGCTCAACCCAGATGCAACTGAACCAACTTGACCCGGGCAACGGCGGACGGCCCGCGCCGGATCCCAGCCAGTACGGCGACCTTAAGGTCAGCCAGAAGGATCTGGCGAAGATCGGCCAGAACGCCTTCGACCTGTACGACGATCTGTGGAACAAGGGGCGCAGAGCTGTACCCACCAGCGAGAGCGCCGCCGGAACCCTGACAAAGGACGGTTTCGCCCTCGGCAGCGCACTCCAACACGTCGCGCTCCGCTGGGACCAACAGCTGTCCTCCCTCCGGGACGCGTGCGCACACATCTCGAACCACATGAGAGTCACCAAGAACCTGCACGCCGATGACGACGACTACATCCGCCGGCAGATGAGCAGCATCGACCTGCTGGACGCGGGCTTCGACGAGCGTGTCGGTCCTCCTGGCAAGCAGAACTCGGTCTACGGCGAACCGAATGACAAGAAGGGCAAGAACTGATGGATCTCGACGCCCTTCGGAACGCCGACTTCAGCTTGCTCGACGATGCCGTCGACGACTGGTCAACGATGGTCAGGGACTTGGAGACACTGAAGGAGGAAGCCGAGAAGGGCCTCCGAGGCACCGCCAACAAGGCCGAGTGGGCGGGCTACAACGCCGACGTCTCCAAGGAATTCATCGGCAAGACGACCGAGGAGTTCAAGGACGCACATGGCCAGGCGGACTCCATCTACAAGATCCTCAGGGACACCCGGAATGAGCTGAAGGACTGCAAGGGGCAGCTCGTCGACGCCATTGAACGCGGCCGTCAGAAGAATCTGACGGTGATCGGTCACGAAGGCGGCTTCACCGTCACCACGAATGTCCCGCCAGAAGGCCGCACCCAGGAGGACAGGGGCAACAAGGGCGAGATCACCGCGCTTCGAGACGAGCTCCAGAAGATCCTCGACAAGGCCACAGAGAGCGACAAGTCAGCCAGCACGGTCCTCACCGCCATTGCCGACCAGAGCAGGCTGGGCTTCTCGGACGCCCACTACGGCAGTCGGGACGAGGCAGCTGACGCAATCAAAAAGGCTGACGAACTGGCCAGGTTGGCGAAGAAGAAGCCCGAGGACCTCACCCCTGCGGAGTTCGACCGGCTCAACAAGGGCCTGAAGGACTATGCGGACGACGAACTGTTCGCGGAACGCTTCGCCACGCGCCTCGGACCGGATGGAACTCTCAACTTCTGGACCGGCGTCAACGATCCGAACAGCGCCTGGGAACTGGGACAGAAGCGGTCCGACAAGTACGACGACCTACAGAAGAACCTCAGCCTCACCCTTGCTACGGCATCGCAGAGCGACAGCGCCGATATGTCGGACTGGAAGTACAGAATGACCGACCTGGCCGACAAGCCCGTGGGCCGCAACGGCGGTTTCCCCCTCGGGGCGCAGGTCATGACCAACCTGATGCGGTTCGGCAACTACGACGACAGATTCCTCGCCGACTACGGCGACAAGCTGATCGAGACGGAGAAGAAGTTCACGGGCAACGGGCGCCACGGGGCGTGGACCCGTACGGGTGGCGACCCGCTCCTCAACCGCACCGGCACCGATTCGGGCTGGGACCCGATGACTGGCTATCTCAAGGGGCTGTCCAATAGCCCGGATGCGGCAACGGAGTTCTTCAACGGCACCTTCGTCACGAAGGACGAGGATCACGACTTCACGCACGACACTGATGGTGACGGGGAGGAGGGAAAGAGGACTCTCAGTAACTTCGACTACCTGTTTGAGGAGCGCGACTGGCCGCAGGACACTGACGACAAGGGCGAGGACAGCATCGCCGGGCGGAACAATTTGGCGCTTGCGTTGGAAGCAGCTACTACCGGGCATCCGGCGGGAGAAGATCCGACGAAGGACACACCGCCTCATAATGCCGAGCAGGCCAAGCTCACGCAGAGCCTCGTGTCATCCATCTCGGAAGATCCGACCCGTCTCACCAAGAACGGCTACATGTCGGACAGCATGGGACAAATTGCTGCTGAATACATGCCTGATATTCATCGTGGACTTCATGCCGGAACTAAGGGCGAGGCACAGCTCTTCCCCATTGCAGGCACAGCAGCAGAGTTGAGCGAAAGGGACACCACGCGCTTCCTCTACACACTCGGCCGAAATCCTGAGAGTTACGCAGCCGTGAATCTGGGGCAGACCAGCTACACGACGCACTTGATGCAGTACCACTTCGAGCATCCCGAGGTGTACGCCAACGACCCTGCGTTTGATCAGCAAGATCGCCTCAAGCAAGGAATTGACGATATCGCCCGAACCGCCGGGCAGATCGAGGGCATGATCGGCGCAGGTCGCGCCTACGAGAGCGAGCTCGAAGGCGGCGTCAAGGATGCCGACTACAACGCCAAGATCGAGAGTGTCGGCACTTGGGGCGGCGCCATCGTCGGCATTGGGATCGGTATGGCCGCAACACCGGCCACTGGCCCTGGTGGCGTCATCATCGGAGATTTGGCCGGCACAGCTGCCGACGAAATCATCAGCGGCATCACCGAGGGCTCTCTGAAGGACAGCTCGGGAGAGGTCGTTTACCGCAACGGTGAAAAGGTTGAGGACACCAAGTCCTCGACCTATGCCGCCGTCGAAGCAGCAGCTCAAAAAGCAGGAAAGAATTCCGGCCACAGATATCCACTCATCGAGGCCTCCGTGGGAACTTCAGCAGAGAGTGGATTCGACAGCGCTCGCACGAAGATTCATGACTATTTCGATGGCGAGGGAATTCCCAGGCAACTCGATTCGGAAGGTTGAAAAGTGAGACTCACTCACCCAAAGATGATTCTCATCGTCGGAGCTGTGGTCGCTTTGGCCCTCTTCGCAGGTCTTGCCTACACTTACAAAATCTGGCCTTTCAGAGAGAAGGGTGAGATTGAAGCGGGAGAGGTATGCTCCTCACTGGGCCCCTCGTCCAGCGTGGTCAACGCTTTGACGAAGGTACTACCGGAGGAACCCTCGTACTCCTTCGACGAAAATGTGAGCCTTCGCGTTGACGTCACGGACACCAACTACGAGTCCTCATGTTTCGTCTCTGGGGACGACAAACAGCTACTGGTCGTGAAAGCACGCTTGATGGAATACGAGCCGGCAAAAAGCTGGACTCAGTGGGTCAAAGGAACAGCTGCGAACGAGGAATCCACCAAATCACTCACACCCTTCACGGCCGGAGATAAAGCCGTCGCCTCCAGTAGGTTCGCGGCCATCTTCGTACCATGCACTTCACCCGGGAAGGCTCCAGGTGGACAATACAATCTCAGCGTTTCCACTGAGCTGAAGCAGGCTGGCAACTCCAGCGATGACGCGGTGCGCGATGAGCTGATCAAGCTCACAAGGACTGCCTCTTCGTATACTCACGCCAAAGCGAAGTGTGACATGACGCCAAAGATCGACGAGTAGCTCCAGACACGACAACGACTTCGCCGTAATGACACGCAATCATGACGCGAAAGCATCATGTACGCATGTGAGTAGCTAGCCCACCCGCCCCCGGGGGCTGGTCCTCGCTAAGTTCGCACAGGGGGCGGGCTGGCCGGCAACCCCGGCCAGGGCGACGACCATGCTCGGCGTGGTTCGGTCACTGCCGATGCCTACCGGACGAGGGGCCTTCGTGTCCCGGCGAAGGACCCAGCCTCCGTCGGATTGGCGACGGACGCACAATGGAGCGGCGCTCGCGGGAGTATCTCGGCCGCCTATGGAAAGTGGACAGTTTGCCAGTCTGGCGATAGCACGCCAATCGAGCCGACGGGGGCGATGACCGCACTGTTGGCCCGAACACCGGGAGAGCGGCATAGAGATGGGTCTCTTCGACAGACTGACCGGCACCGAGCGCCCAGACAGCGGTGTCGAACCGCGTTCTATCGACAAGGTTCGGGCCGCACTGCTCGCGCTCAACCGGCCGGACATGCCGTACCGCGTGCGCAATGCTCTCCCTGACGAGAAGGCCGACCTAGTGGCGGTGTGCAAGGTCCGGCAGGTGGGCGTGACCCTCAAGACCCGGATGCGCCTGATCCCGGAGAAGCGCGAGGTACGTTTCCTCGATGAGCGGTGGGAGAACCGTTCGTCTGACAACGCCAATGCAAAGTACGGACGTGGGCACGCGCCCACGGTGTACCGCCAGTGGGAGACGAAGCGGGGTCCCGACGGCCGTCGGCGCAGGGTCGAGGCGTTCCGCTTCCACACGAGGGAGATGACGGACCCCTTGCGGAACGTAGTCCTCGGCCTCGGATGAACCTGGCGGGGCGTGTTCAAGCTCTGATCGTCGAATGAAAAACGGAGCGCGCGGAGGAGACTGCGATCGCTGAGCCTTTTCCTTCCTCACCGCACTGGCCAAATGGAGCTGAGGACAGCTTGGACGAGGCTCGTGGTCCGGCTTGTGTAGCAGTGGAGCTTGCTAAGGAGCCGCCAGGCCTACGAAGACAATCGCCTCCACCGCCGCCGCCCGGGCACCGGATCCCGTCCCGTCCGCCCTACCTGCCTCCGCCTTCCCTCACCCCGGATTCTTCGTCGGAATGACGTTAGGGCAACGGCCTGAGTAGGAGCGCTCGGGGACTCGACCGCGTGGATCGGTGAGGCTGACGGCATGGCGATAACGCCTTCTCCCAGCAGCGATCTCGATCTTCAGACGCAGGACAACAGATGGTGCCCAAGGGTTACGAGCGGAAAGGCGGAGTCTGGACGCGGCCCTGACGTCGGCGCCCGCCCCATTCTGGCCGTCTCTGGAGGGCGGCTCTCCTGACGACATGAAGTCCGCCCGCACTCAGGTCAGCCTCCAGCTGACAGCCATGTGTGCCGGCCAGGTATGGTCAGTTCGAGCCGGCATCCATACGTGGCGTTGAGCCAGTCCGCCGCTTGCTGGTCCGGACTGGCCTTGATAGCTCCTCAAAACACCAGTCGTCGGCCAGCCAGTACCTGATGCCATCGCCCCTGTGGTCAAACGGCCTCCGCGCGGCAGTCGGCGAGCCGGACCGATGCAGGATCGCCCTGTTGTCAGCGTTGCCGACGCCGTACCAGCACCCACGCCGTGCCCCCAACCAGCACAGCTACGGCAGCCACAGCGGCAATCCCCGCCAAGGGCGCGCCGTTGTCGCCGTCGGAGGCGTCCGCCGCAGCGGACGCAGCGGAGTTCGCTGTCTCGTGCACCGGTTCGGCACCTTTTGTGGGGCTCGACGAGGCGCTCGAGGTTCCGGTGACCGGGCGCACGAAGAAAGGATCGCTATCCGGATCGGCACTCCCAGGTTGACCCTTGCCGTCTAGGAGGCTCTGCCGAGGGCGGACCAGACCGTAACCGAGGTAGGTGCTGACGGAGTCCGACGGCCAGTCACGGCCAGCAGTTTCCTCAAGAACGCGCCAAACCTGCGCAGCAGTCCACGTGGGGTGCTTGGACCACACCAAGGCAGCCGAGGCCGACACCAGCGCAGCCGCTGCGGCGGTGCCGCCTCCGTCCTTGCAGTACCGCTGGAAAGTCGCGTCGCACCACCGGGGTATGTCGACCCCTGGAGCAGCCATGTCGACATCCTCACCATGCTGAGACGTGGGGGCGACCTTCCCGGACCGGTCGACGGCCGCCACGCCCACCACCGCATTGAACGCGGCGGGGTACTGGGGCTTGTTGCCCAGCTTCGCTACGTCGCCCGTGCCGGCGATCAGCAGCGCTCCCTTCTTGACCGCGTACTCAAATGCATCGCTATCCCCGAACACGTTGGTGAGGGCGAACTGGTTGTTGATGGAGAAGTAGATGATCTGCGCGCCGCTGTCGGCGGCGGCCTTCACGGCGGTGGCCATCGGGTAGTTGATGTGAGGAGCATCGTCGTGTGCGACGGGCGGCACACGGATCGGGATGATCTTGGCGTCGGGGGCGAGTCCCTGCAGCCCGCCGCCGCGGCCCGTTCCGGCGATGAGCTCGGCGGCTGTGGTCCCTGCACCGGTGGTGTCGGTAGTGTCCGTCACGCTGCCCTTGAGGTTCCCGGATCGCACCGAGGCGTCCACCCCCGTGAGGACCTGTCCCCGCAGAGAGGGCGTAGCAGGGTTCACGCCAGTGCTGATGACGGCGACCTTGATGCCCTTGCCCGTGCTGACCTTCCACATATTTTCGGCCTTCATGACTCCGAGGTACCACTGCCTGGGAGCCGTGTCCGCTGCCACGGCAAGGGGGGACGGGCTGGCGATACCCAACAGGCAGGCGACGGACACAGCGCAGGCTCGAAGAGTTCGGTGCATGATCCCTTTTCGTTCACTCTGAAGGAGACACTGGTACGGAATTTCCCGGAGGGAAGCGAGCGCTCCGTCTCGGCGATGCGCTGCTCGAGCGAATGCGCGAATGCGTTCCGCTCCATCGGTGGTCGTCCTTCAGGCCGAGAGGATTGACGCTGCTAGGGACAACCGGGTTGTGGTCATGAGTGACTCCGGTATGAGGCGTCATGACGAGAAGACAGTAGGCGGACTCGGCAGCGGTTCTCCCGGCACGTTGGAGGGGTTCCCTGGCATAAGCCGGAGTAGCCAACGCTTCGTTCGGGACACACTGCGGACGTGTGGTGGCTTTCTGAGGGCGCGGTACCGCACAGGGTGGGCACCTCCCGTGCGTGCCCACCCTGGTTTTGCAGACTGTGCGCTCCTACTGGAAGTAGCTCGCGCCCTTCAGGTCGCCGCCCCGGTAGTCACCGCCGGCGGTGTGGACGCGCTGGGAGATCTGGACCAGCGCCGTGTGGATGCCGCGCGCGTGCGTGTCCCACTGCTTGGACTTCTTCTGGAACTCCTCGTACGCCTCGCCTCCCCAGCCCGAGGACACGTTGAGCACGGCCTGCTTCAAGGCCTCGAGGTCCTCCTCGAGCTTCTTGGCCTGGTTGCCGAGCTCGGTGGCGAGCGCGTCCATGGTGCCGTACGTAACGGCGAGTTCGTCGTAGTGGGCTCCGGACATGTTTGCCTCGTTTCTGTGCAGATTTCAGCCGGACTGCGCAGCCCGGACCATGGTGCGGTTCTGTGCCGCCGATGGCTCGTCAGTAGCTTCAGTAGCTGTTGAGCGCCGAAGTCTTTCCACCGAGATCGTCCACCGAGATCTGCTTGAGGTCGGCCTCGATCTGGTCTTCGAGGTTGCGCTTGTCGATCTTGTTCAGGTTGATGCCCTCGAGGAAGTCGTCGAGCATCTTGCCGATCGCGACCATGTGCTGGTTGATTTCCGTCTGCTTCGTGTTGAAGGCCTGGGCGCCCTGTCCTCTCCAGGCCTTCTCGATCATGTCGATCGTGCCCTGCAGCTTCGCGAGCGACCCCCTGATGTTGTCGTATCGATCGACGACCTCAGTCTGAAGCCTCTGTACGTCGCTTTCATTAAGCTTGCGGTCGACCATTTCGGCACTCCCCTTCGTAAGAGCTATGGTTCGTTTCCGAGCGCGTCACCGCGTCGGAGAGGTCGTGTGTGACCGGTTGACGTGTGTGAGTCGTCATGTTTTTCGGCGCGAGCGGATCACCGCGAAGGCTCCGCCCCCGATTACCAGGACAGCCCCTGCGGCTCCGAGGGCGACCCACATCGTGGTGTTGTCGGACGGCTCCGGGCTTGATCCTGCCGCCGAAGTCTGGCCGCCAGAAGTGTTCTTGGGACCTGTGACGAGGTCGATGCGGGAGCGGAGGTTGAGACGGTGACGCCCGAGTGCCGCGCACGCGGTGGACACCCGTCTTCCGGCACGTCCCGCGAAGAACGCCGTCAATCCGCCACATGGGCTGACCCCCGTCATGCCTCTGTAGATCCTCGCTCTGATCAGTCAGTCACTGGTGGCGTGTTGCGTCGCGGGGTCTCCGGTTGAGAATCACTCTCACGATCCCTGCGGTTCGTGCTTCGTCGGTTTCCCGTGCGGCCATGCGGCGCGCCTGCGCCGCCTCCGGCCGGTCCACCGCTTCTCCCTGCTGGGGCTAGCCCCTTGGGTGTACCGACGACGCCGTCGGCGTTGCCCGCGGCTGGACGCGCAGTCTGGCCCGGACGAGCGCCAGGTGTGGAGTTCGGCGCCCCGATCACTCCGCGCTGCCCGATTTGGCCGACGGGTGCACGGGAGCCGTCGGCTCCGGCGCCGACGACCGTACCGCGCGGGACCTTGGAACCGATCGCCCCTGGTGGACCTGTGGCGGGTCTTCCTCCGACAATTCCATTACCGCGCGCCGCACCTGTGGAACTCGCACCGCCCGCGCGGTCGCTCGCCGGTCCTCCGACGGTGCGTGGCATTCCGCCGGAAATGCCTCGGCCCATGGGGGACGCGCTGCCACCTCGAGCACCTGACTGCCCCGTGGTGGTGGCGTGCCCCATCGGGCCTGAGCCGCCGCGACCGCCGACGGTGCCGCTCGAAGTGCCTGTACGACCCTGAGCCGAGATCGGGGCCTTGTTGCCGTTCGCTCCGCCGAAGCGTGATGTGCGGCCTGCCGGCCCGCTTGGGGCAGGAGGAACCGTGCCGGAGGGAAAGGGAGGGGCCGTCCCGCCGTTGCCACTCGGAACCGTCACCGTATGCGGCGCATTGGTCAACGGTCTTGTGGTTTCCTGGGGCGGCAGGGTGCCCACGCTGTCGATCCTCGTGCCAACGTTCCCATCCTGCGGAATGGCCGAGTCGTCCACTTTTCTCAGCGGCGGCGTGGTGTCTCCCGAACGCGAGTGTTCTGTTCCCCTGTTCGGAGTGTCGTGTCCGGCACCCACGGACTCACGAACGCCCGCAAGTTCCCCGGAGCTCTGCACTTCCCCATCACCGCGGGGGACCCCGTAGCTCGGAACCGGTTTAGGCACCCCCACATCCGGCATAGGCTCGAACGTCGGCGGCTCCTGCGCCGCCATGATCTCTTCCGACACCGCGTAGAAGGACGCCAGCCGGTTCATCTGGTTGATCGCCTCTTGGCGGTCCTTCTCCGCCTTGACCGCAGCCGCGTACTCCGCGTTGCTCTCGATTTGCTTGGGTGTCGGAATGTCCGCGACCGCCTTGGGGTCCTCTCGGGTGTCGCGGGGCGGCATGGCGCTGCGGACGGAGGCGAGGCCCGTGGCCGCTGCCGTGATCTGGGTGCCGGCGGCGTCGGCGAAAGCGGCGAGTTTGCGGGCGTGGATGACGAGATTGGCGCCCCACTTGCGGAAGGCCTCGCCCGACTCGCCTTCCCAGTCGACCCGGGTGATGTGGCCCTCGAGTTCCTCGGCGGCGTCTTCGATGGCGGTCTGGGCGTTCAGCAGGGCAGTGCCCGCAAGTTCCAAGTCCTCTGGCTTTGCGGACTCGACCATGTCGATCATGTCGTTCAGGGCATGGCCCTCGAAGTTCGTCTTGCCGAAGACACGGGGGACGTTCCAGCCGAAGGGGAGGAGCTGGGCTACCCCCGTCGCTCCGCTCACCATGTCGATGGTGCTGACCTGCGCCGCGGCCTGCTCCCTCTCGGCCTGGTGTTCCTGGGGCTTCTGCTCGTCGCTCACTAGTAGGTGACCGTCCGCTCGTTGTTGCTCTTCGGCGCGGACTCGCCCTGCTTCTCCGCCTCCGCCGCTGCCCTCTCCCGCTCCGCTTCCTCGTGCTGACGGCTGATCTCAGTCCTGATCTCCCAGAACCGCCGCCGCTCCTCCTCGTCGATGTTGCTGAAGTTTCCGCCCGCGCCCATGACGGCGATCTGCATCGCCTCTATCTGAAGGCCCAGGTTCTTGGAGAGTGCGGTGAGACGTTCGTGGACGCGCTCGTACTGGCTGTGGAGGCCCTTGGCCTCGGCGAAGCCGCCCGAGCCGCTGAAGGAGGCCTCGGAGAGGGCGTGCGCCGCGATCTGCTGAGGGCTGCCGGGTGAGCCCTCGAATGTGGAGAGCACGGCATCGACGCGCTTCTTGAAGGTTCCCAGCGCCTCCAAGCCGACCTTGAAACCCTCCGCAGGCAGCATGCCTTCCCTCCCCGTTCCCCGTTGATTAAGTCGTTGAGCGGTGCACAGGTGTTGAACCGATCGGCACACTCGATCACCACTGTAGTCATCGTGTGAGACACGACCAACTGAGCTTCGTGGTATGTGAGTTAACAGGAGGGCCAGTCCCAGCCGAGCCACGAAGTCAGCAAGCCCTTTCGTGCGTCTTCACCGCAAAGTCATAGGAAGGGACTGTCACCGTCCCCTGACCTCCCCCGATTCCCGGCGGCTCATAGTCCCCGTCCTTCGACCGGGTGCGGGTGACCTGCATGCAGAAGGCCGAGTCGCCCCCGGTGACCGTGTAACGCGCCTCGGAGGGCGTGTTCGAGGCAGCGGGCGTCGCGTTCACGCCGTACTGCGGGGCGTCGCCGCCGCCGTGCTCGACGACCTCCTGCTCGATTTTTGTCGCGTATTCGTCGATCCAGCCGGTGTCGTTGTCCTCGGCATAGATGTCGCCGAAATCGGAACTGCCGTCCAAGGCGTCCGTGGCGCCCCGCACCGCAGTCGTGAACTCGGTGTCGTCCCAGGTCGTGTCGTCGGAGACCCCGAAGCCCTGCACACACAGGTAGATGCCGACGCCGGCCAGGGCGACGAACACGACGCGAGCGGCGATGAAGGCGGCGTCGGGCAGTTCCTCGGCCGACGGGTTGATGCCGGCGCGCCACGCCCGGACGCGGTCCGCCTTGACGCAGGCCATGGCCAGCAGCACGGCGGACAGGACGAGACCGAGGACATTCAGTTGGGTCAGCGCGTCCATGAGTCGGCCTCCACCCGTCGCTTCTGCCTGCGCCGCGTGTCGCGGAGCGCCACCGCCGTGCCCCCCAGCGCCGCGACGAGGACCACCGCGCCCACGACCACGTACGTGGCGAGGCGGGCGTTGCGTTCCTCGGCGGTTTCGCCGATCTGGAACTCGGCCGGGGTGGGGGCTTGCGGTTTGCCCAGGCCTGCCTGGGGCTTCGGGGACTCTATGGGGTGTTCGTCCTCCGTCAGGGCGCGTACCGGGTCGACGACTCCCCAGCCGACCAGGCGGTCGTGGCCCGCTGTGGTGCGCTCCGCGGTCTGTTGGATCTGGGCGACGATCTGCCGGGCCGTCCAGTCGGGGTGCTTCGCCTTGATCAGCGCCGCGAGGCCGGCGACGTACGGCGCCGAGAAGCTCGTACCGTTGTCGGAGCAATGGCCGCCCTTGGGGACGGTGGAGATCATGTCGACGCCGGGGGCCGCGACGCCGACGAACTCGCCGGACTGGGAGAAGGAGGCTCGCTCGTTGTTGCGGTCCGACGCTGCGACCGCGAGGACGCCCTCGTAGGAAGCCGGGTAGGTCTCCTTGACGTTGCCGCCGAGGCCATCGTTGCCGGCCGAGGCCACGACCACGATCTTGCGGGCCAGTGCCTGGTCGATGGCCAGGGCCAGAGCGGACGTCGACTTCATCGGTTTCGTGGTGTCCTGGGAGATGTTGATGACGTCGGCCCCGGCCTGGATGGCGTAGCGGATCGCGTCGGTCAGGGTGTCGACGTCGCCGTGGCCCTCCGCGTCGTTCTGCTGGATCGGGATGATCGTCGCCTCGGGGGCCAGGCCCACGAAGCCGGTGCCCTTGGCGGGCCGGGCCGCGATGATGCCGGCGACCTTGGTGCCGTGGCCGACCGTGTCCGTGGTGCCGTTCTCCTTGCCCCGCTCGATCGGGTTGCCGTCGTCGTCCTTGAGGTTCTTGGGCAGGAAGTTGCGGCCGCTCTCCGCGTCGACCGCGTCGGTGAGTTGGGGGTTCGTCACGTCGACGCCGGTGTCGATCACCGCCACCCGCATGTCCTTGCCCTTGGACTGGCTCCACAGCTCGTCCAGGAGGACGCGCTGCAGGGACCAGGGCCGGCCGGGGTACTTGCCGTTGGGGAACGAGCACTGGTCCGAGTACGGGAGGTCGGCCGCCGCCGCGGGGGGCGCGAGGACGACGGGGGCGGTCGTGAGCAGGGTCGCGGCCACCAGCGTGGTCGCCGTACGGAAGAAGGAGGGCACGTGTGGCATGCCGGCCCTCTCAGGAACCCTGCGGCTGGCGTGCCGCCGTCGTCGACAGGCGTGGGCCGGTGGGCAGGAACTCCGACCAGGCGGCGGGGATCGGCGCGGGGTCCACGTCCTTGTAGCCGAGCCGGGTCTGGGCCTGCCGCGCCTCCTGCTGTGCCTGCTCGCGCTCCTTGGCCGTGGTACCGATGCCGGCGTCGTCCGCGCCGCTGTCGGCGTTGGACTGCAGGACGTAGCGCAGGCCCGTGTCGGTGACGAGGAAGACGGGGCCGGCCTTGGTCTCCCTGCCCTGGAACTGGCGGTAGAGCTGGCCGGAGCCGGGCGTGACGTAGGCGCTGGAGGAGCCGGTGGGGAGCTTGGCCGGGAAGTCCGTGCCCGCCCAGGTGCTCAGCGTCGTGGCGCCGGAGCCGGTGTTGACGCCGTGCAGGACGTTGCAGACGGTGCTGCGGCTTCCTGCCGCGCCGGAGGCTTCGTTGACGGGCTGGGGGTCCTCGGTTGGCCAGCGGTGCTCGGTGCCGAACGGCTTGCCGGGGACGATCGCACCGGGGCTCATGCCCTTGGCTTCACCGGCCTGGCCGAGGGAGGCCAGGTTCTCGCTGAACAGCAGGAGTTGGGCGACGAAGGCCGAGATGGGGGCGACCCGGCCGGGCAGCACCACGTAGTACTGGTCGCTGTTGAGGTCGGACGCCTTGAGCACCATGCCGACCTTGTTGGTCTTCTCGTCCAGTTGACCAGGGGCGTCGGCCGCGATGCCGACCTGGTCGGGGATCTCCGGGAAGGAGATCGGGTCGCCGGTGTGCAGGGTCTCCAGCCACTGCTCGGACACCTTCTGCGGCTTGCGTCCGGAGCCGACGACGGCGCGCAGTAGTAGCTCGTCGCTCTTGTCGATGGAGTACGAGCGTCCGCTCGCGTCCACCACGTAGTGGTTCCCGTCCGGAGCCGCGACGTAAAGGAGTTGACCACCCGTCAGCTTCTCTCCCTTGCCCTCGGTCGCTTTCATATCGCGGGAGGCCAGGACCAGGGCCGCCTTCTGGATGGACTCACCGCCCGCACTGGGGCGTTCGCAGACCGCCCAGCGCTTCTCGCTGCCCGCCTCGGACGCCGGAGGAAGGCGGTCGGGCGCGTACGGGATGCCGATGGTGACGCCGTGCGGGATCTTGCCGTTGTCGAGGACGGACTCGGCGACGGTCACCACCTCGCCCTGGCCCTCGTTGAGGAGCAGTTTGGCGGACGCCATGTTGAGGACCGGGTGCAGCTGGACCTGTTTGCCGGTCTTCAGGATGACGTAGCGCGTGGTCGAGTCGCTGGCGACGATCACCTTGGCGTTGGGCTCGTTCCAGCCCTTGGGTGCGGTGGGCTTGAACATGCCCCAGGCCCCGAACACTGCCATGACGACCACACCCACGATGACGCCGGGAACGACCGCGCGCAGCGGACGAGGCGCCCCCTCCTCCGAGCCGTCGGGCGACGACTGCAGGAAGGCCGCGAGCATGCGGCGTTTCGCGAAGGTGTAGGCATTGAGCTGGTCGCGCCGAGATGCCATTTGTGCCTGCTTCTCCCCGTGTTCACATGTGCCGCGCTCGCCAGGTGTGACATGGTCCCCTGCCCCCGGTGTCACAGCGGCCCCCTACTATGCCTGGTACCCGCGGGGACTTGCGGAGCGGGTAGGGTACCTGGGCCATCAAGGGCCTTGTGCGGTGCTGGAATACCGGCGAGTTGCCGGCAAGACGGGGGGATGGAGTGATGGCATCCGGAACGCGCGCCCGGTCCCGTGACCGATCGCGGACACGGGGCTCTGCGGCGCCCCCTCAGAGCCCGGCGCAGCGGCCCGCCTCGCCGGGCGCATTCCGCTCCAAGGTGCGTTCGGGGCAGGGCGGTGCATCCCGGTTGCAGCGCCTTGTCCTGTTGGAGATCGCGGCCGCCATCCTGCTCGTCGGATGGGTGATCGACCCCGTGGCCCTGGTGCCTGCGGCTGCCCTCGCCGTCTGTCTGGTGCTGCTCTCCTTCCTCCGTCGCCGCGGCCGTTCCCTGCCCGAATGGCTGGCCACGGCGCAGGCGTTGCGTGCGCGGCAGCGGCGAGCGGCCAGTACACCGATACCGGAGGGCACGGAGCCCGGTCTGGCGCCGGCCTTGGAGTGCGACCCGAGTCTGCGGACGTACACGTACACCGGCCGTGACCGCCGGCCTGTCGGAATCGTCGGGGACGGTACGTTCGTCACCGCGGTCCTGCATGTCGAGGCCGACACCACCGCGCTGCGGGCCGAGCGGAACAGACAGCCGTTGCCGCTCTCTCTTGTACACGACGCCCTGGAGGTGGACGGTGTCCGGCTGGAGTCGGCGCAGGTCGTGCTCCACACCCAGCCCGCGCCCGCGATCCATCTGCCCCAGCAGTCCGTGGCCGTCGCCAACTACGCGCCGCTGCAGGAGCAGACGGGTGCGCCGGCCGTACGCATCACGTGGATCGCGTTGAAGCTCGACCCGGAACTGTGCCCGGAAGCCGTGGCCGCGCGCGGGGGCGGTCTGGTCGGAGCGCAGAAGTGTGTCGTGCGTGCCGCCGATCATCTCGCGAGCCGACTCACCGGAGCGGGATTCCGGGCGACCCTCCTCGACGAGGAGCAGCTGATCTCCGCCATCGCCACTTCGGCCTGCGCCAACCCGCTGGTGACGGCGGAGGCGGGGCGGACGGACACGCGGGAGCGCCGGACCGAGGAGTCAGGCCGGAACTGGCGCTGCGACAACCGCAGACACACCACGTACTGGATCCGTCGGTGGCCCGCACTGGGTGGCGAGAGGGCGCCGTCGCTGCCGCAGCTCGTCGCTCTGGTTACGGCCGTCCCCACCCTCGCCACCACCTTCAGCCTCACGCTCAGGCGCGGGGAGCAGAAGGAGGTGTCCGTGTGCGGGCACCTGCGGGTGACCGGGCGCAGCGACGACGAACTCGTCGCCGCCCGGCGCGCAGTGCAGGCCGCGGCCCGGCACACGGGCATGGGACTCGCCCGACTCGACCGGGAACAGGTGCCCGGCATGCTCGCCACTCTGCCCCTCGGAGGTGCCCGGTGAGGGCGACGACCTCGCGCGTGGGACAGGCGGCGGCCACCGGCCAGGGCGCGCCGCAGACCTCTGCCCCCGAGCGAGCGCGCGAACTACTGCGCCGCGGCTTCGGGTTGATCGGCCCGAGACACCCGCGGCACTCCGTGACCGTCGACCAACTGGGCACCCTCGCCCTCCCTGTCGCCGACGACGGCGTCGTCATCGGCGTGGACGCGGAGAACCGGCCCGCGGTACTCGGGCTCAATCGGCCGCTGCCGTACGACGTCGTCCTCATCGGTGGGCTGTGGACCGCACAGGTCATCGCGCTCAGGGCGGCGGCGACGGGGGCGCTGGTCGCCGTGGAGACGGGGCGGGCACAGGTCTGGATGCAGATGGTGCACGCCATGGGGGGCGGGCAGAACGGGATGGCTGTGTACGACGTCGGGCGGGTGCCGCCGCTGGGTGCCTCAGCCGGTACGCCGGTGCTGGTGGTGCGGGACTGCGGGATGCGGCCGCCTCGCGGTCGCGTGGTCTCCGGGCCCTGGCAGTCGGTGCTGACCCTGCTGCCGTACGTCAGCCCTGTCGCTCCGCGGCTCGTGCGGCAGTCGCGGCTGGTCGGGATTCAGAGGGTATCGCCGGACGAGGCGACGGAACTGGGCCGCACGATGGCGCTCACCCGAGCCGAGATGGATTCCCTGCCGGGGCTCTCCGACGGTCTCACCCTATGGTGTACCGATCGCGATCGGCAGTACGTGATGACACAGCCCACGGACGCGGAGACCGGGCTGTTGGGTACGCCACGTCGGATGGACTGACGGATCTCGTAGCGGAAGCGCTCGTAGCACCCGGTTTGTCAACTGTTGCGCCTGGAATTACGTCGCATTTGCGTGGCTTTCAAGGGCCGGCGTTGCTGTGGAGGGGCAGACGGGCCTGCCGGGGCAAGGCGTGTGGTGATTAGGCTGGTACGGGGTTGCGACGTCAGAACCCGTGGAGTCGGCGTCTGCGTTCCAGGGGGGAAGTGGGGGCGCCTGTGGATCGGACGACCTCGGACGACCTCCATACGCCTCAAACGACATCGCACGACGTCGGACGACAAGCAAGGGTCGCCCCAGCACGGCATGAGGGTGCTCGACCAACCAGGAGGAACACTGTGAGCAGCGATCGGGACGGGAACCGCGGGGGCTGGGCGACACCCGGCGATGACCAGCCCGACGCGGAGTCCGCAGCAGAGGTGACGGGCGAGTTCACCATCGACTACGCGCCGCCGGCCTGGTACACGCAGAACGCCTCGGGGAGTTCCGGCTCGGGGCAGGGGGCGGGTGCGTCCGAGGACTCCAGTGCTTCCGGGGCGCGTGGGGGTTCCGGTGGGCCGAGCGGGCCGGTTCCGCCGCTGCCGGGGCTCACTCCGCCGCCGCATGCCAATCCTTCCGGTGCGGCGGCGTCCATTCCGAGGCAGGGGCAAGGACACGGGCAGGGGCAGGGGCAGGCCGCCGGCTCGGCTCCGGCATCGGCTCCTTCTCCAGCGCCTTCTCCGGCTCCGGGGGCGCCTTTCACGCCGCCCGCGCCGCCGCCTGCTCCGGGCGCTCCGTTCACGCCTCCTGCTCCTCCCTCTCCTCCCGCGCCGGGTACGCCCTTCACGCCGCCCGCGCCTCCTTCCGGGGGGCCGTCTGCCGGAGGGCCGGCTGCCGTGCCCCGGCTTCCGGTGGGGTTCGAGCCGCAGGGAGGGCAGCCGCCGGCGCCGCAGCCGCAGGGGCGGACCGAGGCGCCTGCGGCGGATCCGGCCTCTCCTACGGCCGTGCCGAACATCCCCGTCGGCGGGTATCAGGCGCAGTGGGCGCCGGCCGCTCCGTCGGAGGCTCCGGCTGCTCCGGCCACTCCCGAGGGTTCGGCTGCTTCTGCCGCTCCGGCCACTCCGGCTTCGGAGGATGCCGAGGATGCCGAGCCGGAGAACGGCGACCTGGAGAGCGGTGCCACGATGCGGTTCTCCGCCGTCGCCCTGAAGCGGGAGATCGAGGAGCGTGCCGCCGAGGTCGAGGCGCGGCTGGAGTCGGCCGACGACGACCAGGACGAGGACGAGGGCGGGGACGAGTCCGGCGGTGACGTCGAGAACACTCCCAGCGGCGCCGACGCCGACGCGCAGGCCGATGAGGACGTCTCCTCTGACATGGCCGTCGCGGACGATGCGGCTGACGCGCCCGGTGCGGACGGTGCTGCTTCCGACGACGCCGACAGCGGGGACGCGGACGCTGCGGTGAACGCACCGGAGCAGGAAGCTCCCGAGGACGCGGCTTCTGACGAAGCGGCTTCTGAGGAAGCGACTCCGGAGACTGAGACGGACGAGGCCGTGCCGCAGGATGCCGAGCCTGAGGACTCCGAGCCTGCGGATGCGGCGCCTGCCGACGAGGACCCGGCCGACGCAGCGCCTGCGGACGAGGCCCCTGCTGCTCCCGAGCCGGCCGATGCACAGCCCGCCGACGCCCCGCCCGCCGACGCCGCTCCCGAAGACGGCGTTCCGCAGGACGCCGCCATGCCGGGTGCGGCCGACGCCCAGCCCGCCTGGACTGCCCCGGCACCGCAGGCCATGCCGCCGCTGCCGCCGTCGTATCAGCCGGCCACCCCGGCGCCGGCCAGTCAGTGGCCCGCGCAGCCGCAGCACCAGCCTCAGCCGCAGGCACAGCCACAGGCACAGCCCACGGACCCGAACGTTCCCGCGCAGGGGCAGCCGCCGTTCCAGCCGCAGGCGCCGCAACCCGCGCCCGCCGCCTGGAACCCGCCGGCCGCACCGGCGACGCCGCCGGACCAGCCGCCCGCCCAGCCCGCCCCGCAGCCCGGCGCCTACGGCTTCCCGCCGCCGGGTACTCCGACCCCGGCCGCGCCCGACGCCCAGGGCGGGTACGGCTTCCCGCACCCCGGCGCCCCCGCCCAGCCCCCGGCCGCACAGCAGCCGCCGGCCCAGCAGCCCACCCCCGCCCCGAACGCCCAAGGCGGCTACGGCTTCCCGCACCCCGGCGCCGCTGCCCAGCCCCCGGCCGCACACCAGCCGCCGGCTCAGCACCCCAACACTCCGCCCGCCCCCGCGCCGAACCCCCAGGACGGCTACGGCTTCCCCCACCCCGGGCCCAACGCCCAAGGCGGCTACGGCTTCCCCCACCCCGGCACCCCCGCCCAGCCCCCGGCCGCACACCAGCCGCCGGCCGCGCAACCCCCCGCCCAGCAGCCCAGCACCCCGCCCGCCCCCGCGCCCCACGCGCCGGACGGCTACGGGTTCCCGCACCCCGGCGCTCCCGCCCCCGCCGCGCCCAACCCCCAGGGCGCCTACGGCTTCCCCCACCCGGGCGCCCCGGCCCCGGCCGCGCAGCAGCCTCACCCCGGTGTGCCGCCGCAGGCGCAGCCGCAGCCCGAGGGGCAGGGGCAGGCTCCGCAGCCCGTGGATCCGCGGACCGGGGCCGCCTGGCCGCAGCCCATGCAGCACGACCAGCGGCAGCCGACCAACCCGGGTGCCGCGCCGCTCGGTTACACCGCTGCCGTCGAGTTGTCGTCCGACCGGCTGCTCAACAGCAAGAAGCAGAAGGCGAAGAGCAGCCGTCCGGTGGCCGGTGGCGGGCGGTTCAAGATCGGTGGGAAGAAGGAGGAGGCCGAGCGGCAGCGGAAGCTGGAGCTGATCCGCACGCCCGTGCTCTCCTGCTACCGGATCGCCGTGATCAGCCTCAAGGGCGGTGTCGGCAAGACGACCACGACCACCGCGCTCGGCTCCACGCTCGCCACCGAACGGCAGGACAAGATCCTCGCGATCGACGCCAACCCGGACGCGGGAACCCTTGGGCGTCGCGTGCGCCGCGAGACCGGGGCCACGATCCGTGACCTCGTCCAGGCGATCCCGCACCTCAACTCGTACATGGACATCAGGCGGTTCACGTCCCAGGCGCCGTCGGGCCTGGAGATCATCGCCAACGACGTCGACCCGGCCGTGTCCACGACGTTCAACGACGAGGACTACCGGCGCGCGATCGACGTGCTGGGCAAGCAGTACCCGGTCATCCTCACCGACTCCGGTACCGGTCTGCTCTACAGCGCCATGCGTGGTGTGCTGGACCTCGCCGACCAGCTCATCATCATCTCGACGCCGTCGGTGGACGGTGCGAGCAGCGCGAGTACGACGCTGGACTGGCTGTCGGCGCACGGGTACGCCGACCTCGTCGCCCGGTCCATCACCGTCATCTCCGGTGTGCGCGAGACCGGCAAGATGATCAAGGTCGACGACATCGTGTCGCACTTCGAGACGCGCTGCCGCGGCGTCGTCGTCGTGCCGTTCGACGAGCATCTCGCCGCCGGTGCCGAGGTCGACCTCGACATGATGCGGCCGAAGGTGCGGGAGGCGTACTTCAACCTCGCGGCGATGGTCGCCGAGGACTTCACCCGCCACCAGCAGGCGCACGGCCTGTGGACCTCCGACGGCAACCCGCCGCCGGTGGCCGCCCCGCCGCTGCCCGGCCAGCAGGTCCCGGGCCAGCCTCCCTACCCCGGACAGCAGCAGCCGGCCCCGTACCCGCAGCAGCCTGGCCCGTACCCGCAGCAGCCGGGACAGCCGTACCCCCAGCCCGGCCAGCCCTACCCCCAGCCGGGCCAGCAGCCGTATCCGCAGGCGGCAGGCCAGCCGCCGTACCCAGAACCGGGGCAGCAGGGCCAGCACGGGCAGCCGTACCCCCAGCAGCCCCAGCCCGGGCAGCCCCCGGCCGCCCCTCCGCAGCCGGGCTACGGCTACCCGCAGCCGGGGCAGCCCGGCCACCCCGGGCAGCCCGACGGGCAGGGTCAGACGCCGCCGCCCCCGCCCCCGACGCAGTAATCGCCTCACCCGATCGGCCCCTTTCGAGGGGCCGATCCCCTTTCCGGCCCGCGCCGTTCCGACTCGGCGCGGGCCGCCGTGCGTTCCGGGGCCGTCAGGGGCGAAATCCATTGCCAGGCCCTGGCCAGCGGTGCGTCAGTGGTCTCGACCAATGGCCGTGGAAAGCTCGCCAATTCGTTATTTCCGCAGGCCACAAGGGGTGAATGCGCCGTTGACGGGTGGAGACGGCCGCTGATACACACTCAGCATCCACTGACAGCTGATCAACCCGTCCTTCCCGTCCGAGCGATGACGCGAGGTCCGACCATGGGCACGAAAGATCAGACACGCAGCCTCCCGCGCGGCCTCAGGCTCGTCGCCGTGGCCGGAGCGGCCGCGCTCACCCTCACCGCCGGTCTCGCGACCCCGCTCGATCCGGCGCCCCGGCAGGCCCGGGCGGCCGACGACGGCAAGCAGGTGCTGACCGTCGCCGTGGCGCAGAGCGTGGACTCGCTCAGCCCGTTCCTGGCGGTCCGGCTGCTCAGTACGAGCATTCACCGGCTCATGTACGAGTACCTGACGAACTACGACCCGAAGGACAACCACGCCATCCCGGGCCTGGCCACCAAGTGGGAGCCGTCACCGGACAAGCTGACCTGGACGTACACGATCCGCTCCGACTCCACGTGGTCGGACGGCAAGCGGGCCACCGCCGAGGACGCGGCGTGGACCTTCAACAAGATGATGACCGACTCCGGCGCGGCCACGGCGAACGGCAGCTACGTCGGCAACTTCCGCAAGGTGACGGCACCCAGCCCGACGAAGCTGGTCATCGAGCTGAAGAAGCCGCAGGCCACGATGACGGCGCTCGATGTGCCGATCGTGCCGAAGCACGTGTGGGAGAAGGTCTCGGACTTCTCCGAGTTCAACAACGACAAGAGCTTCCCGGTGGTGGGCAGCGGGCCGTTCGTGCTGACCGGGTACAAGGCCGACAGCTACGTCCGGCTCAAGGCCAACAAGAGCTTCTGGCGCGGGGCGCCGAAGTTCGACGAGCTGGTCTTCCGCTACTACAAGGACCAGGACGCGGCGGTGTCGGCGCTGCGCAAGGGCGAGGTGTCGTTCGTCGCCGGTTCGCCGTCCCTGACACCCGCTCAGGCGGCGTCCCTGGAGGGCGCGGAGAACATCAAGGTCAACGACGCCCCCGGCCGCCGTTTCTACGCCCTGGCCACCAACCCGGGCGCGAAGGCGAAGAACGGCAAGAAGTTCGGCGACGGCCACCCGTCCCTGCTGGACCAGCGGGTGCGCAACGCGCTGTTCAAGGCCGTCGACCGCAGGGCCGTCATCGACAAGGTGTTCCAGGGGCACGCCGTCGAGGGCGAGGGCTACATCCCGCCGCGCTTCTCGCAGTACTTCTGGAAGCCGTCCGCCGGCCAGAAGCTGACGTACGACCCGGCCGAGGCGGCCCGGATGCTCGACCGGGCGGGTTACAGGAAGAACGGCGACGGCAAGCGCGTCGGCAAGGACGGCAAGCCCATCACCTACCGCGTCCTGTGCCACGCCACCGACCCGAACGACAAGGCGGTCGGCAAGTACCTCCAGGAGTGGTGGGGCGAGCTCGGCATCGGCGTCCAGCTGAACTGCCTGGACAACGTGACCGACCCCTGGCTCGCCGGCAAGTACGACCTGGCCTTCGACGGATGGTCGGTCAACCCGGACCCGGACTTCGTCCTGTCCATCCACACCTGCGGCGCGCTCCCGGCGACCCCGGAGGAGACCGGCGCGACCGACAACTTCATCTGCGACAAGAAGTACGACGAGCTCTACGCCCGGCAGCTCGCCGAGTACGACCCCGCCAAACGGGCGGACATCGTCAAGCAGATGGAGTCGCGGCTGTACGACCTCGGGTACATGAACGTCATGGCGTATCCGAACGCGGTCGAGGCCTACCGGACGGACCAGATCAAGTCCATCACGACCATGCCGGCGAAGGCGGGGAACATCTACGGCCAGGACGGCTACTGGAGCTGGTGGTCGGCGGTCCCGGCGGAGTCGAGCGGCTCCTCGGACAACGCGTCGTCGACGGGGGTCGTGGCCGGGATCGTCGCAGGTGTCGTGGTCCTCGGCGGGCTCGGCGTCTTCGCGGCGATGCGGCGGCGCTCCACCGCCGAGGACCGCGAGTAGTGCGGGCGAACGGACACTCATGACCGCTGACGCGACACCCGCGCTGGTCGAGGACAAGCACGCGGCGGCCGGGCCGCGGGTACGCAGGAGCTCCGCTTACCCGCGGTACCTCGCGGGCAAGGTGGCGGGCGCGGCCGTCTCGCTGCTGGCCGTGCTCGTCACCAGCTTCTTCCTCTTCCGGCTGATCCCCGGCGACCCGGTGAAGACCATGACGGGCGGCCGTCAGGTCTCGGCCGAGCAGCTGGCCGCCTATCGCGAGGAGTTCGGGCTCGACCTGCCGCTGTGGCGGCAGTTCACGGACTACTGCGGCAAGGCGCTCACCGGCGACTTCGGGACGTCGTACCAGTTCCGGGCCCCCGTCGTCGACAAGATCACCGAGGCGCTGCCGAACACCCTGCTGCTGACCGGGACCGCCTTCGTCCTCTACACCGCGCTGGGCATCTTCCTCGGCACGCGCTCGGCATGGCGGCACGGCAGGCTCGGCGACCGGGTCAACACCGGCCTCGCGCTGACCCTCTACTCCATCCCGTCCTTCTGGCTCGGCCTGCTGCTGATCATCGTGCTGGCGGTGGGCATCGGCCCGGTCCCGGGCATGTTCCCCACCGGCGGCATGGAGTCGGGCGGCAAGGAGGGCTTCGCGTACGTCGTCGACGTGGCGCACCATCTGGTGCTGCCGGTGGTGACGCTGGTGGCCGTGGAGTACGGGCAGACGCTGCTGGTCACGCGGTCGGCGCTGCTGGACGAGATGGGCAGCGACTATCTGACGACCGCGCGGGCCAAGGGGCTGCGCGACGACCTGGTGCGGCGCCGGCACGCCGTGCCCAACGCGCTGCTGCCGACCGTGACCCTGATCTTCATCAACCTCGGCCGGACGGTGGCGGGCGTGATCCTCGTGGAGACGGTGTTCTCCTGGCCAGGACTCGGCGGGCTCTTCTACCAGGCGCTGAGCGTGCCCGACCTGCCGCTGGTGCAGGGGCTGTTCTTCGTGTTCGCCGCCGCGGTCATCGTGATGAACACCCTCGCCGACCTGGTCTATCCCCTGCTCGACCCCCGGGTGGCCCGATGACGACGACGACCGGCACGGGTCTGAGCCCGCGTGCCCTCGCCCGGCAGCGGCGCCGGGCCTCCGTCGCGCGCTTCTGGCGGCAGTACCGCGCCGAACGGGCGGGGCTGTACGGCCTGACCGCGCTCGCCCTGTGCGCGCTGCTGGCGCTGTTCGCGCCACTGTTCGTGGGCTCCGACGTGAGCAGTGTGACCGACGCGCCGGGGCGTCCCATGCAGAGCCCGAGCGCGGAGTTCCCGCTCGGCACGGACCAGTTCGGGCGGGACCTGCTGGGCCTGGTGGTCTGGGGTTCGCGGGTGTCGCTGCTGGTCGGGCTGCTCGCGGCCGTGCTGTCGGTGGCGATCGGCACCCTGATCGGGGTCACGGCCGGGCACTTCAAGGGCTGGTACGCGAAAGTCATGATGCGGATCACCGACTGGTTCCTGGTCATGCCGACGCTGGTGCTGGCGATCGCCCTGGCCACCGTGATGTCCCGCTCGCTGACCACGACCGTCGTGGCGATCGGCGTCACCACCTGGCCGACCACGGCCCGCCTGGTGCGCGCGCAGACCCTCGCCGTGGAGACCCGGCCGTACATCGAGCGGGCGAGGGCGCTGGGCGGCGGGCACTGGCACGTCATGTCGAGGCACGTCCTGCCCAATGTGATGCCGCTGGTGCTGGCCCAGACGACCCTGATCATCTCCTCGGCCATCCTCGCCGAGGCGACCCTCGCCTTCCTCGGGCTCGGTGACCCGACGGTCGTGTCGTGGGGCGGGCTGCTCCAGGACGCGCGGGAGGCGGGCGCGGTCAGTGCCGGGGACTGGTGGTACCTGGTGCCGCCGGGCATCGCCATCGCCGTGGTGGCGCTGGCGTTCACGTTGTGCGGGCGGGCCGTGGAGTCCGTCCTCAACCCCAGGCTGGGGGTGTCGCGGTGACGCTGCTGGACGTCAGGGACCTGACGGTGACGTACCCGGGCGGAGCCGCCGCCGTGCGCGGGGTGGACCTGCGCCTGGACGCCGGCCAGAAGCTCGGCCTCGCCGGGGAGTCCGGCTGCGGCAAGTCCACGCTGGCGCTGGCCCTGCTGCGGCTGCTGCCCACCGGGACCGGCATCACGGGTGAGGTCCTGCTCGACGGCGAGGACGTGCTGACGATGAAGTGGGGCCGGGTGCGGGCGGTCCGCTGGGCCGGGGCCTCGGTGGTGTTCCAGGGGGCTATGCACTCTCTGAACGCCGTGCACCGCGTAGGCGACCAGATCGCCGAGCCGATCCTGCTGCACAAGAAGGCGACCCCGGCCGGGGCGAAGAAGAAGACCGGGGAGCTGCTGGAGCAGGTCGGTCTGCCCGCCGCCCGCGCGGACGCCTATCCGCACGAGCTGTCCGGCGGGCAGCGTCAGCGCGTCATGATCGCCATGGCGCTGGCCTGCGATCCGCGGCTGATCATCGCCGACGAGCCGACCACCGCGCTCGACGTGATGATCCAGGCGCAGATCCTCCGCCTCATCGAGCAGCTCGTCACGGACCAGGACCTGGGCCTGATCATGATCAGCCACGACCTGGCGGTCCTCGCCGACACCTGCGACCGGCTGGCGGTGATGTACGCGGGCCGGGTGGTCGAGGAGGGCCCGGCCCGGCAGGTGTACGAGGACGCCCGGCACCCGTACGCCAGGGCCCTGTCGGCCGCGTTCCCGCGCATCGGCGACCCGTCCTCCCGGTTCGCGCCGCAGGGGCTGGCGGGCGACCCGCCCGACCCGGCGGCGCTGCCGTCCGGCTGTACGTTCCATCCGCGGTGCCCGGTGGCGCTGGAGTCATGCCCGCAGGAGGACCCGGTGTTTGCCGAGGCGGGGCCGGAGCGCCGGGCGGCGTGCGTCCTGGTCGGGCCGCCGGCTCAGGAGCCCCGCGAGGCCCGCGAGGATCCGGACGCCATGGAAGAAGCGAGGCCCGGTACGCCATGACCACGTCCCCCACGGCCCCCGAGGTCACCACGGCACCCCTGCTGAGCGCCCAGGACCTGCACGTCACCTTCCCCGGCCGGCACGGCGGCCCCCGGGCCCGCGCGGTGGACGGGGTCGACCTCGACATCCGGCCCGGCGAGGTCGTCGCGCTGGTCGGCGAGTCCGGTAGCGGAAAGACGACCCTGGCCCGCTGTCTGCTGGGCCTGGTCGAGCCGACCTCGGGCCGGGTCACGTTCGACGGCCGCCCGCTGGAGTACTCCGGCCGGTCCCTGAAGGCCTACCGCAAACGCGTCCAGCTGGTCCTCCAGGACCCGAGCGGCTCGCTCAACCCCCGGCACACGGTGTACGACGCCGTCGCCGAGGGCCTGCGCATCCACGGGTACGGAGGTGACGAGCGGACGGCGGTCGCCGAGGCCCTCTCACGAGCCGGGCTGCGGCCACCGGAGCGCTTCTTCCTGCACTATCCGCACGAACTGTCCGGCGGGCAGCGCCAGCGGGTCGTCATCGCGGGCGCGCTCGTCCTGGAACCCGAACTCCTCGTCGCCGACGAGCCGGTGGCATCCCTCGACGCCTCCGTGCGCGGCGAGATCCTCGCCCTGCTGCTGCGGCTGCGCACCGAGCTGGGCCTGTCCGCGCTGGTCGTCACGCACGACCTGGGGCTGGCCTGGAACATCGCCGACCGGGTCGCCGTGATGTATCTGGGCCGGATCGTGGAGACCGGCGCGGTGGAGCAGGTCCTGACCGCGCCCCGTCACCCGTACACCCAGGCCCTGCTGTCGGTGCTGCCGGAGGCTCCCGGCGACCCGGTGGTCCTCACCGGCGAGCCGCCGGACCCGTCGCGGGTGCCGTCCGGCTGCCGCTTCCACGCCCGCTGCCAGATCCTCGCGAGCGGCGAGGCGGAACGGGCGGGCGTCACGGACGCGTGCCGCACCCAGGATCCGGAGATCCTCGACGGCAGCGGCACGGCCCAGGTGGCATGCCACTGGGCTACGCGCTGAGGGCGAAGCCGGGACCGTCCGCTCACCGCATCACCGGGCTAGGTGCGAGATCCCTCGGCGTGGGCGAGGGCGCTGGGTGTCCGGCAGCCGACGATCGCCGGGGCCTCCTGGACGAGCGTGTCGTCGGTGAGCGCTTCCACCATGAACAGCGCGAAGTCCACGCGGCGGGTCAGGTTGCCGGCCAGTACCGGGTCGCCCACGTGCCGGCTCCACACGGGCAGGCCCTGGCTCTCGCCCTCCTCCAGGGAGCTGCCGCGCACCACGGTCCACCGGGTGTCGCTCGCGAACACCCGCCGGCACGCCTCGACCTGGTCGTCGAGTTCGACGGCGCGGACGAGCTTGGCCAGCACGGTGGCGATCCGGACGCCCAGGGTGAACAGCCGTGAGTACCTGTCCTTGCCGTCGCGTGTGATGTGCCAGCCGCAGGAGAAGACCAGGCGCGCGCCCGGCCGTGCATGGTCGAGGACCGCCTGCGCCGTGCCCGACGCGTACTGCCGCACGCCCCACGGCACCAGCACCGTCAGCACGCCGTCGCACCCGGCGACCGCCCGCCGGATCACCTCCGGGTCGTTCGTGTCTCCGGGGACGACGGTCATCCGGCCTTCGAAAGCGGCCAGCTTCGGCACACTGCGCTCCCGGCACACCCCGACCACCTCGTAGCCGCGCTCCAGGGCGTGCCCGACCATGTACTGCCCGAGCTTTCCCGAAGCCCCGATGATGCAGACCCTCTTCACGCGACCCGTGTCCATGGCGCGGCCCCTTTCACCGGGATACCTACCTTATGTTGTAAGGCAAGCTAGCCTTATGCTGTAAGGCGGTCAAGGGAGCGCACGGGAAGTCAGAAGGAGGGCCCCGGGTGGGCGAGGGAAACAAGGGCCGGCGGGGGGCGTCGGCGCGCACTCCGCTCAGTCGCGAGCGCGTGATCCGCACGGCGATGGCAGTGGCGGACGAGAAGGGAGCGGCCGCACTCACCATGCGGGCCATCGCCGAACCGCTGGGCGTCGAGGCGATGTCGCTCTACCACCACGTCGCGGGCCGGGAAGACATCCTCGACGGCATGGTGGACGCGGTGTTCGGCGAGATCGAGCTACCGCCGCGGGACACGGACTGGAAGAGTGCCCTGCGCCACCGCGCGGACTCCGCCCGTGCCGTCCTGCTGCGCCACCCCTGGGCCGTCGGGCTCATGGACTCCCGCTCCCAGCCCGGCCCGGCGACCCTGCGCCATCACGACGCCGTCATCGGAACGCTGCGCGCCGGAGGATTCTCCGTCCCCATGGCCGCGCACGCCGTCTCGCTGATCGACAGCTACCTGTACGGGTTCGTGCTCCAGGAGCTGAGCCTGCCGTTCAGGGGCGCGGCGGAGCTGGACGAGGTAGCGGGCGCCATTCTGCGCGACATGCCCGCCGACACCTACCCCCACCTCACCGAACTGGCCACCGAGCACGTCCTCAAGCCCGGCTACGACTACGCCGGCGAGTTCGCCTTCGGCCTCACCCTCATCCTCGACGCCCTCCACCCGGACGAGGCCGCGAGCGCATGACGAGTGCGCGGGAAGTGTCCGGACCCCAGGCCGTGTCCGCAAAGTCCCGCCTGCCCCGCGACGCCTGGCACGCTCCCCCACTGCCTCAAGGGCGTGGGAGGTGCCCCCACGCGCCGCACCGGACGAAGCCACAAGTACATCCAGTACGAGGGACTCCGCCCGGCGCGCCGAGAGCACGCACCAGACGCCGCGGAGCCCGCCCTCCGGGCGGACGACGGGACTTTGCGGACTACGACCTAGGCGGACCGCTCAGCCGCCGCTACCAGCTCCCGGCAGCGCTTGACGTCCTCGGCCATCTGCTCCAGCAGCGCGTCCAGCGTGTCGAACCTGGCCTGTCCCCGCACGAACGCCAGGAAGTCGACGGCGACATGGAGGCCGTACAGGTCGAGATCCACCCGGTCGATGGCGTACGCCTCCACCGTGCGCTCGGTGCCGTCGAACTGCGGGTTCGTGCCGACGGAGATCGCCGCCGGCATCGCCTCGCCCTGGGTGTGCAGCCAGCCGGCGTACACACCGTCGGCCGGAATGGCCGTGTGCGGCAGCGTCTCCACGTTGGCGGTCGGGAAGCCCAGTTCGCGCCCGCGCTGGGCGCCCCGGACGACGACGCCCTCCACCCGGTGCGGCCGGCCCAGGATCTCCGCCGCGCCCTGGACGTCGCCCTCGGCGACCAGACGCCGGGTCAGCGTCGAGGAGAACGGCTCGCCGCCGCCCGCCTCGCCGGTCACGTACAGGTCGACGACCTCGACCTCGAAGTCGTAGATCTTGCCCTGCTCGGCCAGGAACTCCACGTTGCCCGCGGCCTTGTGGCCGAAGCGGAAGTTGGGGCCCTCGACGACCGCCTTGGCGTGCAGCTTGTCGACGAGCACCTTGACGACGAAGTCGGCCGGGGACAGCTTCGAGAACTCGGTGGTGAAGGGCAGGATGAGCACCGCGTCCACACCCAGATCGGCCATGAGTTCGGCGCGGCGGTGGTGCGGGGCGAGCAGCGGCGGGTGGCTGCCGGGGCGGACGACCTCGCTGGGATGCGGGTCGAAGGTGACGACGACGGCGGGCACGCCCAGCTCCCGGGCCCGGTTCACGGCATGCCGGATGATCAGCTGGTGTCCGCGGTGGACTCCGTCGTAGGAGCCGATGGTGACGACGCTGCGCCCCCAGTCCTGGGGGATGTCCTCCAAGCCACGCCAGCGCTGCACTGTGCCTGCTCCTTGTCGAAAGCTCGTCGAACCCGTGTCCGTGGTTGTTCCTGGTTGCCTCGTACGCAGGTCTAAGGGTGCCATGCCGGGTGCCTCCGGCCCGCATCGGCATGGGGGTGTGACCAGGCGCACGAGGCCGCGTCCCCTTCGGCCTGCGCGGGATCCCGTCAGGCCGGGACGCGTACGCCCGCCAGGTTCTCGATCCTCCGGTGGGAGCTCGGCCCGACCAGCGCCGCCCACTCCTCGGGCGCGGCGGCCATCCAGCGGGCCACGCGGGCGGCGAAACCGGGCACGTGCCGGCCGAGGTCGACCAGGGCGCGGTCGAAGCGGCCGGCGCCCTCAGGGGTGCGCACGAGGAGCAGTCCGATGCGGCGGACGAGGTCGCGCAGGTCGTCGCCGCCGTTCCGGGCGGCGGCGTGCAGCAGCGCGTCCAGGACGTCGGTGTCGCGCTCGCGGTCCAGGAGTGCGTCGCGCAGCTCGCGGCGCAGGGGGCGGGAGGCGGGGGTGCGGGGAGGAGGGGTGAGGACAGCGGCGAGGGCGCATCGCAGCCGCACCGGGCCGTCCTCCAGCAGGCCGCTGACCAGCGGCAGGAGCACGGCCCGGGCGGCAGGCCCCCGGTCGAGCCGCTGGTCCACGTACGCGGCCACGTGCCCGGCGAGTTCCGGCCTGCGCTGCGCCGCCTGCCCCACCAGCGCGGCGACCCGCCGGGCCAGGCCGGGCGGGGTGGCGTCGGCGAGCGCCCGCAGCGCCTCCTCAGGGTCCGGCCGCTCCAGCCGCACCGCGAAGGCGCCGAGGACGGGCTCGGGGTGGGCCGGGAGGGCAGCGGCCGGCGCGTCCGGCGAGAGGTGCGGGTCGCCCGCCGCGAAGTGCTCCAGCGCCCGGGGGAGATAGCGGTCCCGGGTGTGCGGATCCTGGACGAGGAGGGCGAGTGCGCCGCCGTGCAGGGCGCGGTCGGCGGGGCGGGCGAGCAGGGTGAGGGCCGCGTAGCGCAGGAGGGCGCGGTCGCCTCCGCGGCTCACGTGCGGCGCGACGCGCAGACCGTGCGCCATCGCGGCACTGCGTCGCGCCGGGCGCTCGTCGCGCGCCCACCGGTCGACGGCCCGGCACACCGCCGAGGGCTCCTCCTCGGCCAGCACGGCGAGCAGTTCCTCGGCCCTTCGGTGGGCTCGGTCGACGAGCACGTCCGCCAGGTCGTCCAGGGCGCTCTGGCGGTGCGTGTGCAGCAGCGCCTGCGCGGCCGTGGCCACGGTCGCGTGCGGGGTGGCGGGCAGCGGTTCCTCGTCGTCGAACCAGCGGGCCAGCAGCGGCTGTACGGCGGTGGGATCGGCGGCCAGCAGCTGCGCGACGGTGTCGAGGAACCGGGGACCGGCCTCGCACGGCGGGCCGTCGGCGTGCACCAGCCGCCTCAGCAGCGCGAAGCGCTCGCCCTCCGGCAGCCGCACCCCGGCCCAGAACGCGGGCCCGACCTCTTCCGGCACGGGCCTGCCCTGCCGCCGCCAGGCCACGATCCGGTCGGCGAGCATCCGCAGCACCTCCGTGTACGGCGTCGCCTCCGGCACGGCCGACAGCGTCCCGGCGAGCAGCCGGGCCGCCCACCAGGACCGCGGATCGGCGTCCAGGGCGTGCACCAGGTCCGCCAGCCGGGAGGCCGTCTGACCGGTGCCGTGCTGGCGGGCGAGGAACAGCAGGGCCTGGACGACCGGTCCGATGCGGTGGTGCGGGACGGGGTCGGACTGCGCGTCCGGCCGGCGGTGGACGAGGACGTGCAGGGCCTCGTCGAGGTCGAGGTGCAGGCCCTGGAGCCAGTCGGCGAGCTCCTCGTGGGCGAAGCGGTAGCCGGATCCGGCGGGCACGAGCAGGCCCTCGGCGAGGACGGCCGCTGCCCAGCCGGTGCCACCGCCGAGCCGCGCCGGGGCGGGCCCCCACGGGAACACCGTCGCGAAGGCCTCCCGGTCCAGGTCCCCCAGCCCGGGTCCGAGGCCGCGCCGGGCGGCCTCGTGCACCTGCCCGGCGACCTTGGCGGCCAGCCGGCGGACGGCCGTGCCGCACAGTCCGTTCCCGGCGGCCAGCCGCTGGGCGATGCGCAGGGACATCAGGTCCAGGTAGGCCGCGAAGACGTCGTCGCGGCCGACGGTGGCGCCGGGCCCGTTGGCAGTGTCGGGACCATCGGCGATTTCCGGGCCGTCGGATACACCGAGCGCGTCCCGGACCTCGGCGAGCAGTCGCAGGGTGAGAGGGTGCCGGGCGTCGGTGTCGGCGAGGGCGCTCTCCGGGATGCCATGGCGCCGGCGGGCCTCGCGGGCCTCGTCCTCGGTGAGATCGCCCAGGCGCACACAGGCGGGCCCGTCGTCGGCACCGGCCGGCCGGTGCAGGACCTCCGCCGGGAAGCCCGCCTCCTCCCAGTACTCCGCCCGGGACGCCACGACCAGCCGCACTCCCGTCTCCCGCAGCCACCGCACCGTCCCGTCCGTCCAGTCGGCCAGGCGGCGGGCCGGCGCCAAGGGCATCTCCTCCGGGCCGTCGAGGAGCAGCAGCAGGGGCCGGCCGAGGGCGCCGGCGAGTCGGGCGAGGCGCTCGGGCGTGGTGTCGCCCAGGTCGGCCGGCAGATGACGGGGCCGGGACGCGGCCACGACGGGAGCGGCGCGGGTCAGCGCCCGCCGTGCCGCGTCGGCCACCGAGGCGTCGTCGCCCCGCACTTCGCAGCCGCGCAGCCACAGCGTGGGATGCCCGCCGCGGGCGCGGCGCGCGGCGAGCGCCGCGAGTTCAGTCGTACGGCCGCTGCCGGGCGGCCCGACGAGACCCAGCACCGCCGCGGGTCCTGCCGCGAACGCGCCGAACCCGGCCATCACAGCCGCCCGTTCCACCGGCTCCGGGAGTCCCGTGCCGCCGGGTGGGCCGTCCAGCCCCACTGCTGTCCCGGTCAGCTCCAGCACCCCGGCCAGGTTGAGGTCGGCGCCGTACGCGGGGACCGTCGCCGCGTTCTCGGCGAGCAGCTCGGCGAGCGGGCCCGCCGCGCCGGGGTCCCTGGGACGCAGCGGCACGGCGAACCCGACGTCGCTGTGGCCGGAGCTGAGCGCCGTGCCGAGAACCCCGACGACCGCGCCGGTCGCGGCATCGAGCACCGGGCCGCCGGCGGCTCCCCCGCCCAGCCGCAGCGCGTCCCGCCCTGCCGTGCCGACCGCCAGCTCCAGCGCGCCGTCGAGGCGGTGGAGGCGGTCCGTGGCGGTGTAGGTCACGGCGGTCGGGCCCAGCACCCTGGCCTCGCGCCAGCCGTCGGCGGCGATCCGCACATAGGTGCCCGTCCCGGCCCCGCCCCGCACGGTGACGGGCAGCGGCGGGACACCGAGGTCCTCGGTGCGTACGAGGGCCAGGCCGAGCGCGGGCAGCGGCGTCACCGCGTCGGCGGACACGACCCGGCGGCGGTTCCCGACCCCGTGCAGGACGAGCCGGGGCAGGCCGTCGACCGCCTCGTGGCTGGTGACGAGCGTGCCGTGGTGGTCGGCCGGGAAGCCGGTGCCCCGGGGCCGGCCGGCGGGGTCGTGGATGCGGACGAGGGCCGGGCCGGATGTCCCGGCGCCGGTCCCCTCGGTCGTCCGCACCGCTGCTTCGGGGCGGTCCTGGGATCCTGGTGCGCTGTCCTGTGTCTCCCCGGACCGGTTCCGCGACCTCATCGTCGAGCCTCCCCGCCGTACACCCGTGCTCTTGTGTGCGACGGTAGGGCCGGGATGATCAGCGGGACAGATCGCTCCGCGAAAGCGCCCCCTTCCGCTCCCCCGGTTCACTCCGAGCGCCCGCACGGACGGGTGAACGGAGAGGGACGGCTGGATACACCCTAGGGGTGGGGGAACCGAGGGGGGACCGTGGAGCGGCGGCAGTGGAGGTACCCGTGGTCGCCGCTCCACGGGCGGACGGTCCGGGGCGGGCCGTCAGCCGAAGACGGCCAGGCTCTTGGCCTTGCCCCGCTGCTCCTCGACGAGGGCGAGGAAGCGGCCCTCCGGGTCGAAGACGGCGACGGGGCCGCAGCCCGCGTACTCCTCGGGCATGTCCAGCCGTACGCCGTTGGTGAGCAGCCGGGCACGCCGGGCGTCGACGTCCCAGCGCCGGAACGCGGCCGCGGCGGCCTCGGCGACCGGCATCACGGTCAGTTCCTGCTGGAGCTGGTCCAGGGTGCGGGCCGCGTCCAGCTTGTAGGGGCCGACGCGGGTGCGGCGCAGGGCGGTGAGATGCCCGCCGACGCCGAGGTCCGCGCCCAGGTCGCGGGCGAGGGCCCGGATGTACGTGCCGGAGGAGCAGACGACGGAGACGACCAGGTCGAGTACGGCCGTGCCGTCCTCGGCGACGGCCTCCCGGACGTCGTACACGCCGAAGGAGGAGACCGTGACGGGCCGGGCCGGGATGTCGAAGTCCTCGCCGTCCCTGGCCCGCTTGTAGGACCGCACGCCGTTGATCTTGATGGCGCTGACCTTGGACGGGACCTGCATGATGTCGCCGGTCAGCTTGGCGATGCCGGCGTCGATGGCGTCGCGGGTGACCTCGGAGGCGTCCGTCGAGGAGGTGATCTCGCCCTCGGCGTCGTCGGTGAGGGTGTTCTGCCCGAGCCGGATCGTGCCCAGGTACTCCTTCTCGGTCAGCGCGAGGTGGCCGAGGAGCTTGGTGGCCTTCTCGACGCCGAGGACGAGGACGCCCGTCGCCATCGGGTCGAGGGTGCCGGCGTGCCCGACGCGTCGCGTTCTGGCGATGCCGCGCATCTTGGCGACGACGTCGTGCGAAGTGAAGCCCGACGGCTTGTCGACGATGACGAGGCCGTCGGGCGTGGTGTGCTTCTGGGTCATTCGGCGGTGTCGTCCGTCTCGTCGTCCTCGTCCGGCTTGCGGTACGGGTCGGCGTCACCGGCGTACTTCGCGCCCGCGGAGGCCTCCCGCACCTTCTCGTCGGACTGGCGCGCCTTGTCGAGGAGGTCCTCGATGGCGCGCGCGGTGTCCGGGAGGGCGTCCATGACGAAGGTCAGGGTCGGCGTGAACTTCACGCCGGCGGCCCGGCCGACCTCGGAGCGCAGGATGCCCTTGGCGCTCTCCAGACCGGCCGCGGCGGCGTTCCGCTCCTCCTCGTCCCCGTACACGGTGTAGAAGACGGTCGCCTCCCGCAGATCACCCGTGACCCGCGTGTCCGTGATGGTGACGTGCGAGCCGAGCCGCGGGTCCTTGATCCCACGTTGCAGCTTCTGGGCCACCACTTCCCGGATGAGGTCCGCCAGCCTCTTGGCCCGCGCGTTGTCGGCCACTGGTCCGTCTCCCGTTCTTTCCTGTCTGGGTCGTTCTCGGTTCGTCAGTCGTCTTCGCCGTGGAAGCGCCGCCTGACGGACAGCAGTTCCACCTCGGGGCGGGCGGCGACCAGCCGTTCGCACTGGTCGAGGACCTCGCTCACGTGCCCCGCGTCGCCGGACACCAGCGCCAGGCCGATGACGGCCCTGCGGTGGAGGTCCATGTGATCCACCTCGGCCGCGCTCACCGCGTACTTGCGCTGGAGCTCGGCGACGATGGGGCGGACGACGGAGCGCTTCTCCTTCAGCGACCGTACGTCGCCGAGGAGCAGGTCGAAGGACAGCGTCCCCACGTACATGTGTGTATCCGGATGACCCGCCGGTACGGGATCGATGGCCCTGCGGTTGGGGCAGGGACATCAAGAACGGTACCGCGTACCTGCCGGTGGCTCGACGGGGTTTTCCTTTGCGCACCCACCCGCCCGACACGGTTGGACAGGAGGTGCTGCCCCGGGGCTCCGCCACGGACCCCGGCGGGGACTGCGTCCCCTGCACCCCTCGCGGGGCTTCGCACCCGCGCGCCCGGGCGGGCGCGCGTCGCTGTGGCTCCGCAGGAGCGGCAAACGGCCAGCCGGCCGACGCGGCAGTGCCGCGTCGGCCGACCAGGCGCCGTGGGGTGTTACACCCGCGGCTTCTCGCGCATCTCGTACGTCGCGATGACGTCGTCGACCTTGATGTCGTTGAAGTTGCCGAGGTTGATACCGCCCTCGAACCCTTCGCGGATCTCGGTGACGTCGTCCTTGAAGCGACGCAGGCCCTCGATGTTGAGGTTCTCCGCGACCACCTTGCCGTCGCGGATGAGGCGGGCCTTGGTGTTGCGCCTGACCTCGCCGGAGCGGATGAGAACACCCGCGATGTTGCCCAGCTTGGACGACTTGAAGACCTCGCGGATCTCCGCCGTACCGAGCTCGACCTCTTCGTACTCCGGCTTGAGCATGCCCTTGAGGGCCGCCTCGATCTCCTCGATCGCCTGGTAGATGACCGAGTAGTACCGGACGTCCACGCCCTCGCGCTCGGCCATCTGCTGCGCACGCCCGGCGGCGCGCACGTTGAAGCCGATCACGATGGCGTCCGAGCCCATCGCCAGGTCGATGTCGGACTCCGTGACCGCACCGACGCCGCGGTGCAGGACGCGGATGTCGACCTCTTCGCCGACGTCCAGCTGGAGCAGGGAGGACTCGAGTGCCTCGACGGAACCGGAAGCGTCACCCTTGATGATCAGGTTCAGCTGCTGGACCTCGCCGGCCTTGAGCACCTTGTCCAGGTCCTCCAGCGACACACGGCGCGTGCGCTTCGCGAAGGCCGCGTTGCGCTCGCGCGCCGCACGCTTCTCCGCGATCTGACGGGCCGTACGGTCCTCGTCGACGACGAGGAAGTTGTCGCCCGCACCCGGGACGTTGGTCAGACCCAGGACCTGCACCGGCGTCGACGGGCCGGCCTCGGTGACGAGGTTGCCGTTGTCGTCGTGCATCGCCCGGACCCGGCCGTACGCGTCGCCGACCACCATGGTGTCGCCGACCCGCAGCGTGCCGCGCTGGACGAGGACCGTCGACACGGCGCCACGGCCGCGGTCGAGACGGGACTCGATCGCGATGCCCTGCGCGTCCTGGTTCGGGTTGGCCCGAAGGTCGAGCGAGGCATCGGCCGTGAGGACCACGGCCTCCAGCAGGGAGTCGATGTTCAGACCCTGCTTGGCGGAGATGTCGACGAACATCGTGTCGCCGCCGTACTCCTCGGCCACGAGGCCGTACTCGGTCAGCTGACCGCGCACCTTGGTCGGGTCCGCACCCTCGACGTCGATCTTGTTAACCGCGACGACGATCGGAACCTCGGCCGCCTTCGCGTGGTTGAGCGCCTCGACCGTCTGCGGCATGACGCCGTCGTTGGCCGCGACGACCAGGATCGCGATGTCCGTCGACCGCGCACCACGGGCACGCATGGCGGTGAACGCCTCGTGACCCGGGGTGTCGATGAAGGTGATCTTGCGCTCTTCGTCGTTGACCTCGGTCGCGACCTGGTAGGCACCGATGTGCTGGGTGATGCCGCCGGCCTCGCCCGCGATGACGTTCGTCTTGCGGATGGCGTCGAGGAGCCGGGTCTTACCGTGGTCGACGTGACCCATGACGGTGACGACCGGCGGGCGGACCATCAGGTCCTCCTCGTCGCCCTCGTCCTCGCCGAACTCGATGTCGAAGGACTCGAGGAGCTCGCGGTCCTCCTCCTCCGGGCTGACGATCTGAACCGTGTAGTTCATCTCGTCGGCGAGGAGCTGGAGCGTCTCGTCGGAGACGGACTGCGTGGCCGTGACCATCTCGCCGAGGTTCATCATGACCGCGACGAGCGACGCCGGGTTGGCGTTGATCTTCTCCGCGAAGTCGGTGAGCGAGGCACCGCGCGACAGGCGAACGGTCTCGCCGTTGCCGCGAGGCAGCATCACACCGCCGACCGACGGGGCCTGCATGGCCTCGTACTCCTGACGGCGCTGCCGCTTCGACTTGCGGCCGCGACGCGCGGGACCGCCGGGACGGCCGAAGGCGCCCTGCGTGCCACCACGGCCACCGGGACCGCCGGGACGACCACCGAAGCCGGGGCGGCCACCGCCGCCACCGGGACGGCCGGCGAAACCGCCGCCACCGCCACCGGGACCACCGGGACGGCCGGCGAAACCGCCACCGCCGCCACCGGGACGACCCGCGAAGCCGCCGCCGCCCGGACGACCGCCGCCGCCACCGGGACGACCGCCGCCGCCGGGACCGCGGCCGCCGGGGCCACCGCCACCGGGACGCGGGCCGGCAGCCGGACGCTGCGGCATCATGCCGGGGTTGGGACGCGGACCGCCGGGACCGCCGCCGGGACGCGGACCGCCGCCCTGCGGACGGGGCATGCCGCCCGGAGTGGGACGCGCGCCGCCCGGAGCCTGCGGACGAGGACCGCCGCCGGCACCCTGCGGACGGGGACCGCCCTGGCCCTGGCCCTGCGGACGCGGGGCACCACCGGGCGCACCGGGGCCGCCGGGACGCGGGGCACCGCCCGGACGGGGCGCCTGGGGGCGCGCCATGCCGGTGGAACCACCAGAGGTGAACGGGTTGTTGCCCGGACGGGGACCCGCCGGACGGGCACCGGGACGCGGGGCGCCGCCACCCGGACGCGAGGCGCCGGGACGCTCGCCGCGGTTCTGGCCGCCCTGGCCGGAACCGCCCGGACGCGGGGCACCCGGACGCGGTGACTGGCCGGCCGGACGCGGGGCGCCCGGACGCGGACCGGAACCCTGAGAGGAGCCCTGCGAGGAGGGAGCCGCCGGGGGTGCCGTGAACTCGGGCGTGGTCGGAGCCGGGGACGCCGGGGCGGGCCGCGGCGCGGGCTTCGGGCCCGGGGTGGGACGGGGGCCGGGAGTGGCCGGTGCGGCCGGAGCCGCGGGCTTCTCGGCGGCTGCCGGCTTGGGGGCCGGCGGGCGCGGGGCGGCCGGACGGGCAGCCTGCGCCGGGGAAGGGGCTGCCGGCTTCGCCGGGGCAGCCTTGCGTGCGGGGGCGGGCTTGCCGCCTCCGTTGCCCTGCTGGAGGGCGTCCGTCAGTTTGCGTACAACAGGCGCTTCGATCGTCGAAGACGCCGAACGGACGAATTCACCGAGCTCCTGGAGCTTGGCCATGACGACCTTGCTCTCGACACCGAACTCCTTGGCGAGTTCGTAGACCCGGACCTTAGCCACTTCGCTCCTTTGAGGTCCGGGTGAAGCCGGACCGTCGCTAGTTCATGGGCGTACTCATCGCGTACTCATCGAGTGCTCATCGCAATCTCGACCTGCTTTCGACTCGCGAGGTACCTAGACCGCACGGGGGGTTCCGTGCGGCACGTTCTTACCGTGTTGCCTGCTCGGCAACTGTCGTCTGCTCGACGTATTGGCGCAACGCCTTTGTGTCGGGCGCTCCCGGGGCGCGCAGTGCCCTCGTGAACGCCCGGCGGCGAACCGCCTGGTCGAGACAGACCGGTGTGGGATGCACATACGCACCCCGGCCGGGCAGCGTACCGCGTGGATCAGGGACGCATGCGCCCTCGGTCAACACGATCCGCAACAGATCGGCCTTGGCCACTCGCTCCCGACACCCCACACAGGTGCGTTCAGGGCATGCGCGGGTGCGCGTCCGGCCAGACACCGTTAAGTCTACCTCCCCGTAGGCGCCTCACCCCTTTGGGGCAGGATTCGAACAGTTGCCGCGCCCGAACCTGTCGTGATCTGAACGGCCCGCGGCTTGGATCTATTCCCCGGCCCGGTCCGCGGCGGGTTCCGTGTCCGGCCGGATGTCGATCCGCCAGCCGGTCAGCCGGGCCGCGAGGCGGGCGTTCTGCCCTTCCTTGCCGATGGCCAGGGACAGCTGGTAGTCGGGCACGGTCACCCGGGCCGACCGGGTCGCCATGTCCACGATCTCCACCTTGGAGACACGAGCAGGGGACAGCGCGTTCGCCACCATCTCGGCCGGGTCGTCCGACCAGTCGACGATGTCGATCTTCTCACCGTTCAGCTCGCCCATCACGTTGCGCACCCGGCCGCCCATGGGGCCGATGCAGGCACCCTTGGCGTTCAGACCGGACCGGGTGGACCGTACGGCGATCTTCGTGCGGTGACCGGCCTCACGGGCGATCGCGGAGATCTCCACCGACCCGTCCGCGATCTCCGGCACCTCCAGGGCGAAGAGCTTCTTCACCAGGTTGGGGTGCGTACGGGAGAGGGTCACGGAGGGGCCGCGGACGCCCTTGGCCACCCGGACGACGTACGACCGCAGCCGCATGCCGTGCGGGTAGGTCTCGCCCGGCACCTGCTCCTGGACCGGCAGGATGGCCTCGAGCCTGCCGATGTCGACGAGCACGTTCTTCGGGTCGCGGCCCTGCTGGACCACGCCGGTGACGATGTCGCCCTCGCGGCCGGCGTACTCGCCGAGCGTCGCGTCGTCCTCGGCGTCGCGCAGGCGCTGCAGGATGACCTGCTTGGCCGTGGTGGCGGCGATACGGCCGAAACCGGACGGGGTGTCGTCGAACTCGCGGGGCTCCTGGCCCTCCTCGAGGTCGTCGGGGTCCTCCTTCGCCCACACGGTCACATGGCCGGTCTCCCGGTTGAGCTCCACGCGCGCGTGACGGCGGCTTCCCTCGGTGCGGTGGTAGGCGATGAGGAGGGCCGATTCGATCGCCTCGACCAGCAGGTCGAAGGAGATCTCCTTCTCCCGAACCAAGCCCCGCAGGGCACTCATGTCGATGTCCACGGCTACGCCTCCTCTTCCTTCTTGTTGTCCTTGCGGCTGAACTCGACCTGGACGCGTGCCCGGACGATGTCGTCGAAGGCGAGTCTGCGCGCGGTGGCCTTGCGGCCCTTCACCCCGGGCACCTCGGTGTCGATTCCCTCGTCGTCGACCTTGAGGATCCTGGCGACCAGCTCGCCGCCCTCGGCCAGCTGGAACTTCACCAGGCGGTCCGTGGCGCGGACGTAGTGCCGGTGTTCCGTGAGGAGGCGCTCCGCGCCCGGGGTGCCGACCTCGAGGGTGTACTCCCCCTCGCCCATCGCGTCCGTCTCGTCGAGCTTCGCCGAGAGCGCGCGGCTCACATCGGCGATCTGGTCCAGGTCGGCGCCCGTGTCCGAGTCGACGACGACGCGCAGCACACGCTTGCGTCCGACGGAGTCCACTTCGATCTCTTCGAGATCCAGGCCCTGGGATGTGACGAGCGGTTCCAGCAGTTTTCGCAGCCTCTCGCTCTGGGTGGTGCTCATCCGGGTGACTCCTCGGCCGCGTGTGCTGTTGTGGGATGGGTCGCGTGTCTGGTCAAAGGGTATCCGGTCGCGGGGTGTGTTGCCGTCCACCCGGTGACGAACGGTGCCGCTGAGTGGTCCCGGGCGGGGGCCCGGGTACCGTGATCACGGGCGTTCAGCCCTGAGAGCCGTTTCTTTCTCGTACGAGCCCCCGAGGACGTCTGACGTGCCGTTCCCCTCATCTCCGCGCGCCCGGTCGGGGCCGCGCAGAAGGACTCTGCTCACCGTCGGCCCGGCGGCTCTCGTCCTGGCGGGCTGCACCACCGGGGGCGACGGTCCGGGTGCCCCGGAGGACGGCCCGTCGGCAGCCGAGCGCCGGGCACGCGCGCGTGCGGCGCGGGACAGCGAGGGGCTGGTGGAGCGGTACGACGCCGTGATCACCGCCCATCCGGGGCTCGCGGAGCGGCTGCGCCCGCTGCGGGAGGAGTCCGTGCGGCATGCGCGGGCTTTCGGAGGGGGCCCGGGCCGGAAGGCGTCTCCCTCTCCCTCTTCGTCGACCGCGTCGGCCTCCCCCTCGGCCGCCGCTGTGCCGGGCAGCGACAAGGACGCGCTCGCCGCCCTCGCCGCCGCGGAGCGGGAGCTCGCCGACCGGCGGGCCAAGGCGCTGCTCGACGTGCCGGGCGAGCTGGCGCGGCTGCTGGCCTCGGTGGCGGCGGCCGGGGCGGCGCATGTGTATCTGCTGACGGAGGGTGGCGCGTGAGCGAGGCGAAGGACCGGGAGCTGCGGGCCGTCCAGGCGGCGCTGGCGGCCGAGCACGCGGCGGTGTACGGCTACGGCGTGGTCGGCGGCCGGATCGGCGACGGGCAGCGCGCCGAGGCACGGACGGCGTACGACGCCCACCGGGCGCGCCGCGACGCGCTGGTGCGCGAGGTGAAGGACCTGGGCGGCAGGCCCGTGGCGGCGGCCGCCGGATACGCGCTGCCGTTCCCGGTGCCGGACGCGGCGGCGGCCGTGCGGCTCGCCGCCGAGCTGGAGGACCGGGTGGCCGGGGTGTACTCGGACCTGGTGCGCGCGGCGGGCGGCGCCCGGCGGGCCCTGGCCGCCGAGGCGCTGCGGGAGGCGGCGGTGCGGGCGGTGCGCTGGCGCGGCGAGAGCGTAGCCTTCCCTGGGCTCGCCGAGCGGGCCGGCACGGCCCCGCCCCTGGCGGCGCCGACGGCGTGACCCGCGCAGGGCGCGCACCGCGGACAGCACGAAGGGAACGACTCGCGCATGGTTTTCGAACCGCCGAAGCGTCTGGTCAGGGCGCTCGGTGAGACGGCACCGGACGGTGACGACTGGCTGGAGCAGCTGCCCGAGGCGGCGCAGCAGGCCGTCGCGCTACGCGAGTTGACCGTGGAGCGGGTGCAGGTGCCCGGCGGGCGCAGCAGCCTGGTCGTGCTGGTGCGGACGGCCGACGGGACGCCCGCCGTGCTGAAGCTGGCGCCGGGCCGGGCCCGCCCGGAGGCGGAGCGGGCCGCGCTCGCGCACTGGGCCGGGCGGGGTGCCGTACAGCTGCTCGAACCCTGCCGGACCGAGGGCGTGCTGCTGCTGGAGCGGCTGCATCCGGACGTGTCGGTGCGGTCGCTGCCGGAAGCTAAGGCGCTGCTGGAGGCGGCGGGGACGCTGCGGCGGCTGTGGGTGGAGCCGCCCCCCGGCTTCCCCTTCGAGACCGTGGCCGAGCGGACCGGGCGGCAGGCCGAGGCGATGCGGGCGCGTGCCCGGGTCGATCCCGAGGTGGCGCCGCTGGTCGACGTGGCGCTCGCGGCGCGTGCGGAGCTGCTGGCCGCGCCGCCCGAACACCGGCTGCTGCACGGCACGTTCCGGCAGAGCAAGGTGCTCGCCGGGGAGCGGATGCCGTGGCTGGCCGTGGGGCCCGACCCGGTGGTCGGCGAGTGCGCCTTCGATCTGGCCCGGCTGGTCCGCGACCGGGTGGAGGACCTGATCGCCCAGCCGTCCGGCGCGGCGACGACCCGGCGCCGGGTGAAGCGGCTGGCCGAGTCCCTGGACGTCGACCAGGAGCGGCTGCGCGGCTGGACGCTGTTCCGGGCCGTGGAGTCGGGTGTGCGGGCGGGGCGGGTCGGACGCCCGCGGGACGCGGAGCTGCTGCTGGAGTTCGCGGGCTGGCTGTGAGCGCTCCGCAGTCCCGGAGCGCTCACAGGGCCAGGGCACTCAGGCGGTGAGCCGTGCGACGGCCTCCTCGACCGTCAGCTCCTCGCGCTCGCCGGTGCGGCGGTCCTTCAGTTCCACCACACCGTCGCCCGCGCGCCGCCCGGCCACCAGGATCTGCGGTACGCCGATCAGCTCGGAGTCCGTGAACTTGACGCCCGGGGAGACGCCGGCGCGGTCGTCGACCAGGACGCGGACCCCGGCGGCGGCCAGCTTCTGGGAGATGTCGAGGGCCAGTTCGGTCTGGAGGGCCTTGCCGGCGGCGACCACGTGGACGTCGGCCGGGGCGACCTCCTTGGGCCAGCACAGGCCCTTGTCGTCGGCGCTCTGCTCGGCGATGGCGGCGACCGCGCGGGAGACGCCGATGCCGTAGGACCCCATGGTGACGCGGACCGGCTTGCCGTTCTGGCCGAGGACATCGAGCTTGAGGGCGTCGGTGTACTTGCGGCCCAGCTGGAAGATGTGGCCGATCTCGATGGCCCGGTCGAGGACGAGGCCCGTGCCGCACTTCGGGCAGGGGTCGCCCTCCTGCACGACCACGACGTCGACGTAACGGTCGACCTCGAAGTCGCGGCCCGCGACGACGTTCTTGGTGTGCGTGCCGGGCTTGTTGGCGCCGGTGATCCAGGACGTGCCCGGGGCGACGCGCGGGTCGGCGATGTACGTGACCTTGTCCAGGCCCTGCGGTCCGACGTAGCCGCGGACCAGGTCGGGGCGGGCCGCGAAGTCCGTCTCGGTGACCAGCTCGACGGTGGCCGGGGCGAAGTGCGCCTCGACCTTGTCCATGTCGACCTCGCGGTCGCCGGGGACACCGACGGCCACGATCTCGCCGTCGACCTTGACGAGGAGGTTCTTCAGCGTGGCCGAGGCCGGGACGCCGAGGGAGGCGGCGAGGGTCTCGATGGTCGGGGTGTCGGGGGTCGGGATGTCCTCGGCGGCCGGCACGTCCGCGGCGTCGACGGGCTTCAGCTCGTACGTGATCGCCTCGGTGTTGGCGGCGAAGTCGCAGTTCGGGCAGTCGGCGAAGGTGTCCTCGCCGGCCTCGGCCGGGGCGAGGAACTCCTCGGACTTGGAGCCGCCCATCGCGCCGGCGGTGGCGGCGCAGATGCGGTAGTCGAGGCCGAGGCGCGCGAAGATCCTCTGGTAGGCCTCGCGGTGCAGGGCGTAGGAACGGGCGAGGCCCTCGTCCTCGGTGTCGAAGGAGTAGGAGTCCTTCATGAGGAACTCGCGGCCGCGCAGGATGCCGGCGCGGGGCCGGGCCTCGTCGCGGTACTTGTTCTGGATCTGGTAGAGGATCACCGGCAGGTCCTTGTAGGAGGACGCCTGGTCCTTCACCAGCAGGGTGAAGATCTCCTCGTGGGTGGGGCCGAGGAGGTAGTCGCCGCCCTTGCGGTCCTGGAGGCGGAACAGCTCGGGGCCGTACTCGTCCCAGCGGCCGGTGGCCTCGTAGGGCTCGCGCGGCAGGATGGCGGGGAGCAGTACCTCCTGGGCGCCGACGGCGTCCATCTCCTCACGGACGATGCGCTCCACGTTGCCCAGGACTCGCTTGCCGAGCGGCAGCCAGCTCCAGATCCCGGCGGCGGTGCGGCGCACGTACCCGGCGCGGACGAGGAGTTTGTGGCTGAGGACCTCGGCGTCCGCCGGGTCGTCGCGCAACGTCTTCGCCATCAACTGGGACATGCGCTGGACCGGTACGTTCGCCATGGCTTTTCTGCTCCTGCTGCCGAGTAGGTGATGCCAGGAGGTTATCCGGGGGGCACCGGGCGGCGGAAATCGGTTAAGGGCGCAGGAGCGGGAGCGGGGCGCCCATCACCGCGTACGGCTTGGGGGCGCTCGGGAAGAGGACCTGGCGGGCGAGGTCCCGGTAGCCGAGGGAGCGGTAGAGCGCGCGGGCGGGGCTCTCGGTGTCGATCGCGGACAGGATCGAGCGGGGTTCCGCGGCGTCGTCGGTGATCGTGGTGATCAGGGAGCGTCCGATGCCGCGGTTCTGGTGGGCGGGGTGGACGTGCAGTTCGGTGATCACGAAGGCGTCGTCGAGCCAGTGGTCGTGGTGGTTCGCCCTGAGGTACGGCTCCACCACGGTGGACCACCAGTGGGCGCGGTCGTTGGGCATGCCGTAGACGAAGCCCACGAGGTTGCCGCCGGCTGTCGCGCCGAGGGCGCGGGCGCCCGGGTAGGTCATGTGGCGCAGGACGATCTGGCGGCGGACTGCGACTTCGTCGGGGCCCAGCCCGAATGCCACGGCTTGGACTTCCAGGGCCTCGTCGACGTGGGCGGAGAGGTCGAGGGGGCCGATCACCAGGTCCATGGCGGGGAGCCTACAGGGGGCTTCGAGTTGTCAGAACAGCACGCTCATGAAGGCGCCGACCTCTCGGAAGCCCACCCTCTGGTACGTCCTGCGGGCTGCCGTGTTGAAGTCGTTGACGTACAGGCTCGCCACCGGGGCCACGTCGGCCAGGGCGTAGCGCAGGACCGCTGCCATGCCCGGGGCCGCCAGGCCGGTGCCCCGGTATTCGGGGGCGACCCAGACGCCCTGGATCTGGCAGGCGCGATCGGTCGCGGCGCCGATCTCGGCCTTGAAGACGACCTTGCCGTCCGTGTCGAAGCGGGCGAAGGCGCGGCCGGATCCGACGAGTTCGGCGACGCGGGCCTGGTAGAGCAGGCCGCCGTCGCCGGCCAGCGGGGAGACGCCGACCTCCTCGGTGAACATCGCCACGCACGCCGGCATGATCTTCTCCATCTCGTCCTTGCGGACGCGACGGACGTAGGGGTCCGGGGCGATGCCGTCCGGCAGGCGGTCGGTGACCATGAGCGGCTGGTGGCGGCGCACGTCGCGGGCCGGGCCCCATTGGGGTTCCAGCAGCCGCCACAGGTCGGCGGTGGAGCCGGCCGGGCCGACGATGGAGGAGCAGCGACGGCCGGCCCGGCGGGCGCGGTCGGCGAAGGCGCGGACGGCGCGCGCAGTGGCACAGATGGGGACGAGGTTGGCGCCCGCGTAACACAGGGACGTCAGCATGCCGTCCTCGTACCAGCCCCACATCTCTCCGCCGAGCCGCCACGGGTCGAGGCCGGCGATCTGCACACGGGATGTCACGAAGGCGTTCGCGACGGGCTCGCGGTCGAGTATGGCGAGCGCGGCGTCCAGGTCGCTCGGTTCGAGGACCCGGGAGGTCGTCTGCGTCAACACGTGCGGGGCCTCACACACTCGGGTCTGCTGGTCTCCGCACTATAGCTGCGCTGCTTGGGCGGGGCGCCTTCGAGCTCGGGAGCGGGGGGTTTGTCGGCGGGTGCGGGTTCGTTGTGGCTTGTCGCGCAGTTCCCCGCGCCCCCAAGCAGGACGCAGGGAAACCCGGCGACTCTGAAAACCTCAGCCCGCTACCGCCACCGACGGTTCGCCCGAGGCGACGCCGTCCTTTTCCATCTGCTCGGCGAGCTTCATCGCCTCTTCGATCAAGGTCTCGACGATCTTGGACTCGGGGACGGTCTTGATGACCTCGCCCTTGACGAAGATCTGGCCCTTGCCGTTGCCGGAGGCGACGCCGAGGTCGGCCTCGCGAGCCTCGCCGGGGCCGTTGACGACGCAGCCCATGACGGCGACGCGGAGGGGGACCTCCATGCCGGTCAGGCCGGCCGTGACCTCTTCGGCCAGCTTGTAGACGTCGACCTGGGCGCGGCCGCAGGACGGGCAGGAGACGATCTCCAGGCCGCGCTCCTTGAGGCCCAGCGACTCCAGGATCTGGAGGCCGACCTTCACCTCCTCGGCCGGGGGCGCGCTCAGGGAGACGCGGATCGTGTCGCCGATGCCCTGGCTGAGCAGCGCGCCGAAGGCGACCGCCGACTTGATCGTGCCCTGGAAGGCGGGACCGGCCTCCGTGACGCCCAGGTGCAGCGGGTAGTCGCACTGCTCGGCGAGCTGCTTGTACGCCTCGATCATGATGACCGGGTCGTTGTGCTTGACGGAGATCTTGATGTCCCGGAAGTCGTGCTCCTCGAAGAGGGACGCCTCCCACAGGGCCGACTCGACCAGGGCCTCGGGGGTCGCCTTGCCGTACTTCTGGAGCAGGCGCTTGTCGAGGGAGCCCGCGTTGACGCCGATGCGGATCGGGGTGCCGTGGTCCCGGGCCGCCTTGGCGATCTCCTTGACCTTGTCGTCGAACTGCTTGATGTTGCCGGGGTTGACGCGCACCGCCGCGCAGCCGGCCTCGATCGCGGCGAAGACGTACTTCGGCTGGAAGTGGATGTCGGCGATGACCGGGATCTGCGACTTGCGGGCGATGGTGGCGAGGGCGTCGGCGTCGTCCTGGGTCGGGCAGGCGACACGGACGATCTGGCAGCCGGAGGCGGTGAGTTCGGCGATCTGCTGGAGGGTCGCGCCGATGTCGGACGTACGCGTCGTCGTCATCGACTGGACCGAGACGGGGGCGTCTCCGCCGACGGCCACGGATCCGACCTGGATCTGCCGGCTCTTCCGGCGCTCGGCGAGCTTGGTCGGAACGGACGGCATGCCGAGAGAAATCGCAGTCATCTGCTGTGCAACCCCAAGTCGTGGATCAAGGTCCGGTCCCGTGAGCAGCGGGCTCCGAGCTTCGAGATTACGGCACATGCACTGGCGCGGGCACATCCCACCCGCGTTGCCACTCGATGGGAGGCGGCCCGGCACCCCGTGTGCCGAGCCGCCTGGAACGCCGTATGACTAGGAGATTCTCACGGGGTTAACCACGTCCGCGATCAGCACCAGGATCGTGAAGCAGATGAAGATCCCGGCGACCACGTACGCGACGGGCATGAGCTTCGCCACGTCGAAGGGGCCCGGGTCCGGCCGGCGCAGGACCTTGGCCGTGTTGCGGCGCAGCGACTCCCACAGGGCGCCCGCGATGTGACCGCCGTCGAGCGGCAGCAGCGGGAGCATGTTGAACAGGAACAGGGAGAGGTTGAATCCGGCGACCAGCATGAGGGCCATGGCCAGCTGCTGGGTCGGCGGGATGTCGAGGGTGAAGATCTCGCCGCCGACGCGGGCGGCACCGACCACGCCCATCGGGGAGTCGGCCTCGCGCGGGGCGCCGTCGAAGGCCGCGTTCCACAGGGCCGGGATCTTGCCGGGAAGGGCGGCGAGGGAGTCGACGGCCTCGCCGATCCGGTCGCCCATCCAGGTCACGGACTCGCCGAAGTCCTGCTTGACCACGCCGGTGGCGGCGCTGAAGCCGAGGAATCCGGCCCGGACGTACTCGCCCTCGACGATCTGTCCGCCGGAGTCCTTCTTGGCGACCTGGTTGGTGGCGATCCTCGCGTGCAGGGTGACGTCCTGGCCGTTGCGGTCGACGACGATCGGCACCTCCTTGCCGGGGGTGGCGCGGATGAGGTCGGACAGCTTGTTCCAGTCGTCGGTCCGGACGCCGTTGAAGGAGACGATCTTGTCGCCCGCCTTGAGGCCCGCGGCGGCGGCCGGGCTGGCCGGGTCGCCCTTCTCGCACTTGTCCCGGTTCTCGCTCTGCGCGATGACGCACTGGGAGACCGAGCTGACCGTGGTCGTCTGCTGGGTGATGCCGAAGCCCATCAGGATGGCGAGGAACAGCGCCACGGCCAGGACCAGGTTCATGAAGGGGCCCGCGAACATCACGATCACGCGCTTCCAGGGCGCGCGCGTGTAGAACATGCGGTTCTCGTCGCCCGGCCTGAGCTCCTCGTACGCGGCCGAGCGGGCGTCCTCGATCATGCCGCGCCACGGGGAGGTGGAGCGGACCTCCAGCCGGCCGTCGGGGCCGGGCGGGAACATGCCGATCATGCGGATGTAGCCGCCGAAGGGGATGGCCTTGAGGCCGTACTCGGTCTCGCCCTTCTTGCGCGACCAGACCGTCGGGCCGAAACCGACCATGTACTGCGGCACGCGGATGCCGAACAGCTTGGCGGTGGACAGGTGCCCCAGCTCGTGCCACGCGATCGAGAACAGCAGGCCGACCACGAAGAGACCTATGCCGAGGATGAACATCAGGGTCGTCATGCACGGGCCTCCGCCGTCTGTGCCGCCAATTGCCGGGCCCGGGTCCGCGCCCAGGTCTCCGCTTCGAGGACGTCCGACACGGTGAGTGAGGTTCCCGTACGCGGGGTGCCGTGCTCCTCGACGACCCGGGTGACGGTCTCCATGATCCCGTTGAAGGGCAGCGCCCCCTGGCGGAACGCCTCCACGCACTCCTCGTTGGCCGCATTGAACACCGCAGGGGCGGTGCCCGCGAGCTCGCCGACGTGCCGCGCGAGGTTCACCGACGGGAAGGCCTCGGTGTCGAGCGGGAAGAACTCCCAGGTCGAGGCCTTGCTCCAGTCGAAGGTGGGCGCCGCGTCGGGCACGCGCTCGGGCCAGCCGAGGCCGATGGCGATGGGCCCGCGCATGTCGGGCGGGGTCGCCTGGGCCAGTGTCGATCCATCCGTGAACTCAACCATCGAGTGGACATACGACTGGGGATGCACGACCACCTCAATGCGGTCGAAGGGAATGTCGTAGAGGAGGTGTGCCTCGATGACCTCCAGGCCCTTGTTGACGAGGGTCGCGGAGTTGATCGTGATGACCGGGCCCATGGCCCAGGTGGGGTGCGCGAGGGCGTCGTCCACGGTGACGTGGGCCAGTTCCGCCTTCGTCCGGCCGCGGAAAGGGCCGCCGGAGGCGGTGACGACCAGCTTGCGGACGTCGGCGCGGGTGCCGGCGGCCAGGGCCTGGAAGAGGGCGGCGTGCTCGGAGTCGACCGGGATGATCTGCCCCGGCTTGGCGAGGGCCTTGACCAGCGGGCCGCCCACGATGAGCGACTCCTTGTTGGCGAGCGCGAGGGTGCGGCCCGCCTCCAGGGCGGCCAGGGTCGGGGCGAGGCCGATGGAGCCGGTGATGCCGTTCAGGACGGTGTGGCAGTCGGACGCCGCGAGCTGTGTGGCCGCGTCCGGGCCGGCGAGGATCTCGGGGAGCGGCTCGCCCGTGCCGTACTGCGCGGTGAGCGCCTCGCGCAGGGCCGGTACGACGTCCTCGCGGGCGACCGCGACCGTGCGCGCCCGCAGCCGGTACGCCTGCTCGGCGAGGAGGGCGACCCGGCCGCCGTTGGCGGACAGGCCGGTGACCCGGAACCGGCCGGGGTTGCGCAGCACGAGGTCGATGGCCTGCGTGCCGATGGACCCGGTGGAGCCGAGGATCACCACGTCCTTCGGGCCGTCGCCCGCTACGGGGTCGTAGACCAGATGGGGATCGGCGAGGGGGGCTGGACTGTCGCTCATTCCTCCATTGTTGCCGTAAGCGTCGTGTGTGAGGACAGCGCATCCCCTCGCGGGGGCGCGCGCCGTGCGGGCACGCGCCCCCCAGAGTGGCCGGTCAGCGGATCGGCCGGTGCACGTTCTCCTTCCGGCTCGGTCCCGGTGTCGCGTCCGCGATCCACGGTCCCTCGCCCGACGGGTCGACGATGCCGCGCTCCAGCCACTCGTACGTGCCCGACAGAACGCCCTTGACGACCTTGCGGTCGAGGTCGTCGGTGTTGGTCCACAGGCGGTTGAAGAGCTCCTCGATCCGGATGCGGGACTGGCGGCAGAAGACGTCGGCGAGCTGGTAGGCCTCGCGGCCGTGGTCGCCCTGGCCGCGCAGCAGTTCGGCCCGTACGCAGGCCGCGCTCATGGCGAACAGCTCGGCGCCGATGTCCACGATCCGGCCGAGGAAGCCCTGCTTGGACTCCATCCGGCCCTGCCAGCGGGACATGGCGTAGAAGGTGGAGCGGGCGAGCTTGCGAGAGGTGCGCTCGACATAGCGCAGGTGCCCGGAGAGGTCCACCTCGTGCTTGAACTCGCCGTAGGAGGTGGGGAGCCGGCCCGGGCCCGCGACCAGTTTCGGGAGCCACTTGGCGTAGAAGACGCCCGCGTTCGCCCCCGCCCTGGCCTTGTCGCCGAGGGACTTCTCGGGGTCGATGAGGTCGCCGGCGACCGAGAGGTGGGCGTCGACGGCCTCGCGGGCGATGAGGAGGTGCATGATCTCCGTCGAGCCCTCGAAGATGCGGTTGATGCGCAGGTCGCGCAGGAGCTGCTCGGCGGGGACGCCGCGCTCGCCGCGGGCCCGGAGGGACTCGGCCGTCTCGAAGCCGCGGCCGCCGCGGATCTGGACGAGTTCGTCGGCCATCGTCCAGGCCATCTCGGAGGCGTACAGCTTGGCCAGGGCGCCTTCGATGCGGATGTCGTTGCGGTCCTCGTCGGCCATCTGCGAGGCCAGGTCCGTCACGGCCTCCAGGGCGAAGGTGGTGGCCGCGATGAAGGAGATCTTGGAGCCGACCGCCTCGTGGTGTGCGACGGGCTTGCCCCACTGCTCGCGGGCCGCCGACCACTCCCGGGCGATCTTCAGGCACCACTTGCCGGCTGCGACGCAGGAGGCGGGCAGGGAGAGCCGTCCGGTGTTGAGCGTGGTCAGGGCGATCTTCAGCCCCTGGCCCTCCTCGCCGACGCGGTTGGCGGCGGGGACGCGGACCTGGTGGAAGCGGGTGACGCCGTTCTCGATGCCGCGCAGGCCCATGAAGGCGTTGCGGTTCTCGACGGTGACGCCGGGCGAGTTGGTCTCCACGACGAAGGCCGTGATGCCGCCCTTGTGGCCCTCGCTCTTCGGGACCCGGGCCATGACGACCAGCAGGTCGGCGACGACGCCGTTGGTGGTCCACAGCTTCACGCCGTCGAGGACGTAGTCGTCCCCGTCGGGCACGGCGCTGGTGGCGAGGCGGGCCGGGTCGGAGCCGACGTCGGGCTCGGTGAGCAGGAAGGCGCTGATGTCCGTGCGGGCGCAGCGCGGCAGGAAGCGCTCCTTCTGTTCCTGTGTGCCGAACAGTTTCAGCGGCTGCGGCACGCCGATCGACTGGTGCGCGGAGAGCAGCACGCCGATCGCGGGGCTGGCGGAGCCGGCCAGGGAGAGCGCCTTGTTGTAGTACACCTGGGTGAGGCCGAGACCGCCGTACTTGGTGTCGATCTTCATGCCGAAGGCGCCGAGCTCCTTCAGCCCGTCGACCACCTCGTCGGGGATCCGGGCCTCGCGCTCGATGAGGGCCGCGTCGACCTTCGTCTCGACGAAGTCGCGGAGCTTGGCGAGGAACTCCTCGCCGCGCTGCACCGCCTCGTCGGCAGGAAGGGGGTGGGGGTGGATGAGGTCGAGCCGGAAGCGGCCGAGAAACAGCTCCTTGGCGAAGCTGGGCTTGCGCCAGTGCTGTTCCCGGGCGGCCTCCGCCACCTCACGGGCCTCCCGCTCGGTGACGGCGGGACGGGAAGAGGGGGTGGTGGAAGCGGACATGAGGGCCACCTCGCCGCATATAGGAATGTTGAGGACGGTACGTTACCGATCAGTGCTACTGGATCGTTGGTACCCGAAACCGGACGCTCCCACCAGTCCTCGCGCATCCGTTCAGCCGAAGGGGACGAAGGCTCCCGGACTTGTCGGGGGCCTGAGGACGGTGTTGCATCAAGGTGTCTTTCCGGGAACGGCTCGCCCTTCTGGCGCCGTGCCGGAATTCGGTATCGAAGCGCTTCGACAACCTATGGACACGTACTCCCGCTGGAGCTACTGTCGAACCACCCTCACTCACTCATATCAGCAATGCGCATTGTCGAAGCGCTTCACAAAGCTTGGAGAGCGGATGGTCACCCTCGCCGAGGTCGCCCAGCACGCCGGAGTCTCGGCGAGCACGGTGAGCTATGTCCTCAGCGGCAAGCGGTCCATCTCCGCGAACACCCGGCAGCGGGTCGAGCGGAGCATCCGCGAGCTCGGGTACCACCCGAACGCCGGGGCCCGCGCCCTGGCCAGCAGCAGGTCGAACATCATCGCGCTGATGATCCCGCTGCGGACGGACATGTACGTGCCCGTGATGATGGAGATCGCCATCGCGGTGGCGACCGCCGCGCGGACGCACGGGTACGACGTGCTGCTGCTCACCGGTGAGGAGGGCCCGGACGCGGTGCGCCGCGTCGCCGGGAGCGGGCTCGCCGACGGGATGATCCTGATGGATGTCGAACTCGACGACGAGCGGCTGCCGTTGCTGCGCGCGACCGACCAGCCGTCCGTGCTGATCGGGCTGCCCGCCGATACCACCGGGCTGACCTGCGTCGACCTGGACTTCCGGGCGACGGGCGCGCTGTGCGTGGAGCACCTGGCGAAGCAGGGGCACCAGGACATCGCTGTCATCGGCGAGGCCCCGGCGGTCTACGAACGGCACACCGGTTTCGCCGAGCGCACCCTCGACGGGCTGCGGTCCCGTTCCCGGGAGCTGGGCGTGCGGCTGTTGCACCGGCCGTGCGAGGGCGGGTACGACGCGATGGCCGTGACGCTCGCCCGGATCCTCGACGAACGCCCGGGGACCACGGGGATCATCGTGCAGAACGAGTCGGCGGTCGAGCCGCTGCTCGCGCTGCTGCGGCAGCAGGGCCGGGCCGTGCCGGAGGACGTGTCAGTGGTGGCGATCTGCCCCGACCAGGTCGCGACGCAGGCCTCGGTGCGGCTCACGTCGGTCGCCATCCCCGCGCAGGAGATGGGCCGGCACGCCGTGGAACACCTGGTCGCCAAGTTCGAGGGACGCGGCAGCGACGAGGTCGTGCTGATCGCGCCCGAGCTGACGGTCCGGGGCAGCACGGGGCCGGCGCCCACCCGGCCGTAAGGCGCATCCCACCTCTTCTCCCGCCCACCTCCCGGGCACCCCCATGTCCGCCACCACTGCCTGAACCTCTTTGTCTGCACTCCCCCAGGAGCACAGGAGCCCGCCACGTGAATCAGCCTGCTGAAATCCAGCCCCAGGTGAGTCTGGCGCAGTCCTCCCCCACCGTCGGCACGTTCCGCGAGCGGGGCGGCGCGCTGGAGTGGAGCGGCCGCCAGGAGACCGTACGGATCGAGCCGTGGGGCCCGGACGCGGTCCGGGTGCGGGCCCGGCTCGGCGGCCCGGTGCTCGAAGGGCTTCCGGGTGCGCTCCTCGCCGAGGCCCCCGCGACCCCGTCCACGGTGAAGATCGAGGACGGGCGCGGGCATCTGACCGTCGGCACGCTCACCGTCGAGGTGAACGCCGAGGGCATGGTCCGCTTCCTGCGCACGGAGGACTCCGCCGAGCTGCTCGCCGAGGACCGCGCCCACTTCTGGTGGCCCGGCTCCCGCCTCTACACGGCCGTCGGCAACGGCCACCACCGCCTGGAGCAGCGCTTCGCCGCGTACGACGACGAGAAGCTGTACGGACTCGGGCAGCACCAGCACGGGCGCCTGGACCAAAAGGGCCTGGTCCTCGACCTGGTGCAGCGCAACGCCGAGGTCGGCATCCCGGTGCTGACCTCCAGCCGCGGTTACACCCTGCTGTGGAACAACCCGGCGATCGGCCGTGTGGAGCTGGCACACAACGGCACCCGGTGGGTCGCCGACTCGGCCCGGCAGATCGACTACTGGATCACGGCGGGCGACCCGGCCGCCGCCCAGCGCCGCTACAGCGCGGTGACCGGCCGGACGCCGATGCTGCCGGAGTGGGCGGCGGGCTTCTGGCAGTGCAAGCTGCGCTACCGCACCCAGGACGAACTCATGGCGGTGGCACGGGAGTACAAGCGCCGTGGCCTGCCGATCTCCGCGATCGTGTGCGACTTCTTCCACTGGACGCACCTCGGCGAGTGGAAGTTCGACCCGAAGGAGTGGCCGGACCCGACGGCCATGGTGCGCGAGCTGGAGGAGCTCGGCATCAAGCTGGTGGTGAGCGTCTGGCCGTCGGTGTCGCCGCTGAGCGAGAACCACCCGGTCATGGAGCAGCGCGGCTACTTCATCGGCACCCAGTACGGCCCGATGGCGCACGCCGACTGGCCCGACAAGGAGGTCGCCTCCACGGTCCAGGTGGCCTTCTACGACGCCACCAACCCCGAGGCCCGGGAGTTCGTGTGGTCGAAGGTGAAGGAGAACTACCTCGACCCGTACGGCATCACGGCGTTCTGGCTGGACGCCTGCGAGCCGGAGCTGAAGCCGGGCTTCCAGGAGAACCTGCGCTACTGGGCGGGTCCGGGCCTGGAGGTCGGCAACATCTACCCGGCCGAGAACGCCCGCACGTTCTACGAGGGCCTCGTCGCCACCGGCGAGGAGGAGGTCGTCAGCCTCAACCGCTCGGCCTGGGCGGGCAGTCAGCGCTACGGCGCCGCCCTGTGGTCCGGGGACATCGGCACCGACTTCCCGACCCTGCGCCGCCAGATCGCGGCCGGCCTCAACACCGCGCTGTCGGGCATCCCGTGGTGGAACACCGACATCGGCGGCTTCCACGGCGGCGACCCGGACGACCCGGCGTACCGGGAGGTGATGGTCCGCTGGTTCCAGTTCGGCGCGCTGTCCCCGCTGATGCGTCTGCACGGCTTCCGCGACCCGGGCATGCCGCTGGGCCCTGCGATGACCGGCGGCCCGAACGAGGTGTGGTCGTACGGCGAGGAGGCCGGGGCCGTCCTGGAGAAGTACCTGCGGCTGCGCGAGCGGCTGAAGCCGTACGTGCTGCGGGTCATGCGGGAGGCGCACGAGGAGGGCCTGCCGGTGATGCGGCCGCTGTTCCTGGAGTTCCCGGACGACCAGGCCACCTGGTCGGTCGACGACTCCTACCTCTTCGGCCCGGACCTGCTGGTCGCCCCGGTGCTCACTGCCGGGGCCACCGCCCGCACCGCGTACCTCCCGGCGGGGGCCACCTGGACGGACGCGTGGACGGGTGAGACGTACGAGGGCGGTCGGGCCGTGACGGTCGACGCCCCGCTGGACCGCATCCCGCTGTTTCTGCGGGACGGGGCGCGGCTGCCCGTAGCGGAGTAGCCGCGTCAGCGGGAGGGGTGACCGGTTCGATGGAGGTCTTCCGGCCACCCTTCCGCCTGTTCGGCCAACTTCCGCCCCCTGCAGGCGCGTTCGAGACGATAAGTTCCCTGCGTGTCCACGTCTCCGCTCGCCCTCGTGCTGGCGAATCTGTTGCTGCGGCCGGGCTTCGCCTCCCGCCGTGACCCGGACCGGATCTTCGACCGCATCCTGGTGGAGGCCGGTGAGGCGCCGGGAGACCGGGAGTTCGTCGACGGCTTCCGGTCGCTGCTGGGGTGGTGGGCGAAGGCCGGGAACCTCACCCCGGTCGGCTGGCAGTCGGCGCAGGTGCACGTGCGCCGGCACCTCACCAACCGGGCCCGCGTCCTGCGGCTGATCGCCGAGCACCCGGAAATCGAGCGGGAGCCCATCGAGAAGCCGGTGTTCGTCGTGGGGCTGCCGCGTACCGCCACCACGGTCAGGCACTCGGTGCTGGCGATCTCGGACGAGCACCGGTGTCCCCTGCTGTGGGAACTGCTCGGGCCGGACCTCAAGTTGCCGCCCCGGCAGCGGGGCAGGGCGATCACCGCCGGGCGCCGGCTGGTGCGGGGCACGGACCTCTTCGCACCGCGTTTCCGCGACATCCACGCGATGGCCGCCGAGGGCCCCGAGGAGTGCACGTTCGCGCTCCCGCACGCCCTGATGCCGTTCTCCCAGGCCCGTATCCCGGAGTACCTGGACTGGCACTGCGAGCGGGACTTCGTCGCCGACTACCGGTATCTCAAGCAGGTCTACCAGGTGCTCCAGTACGGCCGTCCGCGGCGGCGCTGGGTGCTGAAGTCCCCCATGCACCTGGAGAACCTGGACGCGCTGCGCAGGGTGTTCCCCGACGCCACGATCGTGTGGTGCCACCGCGACCCGGTCACCGTCGTGGCGTCGTTCTGCTCGCTGATCGAGCACGGCATGGCCGTCAGCACCCGCCCGCTCGACCTGTCCGGCATCGGCGCCACCTGGCTGGGCCTGCTCAGCCGCGCCATGACGCGCGGCCTCGCGGCCAGGGCCGCGATCCCCGCGGAGCAGTTGGTGGACGCCCCGTACTCGTGGCTCGGCTCCGACCCCGCCACCGGCGCCCCGAAGCTGTACGCGGCCGTCGGCGCCCCCTGGACCGAGACCGACGCGGCCCGGCTCCCCGCTGCCGTCGCCCGCCCCAAGGGCACTCGCACACACACCTATGACCTGTCCCGCTACGGACTGAGCCGCGCCCAGGTCGAATCGGCGTTCGTGGACTACAACGCGCTGCGGGCCGAGGTCGACCGCGCCTGAACGGCACGGCCGGCCCCGGCCCCGGGAGGCGTCAGCTGCTGCTGACCGTCAGGTTGTTCGTGGTGAAGTTGAGGCCGCCGGACGACGAGGTGACCTCGTAGCCGAACTGGACGTCACCGATGGTCTCGTTGCCCATCCAGCGCTTCGTATCCTTGATCCACTTCAGGATCGGCAGGATGTTGACGGTGCCGGAGTTGGAGTCGGACGTCCGCAGGAACGAGAAGACCTCGTTGCTTCCGTTGCTGCCCTTGTAGACGTTCCAGGTGTGGCCGCCGAGGGTGACGGAGCCCTGAGAGGTGCCGATCGGGCCGACCGCTCCGTTGTAGTTCACCCAGAGCATGATCTCGTAGTCGTAGTCCGTGTCCCAGACGTCGTACGACGAGTTGTACGCGCCGGACGACGGGACGGAGACGTTGTAGCTGCTGGAGAGGGAGCGCAGCGAGTCGATCGACTTGTTGATCACCTTCTTGGAGTTCGGGTACGACTTGATGCCGCCGGTGTTGGGGTGGTCGGCCCAGACACCCCAGTTGGTGCCGGAGTTCGCCCAGATGCACTGGCTGCCGGCGCCCGAGCCCCAGATGTTGTTGTAGAGCGTGTAGCCGTTCAGGCTCGTGTTGCCCCACTGGTCGCAGGAGTTCCAGACGGCTGCGGAGGCGGGGGCGGAGGCGAGGCCTATGGTGGCGCCGAGCGCCAGGGCGGGGGCGAGCAGGGCCTTGGTGACCCTGCTCAAGATGCGTGATGCCATGGTGTCCCTTCCATGGGGTGGGGGGATGGGGGAACTACCACTCCCTCAGGGCGAGGGTGTGGTCTTCTCCGGCGACCAGGTGGAGGGATTCCGTGCCGGAGGAAGTCCGCAGTTCGACGCGGTGGGTGCGGTCCGGCCGGATGACGGCGGCCGCGCCGTCCGGGGACCAGGTGAGGTCGATCTCGGCCCCGAACCGGGTGCGCACACCGCGCAGGGCGCCGCTGGGGTACGCCGCCGGCAGCGCGGGCAGCAGCACCAGCCGGTCGGGGGTCGACTGCACGAGCATCTCGATCAGCACGGCGGGCAGGGTGTGCGCGGCGTCGGCGTTGTAGACGTGCCGGTTCGGATAGTGGGCGCTCATCAGGGAGGCGTGGAAGAAGTCGCCGTCCAGGACCTGGCCGAGGGCGTGGGCGACGCGGTCGCCGTCCCTGAGCCGGGCCGCGATGAGCGCGTGGTGCAGGTGTCCGTGCGCGGAGTCGTTCTCGGCGCCGCGCAGTTCCAGGGCGCGGTGCGCGGCGGCCGCCAGCTCGGGGGTGTCGTAGGGGGTGATCTCGTCGAGCGGCCAGACGCCGTAGAGGTGGCTGAGGTGGCGGTGGTCGTAGGAGTCCTCCAGGCCCGGCCAGGCCCATTCGGCCAGGGCTCCGTCGGCGTTGATCCGGTGCGGGGGGAGCCGGTCGGCGAGGGCGCGCCAGCGGTCGGCGTCGGGGCCCGGGTGGTAGGCGGCGGCCGTCAGCAGGGCGTGCCGGGCGGCGGAGAGGTCCATGGCCGCGTTGAGGGTGCCCCAGCTCGCGCCTGCGGGCCGGTTCTCCGGAGAGTAGGAGGGGACGACGACGAGCCGGCCGTCCTCGTCCGTGCGGGTGAGGAAGTCCTCGTAGAACACGGCGACTTCGGCGAGCGCGGCGGCGGTGCGCGGATCGCGGGTGCCGTGGGTCTCGTCGTGGTCGACGAGCGGTTTGAGCAGCCAGTCGGCGCCGGCGGTCCACAGGTGCAGCGGGTATTCGCGGCTGAAGTGGTACGAGTGGCCGGACTCGCCGTCGGTGTGGGCGGGGGCGACGGCGCCCCGGGCGCCGAAGACCGCGCGGGCGTTGTCGCGCCAGTCGGGCAGCTGACGGTGAATCAGGTTCGCGTGGGCCTCCGTGACCTCGGGGAGGGCAGCGGCGGCCGCCGAGGCGGTCTGGAGATTGAGGTTGGCGTCGTTGGTGAACGCGCCCGACCAGGCCGTGTTCCAGTCGCCGGTCCACAGTCCGGTCAGGCGGGGCGGGAAGAGGCCGCTGGCGGACAGCAGGTGGTAGCGGCCGGCCGCGAACAGGCGCTCCAGCAGGGCGGCACTGCGGGGCCGCTTCAGCAACTCGGATCCCGGCAGCGCCCGTTCGGCGGGGTCGGCGGCCAGGTCGAGGGTGACGCGCTCGTAGGCGGTGCGGTGCAGGGCCGTATGGCGGTCGAGGAGTTCGTCGTACCCGGTGGGCAGGTCCCGCAGAGCACGCCCCTGGGCGACCACGTCCAGTTCGCCGGTGTGCCGGTGCACCCGGGTGAGGAGCAGCACGGACCGGGCTCCCTCGATGTGTACGCCGGGGGGCGTGAGGGTGGTCGTGCCGCCGGTGACGGTGAGCAGGGTGACGCCGGTGCAGGCCAGGTCGCTGTCCGGGTAGCGGGCGCGCAGGCTCAGCAGGGCGCCCTCGGTGGTGAGGACGGCTCCGTGGCCGACGCCCAGTCCGACGGGGGCGCCGGGCAGGCGGTGGTCCAGGTCGATGTCGAGGGTGAGGCCGGGCCCGCTGACCTGCTGGACGAGCACGTCGTCGGCGCGGGAGACGAAGACACGGCCGGCCCGGCCGGCACAGGTCGTGCTCACCACGCCGGTGGCGAAGTCGACCTCGCGCCGGTAGTCGGGGCTCTCGCCGTGCGGGTGGCGCAGCCGGATCTGGAAGGCGGGGTGGAAGGGCTGCGCCCACTGGAGCGGCCTGCCGTCGGTGAAGCTCTCGGCCGCGGTCGTGTCGCCCGCCAGGAGGCGGTCCTGGAGGGCGGGGAGGCCGTCGGCGAGCTGCGGGGGCCGGGAGTCCCTGCCGTTGGGCCGGACCAGGGTGTGGTGGGTGACGACGACCCGCTCGTCGTTCGGGTCACCGGACACAAGGGCACCGTGGTGGCCGTTGCCGCTCAGGAAGCCGTCCTCCCAGCGAGCGGCCGGGTGCGGCTCCCACGTGCCGTGGACGGGTGCGGAGTCGGTCATGGCCGCAGCACCGCCGCCCCGTAGCGGCCGAGGGTGACCCGGTCGGTGACGGCCGTCTCCGTCAGCAGGTCGTGGTGGGTGCCGGGGACCTCGACGGTCACCGGCTCACGGCCGTGGTTGAGCAGAAACAGGATCTCGCCCCGCAGGACGGCCTCGACCTGCTCGGGGAGCCCGTCGAGCACCGGCCGGACGCCCGCGTCGCCCGCGATCCGGGCCAGCAGCTCGCGCAGGGCATCGGGCTCGGGGAGCGTGGAGACGTACCAGGCCCGGCCCTTGCGCAGTACGGCGGGCATGCCGTCCAGTTCGCCGCCCTTGTAGCAGGTCGTGTGGTCAGGGTCGGCGGGCTCGATCTCCTCGGACCACAGCGTGCCCCGGAAGCCCTCGCACGCGACGGTCTCGTCCGTGTCCAGCGGCCACCACTCGTGCAGGGTGCGGATGCCGAACAGCTCCCGCAGCCGGGCGTCCATGCCGCCGGGGCGCACCCGGTCGTCCTCGTCGGCGACACCGGTCAGGAAGCCGCAGACGAGGGTGCCGCCGCCGCGGACGTAGGCGAGGAGGTTGGTGATCGCCGCGTCGGTGAGCGCGTACAGCTGGGGCACGACGACCACCGAGTACGGCGTCAGACCGTGCTCGGGGTGGGCGAAGTCGCAGGTGAGGTGCGCCTGCCAGAGGGCCCGGTGCCAGGCGCGCAGGACGTCCGGGTACTCCACCCGGCTGGACAGGCGGCCGTCATGAACGCCCGCCCACCAGGCGTTCCAGTCGTGCAGGACGGCGACGTTCGCGGTGAGGTGCCGGCCGGTCACCTGCGGGGCGATCCTCGCCAGGTCCGCGCCGAGCTGCTTGACCTCCTGGTACGTACGGCCTTCCTCCCCCGCGTGGCTGACCATGCCGGAGTGGAACTTCTCCGCGCCCTGCCGGGACTGCCGCCACTGGAAGAAGCAGACGGCGTCGGCGCCCCGGGCCACGGCCTGGAGGGACCACAGCCGGTTGAGGCCGCGCGGCTTGGGGTGGTTCACGCCTCGCCAGCTGACCGGCCCGGCCGCCTGCTCCATGAGCATCCAGGGCCCGCGTGCCTGGGAGCGGGTCATGTCCTGGACGAGCGCGCCGTTCTGGGCGCCGAGCGGGTCGCGCGGGTCGGGGTAGATGTCGACCGATACGACGTCCTCCTCCGCCGCCCAGCGCCACGCGTCCTGCCCGATCCACAGCGGCATGAAGTTGCTGGTCACCGGGATGTGCGGGGTGTGCCGCCGGACGATGTCCCGCTCGGCGGTGTAACACTCCAGGAGCATGTCGGAGGTGAAGCGCCAAAAGTCCAGGACCTGGCCGGGGTTGCGCATGTAGTGGGGCAGGCGGGGCGGCAGGATGCCGTCCCAGCAGTCGTAGCCCTGGCTCCAGAAGGCGGTGCCCCAGGCCTCGTTGAGGGCGCCGAGGGTGCCGTACTTCGTGCGCAGCCAGCGGCGGAAGGCGGCGGCGGCCTCGTCGCCGTGGTCGACGGTGCAGTACTCGTTGTTGATGTGCCACATCGTCAGGGCCGGGTGGCCGCCGTAGCGGGCGGCCAGGTCCTCGGTGATGGCGGCGGCGTAGCGCCGGTAGGTGGCGCTGGAGTGCGAGAAGTGCTGCCGGCCGCCCCACCACTCGGTGCGGCCGTCCTCGGTGACGGGCAGGGTGTCGGGGTGCAGCCGGCCCATCCAGGGCGGGGGCGAGGCGGTGGGGGTGGCGAGGACGACCCCGATGCCGTTCTCGTGCATCAGGTCCATCAGCGTGTCCAGCCAGCCGAACTTCCGTGCGCCCGGCTCCGGTTCGAGCTTCGACCAGGAGAACACCCCGAGGGTGACGGAGTTGACGCCGGCGGCCTTCATCAGCCGGACGTCCTCGTGCCAGGTCTCCTGGGGCCACTGCTCCGGGTTGTAGTCGCCGCCGAACAGGAGACGGCCTCGGGTCGCGTCGCTCAACTCGGGCATCAGGCGGGCTCCCCGTACTGCACGCCGCGCCCGTTGGTGGCGATGTAGACCCGGCCGTAGACGCGCGGATCCCCGGCGATGGCCGCGCCGATCCAGCCCCACTGGTGCTGGTCGTCGTTGACCCGGGTCCAGCTCTTCGCCTCGTCGTCGGAGCGGTACACGCCGGTGATGCCCTCGGTGGAGCCGACCATGTAGAGCGCCGGGTAGGAGGCGCCCTGGGCGGCCTTGCCGAAACCGAGCGTGTACGACGCCCGGCAGCTGCCGACCCTGGTGAAGCTCGCGCCGCCGTCGGTGGAGCGGTACAGCCCGTTCCCCTTCAGGCTCAGCCACAGGTCCCCGGAGCGGCCCGGCGCCACGGCCAGCTGGAACTCGGTGTCGCCCGCGTCCAGACCGGTGGCCCGCGCGGTGAAGGTCCGGCCGCTGTCGGTGCTGGCGAACAGCGTGCCGGTGGTGGTGTCGAAGGCGTAGAAGCGGGACGGTTCGACCGGGTCCGCGACGGGGACGGCGCCCTTCGGGAAGGAGGCCACCTCGGACCAGGTGCCGCCGTTGTCCACCGAGCGATACCCCGGGTTGCCCGCACCGAAGGACCACAGCAGCACGCTGCCGTCGGCGTTGGTGGCGATCGGGCCCGGCGCGGACTTGGCCACCTCCGGCTGGGTCTCGAAGGGGGCCCAGGTCTTGCCGCCGTCGGTGGACCAGGCGCCGTTGCCGTGGTCGCCCCACCCGGCCCGCACGACGTACGCCGGCCTGGCCGCGGCCAGCGCGAGCCCCGTGGCCGTGCCGAACACCGGGTTCGACGCCATGCCGCGCGAGGGGGACGCCGTGAGCCGCTCGTGGTACATCACGCCGATGTCCCCGGACCCGCTGATCAGGTGCGCCTCCCCGGCCGGAGGGGAGATCAGCTGGCGGATGGACGCCTCCTCCAGACCGCGGATCTGCGGGGTCCAGTGCGTGAGGTCGCGGGTGCCGTAGAGGGTCGCGCCGGTGCCGAAGACGATGTGCCCGGAGTCGAACGGGTCGAGGCCGACGGCCTGGATCCACCAGCCGAACTTGGGCTCGGCGGCACCCCACTTGAGATACGGGGTCTCGGAGACGTCGAGGACGGCCTTGTCCTTCAGGGACGTCCAGGTGCGGCCGCCGTCGGTGGTCCGGTACAGGGTGTCGACCAGCGACCAGCGGTTGTTGGTGGAGACGACGACGGTTCCGGGGCGACGGGCGTCGACGGCACAGCCGCCGTAGCCGAAGGAGTCGGTCCCGCCGTCGCTCGTCGCCCCGCCGGGCTTCACGGGCGTGACCTCGGTCCACTTCCCGGTGGTCGTGCGCAGCTTGTGCACGCTGCCGTCCGACTGGCCGTTGGGGCCGGGCGCGTTGGCGTACGTCACGTACAGCTCGTGCGTGTGCCGGTCGTACGCGGCCCGGACCGGGACCTTGGCGGCGGTGCCCTTGGGCTGCCCGGGGACGGCTTCCCAGGTCGTGCCGTCGGCGGTTCGGTAGAGGTTCGCGGAGGTGCCGTCGGAGTCGCCCCAGCCGGCGTAGACGCTGCGGCCGGCGGCGACGAGGAGGGTGACGCCCTGGCCGGTGGCGCTCGGCGCGGCCGGGAAGCTCGCGGCCTTCCAGGTGGCGCCCCGGTCGGTCGACTTGAGCAGCCCGTCGTGCCGGGTGCCGAGCCACAGCGTGTCGCAGTCGCGCGGGTCGACGAGCAGCCGCTCCCCGCAGCCACGCCCGTCCTCGTTGGCGCCCAGCTTCACGGTGAGGTCGGTGCGCTTCCAGGTGGCCCCCCGGTCCTCGGACCGCAGCACGGCCCCGTTGCCCGCCCAGGACTGCGCGTACGTGCCGAGAGCGAGGTACAGCCGGTTCGGATGGGCCGGGTCGACGGCCATGGCCTCCACACCGAGCAGGTTCCAGTCGTCCCAGCCGAGGTGGTCGGTCAGCGGGATCCACCGGTCCGTCCGGTCGTCCCAGCGGTAGGCGCCGCCGATGTCGGTCCGGGCGTAGGCGAGACCGCGGACGGATGGGTGGAACAGCACCCCGGTGATGAAGCCGGTACCGCCCTGGGCGGCGTTGCGCCAGCGGTATCCGGCATCCGCGGGGGCGGCGGCCTGCGCACGCCCCTGGACCATCGGAAGGGAGACGGCCGCGGCGGCGGCAGCGGTCCCGGCGAGAACGGCACGTCTGCTGAGGCTGGACGCATGCATGACACATACCTCGTCGTTCTGAAAGGAGGGGGGAAGCGCCGCGAAAGGGGCGCGGGGAACTGCGCGAACAGCGACGACCTGGCCGCCGCCGCGGAACAACCGGAGCACCCCACCGAGTGGGCGTCGCTCAGCCCTTGACGGCCCCGGTGAGCATGCCCTTCTTGAAGTGCTTCTGGACGAAGGGGGACAGCACGGCGACGGGAAGCAGCGCCATGACCATCACCGCCATCTGGATGGAGAGGGCCGAAATCTGGCCGGTGTTGATCTGCGCGGCGAGCCCGACCGGGCGCTCCTGCTTCTGCACGAGCTGGATCATGACGTTCTGCAGCGGCATCATGTCCTGGTCGGTGAGGTAGATGGAGGCGTTGAACCAGGCGCTCCAGTAGCCCACCGCGTAGAACAGGGAGATCACCGCGATCACGGCACGCGAGAGCGGCATGACGATCTGCCACAGGATCCGGAAGTCCCCGGCACCGTCGATCCGTGCGCTGTCGGTGAGTTCCTGCGAGATGTTCATGAAGAACGCCCTCAGGACCAGGATGTTGAAGACGCTGACCGCGCTGGGCAGGATCAGCGCCAGATAGGTGTCGGTCAGCCCGAGCGCCTGCACCAGCAGGTAGGTCGGGATCAGCCCGGCGCCGAAGAACATCGTCGCGAGCAAGGTCATCAGGATCCAGCGGTGGCCGAGCGAGCCGGAGCGCGAGAGCCCGTAGGCGCACAGCACCGACACCGTCATGCTGAACAGCGTGCCGACGAGGGTGACGCCGAGGCTGACAAGCGCCGCGCGCTGGACCTGGCCACCGCTGAGCAGTTCCTGGTAGGCGATGAAGGTGATGTCCTTGGGGATCACCACCAGCCCGCCGGCCGCGTCGATGGTCTTCTTCGATGACAGGCTGGTGACGATCACGATCCACAGGGGGAACAGGATCGCGAAGCAGGCGAAGGCGAGGACGATGCCCTTGGCCGCGAGTCCGGCCTTGGCGGGCTCCTCCTCCCAGGACGGGCGGGGCGGGGCGGCCCAGGGACTGGGCTTCTTGGCCACCTCGGTCAGCGACGGCCGGTCGACGACTGTGCTCACTTCTTGTACACCCCCTGCTCGCCCATGAGGTGGGCGACCTTGTTCGCCACCAGGACGAGGGTCAGGCCGACGATGCCCTTGATCAGTCCGGCGGCGGCCGCGTAACTGAAGTCCTGGTTACGGATGCCGTTCCACCACACGTACGTGTCGAGCACGTCCGACGCCTCCGGCCCGACCGCGTCGCGTTGCAGCAGCAGCTGCTCGAAGCCGACGGTGAGGGCGTCGCCGACCCGCAGGACCAGCAGCAGGGCGATGACCGGCCGCAGCGCGGGAAGCGTGATGTGCCACATGCGGCGCCAGCGCCCGGCACCGTCCATCGCGGAGGCTTCGTACAGATCGTTGCTGACGGAGGAGAGGGCCGCGAGGAAGACGATGACGCCCCAGCCCGCGTCCTTCCAGATGCCCTCGACCGTGACCAGGTACTTGAAGATCTCCGGGTCGGTCATGATGTCGAACCCGCCACGCCCGTGATCGCGCAGGGTCTGCGCGATGATGCCCGCGCCGCCGAAGATCTGCTGGAAGACCGTGACCACCAGGACCCACGAGAAGAAGTGGGGGAGGTACAGGACCGCCTGGGCGACAGCCCGGACCCGGGGCCTGATCACGCTGTTGATGAGCAGCGCGAGCAGGATCGGCACCGGGAAGAAGAGCACGAGCTGGAGGAAGAACAGCACGAAGGTGTTCTGCACCGCGTGCCAGAACTCGGAGTCGGAGAAGACCCGTTCGAACTGCTCCAGGCCGACCCATGGACTCTCGAACATGGCGACGAAGCCGTTTTCGCTGAGGTACGGGTCGTAGTCCTGGAAGGCGACGACGTTGCCGAGGATCGGCACGTAGTTGAAGACGAGCACCAGCAGCACGGCCGGTACGGTCATCAGGACGAGCGTCCGGTCACGCCGGAAGCGGATCCGCAGGCTCAGCTTTCCCGCGCCTCTCCCTTTGCGCTTCCCGGCCGGCCGGCCCCGCCCGGAGGACCCCTCCGCCTTCGTCGTACCGTCCGTCGTGTGCGCCTCGGCCCTGCTCCGAGGCACCGTGCTGTGGGACACGGCCTTCTCCTTGCCTCAGCCCCGGGTCACTTCGCCGAACCGGTGTCGTCGAGCAGCTTCCTGTACCAGGCCCGCAGGTCGTCGCCGCCCTGCTTCTTCCAGTCGGAGACCGCCTGCTGCATGTCGCTGATCTTCTTGCGCCCGCGCACGACGTCGTCCTCGAGCTGCTCGAAGTCGTCGGCCAGATTGGTCCACCGGTTGGGCTCGGTGATGGTCATGCCCTGGAAGGAGGACTTCTTGGTGAAGGCACCCATCCGCTGCTGCCACTCGACCTGCTGCTTGGCTATCTCGGGCAGGTCCGGGTGGGCGATGTAGGCGGCCGGGTCGCCGGTGTAGTCGAAGGCGCCGTTGACCTCGTTGACACCCCTGGTCGTCTTCGTCGGCACCCCGTCCTTCACCGTGTAGTCGGTGCCCTCGACGCCGTAGACGGTGAGCATGTACTCCTTGGTGCCGTACGGCGAGGCACAGTAGTTGGCCAGGGCGAGGAAGTCCTGGACGACCTGCTTGGACGCCTTCTTGTTGACGAAGGTGAAGATGTTCGCGGGCTGGACCGCCCACAAGGTCGGGTCACCACCGTCGTGACCGAAGATGTCCATCACACCCATGTCGAAGTCCTTGTTCTGGGTGCGCTGTTCGGCCGTCTTGCCCCACAGGGCGGAGAGGTCGTCGTTGTAGACGAGGGACTGGCCGGCCGTGAACCGGTTGCCCGCGACGCCCTGGTTGGCCGCCTTGGCATCGGGGTGGACCACGCCGGCCGCGTAGAGCTTGCGGGTCCACTCCAGGGCTTCGAGATACGCCTCGGTCTCGATCCGGTTGATCAGCTTGTCGCCCTCGAGGTTCCACCACAGCGCCTTGTCGGCCCCGCTCAGCACGCCGAACACACTGAACGAGAGCCACTTCATGTCGTCGCAGGCCCACACCTTCGCCTTGGCGTTGGTGGCCTCCTTCGCCCAGGCCAGGAACTCGTCCGCCGACGTGGGGAGCGTGTAGCCCTCCTTGTCGAAGACGTCCTTGCGGTAGAAGGGGGCGATGTTCACGACGGGCGAGGCGGGCATCGGGATCGCGCGCAGCTGACCGCCGAAGATGGAGCGCTGCCAGGCGTCGGTGGGGACGGCCGCGAGGTTCGGGTAGTCCTTGACCTTGTCGCCGGAGAGGTACTCTCCGAGGTCCGCGAACTTGGCGTTGATGGCGCTCGGTATCTTGCCGTTCAGGTTCCAGCCAGGGACGACCACCACGTCCGGGATGTCACTGGAGGCGAGAATGGCGCCCAGCTTCTCGTCGTAGGTGTTGCCGTCCTGGTTCTGCCAGCTGACCTCGACCCCGATGGCCTCGTTCATGGCCTTGTAGTACGGGTTGTTGTTCGACGGGGGCGTGCCCCAGAACGGGGCCATGATCTTGATCTTGCTGCCCTTGCCGAGCTTCTCCGGCACCGCGGTCTTGAGGGTGCTGAGGTCCAGCGGCCGGGTGAAACCCGCGGCCGAGCCGTTCTTCGAGGGGATGTCGGGGCTGACGACGTTCCGCGCCACGAACGCCGGAAGGAGCTTCTTGGCGTCCTTCCCGGAGGTGGTTCCCTCCTTGCGCCCTTCTTGCGACCCCCCGCAGGCGGCGAGCAGCGGCATCCCACCGGACACCGCTGCGGTGGCGACCGCCGTGGAGGCGAGGAAACTTCTCCGGCTCGGTCCGGAGGAGGCGGAGGCGGCGTTCGGCGTCATTGCGTCAACCCTTCATGGCGCACCAGGACACCCGGCGGTGGGCCGTCGGCTGCGGTGTCTCGAGTGGAACTGGCTGAGCCGAAGCGAGCTTTCGACCCAGCAGGGGCCTTCTTAGTCGAAGCGCTTCGATGTTGCTGTGAGGTTAAGTGAACGTCCAGGGGTGCACAAGGGTCGTCCCCAAACTTCCTCGAAGGCGCGAGAGGGGATCGTTCCTCATGCGCGGCTTGAAGGGACGGCACCGGTCCCTTGACACCCGACCGGTCGTCGACCCAGCATCGAAGCGCTTCGAAAGGGCCTTGCCGCTCCACCGCAAAGGGAATCCCACGTGACCGCACCCACGCCGCCCAGTCCGCCGTTCCGCGATCCGCGCCTGCCGTTCGCGAAGCGGATCGACGACCTCCTGTCGCGGCTCACGCCGGCGGAGAAGATCGCCTTCCTGCACCAGTTCGCGCCCGCCGTCGAACGGCTCGGCATCGCCGCCTTCCGCACCGGCCAGGAGGCGCTGCACGGCGTGGCGTGGATGGGCCCGGCGACGGTCTTCCCGCAGGCGGTCGGCCTCGGCGCCACCTGGAACCCGGAGCTGGTGCGGCGCGTCGGCGACGCGGTGTCCAAGGAGGTCCGCGCGATGCGCGCCAAGGACGACCGGGTCGGCCTCAACGTCTGGGCCCCGACGGTCAACCTGCTGCGCCACCCCCTGTGGGGCCGCAACGAGGAGGGGTACTCGGAGGACCCGAAGCTCACCTCGGCGATCGCCACCGCCTACACGCACGGCCTGCGCGGCGACCACCCGACCTACTGGCGCACCGCGCCCGTGCTGAAGCACTGGCTCGCCCACAACAACGAGACGGACCGCTCCACGACGTCGAGTTCCGTACGCCCGCGCGTGCTGCACGAGTACGACCTGAAGGCCTTCCGCGAGACCGTCGAGGCGGGCGCGGTGGCCGGGGTGATGCCGGCGTACAACCTGGTCAACGGCCGGCCCAACCACGTCTCCCCCTACCTGAGCACGCATCTGCGCACCTGGACCGACGAGGACCTGCTGGTCTGCTCCGACGCGGGCGCGCCGAGCAACCTGGTCGACTCCGAGCACTACTTCGACACGCACGAGGAGGCGACGGCGGCCTCCCTCGTGGCGGGCGTCGACAGCTTCACGGACCACGGCACGGACTCCTCGCAGATGACCGGGCGCCTGCGCGGCGCCCTGGAGCGCGGGCTGCTGACCGAGGCCGACATCGACACCGCCGTCCGCCGGCAGCTCTCGGTCCGCTTCCGCCTCGGTGAGTTCGACCCGGAGTACGACCCGCACGGCGCCAGCGGCGAGTTCGACACCCCGGCGCACCGCGCGCTGGCGCAGGAGGCCGCCGAGCAGGCGATCGTGCTGCTCAAGAACGACGGGGTGCTGCCGCTCGCCCCGGACACCCGGGTCGCGGTGGTCGGCCTGCTCGCCGACGAGTGCAAGCTCGACTGGTACAGCGGCACGCTCCTTCACCGTTCGACCCCGCTGGAGGGCCTGTACGAGCGGTTCGGCGCGGAGCGGGTGGAGTTCGCCGAGGGCGTGGACCGGGTCCGGCTGAAGACCTCCGCCGGTGCCTTCCTGCACGTGCCGGTGGCCGAGGACGCCGCCGACGAGGTGCGCGGCGCCGAGGGCGCGCTCGACCCGGCGCTGCTCGCGGGCCGCACCGACCTGCCCCCGCTCACCACCGACGCGACCGGTACCGAGCTGGCGCTGGTCGACTGGGGCGAGGGCGTGCTGACCCTGCGCGCGCCCGACGGCCGCTACCTCTCGGTCGCCGACGACGGCCGCGTCCGTGCCTCCGCCGACCAGCCGGGGGGCTGGGTCGTCCAGGAGACCTTCCGACTGGAACCGCACAGGACCGGGCACCTCCTGAAGCACCTGGGAACGGGTCGCCACGTGTGTGTCTCCGCCGACGGCGTGAAGGTTGCCGACGGAGATCCCGAGGTGTTCGAGCTGGTCGTCGCCGAGCGCGGCGAGGAGGCGGTGACGCGGGCCGCCGCGGCGGCCGACGTGGTCGTGGTGGTGGCGGGCAACGACCCGCACATCAACGGCCGCGAGACCGAGGACCGTACGACCCTGCGGCTGCCCGGCCACCAGGAACGGCTGCTGCGGGCCGCCCGCGCGGCGAACCCGGCGACCGTACTGGCACTGGTCTGCGCCTACCCGTACGCGGTCGACCCCGCGGATCTCCCGGCCGTGCTGTGGACCGCGCACGGCGGCCAGGCGGCCGGCACCGCCCTGGCCCGGGTACTGGCCGGCGACGTCTCCCCCGCCGGCCGCCTCCCGCAGACCTGGTACGCCGACGACTCCGACCTGCCCGGCCTCCTCGACTACGACGTGATCGGGAGCCGGCAGACGTACCTGTACTTCGAGGGCACGCCCCTGTTCCCCTTCGGGCACGGCCTGTCGTACACCTCGTTCGCGTACGACGGCCTGACGGCCCGGGTGGCGGACGGGGCGGTGCACGTCTCCTTCACGGTCACCAACACCGGTGACGTCACGGCCGACGAGGTCGCCCAGCTCTACACCCGGGCCGCCGAGGCGTCCGTGCCGCGCCCCCGGCGCGAGCTGCTGGACCACCGCCGCGTCACCCTCGCCCCCGGTGCGACGGCCGCCCTGAGCTTCGAGGTCCCGCTGTCCGCCTTCGAGTTCTGGGACGTGGCCCAGGACCGGTGGCGTCTGGAGCCGGGCGCGTACGAACTGCTGGCCGGGGCCTCTTGCGAGGACGTCCGGCTGCGGACGACCGTCACGCTCGACGGCGAGCCCGCCACACCGCGCGCGGTCGTCGCGGGCGGGCTGGCCGCGGCAGGCTTCGACGAGCAGAGCGGCATCGAGATCGTCGACCGGACGAAGGTGTCGGGCGACGCGGTGACGCCGGCGGACGGGACGGCGGGCGAACTGGTCTACCGGGCCTGCGACTTCGGGTCCGGCGTCTTGGGGGTGACGGTGGCGGTGGCCGGTGAGGGCTCGGTCGAGCTGTCCCTCGACGGCGGCCCGGCGCTCGCGGTGCTGTCGACCGCCACGCCCACATCGGGCCCGTACGACTACGTCTCGCTCGGCGCGTCCGTCGACGCCACGGGCGTGCACGACGTGCACCTGAGACTGCGCGGCCCGCTGCGGCTCGCGCACGTCGGCTTCTCCGGTTGAGGGTCCGGAGCAGGCCGGCGCAGAGAAGGGGCCCGGCAACGGAAGGCATCGGTGCCGGGCCTCTTCGCCCAGCCTATATGAAAATGGTTCCCATGTGCCAGTGCCGGGGCGTCAGAGGGCGAGACCGGTGAGGACCATCACGCGCTCGTACGTGTAGTCCTCCATCGCGAACCGCACGCCCTCCCGGCCCACGCCGGACTGCTTGACGCCGCCGTACGGCATCTGGTCGGCGCGGTAGGAGGGCACGTCGCCGACGACGACGCCGCCGACCTCCAGGGCGCGGTGGGCCCGGAAGGCGGTCTGCAGGTCGTGGGTGAAGACGCCCGCCTGGAGGCCGTACTTCGAGTCGTTGACGGCGGCGAAGGCCTCGGCCTCGCCGTTGACCTTCTGCACGGTGAGGACCGGCCCGAAGACCTCCTCGCAGGAGAGGGTGACGTCGGCCGGCGCGTCGGCCAGCACGGTCGGCGCGTACGAGGCGCCGTCACGCTTGCCGCCGGTGAGCAGCGCGGCACCGGCGTCGACCGCCTCCTGGACCCACGCCTCCACGCGCTTGGCGGCGTCCTCGCTGACCAGCGGCCCGACGTCGGTCGCGTCGTCGCTCGGGTCGCCGGTGACCTGGGCCTCGACGGCGGCGACGATGCGCGGCAGCAGCCGGTCGTACACGGAGGCGTCCGCGATGACCCGCTGGACGGAGATGCAGGACTGGCCGCCCTGGTAGTTGGAGAAGGTGGCGATGCGGTTCGCCGCCCGGTCCAGGTCCTCGTCGCTCGCCCAGTCGGCGAGCACGACGGCCGCGCCGTTGCCGCCCAGTTCCAGGGTGCAGTGCTTGCGCGGCACCGAGTCCATGATCGCGTAGCCGACCTTCTCGGAGCCGGTGAAGGAGATCACGGGCAGGCGCTCGTCCCGCACCAGGGCGGGCATCTTGTCGTTGGCGACCGGCAGGACGCTCCAGGAGCCCGCCGGGAGCTCGGTCTCGGCGAGCAGCTCGCCGATGACCAGGCCGGACAGCGGGGTCGCCGGGGCCGGCTTCAGGATGATCGGCGCGCCGGCGGCGATGGCCGGGGCGACCTTGTGGGCGCAGAGGTTGAGCGGGAAGTTGAAGGGCGCGATACCGAGCACGACACCCTTCGGGAAGCGGCGGGTGAGGGCGAGCCGCCCCTGGCCGCCGAGGTCGGTGTCGAGCCGCTGGGCCTCGCCGCCGTTGAACCGCCGGGCCTCCTCGGCCGCGAACCGGAACACGGACACGGCCCGGCCGACCTCGCCGCGCGCCCACTTGAGCGGCTTGCCGTTCTCGGCGGAGATCAGCCGGGCGATCTCCTCGGTGCGCTCGGCGAGGCGCTTGCTGACGTGATCGAGGGCGGCGGCCCGCACGTGGGCCGGGGTGGCGGCGAACTCGTGCCGCACGGCGTACGCGGCGGCCACGGCCTCCTCGACCTGCGCGTCCGTCGGCACGCTCACCTTGCCGACGAGCCGCCCGTCCCACGGGGACGTGACGTCGAAGGTGTCCTCGCCGGTGGCCTCACGGCCGGCGAGCCAGAAGGCGTGGGTGGCTGCCACATTTTTCTTTGGCATGTGGGTTCCGGCCCTTCGGCGTTGGGGGTGGTCTGTGCTGCGGTTCCACGGTAGGGGCGGGATGGCCGAAGGTCGTTTGTCCGAGGCGTAGCAATAAGGGGCGGGGACACTACGATTTGGCTACTCGGAGCTGGTCGCCTTCAGGGCGAGCCAGAGCTCCATCCGCGCGTCGGCGTCGTCCAGGGAGCGGCCGAGGATCTCCTCGACCCGGCGCATGCGGTAGCGCAGGGTGTGGCGGTGGACGCCGAGGTCGGCCGCCGCCGCGTCCCACTGGCCGTGCCGGGACAGCCAGGCGCGCAGGGAGGCGACGAGGTCGCCGCGGCCCGTGGCGTCGTGCTCGTACAGCGGCCGCAGCATCCCGTCGGCGAAGGCCCGTACCGCGTCGTCCGCCAGCAGCGGCAGCACGGATCCGGCCGCCATCTGCTCGTGCTCCACGAGGACGCGCCCGCGCCGCCGCGCCACCGACAGCGCCTGCTCGGCCTGCTTGTAGGCGGCGGACGCGGCGATGGGCCCGGCCGGCGCCGACAGGCCCACGACCAGTTCGTCCTGCTCGCCGCCCGGCACCTTCTCCCGCACGCCGGCCCGGGCCGATTCCAGTGCTGTCGCGTACTCCCCGCAGGCCGCCGCGGCGGCACCGCCGTCCGCGGCCAGCACCACCAGCCGCTCCCCCTCCGGCACGACGAGGACGGCCTCGCCGGCCCGGGCCGCGGCGGACTCCATGACGTCGGCGAGCGCCGCGAGGGGGTCTTGGTCGGTGTCGGCGGCGGCGAGCGCGGCCGCGGAGGGCCGGTCGACGGCCGGGGCACCCGAGTGGGCCTCGGCACGGGCCAGCGCGGCCGAGGCCGACACCGGCACCCGTTCCGCGACGAGCATCCGGAACGGCGCGTCCAGCAGCCCGCCGTACAGGTCACCGGCGACCGCACGCGCGTGGTCCGGCTCCCCGGCCAGCAGCATGCGCAGCACCGCCGCGCCGACCCGCTGCTCGGCCGCCTGGAGGGACCGGGAGCGTTCCGTGGTGAGGGTGAGCAGGGCGATCGCCGAGTGGACGGCGTAGCGCTCGGCGGTGCCGGGGGCGGCGGCCGTGCCCACGGCGAGGGCCGCCCGGGGGCGCCGGCCCGTGCCGATGGTGTGCAGTTCCACCCGGTCCTCGTTCTCCGGTCCGCCGACCACCGACGAGGCGGGCGCGGGCCGGTCGCGCAGCCGCTGCACGTCGCCGGTGAGCCGCGTGGCCCGCCGCCCGGCCCACTCGGGTGCCGTGGCGACGACGGCGCCCGAGGCGTCGTAGAGCGCGGCCCAGCCGTCGACCTGCGCGGCGAGCGCTGACAGCAGCCCCTCGGGTCCGCCCGTCTGCGCCTGCCGGGTCAGCTCCCGCTGGGCGGCGAACCCGGCCGTGACGGCGCGGTACTGGTCGGCGGCGATCGCGGCGGACACGGCCTTGCTGATGGCGAGGAACGGCGTGCGGCGCGGCACCTCCAGCAGCGGCAGGCCCTCCTCCTCGGCCGCGTCGACCAGGGCCTTGGGGGTCTCCTCGTAGTTGACGCCGACGGCGAAGCCGAGCCCGACCACGCCGGCCCCGACCAGCCGCCGTACGTAGCGGCGCATGGCCTCCGGGTCCTCGGCGTCCAGTTTGAGGGCGGTGACCAGCAGCAGTTCCCCGCCCTCCATGTAGGGGACGGGGTCGGCGAGCTCGCTGACGTGCGCCCAGCGGACCGGCACGTCGAGGCGGTCTTCGCCCGCCCGCACGGTGAGTTTCAGCGCGGAGTGGTGGACGAGCGAGGCGAGCGTCGGGGGCATGAGGCCTTCAGGTCTGCGTCAGGGCTGTGTGATCGTTGTGCTCTTTTGGCCGTCACGTATGAACGACCTGTGACGATTCTGCCTCACCGTACGGTCCCCGCATACCGGCACGGCTGGAAGACGCCTACCAGCCCCGGCAGCCAGGTCAGCCGGTCAGCCCCGGAGATCCACGAGCAGCGGCGGCGCGTGCTCGCCCTTGACGTCGGTCAGCGACAGCACCGCGTGCCCGGCCGGCACCCCGTGCGCCAGCTCGGAGGCGGACCAGCGCTCCCGTTCGACCTGCCGCACGGTCACCGCCCGCGCGGTCGGGGCCTTGCCCGTGATGACCCTCCGCAGCATGTGCGCGGCCTTGCCCGCGGGCGTCTCCGCGATGATCTGCCGGTCGGTGACGTCCCGGGCCTCGGTCCACTCCTTCCCCCACACCTCGGCGAAGTCCTGCCCGTCCCACGGGGTGAGCCCCGACAGCGCCATCCGGCACCCGGTGGCCCCCAGCAGGGGCCCGCGCAGGGGCCGGGGTACGTCGTCCAGCGTCCGCAGGGTCAGCACGACACCGGCGTTGCCGGACCGCAGCCGCTGGATGCCGCGCACGGCCTCGGGCGTCACCACGCCGGTCGCGTCATCGAGCAGCAGACAGGCGAACAGCGACCGGTCCTCGCGTACGGCGACACTCGCCGTGAACTGCGCGAGCACCAGCCGCGCCAGCATCCGGGACGCGTCGGCGTGCCCGCGCTCGGGCAGGTCGATCCGCACGCGTACGGGATGGTCGAGGGCCTTGAGCGTGAAGGGCCGGGTGGCCCCCGAGGTGTCGAAGAAGGAGGCGAAGGCGGGCCGGTCCAGCAGGGCGACCCGATCCGCGAGCACCCCGCCGACATCACCCGGCTGCCCCATCTGCCGCTCCCGGGCGTCCAGTTCCCGCAACAGCGACTCCTGCCCGGCGTCCTGGAGCCCCTGCCGCAGCGCGGCCAGCGGCCCCGGCGCCCCGTCCAGCAACTGCCGCAGCTCCGGCACGGACGGAAAACGCCCGTGCACGGCCCGGAACGGCCCCAGCAACTGCGCGAGGACGGTCGTGGAACGCCGGCTGTCACTGCCCGGATGCGGATCGGCGAGGTCGCCGACGAGCGCCTCGGCGAGCACCGCCGCGGCCTCGTCCGGGTCGCCGGTCCCCCCGTACAGATCCAGGTCGTACTCGGACTCCTGGTTCCCGATCCGCACGACGACGTCATACGCGTCGGCCGGCCCGAGCCCGGCCCCCGCCGCCCCGACCACGACGACGGCGGCCCGCCCGGCGAGAGCGTGCAGACACAGCGACTCGGCGAGCGGCCGCACGACGGTGCCGGTCTTGCCGGAGCCGGCGGGGCCGACGGCCACGAGCGAGGTACCGAGCAGGTCGGGCCCGAGACCGAGCCCCGCGCCGCGGTAGGTGTAGGGGTTGCGGGCGTCGTCCACGGTGGTGCCGATCCGCACCTGGCCGGTGATCAGGTCGTGCCGGGCGAGCCGGGCGGGCAAGTCCCGCTCCCCGGAAGGGTGGAGGCAGGCGGCGGCGCCGTCCCGCAGGACCGTGGAGCTGAAGGTGGCGAGGCTGTGCCGTCCGGTGCGCACGCCCTGCCAGGCGCGGAGGATCCGGGCATGGTCGACGTCGCGCATGAGCCCGGAGCGGGCCTCGGCGGCGAGCCGCTCGGCGGCGTCGACGGCTCCTGCGGCGCGGAGCTCGTTCCACTGGGCCGGATCGTCCTGGTCGGCCGGCTGCCCCTGCGGGGGCTCAGGCCTGCGGAAACGGGGGACGACGAAGCGGCGCCACACCTCGCCCCAGCGGCCGAGCCGGGCCACGCCGACCATGATCGCCAGGGCGACGAGCAGCTCGTACCCCTGGTACACCACGAACGTGCCGGTCTCGCCGATGTCACTGTCGGCACCGCGCCAGGCGTCGGGAACGATCAGATCGAACGGCACCCACCACCAGTTGCCGAGGTAGCCGTTCTGGAGCAGCGACCAGACCAGCCATCCCACCAGGAAGGCGATCAGCGCCCCGCTCAGCAGCTGCCGCGTGGGGATCTCCTCCGGCTCCTGTGCCGGCCGCGGCCGATGCCCGAACCGCCATACGCCCGGCGGCGCCTCGGGCCGGGGCGTGCGCAGCCAGGTCAGGAAGGAGGACCCGTCCGGCACCGGGGGCACTCCCGGCGCCCGGGTCGGTCGGGGCGGCACGGTGAACCCCTCTGGCGGCACCTCCGGCGGCCCCGCCGGACGCGGCACCGGGTTCGCGTGCGTACCCCGCGCCTCCTGCGTCCCGTCGCTGTCCATCGCCCTTGCCCCCTGACCAGCCGCTCCGTCCACCATCAGCGAGCCAATCTAACGCCCTCCCCTGGGGAGTTCACCGCTTACACGGCCGGGGCGGGGGCACCAGCCCACCAGACCGCCATGTCCACCCCGGACAAGCCACCCTCCCGACAACGCCCACATGGAGCATGCCCACCCCCCTTCCCCCGTCCTAGCCTGCGAGAAAAGAAGCGCAGTGGCTGTACCCATTCGTCCGCACCACCCCAGGAGCCCCGCATGACCGCACTTCCGCAGGAGCGTCGCGTCGTCACCGCCATTCCCGGACCGAAGTCGCAGGAGTTGCAGGCCCGCCGCACCGCCGCGGTCGCGCAGGGTGTGGGGTCCGTGCTGCCCGTGTTCACGGCGCGGGCCGGCGGCGGGATCATCGAGGACGTCGACGGCAACCGGCTGATCGACTTCGGGTCGGGCATCGCCGTGACCTCCGTCGGTGCCTCCGCCGAGGCCGTCGTGCGCCGGGCGTCCGCGCAGCTCGCCGACTTCACCCACACCTGTTTCATGGTCACGCCGTACGAGGGGTACGTGGAGGTCGCCGAGGCGCTCGCCGAGCTGACCCCGGGTGACCACGCCAAGAAGAGCGCGCTGTTCAACTCCGGCGCCGAGGCCGTCGAGAACGCCGTGAAGATCGCACGGTCGTACACGAAGCGGCAGGCCGTCGTGGTGTTCGACCACGGCTACCACGGGCGCACGAACCTGACCATGGCGCTGACGTCCAAGAACATGCCGTACAAGCACGGCTTCGGCCCGTTCGCACCCGAGGTGTACCGCGTGCCCGTGGCGTACGGCTACCGCTGGCCGACCGGTCCCGACAACGCCGGTCCCGAGGCCGCCGCGCAGGCCATCGACCAGATCAGCAAGCAGGTCGGCGCGGAGAACGTCGCCGCGATCGTCATCGAGCCGGTGCTCGGCGAGGGCGGCTTCATCGAGCCGGCCAAGGGCTTCCTGCCGGCGATCCGCGAGTTCGCCTCCGACCACGGCATCGTCTTCGTCGCCGACGAGATCCAGTCCGGCTTCTGCCGCACGGGGCAGTGGTTCGCGTGTGAGGACGAGGGTGTCGTTCCCGATCTGATCACCACCGCCAAGGGCATCGCCGGCGGCCTGCCGCTCGCCGCCGTGACCGGGCGCGCCGAGATCATGGACGCAGCGCACGCCGGCGGTCTGGGCGGCACCTACGGCGGCAACCCGGTCGCCTGCGCGGGTGCCCTGGGCGCGATCGAGACCATGAAGGAGCTCGACCTCAACGCCAGGGCGAAGCACATCGAGGCCGTGATGAAGACGCGCCTTTCCGCCATGCAGGACAAGTTCGACATCGTCGGTGACGTCCGTGGCCGGGGCGCGATGATCGCCATCGAGCTGGTCAAGGACCGTACGACGAAGGAGCCCCACCCCGAGGCGACCGCCGCGCTCGCCAAGGCCTGCCACGCCGAGGGCCTGCTGGTCCTGACCTGTGGCACCTACGGCAACGTCCTCCGCTTCCTGCCCCCGCTGGTGATCGGCGAGGACCTGCTGAACGAGGGCCTCGACATCATCGAGCAGGCCTTCTCCCGCATCTGAAGCGCCGCCGCGCGCCTCCGGGCCGGCGACGGGGCACGTGAGCCGCTCCCGTTCCGCTCCCGGGGCGGTGAGCGGCAGAGCGTGTGAAGAAGGTGTGCGAGGTGGATGACAGGGGGCCCTACGGACTGTCCTGGGCCCAGCCCCTGTCGTAGGTTCTACCCAGATGAGAGATACACCCCGCCCACAGGGGACTGTGGGTGACATCAGGCCGAGGCCTCCCCAGCTTCGACCTGGTCGTGCCCTCGCGCACACAACCGGAGCCTGAGGCTCTGGATCTCCTCACCGATCGGACGGTCGCCCGCCCCAAACCCCCCGGGGCGCGCGACGTTCCGGTCCGGACGGCCGCCCCGGAACTCCCCCCCTGTTCCGGGGCGGCCGACCTCCATTTCCGGCCCATCGAGGTCATGCCCGGCCCCGCTCCCTCTCCCCGACCAGCCGTTTCTGCCGTCGCTCCTGTGCCGCCCGCTGTCCCTGCGACGCCTGCTCGGCGTAGAGCCATGGACCGTGGTCGAAGAGGCCGTCGCCCTCGTTCTGCGCCGGCTGGTTCACGTAGTCCTCCACTGGGTCGAGCGGGTGGACGGTGGATATCCGTGCCCGTGCCAAGCTGGTTTCCATGCCGATCTCCGGGGACCAGGATCTCGACGCATCCGCCACCGCGCAGCACCCGCGCTTCCTCGTCGTCCTGTTCGGCATCCCGACGCTCCTCTTCGCCCTGATCACGTGGCAGGTCGTCGCGGACGGTCCGCTCGTCCGTCTCGACGAGCGCGTCAGCCGTGGCCTCCTCCACCCGGACGGTCTCTCCGAGTTCCTCTCCGACCTCGGCAACGTCCAGGTGGCGCTCCCGGCCCTCGCCGTCGCCCTCGGATACGTCGCGCTTCGGACCCGCGGTACGGACCGCTGGTGGCTGCCCGTCACCGCCGCGGTCCTTCTCATGGCGCTGGTTCCGGCACTGATCGTCACGCTCAAGGAACTCACGGACCGCCCCGGCGCCCCGGCCGTCCCGTCCGGCACCGGCTACTACCCCTCGGGCCACACCGCCACGGCCGCCATCGCCTACGGCAGCGCCGCCCTGCTCCTGCTCCCCCGGCTCCGCACGCCCCTCGCCCGCCGCACCCTCGCCACCGCCTGCCTCGCCCTCGTACTCGGCGTGAGCTACGGCCTGGTCCGCCATGGTTACCACTGGCCCCTGGACGTGGTGGCCAGTTGGTGCCTGTGCGCGGTGCTGCTGTCGTCGCTGTGGCTGTTCCTCAGGCGGACGGCCCGGCCCGGGCAGCCCTTGGCCGGCTAATCGTCTTGTCCCGTTGCCAGCCCGGCCGCCGCCTCGTGCATCGCCAGTTCCAGCAGGGCCGGGTCCGTCAGGGTGCCCGAGCCGTCCGGGGGGACGAGCCAGCGGACGCCACCGGGTGAGGAACGGCCCGGGTACGGCACGACGATCCAGGTGCCGGCGCCCGCCGTGCGGATGCCCGTGCCGAGCCAGCGGGCCGCGGTGCCCGGCGGCACGAAGAACCCCATGCGCGCGTCGCCGAAGTCGACGAGCACGGGGCCCGGCTGGTCGAGGACGCGGCTGAGCACGTCGAGCGTGGCGTAGCCGAGTTCGCCGGGCAGGATGAGGACGTCCCACGCGCTGCCGGCCGGCAGCAGCGCGACCCCGAGCGGGTTGCGTTCCCACTCCCAGCGGCAGGCCTCGGGGTCGGGTGCCACGGATGCGAGCCACTCGACCGCCGTCTTCGCACCGGTCATCAGGAAGACCTCCTTCTCGCTCGTGAACCTCGCGAACGCGCGGGGCGTTCCGAGGGCGTCACGAGGGAGAGGGAGGTCTCCTTGCGGTCATTACGCGGGTTTCGGCCCCTCGTTGGAGTGAACCGTCTCACACCCGCCGGTTCAGCTGTCGAAGCCCAGCCCCAGCCGGTCCATCGTGCGCAGCCACAGGTTGCGGCGGCCGCCCTGGGCGTCCGCGCGGGCCAGGGACCACTTGGTGAGGGCGATGCCCGTCCAGGCGAAGGGTTCCGGCGGGAACGGCAGCGGCTTCCTGCGGACCATCTCCAGCTCGGTGCGCTCCGTGCGCTCCCCCGCCAGCAGGTCCAGCATCACCTCGGCGCCGAAGCGCGTCGCACCGACGCCCAGGCCCGTGTAGCCCGCCGCGTAGGCGACCTTCCGCTGGTGGGCGGTGCCGAAGAACGCCGAGAAGCGGGAGCAGGTGTCGATCGCGCCGCCCCAGGCGTGGGTGAAGCGGACGCCCTCCAGTTGCGGGAAGCAGGTGAAGAAGTGCCCCGCGAGCTTGGCGTAGGTCTCCGGGCGGTCGTCGTACTCGGCGCGGACGCGGCCGCCGTAGGGGTAGATCGCGTCGTAGCCGCCCCAGAGGATCCGGTTGTCGGCGGACAGGCGGAAGTAGTGGAACTGGTTGGCGCTGTCCCCGAGGCCCTGGCGGTTCTGCCAGCCGATCGAGGCCAGCCGGTCAGGGCTGAGCGGCTCGGTCATCAGGGCGTAGTCGTAGACCGGGACGGTGTACGAGCGGACCCGCCGGACCAGGTTCGGGAAGATGTTCGTCCCGAGGGCGACCTGGCGGGCGCGGACCCGGCCGTACGGGGTGCGTACGGCCATGCCCGCGCCGTACGGCTTCAGGGTGAGGGCGGGGGTGTGCTCGTAGACGCGGACGCCCAGCTCGAGACAGGCCCGTTTCAGGCCCCAGGCGAGCTTCGCGGGGTGCAGCATGGCCACGCCCCGGCGGTCCCACAGGCCCGCCTGGAAGGTCGGTGAGTCCACCTGTTCCCGGACCGCCTCGGCGTCCAGGAACTCGACGCCCTCGGCGAGGCCCCGGCGGGCCGTCTCCTCGTGCCAGTCGCGCAGTTCCGCCGCCTGGTAGGGCTCGGTGGCGACGTCGATCTCGCCGGTGCGTTCGAAGTCGCAGTCGATGGAGTGCCGGGCGACCGCCGCCTCGATCGCGTCGAGGTTGCGGGCGCCCAGCTCCTGGAGCTTGTGGATCTCGCCGGGCCAGCGGGCGAGGCCGTTGGGCAGGCCGTGGGTGAGGGAGGCGGCGCAGAATCCGCCGTTGCGTCCGGAGGCGGCCCAGCCCACCTCGCGGCCCTCCACCAGCACCACGTCCCGCTGCGGTTCGCGTTCCTTGGCGATCAGCGCCGTCCACAGTCCGCTGTAGCCGCCGACGACGACCAGCAGATCGCAGGTCTCGGAGGTGGTGAGGGCGGGTTCGGGGCGGGGCCGGCCGGGGTCGTCCAGCCAGTACGGGAGCGGTTGGGCTTCGGAAAGCGAACGAATCCACTGGTTCCGCTGGTTCATGGCGCTCGGGGCCATGATGTCAACTCCCTACGGTCAGGCCTTTTGTCTGTTGCGCCGGTTACCGACGACCATGGAAGCCAGGACGAGCAGCACGGCGACGACGAACATGGTCGTGCCGATGACATTGATCTGAACGGGCGTTCCGCGCTGCGCCGAACCCCAGACGAACATGGGGAAGGTGACGGTCGAGCCGGCATTGAAATTGGTGATGATGAAATCGTCGAAGGAGAGGGCGAAAGCGAGCAGTGCGCCCGCCGCGATTCCGGGTGCCGCGATCGGCAGGGTGACCCGCACGAAGGTCTGGAACGGGCCCGCGTACAGGTCGCGCGCCGCCTCCTCCAATTTCGGATCCATCGACATCACGCGCGCCTTGACGGCCGTGACCACGAAACTCAGGCAGAACATGATGTGCGCGATGAGAATGGTCCAGAAGCCCAGCTGGGCGCCCATGTTGAGGAACAGGGTGAGCAGCGAGGCGGCCATGACGACTTCGGGCATCGCCATCGGCAGGAAGATCAGCGAGTTCACTGCGCCGCGGGCGCGGAACCGGTAGCGGACCAGCGCGAAGGCGATGAGCGTGCCGAGGAGCGTGGCGCCGAGCGTCGCCCAGAAGGCGATCTGGAGGCTGACCGACAGCGAGCCGCACAGATCGGAGACGCCGCACGGGTCCTTCCAGGCGTCCAGGGAGAACCGCTGCCATGCGTAGTTGAAGCGCCCCTTCGGCTTGTTGAAGGAGAACACCGTGACGATGACGTTCGGCAGGAGCAGATAGCCGAGTGTCAGCAGTCCCGCGATGACGACGAGATTTCTTTTGAGCCAGTTGACGAAGGGCATTTAGACCAGATCCTCCGTCCCGGACCTGCGGATGTAGAGGGTGACCATGAGGAGAATCGCCGCCATGAGGATGAAGGAGAGTGCCGCGGCGGTCGGATAGTCGAGCACTCTGAGGAACTGCGTCTGGATGACGTTGCCGACCATGCGGGTGTCGGTGGAGCCGAGCAGATCGGCGTTGACGTAGTCGCCGGTGGCCGGGATGAAGGTCAGCAGCGTCCCGGAGACGACACCCGGCATCGACAGCGGGAAGGTGACCTTGCGGAAGGTCGTCCAGGGCCGGGCGTACAGATCACCGGCGGCCTCGTGGAGCCGGCCGTCGATGCGCTCCAGCGAGGTGTAGAGCGGAAGGATCATGAACGGCAGGAAGTTGTACGTCAGTCCGCACACCACCGCGAGCGGCGTGGCGAGGACCCGGTCGCCGGCGGTCCAGCCGAGCCAGTTGGTCACGTCCAGGACGTGCAGCGTGTCGAGCGCGCCGACGAGCGGGCCGCCGTCCGCGAGGATCGTCTTCCAGGCCAGGGTGCGGATCAGGAAGCTGGTGAAGAACGGCGCGATCACCAGGATCATGATCAGGTTCCGCCAGCGGCCCGCGCGGAAGGCGATGAGATACGCGAGCGGGTAGCCGAGCAGGAGGCACAGGATCGTCGCGGTGCCCGCGTAGAGCACCGAGCGGACGAACTGCGGCCAGTACGCGGACAGCGCGTCCCAGTACGTGGCGAAGTGCCAGGTGACCTTGTAGCCCTCCTCCAGGGAGCCCGTCTGCACGGACGTGGAGGCCTGGTAGATCATCGGCAGGGCGAAGAAGACCACCAGCCAGAGGATGCCGGGCAACAGCAGCCAGTACGGCGTCCAGCGGCCCCTGCGCTTCGGGGGTTTCGGCTCGGGGGCCTCCGGTGCGAGCGGCGGTGGCGCCTCGGTGAGTGTCGACATCAGACCGCCTCTTCCACTCCGGCGTCGGCGTCCTGGGCGGCGTCCAGGCCGAAGGTGTGGGCCGGGTTCCAGTGCAGGACGACCTCGGCGCCGGGCACGAGCCGCGGGTCGCGGTCGATGTTCTGGGCGTAGACCTCGAAGTCGGAGCAGACCGGGCTGTCGACGACGTACTGCGTCGAGACGCCGATGAAGCTGGAGTCGGCGATCCGGCCGCTGATGCGGTTGCGGCCGTCGGGGATCTCGCCGGCGTCGTCCGCGTGGGTGAGGGAGATCTTCTCCGGGCGGACGCCGACCAGCACCTTGCCGCCGGTGGCCGCAGGGGCGGAACACCGCGCCTCGGGCAGGACGAGCTTGCCGCCGCCCGCCTTCAGCACGATCTCCTCGCCGCTCCTGGAGTCGACCTCGGCCTCGATGAAGTTGGAGGTGCCGAGGAAGTTGGCGACGAAGGTGGTGCGCGGGTTCTCGTAGAGGTCGGCCGGCGAGCCGAGCTGCTCGACGCGGCCCGCGTTCATCACGGCGACCGTGTCGGCCATGGTCATGGCCTCCTCCTGGTCGTGCGTGACGTGGATGAAGGTGATGCCGACCTCGGTCTGGATGCGTTTGAGCTCCAGCTGCATCTGGCGGCGCAGCTTCAGGTCGAGGGCGCCGAGCGGCTCGTCGAGGAGGAGCACCTTGGGATGGTTGATCAGCGCGCGGGCCACGGCGACGCGCTGCTGCTGGCCGCCGGAGAGCTGGTGCGGCTTCTTGCGGGCCTGCTCGCCGAGCTGGACGAGGTCGAGCATCTCCTCGACCTGCTTCTTCACCGATCTCAGGCCGCGCCGACGCAGGCCGAAGGCGACGTTCTCGAAGATGTCGAGGTGCGGGAAGAGGGCGTAGGACTGGAAGACCGTGTTCACGGGCCGCTTGTACGGCGGGAGCGCGGTCACCTCCTGGCCGCCCAGCGACACGGTCCCGGCCGAAGGTTCCTCCAGGCCGGCGATCATGCGCAGGGTGGTGGTCTTGCCGCAGCCGGAGGCGCCGAGCAGGGCGAAGAAGGAGCCCTGCTCCACGGTCAGGTCGAGTGGATGGACGGCGGTGAAGGCGCCGTAGGTCTTGGATATGCCCGTCAGGCGGACGTCGCCGGTGGGGTCTGTCTTGTTCGTCATCTTGGGTCACGCCCCCGTCAGCTTCGCGAACTTCTCTTCGAACTCGGTCTCTTCCTTCGAGCTCAGCGAGCGGAAGGCGTGTGACTTGGCGGCCATGGCCTTGTCGGGGATGATCAGCGGGTTGTTCGCCGCGTCCTCGTCGATCTTCGCCAGCTCGGCCTTCACACCGTCGACGGGGCACACGTAGTTGATGTACGCGGCGAGTTCGGCGGCCGGCTTCTTCTCGTAGTAGAAGTCGATGAGCCGCTCGGCGTTCGTCTTGTGACGGGCCTTGTTGGGGATCAGCAGGTTGTCGGTCGACGTCATGTAGCCGCTGTCCGGGATGAGGAAGTCGATGTCGGGGCTGTCCGCCTTGAGCTGCACGACGTCACCGGCCCAGGCGACACAGGCCGCGAAGTCGCCGCTGGTCAGGTCCGAGGTGTAGTCGTTGCCGGTGAAACGGCGGATCTGGCCCTTGTCGACGGCCTTCTGGAGGCGGGCGATGGCCGCGTCGTAGTCGTCGGCGGTGAAGTCCGCCGGGTCCTTGCCCATGTCGAGCAGCGTCATGCCGACGCTGTCGCGCATCTCCGACAGGAAGCCGACCCGCCCCTTGAGCCTGGGGTTGTCGAGCAGGTCGGATATGGACTTCACCTCGACGCCGTCGAGGGCCTTCTTGTTGTACGCGATGACGGTCGAGATGCCCTGCCAGACGTACGAGTAGGCGCGGCCCGGGTCCCAGTCGGGGCTGCGGAACTGGGCCGACAGGTTGGCGTAGGCGTGCGGCAGATTGCTCGGGTCGAGCTTCTGCACCCAGCCCAGGCGGATGAGGCGGCCGGCCAGCCAGTCGGTGAGGACGATCAGGTCCCGGCCGGTGTCCTGGCCCGCGGCGAGCTGCGGCTTGATCTTGCCGAAGAACTCGTTGTTGTCGTTGATGTCCTCGGTGTACTTGACCTTGACCCCGGTGCGTTCGGTGAACTGCTCCAGCGTCGGATGGTGCTTGCCGCTGTCGTCGACGTCCATGTACTCGGTCCAGTTGGAGAAGTTCACGGTCTTCTCCTTGGCCGAGTGGTCCTGCGCCGGGACGCCGCCCTGCGACTGGCCGGCCGCCGGGATGCCGCAGGCGCTCAGCGTCCCGAGTCCGCCGACCGCCAGCGCCCCGCCCGCGGAGGCGCGCAGCAGCGACCGCCGGGTGAGGGCGGCCCTGCCGTTCCTGAAACTGCGCCGTATGGCGGCCACTTGGGCCGGGGACAGGCGGTCGGGCTCGTACTGCTCCATGCGCGTGGTGCCCTTTCGGAGGGTGGACGGCCGTTGGTCAGGCGGCCTGCATACGACTATCGGTCCCCGAAGACGGTGCGGTGCCAGTCCTTGGCGGCCACCGCGGTGTTGTCGAACATGACGTGTTTGATCTGGGTGTACTCCTCGAACGAGTACGCGGACATGTCCTTGCCGTAGCCGGAGGACTTGTAGCCGCCGTGCGGCATCTCGCTGATGATCGGGATGTGGTCGTTGACCCACACACAGCCCGCCTTGATCTCGCGCGTGGCCCGGTTCGCCCGGTACACGTCCCGGGTCCAGGCGGAGGCGGCGAGCCCGTAGGGGGTGTCGTTGGCGAGCGCGAGGCCCTCGTCGTCGGTGTCGAACGGCATCACGACCAGTACGGGGCCGAAGATCTCCGACTGGACGACCTCGCTGTCCTGGGCGGCGTCGGCGATGAGGGTGGGCCGGTAGTAGGCGCCCTTGGCCAGCTCGCCCTCCGGCGCTTCGCCGCCGGTCACCACGCGCGCGTAGGCACGCGCCCGGTCGACGAAACCGGCGACCCGGTCGCGCTGGACGTGCGAGATGAGCGGGCCGAGGTCCGTACCGGCGGCGAAGGGGTCGCCGAGCCGGACACTCTCCATGAGCGCCGCCGTCCGCTCCACGAAGGCCTCGTACAGCGGTCGCTGCACGTACGCGCGCGTGGCGGCCGTACAGTCCTGACCGGTGTTGATGAGCGCGCCGGCGACCGCGCCGTGGGCGGCGGCCTCCGGGTCGGCGTCGTCGAAGACCACGAAGGGTGCCTTGCCGCCGAGCTCCAGGTGGAGGCGCTTGACGGTGGCGGTGGCGATCTCGGCGACGCGCTTGCCGACGGCGGTGGAGCCGGTGAAGGAGGTCATGGCCACGTCGGGGTGGCCGACGAGGTGCTCACCAGCCTCCCTGCCCGTGCCGGTGACGATGTTGATCACTCCGCCCGGGATCCCGGCGTCCGTCGCCGCCTGGGCGAAGAGCAGCGAGGTCAGCGGGGTGAGCTCGGCGGGCTTCAGGACGATGGTGTTGCCCGCGGCGATCGCCGGCAGGACCTTCCAGGCGGCCATCTGGAGGGGATAGTTCCAGGGCGCGATCGACCCGACGATACCGATGGGCTCGCGGCGGATGTACGACGTGTGGTCCCCGGAGTACTCGCCGGCGGACTGGCCCGGCAGAAGCCGCGCGGCACCGGCGAAGAAGGCGGTGTTGTCGATCGTCCCCGGGACGTCGAACTCGCGGCTCAGCTTCAGCGGCTTGCCGCACTGGAGCGACTCGGCGCGGGCGAAGTCCTCGGCTCGGTCGGCCAGGACCGCGGCGAACCGGTGCAGGGCGTCGGAACGCTCGCCGGGCGTGGCCGCCGCCCAGCCCGGGAAGGCCTCGCGGGCGGCTGCGACGGCCCGGTCGACGTCGGCCGTGCCCGCCAGCTCGTAGCGCAGGACCTCCTCACCCGACGCCGGGTCGACGACCGCGTGCGTGCGGCCGGAGGTGCCCCTGGTCAGGCGCCCGGCGATGTACTGCGCGCCCTGCGCGAAGCGCTCCTCGGCCGGGAATCGGTCCGCGGTGGCGTTGCCCGGGTTGTGCATGTCGCTCTCCTCCGTGTCCCCGTGATGGGGCCGGCGTGGCTCAGGCTCGATTTGAGTGCCGATCCTGACAGAGGGATGGCATGCCAACAAGGGATTCCGTTGTTGATTTTTGGTTACGCGACGGAATCTGTCGACCAGGTGTCGAGTCCGCCGTGCTGAGGCAGGACGGTCTGTCAGTGGTGCGTGCCAGACTCGCGTGCATGGAGAAGATCACGGGGGCGGCCCCTTCCCGGGACGCGCTGATCAGGGCGGTCCGCGCGGGGGCGAGGATCAAGTATCTGCATTTCTGGGGGCACCGGCCGCGGCCGGACGGCCGGATCGGGGCGAGCTGTCTGAGCCAGTGGTGGCCGGCGCCGTTCACGGTGGACGGCGTGGAGTACGCGACGGCCGAGCACTGGATGATGGCGGGCAAGGCCCGGCTCTTCGAGGACCCGGAGGCGGAGCGGGCCGTCCTGTCCGCCGCGCATCCCGCCGAGGCGAAGAAGGCCGGGCGGCTCGTGCGCGGGTTCGACGAGGCGATATGGGAGCGGGAGCGGTTCCGGATCGTCGTGGAGGGCAGTGTCCACAAGTTCGGCGCGCATCCCGAGCTGCGCGAGTTTCTGCTGAACACGGGCGACCGGGTGCTGGTCGAGGCGAGTCCCGTGGACCGCGTGTGGGGCATCGGGCTGGCCGCGGACGATGAGGCGGCGGCGGATCCGGAGCGGTGGCGGGGGCCGAACCTGCTGGGCTTCGCGCTGATGGAGGCGCGGGAGCGGCTGCGCGCGGCATGAGTGAGGGGCCGGCCCAGGGACCGGCCCCTCGTCCCGGACCTTCGTTCAGGAAGCCGCGCCGAGCCCGCCCATGATGCTGGCGAAGAGCAGGAAGCCCAGCAGCGGCAGGATCACGGTGGCGATGATGCCGCAGACCAGACCGGCGGTCGCCGCACCCTTGTTGGTGGCCTCACCACGGGTGGCCTTGCCCCGGCCGATCGCGCCGAAGATGATCGCCAGGATGCCCAGGATCACACCGAAGAACCACAGCAGGAAGGTCACGCTGCACACCACGCCGATGATGCCCAGCACCAGACCCGTGGTTCCCATGCCGTTGCTCGGCTGCGCGGGCATCGCGTAGCCGGGAGCCTGGGGGTAGCCCGCGGGGGGCGCGGCCGGGTAACCGGGAGTGCCCTGGGGGTAGCCGTAGCCGGGGCCGCCCTGCTGCGGATAGCCGTACCCGGGGGACGGCTGCTGCGGTGGCTGGGACGGCGGACCGAACCCACCGGGCGTGGGGTTGGTGTTGGACATGGACGATCTCCCCTCCGTTGTCAGACCAGGGAATCGTAGTGGCCGAATCCGCCGCGCAGTACGGCAGTTTCAGTGGTGGGCCGCGGCAGTGGCGACCGGGGAGTGCGCGCCGTAGTACGGGTCGTCGGACGGCTCGTCGCTGTTGATCGCGGCCGTGATGCCGACGGCTATCAGGACGATCACCGCGATGCCGAGGATGATCCCGATGATGCCCATGATCAGACCCGCCTGCGCCTGACCGTGGTTGGTGGCCACTCCGGCCTCGGCGCGCTTGCGGCCCTTGATGCCGAAGACGACGGCGAGGATGCCGGTGACCAGGGAGACCACGCCGTACAGGCAGAAGAGCGCGCAGGAGATGATGCCCAGCACCATCGCGGCGACGCCCATGCCGTTCTGGGGGGCCGCGGGCATGCCCGGCCAGCCGTAACCGGCCTGCGGATAGCCGGGGTAGCCGTACCCGCCGGGGGCGACGGGCGGGGGTGGGACGGCGCCGGAGGTGTCGAACTGGGGCGTGCCGGTGGGCGGGGTGAAACCCGCGCTCGGCATCGAGGTGACCGTGGCCTGGTCGTGCACGGACGGCGACTGCGGCGTCTGGTTCTTGTCGAGCGAGGTCTTGTTCTCCGGGGGCGCCCACGGGTCGTGGCCGCCGCCTCCGTCTGGTTGCGTCGCGTCCGTCATGGTGCATCCCCCCTGGGTCGATCGTGCCGCCATGCTACGGGGCCGTTCGGCGCGTGCCACAGTGCGGGTTGCGTTGGGGCCGGTCGCACCCACGCGGCGGAGCCGCATATCGGTGCAGCCCCGCGCCCCTGAGGGGCGCTGCTCCAGCGCCTACGATGAGACCGAGTCATCCGATCAGCCGATCACCCGCGCCCGCCCGCCACGCGCCGGCAGGGGCGCCGTTCCGGGGAGGAACCCTTGACCGAGCATCTCGTCGACCCGCGCGCCCCACGCGACCTGACGGCCTTCGTCGCCGGACTGCCCAAGGCCGAACTGCATGTGCACCACGTGGGCTCCGCCTCCCCCCGGATCGTGTCCGAACTGGCCGCCCGGCACCCCGACTCGAAGGTCCCCACCGATCCCGCCGCCCTGGTCGACTACTTCTCGTTCACCGACTTCGCCCACTTCATCGAGGTGTACCTGTCGGTCGTCGACCTGATCCGCACCCCGGAGGACGTCCGGCTGCTGACCTACGAGGTGGCCCGTGACCTGGCCCGGCAGCAGGTGCGGTACGCCGAGCTGACCATCACCCCGTTCTCCTCCACCCGCCGCGGCATCGACGAGCGCGCCTTCATGGACGCGATCGAGGACGCCCGCAAGGCCGCGGAGGCCGATTTCGGGACCGTGCTGCGCTGGTGCTTCGACATCCCCGGTGAGGCGGGACTCGAAGCCGCCGAGGAGACGACCCGGCTCGCCACCGACGACCGGCTGCGCCCGGAGGGCCTGGTCTCCTTCGGTCTGGGCGGGCCCGAAGTCGGCGTGCCGCGTCCGCAGTTCAAGCCCTACTTCGACCGGGCGATCGCCGCCGGGCTGCGCTCCGTACCGCACGCCGGTGAGACCACCGGCCCTCAGACGGTCTGGGACGCCCTCACACATCTGCGGGCCGAGCGCATCGGCCACGGCACCAGCTCCGCGCAGGACCCGAAGCTGCTGGCGCACCTCGCCGAGCACCGGATCCCGCTGGAGGTGTGCCCGACCTCCAACATCGCCACGCGCGCGGTCCGCACCCTCGACGAGCACCCGCTCAAGGAGTTCGCCGCGGCCGGGGTCCTCGTCACGATCAACTCCGACGACCCGCCGATGTTCGGCACCGACCTCGACAACGAGTACGCGGTCGCCGCCCGGCTGCTCGACCTCGACGAGCGGGGCCTGGCCGACCTGGCGAAGAACGCCGTGGAGGCGTCCTTCCTGGACGCGGCGGGCAAGGCGAGGATCAAGGAGGAGATCGACACGTACACCGCGGGATGGCTCGACCGGTGACGTCCTCCCCCGAGCACCCAGCGCACCCCGAGCAGCACGAGCACCCGGGACACCCCGGGCCTGCCGGGCGGCGCGTGACCGCCGTGGCCCACCGGGGCGACCCGTACCGCCACCGCGAGAACACCGTCGCCTCGCTGCGTTCCGCGCTCGACCGGGGCGCGGACGCGGTGGAGATCGACGTACGGCTCACCCGGGACGGCGTGCCGGTACTGCTGCACGACGACACGCTGAAGCGGCTCTGGGAGCACGAGCGGCCGGTGCTCGCGCTGTCCTGGGAGGAGGTGCGCGGGCTGACCGGCGGCGGGGTCCCCACCCTGACGCAGGCGCTCGCCGCGACCGACGGCCACCGGGTGATGATCGACCTGCCCGGCTCGCCCGACGTACGGGCGGTGCGGCGGGTGACGGACGCCGTACGGGAGGCCGGGGCGGCGGACCGCGTCTACTACTGCGCGGGCGCCGACGCCATGCTCGCCGTGCGCGCGGCGGACCCGGCCGCCGAGATCGCCCTCACCTGGACGACGCTGGCCCCGCCCCGGCCCGTCCTGCTGGAGGCGATCCGCCCGCGCTGGCTGAACTACCGTTTCGGCCTGGTGGACCGGCCCCTCGCCGAGCGGATCCACCGCGACGGCTACCTGCTGTCCGCGTGGACCCCCGACACACGGCGCTCCATGCGGCGGCTGCTGCACGCGGGAGTGGACTCGATCACGACCAACCGCATCGACGTGCTGTGCGCTACACGCGCGAGCGCTGCGGGACCGTCGCCGGATCGGCCGGGGTCGCCCGCGTGACGTACTGCGGCACCGGCGCGCTGTCCGTGCCGGTGTCGCGGACGAGGCCGTAGCGGATGGCGCCCTGGGCGGGGCCCGTGTTGACGTCCTTGTCCACGGCCGCCCAGCCGGATGGGAAGACCGTGATGCCGTAATCGCAGCCGCGTTCGTTCTGGGTGAGGGTGACGGTGCCGTCGAGGTAGAAGTACTCGTTCTGCCACATCTGCTGGGTGCCGGGCGGCAGCACGGCGTATCCGATGTCCGGGCCGCCCATACCGGTGGCGTAGCCGTTCGGGGCGCCGGGCAGCGGGTCGTCCATGCGGCGCGAGCCGCCGGAGGCCACGTGGAACAGCTTGCCCGTCAGGCCGGTCCAGGTCGGCATGACCACCCCGCCGGGCCGGGCGTGCGGCGAGATCTGCCAGCGGACCAGGACATAGCCCCGGCCGCTCAGCGTCACGCTGTCGCCACGGTGCTGCATGACGGCCTTCGGGCCGCCGGTGCTGGTGATGCCGGACTCGGGGCGGCGGGGCAGGGCGGCGGGCCGGGCGTCCGGGTCGGGGGCACGGTCGACGGCGTCGACGACCGTGCCGTACAGGTCGGCCTTCCTCTTCGCCGCCTTGGAGGGCGTGGGGGTGGGGCTGGGGCGGGGCGTGGCGGAGGGCGGCGGTTCGGACGTGGCCGTCGCCGTGGGGGTGACCGCGGCCCGGGGAGGCGGGGCGTCCGGTGGCTGGGTGACGACGTACGCGCCGCCCGCCACGATCGTCGCGCCGGCGGTCATCGCGACGGCCGGCTTGGTGAGCGCGCCCAGCAGCTTGGCGGACCACCCGGCGGAGGTGGCGGCCACGGCCGTCTTGCCGCCGAAGGCGAGCGACAGTGTGAACCCGACGGGCAGCGGGACCAGCGCGATGCCGACCAGGAGGCGTTCCGCCGGGACCACCGTCTCGGGGGTGTCGCCGCAGTAGCCGCAGCCGCGGATGTGCCGGGCCAGCCGCTTGCGCCACACCGAGTCGGGCCGGCCGTCCCAGCGGCCGGTCAGCTCGCGCAGGCCGGGGCAGGCGCCGTCCAGGGCGCGGACGATGCCGCGCGAGGTCTCCAGGCGCTCCTTCATCCGCTGGACGCGCACGGCGGCGTGCTGCCGGGTGATGCCGACGGCCGCGGCCAGTTCGCGCCGGGTCAGTTCGCCCGCGACCTCCAGCCACCACAGCGACAGCAGTTGCCGGTCCTCGTCGTCGAGCCAGCGCACGGCCTCGGCGACCTCGCGCCGCTGCCCCTCCAACTGCAGGCGCAACACGGTCAGTTCGGCGAAGTCGGAGGCCGCCGCCTCCTCCAGCCGCTCCGGGGTGCGGCGCCGGGCGCGATCGCGTATCTGGCGCATGGCGATCGCCACCAGCCAGGACCGGAAGCTGTCCGGGTCGCGCAGCGAACCGAGGTTGTCGACCGCGCGCAGCATGGTCTCCTGGACGACGTCGTCGACGTCCGCGTGGCCGTTCAGGGCCCGGCCCACGATGTTGTAGACCAGCGGCAGCCAGCCCGCGACCAGTTCGTCCAGCGCCTGCCGGTCACCGGCCTGCGCCGCCGTGATGACGGCGTGCCAGTGCTGACTGTCCACGGTGGCCTCTCGCCGGCTGAGATCAGTACTTTTCCGCACGCACCCTCTCAGGCAGGACGGGGGTCTTGGCTATGTGGGGGATCACATGCGGGGAGACGGCGTGAAGGTTCTCGGGATAACAGTTTTTCTCAGCCACCGAACGCCGGGGTGACGGCCGCCGGGGCGGTCAGCGCCTGAAGCCGCTTGATCCGCTGCCGTACGACGTACAGCGGGATCACCCCGAACACCCCGAAGGCCATGTCGATCACCGACCACCAGAAGGGGATCCCGCGCAGCGGTCCGCAGATCAGGGCGAGCGGAACGATGCCGGCGCAGGCGATCATCCCGAACTCGACGACCCAGATGTTGCGGACCGGGTCGCGGTAGGGCCCGTAGAAGGCGACCGCGATCACCAGGTGCGCGAAGGCCAGCCAGTCCGTGCCGTACAGGAGGAAGGGGTACTCGGCGTCGGCCTCGTCGAGCCCGGCCCGGACCCGCTCGATCCAGTCCGTCAGCCCGGGCAGGTAGTCGCCCACGGACAGCGCGCGCAGCAGGTCCCCGGTCCAGCGCAGTTCGTGCACGAGGGGAAAGGCCGTGGCGCCGCTGAGCACCAGGCACACGACGAAGAAGACCAGCCACGCACGGATGCCCTTCAGCAGGGCGGCTCTGTCGCTCATGGCGGCACTCTACGCCCATGTTGAACATGTTCAAAAACAGGTCCGCGCGCACCGAACGGCCCCGGGCCGCGCGCACACGAACGGCCCCGGGCGGCATCAGCGCCCGGGGCCGTCACAACGGAACGGGGTGGCTACGCGTCCAGCGACGTCATCACGTGCTTGATCCGCGTGTAGTCGTCGAAGCCGTACGCCGACAGGTCCTTGCCGTAGCCGGACTTCTTGAAGCCGCCGTGCGGCATCTCCGCGACCAGCGGGATGTGCGTGTTGATCCAGACGCAGCCGAAGTCGAGCTTCTTGGACATCCGCATGGCGCGGCCGTGGTCCTTGGTCCACACGGAGGAGGCGAGCGCGTACTCGACGCCGTTGGCCCACTCCACGGCCTGGTCCTCGTCGCGGAAGGACTGCACGGTGATGACCGGGCCGAAGACCTCCTTCTGGATGATCTCGTCGTCCTGCTTCAGGCCCGAGACGACGGTCGGCGCGTAGAAGTAGCCCTTGTCGCCGACCCGCTTGCCGCCGGCCTCCACGCGCGCGTGCGCGGGCAGCCGCTCGATGAAGCCCTCGACCTGCTTGAGCTGGTTGGGGTTGTTGAGCGGGCCGAACAGCACGTCCTCGTCGTCCGGCTGCCCGGTCTTCGTCTCGGACGCGGCCTTGGACAGCGCGGAGACGAACTCATCGTGGATGGACTCGTGGACGAGGACGCGCGTGGCGGCCGTGCAGTCCTGGCCGGCGTTGAAGTAGCCCGCGACCGAGATGTCCTCGACGGCCTTGGCGATGTCGGTGTCCTCGAAGACCACGACCGGCGCCTTGCCGCCCAGCTCCAGGTGGACGCGCTTGACGTCCTTGGACGCGGACTCGGCGACCTGGATGCCGGCGCGCACCGAGCCGGTGATGGAGGCCATCGCCGGGATCTCGTGCTCGACCATCATGCGGCCGGTCTCGCGGTCGCCACAGATGACGTTGAAGACGCCCTTCGGCAGGATCCCGCCGAGGATCTCCGCGATCAGGACCGTGGACGCCGGGGTGGTGTCGGACGGCTTGAGGACGACCGTGTTGCCCGCCGCGATCGCCGGGGCGAACTTCCACACGGCCATCATCATCGGGTAGTTCCACGGCGCGACCTGCGCGCAGACGCCGACCGGCTCGCGGCGGACGATGGAGGTCAGGCCCTCCATGTACTCACCGGCCGAGCGCCCCTCGAGCATCCGCGCCGCACCCGCGAAGAAGCGGATCTGGTCGACCATCGGCGGGATCTCCTCGGAGCGGGTCAGCCCGACCGGCTTGCCCGTGTTCTCCACCTCGGCCGCGATCAGTTCCTCGGCGCGCTCCTCGAAGGCGTCCGCGATCTTCAGCAGAGCCTTCTGGCGCTCGGCGGGCGTGGTGTCGCGCCAGCCGGGGAAGGCCTCGGCGGCCGCCGCCATCGCGGCGTCCACGTCCGCCTGCCCGGACAGCGGAGCGGTCGCGTACGCCTCGCCCGTCGCGGGATTGACCACCTCGGTGGTCCGTCCGTCGGCGGCGTCCCGGAACTCACCGCCGATGTAGTTGCGCAGACGACGCAGCTCGGTGCTCACTGCCGGCCCTCCAGTTCGGATGTCCATTACTTGAGACACCCACCCTAGTCGGCCGGTTCACGTTTTCAACACCCCCACTCCCTTCGATCGTGCGGAATCCGCAGATGTGAGCTACGCAGACAACGGATTTCATCGATCAGACCTTGCGGAAGTGTCGAGACCTCGTGCACAGTGAGCCGGTGGCCAGTCGAAGCGCAGACCAGAGGGACTCCCGCGAGTCCAGGAACGGCGGCGGTCCCCAGCTGGACGCCGTCTCCCTCGCCATCATCGAGCAGCTCCAGGAGGACGGCCGCCGGCCGTACGCCGCCATCGGCAAGGCCGTGGGCCTGTCCGAGGCGGCCGTGCGCCAGCGCGTCCAGAAGCTGCTCGACCAGGGCGTGATGCAGATCGTCGCCGTCACGGACCCGCTCACCGTGGGCTTCCGCAGACAGGCGATGGTCGGCGTCAACGTCGAGGGCGACGTGGAGTCGGTGGCGGACGCGCTGACGGCCATGTCCGAATGCGAGTACGTGGTGATGACCGCAGGCTCCTTCGACCTGATGGTGGAGATCGTCTGCGAGGACGACGACCACCTCCTGGAGGTCATCAACAAACGCATCCGGGCCGTCCCCGGAGTGCGCTCCACCGAGAGCTTCGTCTACCTCAAGCTCAAGAAGCAGACCTACATGTGGGGAACCCGATAACCGTGAGGACCCGATAGCCGTGAGCAAGGACCTCTCCCAGACCGCGTACGACCACCTGTGGATGCACTTCACGCGCATGTCGTCGTACGAGAAGGCCCCCGTCCCCACCATCGTCCGGGGCGAGGGCACGTACATCTACGACGACCAGGGCAAGCGCTACCTCGACGGTCTCGCAGGCCTGTTCGTGGTGCAGGCCGGGCACGGCCGGGTCGAACTCGCCGAGACCGCCTTCAAGCAGGCGCAGGAGCTGGCGTTCTTCCCGGTGTGGTCCTACGCCCACCCCAAGGCCGTCGAGCTGGCCGAGCGCCTCGCGCACCACGCCCCGGGCGACCTGAACAAGGTGTTCTTCACCACCGGCGGCGGTGAGGCGGTCGAGACCGCCTGGAAACTCGCCAAGCAGTACTTCAAGCTGGTCGGCAAGCCCACCAAGCACAAGGTCATCTCCCGCGCGGTCGCCTACCACGGCACCCCGCAGGGCGCCCTGTCCATCACCGGGCTCCCCGCCCTGAAGGCGCCCTTCGAGCCCCTCGTCCCGGGCGCCCACAAGGTCCCGAACACGAACATCTACCGGGCGCCGATCCACGGTGACGACCCCGAGGCCTTCGGCCGCTGGGCCGCCGACCAGATCGAGCAGCAGATCCTCTTCGAGGGCCCGGACACGGTCGCCGCGGTCTTCCTGGAGCCGGTGCAGAACGCGGGCGGCTGCTTCCCGCCCCCGCCCGGCTACTTCCAGCGGGTGCGCGAGATCTGCGACCAGTACGACGTGCTGCTCGTCTCCGACGAGGTCATCTGCGCCTTCGGCCGCCTGGGCACGATGTTCGCCTGCGACAAGTTCGACTACGTCCCGGACATGATCACCTGCGCCAAGGGCATGACCTCGGGCTACTCCCCCATAGGCGCGTGCATCATCTCCGACCGCCTGGCCGAGCCGTTCTACAAGGGCGACAACACCTTCCTGCACGGCTACACCTTCGGCGGCCACCCGGTCTCCGCGGCCGTGGGCCTGGCCAACCTCGACCTGTTCGAGCGCGAGAACCTCAACCAGCACGTCCTCGACAACGAGGGCGGCTTCCGCGCCACCCTGGAGAAGCTCCACGACCTGCCGATCGTCGGCGACGTCCGCGGCAACGGCTTCTTCTACGGCATCGAGCTGGTCAAGGACAAGGCCACCAGGGAGTCCTTCGACGCGGACGAGACCGAACGGGTCCTCTACGGCTTCCTCTCCAAGAAGCTGTACGAGAACGGCCTGTACTGCCGTGCCGACGACCGCGGCGACCCGGTCGTCCAGCTCGCCCCGCCGCTGATCTCCGACCAGTCGACGTTCGACGAGATCGAGCAGATCCTGCGCGCCACGCTGTCGGAGGCGTGGACGAAGCTGTGACCCCGCGTCGCTCCGATCGTCTGCATGGATGATCAACACCGGCCCCGGTGCCGCCCGTTCGAGTGAGAAACGGCGGTCCGGGGCCGCGTGCTGTCCGGCGTCCCGCCCGCCTTCTGCCTAGCGTGCCAGTGACCGATCGGCCCTGCCTTCGTTCCCCCGCACGGGGGATTGGCACGGGAACTACGGATCTGAACCGAGGTGTACGCCCATGGAGGCCCCACCGGACAACGACGTGCTCTGGGCACGCGCCCTGCACTTCCAGCACGACGACGGCTCCCCCGCGCTCAGCGGTGTCTCGCTCGGCGTCCGGGAAGGCGAGATCCTCGCCGTCAGCGGCCCACGGGGCAGCGGCAAGACCACCCTGCTGCGGTGCCTGTCCGGCCTGGTGCCCGTCCGGCGCGGCGAGGTCTGGTTCAACAGCGTGCCCGTGCACACCATGAGCTCCCTCACCCGCGAGCGGCTGCGCCGCGACCGCTTCGGCTGGATCGACCCGGCTCCCTCGCTGGTCCCGGAGCTCGACGCCTGGGAGAACACCGCCCTGCCGCTGATGCTGCGCGGCACCAGCAGGCGCCGCGCCAAGAAAGCGGCCCTGGAGTGGCTGGAGCGCCTGGACATCGGCGAGGGCGCCCGCAAACGCCCGCACCAGCTGGTGCAGGCCGAGCGGCAGCGGGTGTGCATCGCCCGTGCCCTCGCCCCCGCCCCGTCGGTCCTGTTCGCCGACGAGCCCACGGCGCCCCTGCACCGCGCCGACCGCGCCCATGTGCTGCGCACCCTCACCACGGCGGCCCGCTCCCACGGCATCACGGTCGTCCTGGCCACGCACGACGCGGAGACCGCGGCGCTCGCCGACCGCACGGTGTCCCTGCTCGACGGGCGGCGCGTACAGACGGTGCACCTGCCGCCGGTCGGCGGGCCCACCGAGACGGAAGGCCGGGCCGCGTGCTCGCTCTCCGTCTGACCCGCGGCGCCCACCCCGCCGTCCAGCTGCGCCGCCTGCTGGTCACGGCGGCCTCGGCGGGGACGGGTTTCCTGTTGCTCTGCGCCCTCGGCTACGCGCTGAACCACCCCGGTTCCACCGGTGCCGCCCTGCTGCGGCTCGCCTGGTGCGTGGCCCCCCTGGCCGCCACGGTGTACTTCGCGGTCGCGGTGGCCCGCACCGACCCCGCCACGAGGCCCCGCACCGGCCTGTCCGCGATCGGACTCGGCCCGCTGCGCCTGATGGTCCTTTCGGCGACGACGACGGCCCTGTCCTGCGTCCTTGGCTCGATGGTGGCTCTGCTGGTCTTCCTGCACCTGCGCGGCGACCTGACGGGCATGCCGTTCGACGGCGCGGCCGCCGAGTCCCTCGCGGCGGACCGGCCGCTGCCGCTGCCCGGAGCCCTGACGCTGCTCACGCTCGTGCCCGCAGCGGCGTCGGTGGCGGTGGCCCTGGCGCTGCGGCCGAGGGAGGCGGGTCCGGCCCCGTCCCGGCCGGCCGGGACGTACGGCCGTTTCGGCACGTACCGGCGCACCGCCACACCTGAGACCTTTGGGGCGTACGGCCGTTTCGGCCGGCAGATCATCCGGCCCACGCACGGTCGTGCCACCGAGCCCTTCGCGGCGGCCGGGGCCGGGCACAGCGCACAGCACGGCGGACCGCCTGGGGCGCGGACGGGCGGGTCCGTCCCGGCATCGGCCTCGGACCCGACCGCGCGGGGCGCCGGGAGCACGGCGGTCGAGGGCCCGGCCGAGCCGTCCGGGCCCCAGGCGGCGGCACAGGGCACCGTGAGAGCCGTGATCCCGGTCGGCACCGCCGCACACGCGGCCGCCGACGCCGCCCGGCGCGCGGCGGCACCCGACGGCGACGACGACGCCGCCGCTCCCACCGCCACCGCTTCCGACGCGGCCCTGCCGGAAACCGCCCTGCCCGACAGCGCCCCCACCGCCGCCCCCTCCGGCCTCCCGTGGGGGATCACCGTCCTGGCCGCGGGCCTCGCCGTGGAGACGTACACGAGCCGCACCTCCCCCACGCCCCCCGACCTCACCTTCTCCGGCGCCTCCCCCGGTGTCCTGGCGGGCTGGGCCCTGGCCGCCGTCGGCCTGGCCCTGGCCGGTCCGGGCCTGACCCATCTGTGCGGACGGCTGCTCCAGTCGGCCCGCCCCGGTGCCCTCCGGCTGCTGGCCGGCCGGATCCTCATGGCGGAGGCCGTCCGGATCGGCCGCCCCCTTGGCGTGGTCTGCGCGGTGCTGGCGGCGGCGTACGCCATGGCGCTGCTGCACGCCCCTGACGGACTGTCGCTCGGGCCGCTCACCACGCTCGGCGTGCTGCTGGTGACCGGCTGCTCCGTGGGGACGCTGCTCACGGCCGCCGTCGAGGCCCGTCAGGCCCGCGCCGACACCACCGCCGCCCTGCTGCGGCTCGGCGCCCCCGCGACGATGCTGCGCGGTGCCGCCGCCCTCCGCGCGGGCGCCCTGTTCGCCCTGTTCGGCCCGCTGACCCTGGCCGTCGCCGAGCTGGCGGCGCTGGCGCTGGCCCGCTGACGCCGGTCCGCTGACGCCGGTCCGCTGAAAATTCGTGCGAAAAAAACTCCGTACGGCGATGAGTTCCGCTCCGGCCCCCGGTCTATCCCCGCGTAACGACACACCCGATGGGAGAGACCTCGCATGTACCAGCAGATGATCTTCGTGAACCTGTGCGTCAGCGACCTGGACGCCTCGAAGAAGTTCTTCACGGAGCTCGGCTACTCGATCAACGAGCAGTTCAGCGACGACACCACCGCCTCGGTCGTGATCAGCGAGACCATCGTGGTGATGGTGCACACCAAGGAGAAGTACGCCCAGTTCACCAAGAAGGAGATCGCGGACGCGAAGAAGACCAGCGAGGTGCTGATCGCGCTCAGCTCCGAGAGCCGCGAGAAGGTCGACGAACTGGTCGAGAAGGCGGTCGCGGCGGGCGGTTCCGTCTCCGGCGAGACGCAGGACCACGGGTTCATGTACGGCCGCGCCTTCGACGACCCGGACGGCCACACCTTCGAGGTCGTGTGGATGGACCCGGCGGCCGTCGAGGGCTGAGGGGCGCTGTGCCAGCATGGGCGCGTGCAGACGATGCCCGCCCATGCGGCCCACCATGACGACCGTGAGATCGAGACGCTGGAGGAGTTCGACGCGACCGTCGCGGCACGCGGCACGCTCGCCGGTCACCGCGTCCAGGCCGTCGATCTGACGGACCGTACGCGCGAACTGCTCGGCACGGACACCGCGGGTGCCGTCTTCCTCGGCTGCGCGATGCGCGAGGAGGCCGCCGCGAAGATCCGCACGGACGGCGCCCTGGTCTTCCCGCCGGTCCCCGACCTGCCCTTCGACCCGTACCGCGGCCATGTCTACACGCCGGACGAGCTCTTCGAGTCGCTGCCGGCCGGCTACGAGGCCACGCCCGACGCCCAGTCCTACGCCTGGTTCCAGCGCACGAAGGCGGACCGGGACGTCTACGCCTCCATGCTGCGCGCGGTCCACGACGACTCCCTCTCGGACGCGCTCGACGAACTCCTGTCCGGCGCCCGGGTCGTGGGCGTGATGGGCGGCCACGCGATGGCCCGTGGCACACAGGAGTACGCGGGGGCGGCGCGGCTAGGCCGGGAGCTGACCCGTGCCGGTCTCACGGTCGCCACGGGCGGCGGTCCGGGCGCGATGGAGGCCGCGAACCTCGGCGCGTACGCCGCCCCGTTCGGCGACGAGATGCTCGCCGAGGCGCTCGAACTGCTCGCCAAGGCACCGCACTTCACGCCGTCGGTCACCCAGTGGGCGGCGGCCGCCTTCGAGATACGCGCGCGCTGGCCGCAGGGCGGGCGTTCCGTGGGGATCCCGACCTGGTTCTACGGCCACGAGCCGCCGAACGCCTTCGCGTCGCACATCGCCAAGTACTTCGCCAACGCCACCCGCGAGGACGGCCTGCTGGCCCGGTCCAACGCGGGTGTGGTGTTCCTGCCGGGGGCCGCCGGGACCGTCCAGGAGATCTTCGACAACGCGACGCCCAACTACTACGAGTCGCGCGGCGAGCCGACGCCGATGGTGCTCGTGAACCGGGCGCACTGGACGGAGAAGCTGCCGACGTGGCCACTGCTCCAGTCGCTGGCCAGGGGCCGTTCGATGGAGGCCCGCATCGCGCTCGTGGAGCGGATCGAGGAGGCACCGGAGGCGTTGAAACGTCTCGGCGGTTAATAAGCTGGCAAAGCAAGTGCTTGCAGTCTGCATATGCGTTGACACTACTTATGCGACGCTTATAGACCTGAGAGCCTCCCGGTAGTGCTGATGCTCAGTCAGCACTGCCTCCACCCCCCGCATTTGCGCATCCTGTAAAGGACAAACGTGGCAGTTCTGTCCGTATCACGCCGTACGGCTTCGCGTCGTACCGTCGCACGTTCCGTGCGGATCCTCGGTGTCGTCTCCGCCTCGGCCGCCCTCGCGCTCGGTGCCGCCGGCAACGCGCTCGCCTGCAACATCAACGAGTTCTCGGCCGAGGCGAAGTGCGATGGCGACAAGGGCGTCATCACCGTCACCGACGTGGACCCCGCCGGTGTCCCGGCGACGATCACCGTGTACCTGGAGAACAACGGCGCCGACGTGAAGAAGGTCGGCGAGCAGGTGGTCAAGGGCACGCGCGAAGGCACCACCATCACCTTCGCCGAGAACTGGAAGCCGAACGCGGAGTACCGCATCCACGTCAAGGCCACTCCGTACGTCGACGAGGACATCAAGCCGAACCTCGTCACCCCGGCCACGGCCTGCAAGAAGGAAGAGGAGAAGCCGCCGGCGACCCCGCCGGCCACGCCGACCCCGTCGGCCTCCCCGTCGAAGCCGGCCGAGGAGACCGACACCCCGGCTCCGTCGCCGTCGGAGAGCGAGAGCACCACGCCGGCGGGCAACGCGCCCGCGCCCGCGGCCGGTGAATCCAACCTCGCCGAGACCGGTGCCGACTCCAACACCGGCATCATCGCCGGCATCGCGGCGGCCCTGGTCGTCGTCGGCGGCGGCGCGGTGTTCTTCGGCATGCGCCGTCGCGGGGCGAACAGCAGCGACAGCTGACGCCTCCGCACGCCATGACGTGGCCCGTCCCGTGATCCATGGGGCGGGCCACGTCCCGTCTCACCCGAACGTCGCCCGCTCCAGCCAGAACTCCAGCAGTTCCCGCTCCCCCAGCACCTCCAACTCCGGTGCGTCCAGCGGCAGCCGACGGTAGAACGCGAGCAGGACGGGCGTGAGCGGCCCGCGCAGGGCGACGGTGGCCTTCTCGTGGCCGCGGCGCCAGGTGACGCCGGCTTCGGTGAGTTCGATGAACCACTCGGCGTTGAGGTCGGCGCCGGTGTCGGTGGCGTGCAGGTGGATGCTGCGGCCCGGGCCGCGCAGTTCCCGCGCCGCGTCGTGCGGTGCCGTCCGCTGGACGAACTCGACGATCTGGAGCCACTCGTCGATCGCGTCGGCGGCCACGTCGGGCGCGACCTCGTAGGGCAGCCCGGCGGCGAGCGTGGCGTCCGCGCGGTGCACGGTGATCTCGTGCGTCATCCGGCGGGCCCAGAAGCCGGAGTTGAGGATCCCCGCCCAGCTCCACACCTTCGTGTCCGGCCCGGCCTCCCGAAGCGCTGCGACGACCTGCTCGCCGCCCTCCGCCAGCCATGCGTCCAGTACGGCGGCGTCACCTCGGATTGCGGGTCCGGCGAAGCCCGGCACCCGCTCCTCGGGCACCTCCTCCTCGGCCCGGGTCCGCACGATGAACTCCACCCAGCGCAGGGCGCCGCCCATGTGCCGGACCAGGTCCTCCAGCGACCAGTCCGGGCAGGTCGGCACCGTGCCGGACAGGTCCGCCCCGGAGGTGACCACGGCCCTCAACAGGGCCACCTGGTGGGCGATTTCGTCGCAGTGGCGGTCGTGCGCGAGTAACGTCATGCCCCGCACCCTAGGCGGCAGCCGATCAGTCGAGCACCACGATTTCGGCCGCGTCGAACTCCACCCCGACCTCGTCCCCGGTCTCCGGCGCCGCCCGCAGCGCGCACGCCGCCTCCAGGCGCGGGGCGTCCTCCGGCTGGAGGTGGACGGCGACATGGGTGCCCTTGAAGGTGCGCGCGGTCACCGTGCAGCGCAGGCCCGTGCCGGCGGGCACCAGACGCACACCGGCGGGCCGTACGAGCAGGGTCCGCGTGCCCTGCGGGGCGCCCTCCGGCACCGGGACCTTGCCCCACGGCGTGTCCGCGGCCTCCGCCCCGACCGTCGCCTCGACGACGTTCTGGAAGCCGAGGAAGCGGGCCACGAAGGCGTCGGCCGGCCGCTGCCACACCTCAAGAGGCGTACCGGACTGGGCGATCCGCCCGTCCCGCATCACCACGACCCGGTCGGCCAGTGCGAAGGCCTCCCCCTGGTCGTGCGTCACCGCGAGCACGGTCGTGCCCAACCGGCCGAAGAGTTCCTTCAGTTCGACGACCAGCCGCTCCCTGAGCGACCGGTCGAGCTGCCCCAGTGGCTCGTCCAGCATCAGCAGCCGGGGGCTCGGCGCCAGGGCCCGGGCCAGCGCCACCCGCTGCTGCTCCCCGCCGGACAGCGCCGCGACGGCCCGGCGGGACGCGCCCGGCAGACCGACCAGGTCCAGCAACTCCTGTACCCGATCGGCCTGTTGCCGCTTCGACGCCCCGTGCATACGCAGCCCGAAGGCGACGTTGCCGCCCACGTCCCGCTGCGGGAACAGCTGGTGGTCCTGGAACATCAGCCCGACCCCGCGCCGGTGTGCGGGCACGCCCGCCTGGTCGCGCCCGTCGAGCACGACCCGCCCGGAGCCGAGGGGTTGAAGCCCCGCCACGACCCGCAACAGCGTCGACTTGCCGCTGCCACTGGGCCCGAGCACGCACACGACCTCGTGCTCGGCGACCTCCAGATCGACGGCGTCCAGCACGGCACGCCCGCCGAAACGGACCGTCGCGCCCTCCAGGGCCAGCAGCATCAGAACTCCCCGCTCCGGTCCGTGCGAAGCCTCTCCAGCACCAGCAGGGCCACGGCGCACACCACCATCAGAATCGTCGAGAGGGCCATCGCCTGGCCGTAGTTCAGCTCGCCGGGCCGCCCCAGCAGCCGCGCCACCGCCACCGGCAGCGTCGGGTTGTCGGGCCGCGCGATGAACACCGTCGCCCCGAACTCCCCGAGCGACACCGCGAAGGCGAACCCGGCCGCGATCAGCAGCGCCCGCCGCACCATCGGCAGATCCACCTCACGCCACACCCGCCAGGGCGAGGCCCCCAGCACCGAGGCGGCCTCCCGCAGCCGCACGTCCACCGCCCGCAGCACGGGCAGCATCGTCCGCACGACGAACGGCACCCCGACCAGCGCCTGCGCGAGCGGCACCAGGATCCAGGTGGACCTCAGATCCAGCGGCGGCTCGTCCAGGGAGATCAGGAACCCGAAGCCGACGGTCACCGCGGACACCCCGAGCGGCAGCATCAGCAGCGCGTCGAAGCCGCGCACGAACCGCCCGGCGTCCCGGCGGGTGAGCGCGACGGCGGCGAGACCGCCGATCACCACGGCGATGGCGGTCGCGGCAACGGCGTACTCCAGTGAGTTGCCGATCGCCTCGATCGGCGCCACCAGGAACACTCCGCCGTCGTCCCTGGTCAGCGCCCGGTAGTAGCCGAAGCCGGGCGCGTCCAGGGACCGCTGCACCAGCACGGCGAGCGGCAGCACGAGCAGCACGACGACGGTGACGAGCACTCCGCCCAGCAGCGCCCACTGCCCGGTGCCGCGCGGGCGGCGCGCGGTCACGGACGGGTCGACCAGCCGCAGCGCGGTCTCCCGCCGCCGTACGGTCCAGGCGTGCAGGGCGAGGATCGCGCCCACCGCGACGAACTGGATCGATGTCAGCACGGCCGCCGTGGACAGGTCGAAGATCTCCGACGTCTGCCGGTAGATCTCCACCTCCAGCGTCGAGAAGGTGGGCCCGCCGAGGATCTGGACGACACCGAAGGAGGTGAAGGTGAACAGGAAGACCATGAGCGCGGCGGCGGCCACGGCGGGCGCCAGCGCCGGCAGCGTGACCTGCCGCCAGGCCCGCAGTGGCGACGCCCCGAGCATCCGCGCGGCCTCCTCCTGCCGCGGGTCGAGCTGCGCCCAGAGCCCTCCGACGGTCCGTACGACGACCGCGTAGTTGAAGAAGACGTGCGCGAGCAGGATCGCCCACACGGTGGTGTCCAGCCGCACGCCCCCCATTTCGTCGAGCAGCCCACCACGCCCGACCAGCGCCAGGAACGCCGTACCGACGACGACCGTCGGCAGCACGAACGGCACGGTCACGACCGCCCGCAGGACCTGCTTGCCCGGGAAGTCGAAGCGCGCGAAGACATACGCGCCGGGCAGCGCGACCAGCAGCGTGAGCACCGTCGAGACGATCGCCTGCCAGGTGGTGAACCACAGGACGTGCCGGACGTCGGACTGCGCCAGCACCTCGCCGATCCGCCCGAACTGCCAGACCCCGTCGACCTTCAGGCCCCGCGCGACGATCGCGGCGACGGGGTAGGCGAAGAAGACCGCGAAGAACGCGACGGGCAGGGCGATGAGCCCGAGCCGCGCCGCGCTCCCGCGCCGGTCCCTGCGGACGGCCGCGTCGGTCGCACCGGTTACTTCAGTACGAGCGAGGTCCACGACTTGACCCACTGATCACGGTTGTCGGCGATCTTCGCCGGGTCCATGGTCTCCGGGTCCTTGGCCTGCGGCCCGTACTTCACGAACTCCGGCGGCACCTGGGCGCCCTCGCGCACCGGGTACACGTACATGTTGAGCGGCATGTCCTCCTGGAACCGCTCGCTGATCAGGAAGTCGAGGAGCGCCTTGCCGCCCTTGGCGTTCTTGGCGTTGCTCAGCAGCCCGGCGTACTCGACCTGCCGGAAGCAGGTGCCCTGCGCGACCCCGGTCGGTGCCGCGGCGGGCTTCGGGTCGGCGTAGACGACCTCGACGGGCGGCGAGGAGGCGTACGACACGACGAGCGGCCGGTCGCCCTTGGCCTTCTTGCCGCCGGCCGAGCCGGAGAACTCCTCGTTGTAGGCCTGCTCCCAGCCGTCGACGACCTTCACGCCGTTGGCCTTGAGCTTCTTCCAGTACCCCTCCCAGCCCCCGTCGCCGTACTTCGCGGCGGTGCCGAGCAGGAAGCCGAGCCCGGGCGAGGAGGTGGAGGCGTTCTCGGTGACCAGGAGGTTCTTGTACTCGGGCTTGACCAGGTCGCCGAAGCTGCGCGGCGGGTCGAGCTTGTGGTCGGCGAAGTACTTCTTGTCGTAGTTGACGCAGATGTCGCCGGTGTCGATCGGTGTGACCCGGTGCTTGTCCTGGTCGGCCCGGTACTCCGGCGCGATCCGGTCCGAGCCCTTCGCCTCGTACGGCTGGAACAGGCCGTTGTCGAGGGCGCGGGACAGCAGTGTGTTGTCGACGCCGAAGAAGACGTCGCCCTGCGGGTTGTCCTTGGTCAGGATGGCCTTGTTCACGGCCTGCCCGGCGTCGCCGTCCTTGAGGACGTTGACCTTGTAGCCGGACTGCTTCTCGAAGGCCGCGATGACGTCCTTCGAGGCGGCCCACGAGTCGTGGCTGACGAGCGTCACGGTCTTGGAGTCGCCGGACCCCTGGCCGCCGTCGGACGACCCGCACGCGGCGAGCGTGGCGGCCATGCCGAGCCCGACGGCCACCGCCGTCAGCCGCTTGATGGTGTTGCTCACTGGATTCCTCCTGGAGGACCAGGAGAAGACGCGGCCCTGCCCGGGACCTCTGGGAGTCCCGGGCAGGGCGCAACAGCTCGAGTGATGACCGATCTCCCTACCCAGAATGACCTGGGCCAGGTTCGGAGGGTCTGCGGCCGTGTGCCGCACTCTCAGCGCTGTGGCGCTCCCCTGTCGGAATATGAAGGTGTCGGAAAACACGGTTGTGCTTACGCCGGTCAGACTACCGTTCGGTGGCGGCGAGCTGACCACACGCCCCGTCGATCTCCTGACCACGGGTGTCCCGGATCGTCACCGGCACACCATGCGCGGCGATGGCCTCCACGAACGCCTTCTCGTCCTCCGGCCGGGAAGCCGTCCACTTCGACCCGGGCGTCGGGTTGAGCGGGATCAGGTTCACGTGCACGGGCCTGCCCTTGAGCATCCGCCCGAGCCGGTCACCGCGCCAGGCCTGGTCGTTGATGTCCCGGATCAGCGCGTACTCGATGGACAGCCGGCGCCCGGACTTGGCGCTGTACTCGAAGCCGGCGTCCAGCACCTCGCGGACCTTCCACCGCGTGTTCACGGGGACGAGGGTGTCGCGCAGCTCGTCGTCGGGGGCGTGCAGCGAGATGGCGAGCCGGCACTTGAGGCCCTCGTCGGCGAGCCGGTGGATGGCCGGGACGAGACCGACCGTCGAGACGGTGATCCCGCGCTGCGAGAGCCCCAGCCCGTCGGGCTCGGGGTCGGTGAGCCGCCGGATGGCGCCGAGGACCCGGTTGTAGTTGGCGAGCGGCTCACCCATACCCATGAACACGATGTTGCTGAGCCGCGCCGGCCCGCCCGGCACCTCCCCGTCCCTGAGCGCCCGCATACCATCCACGATCTGGTGCACGATCTCGGCGGTGGACAGATTCCGGTCGAGCCCCGCCTGCCCGGTCGCACAGAACGGGCAGTTCATCCCGCACCCGGCCTGCGAGCTGATGCACATGGTCACCCGGTCCGGGTAACGCATCAGCACGGACTCGACCAGCGTCCCGTCGAACAACCGCCACAGTGTCTTGCGCGTGGTGCCCTGGTCGGTCGACAGATGCCGTACGACGGTCATCAGCTCGGGAAGCAGCGCCTCCTGGAGCCGACCACGGGAGCCGGCCGGAATATCGGTCCACTGCTCCGGATCGTGCGCGTACCGCGCGAAGTAGTGCTGCGAGAGCTGCTTGGCACGAAACGGCTTCTCCCCGACAGCGGCAACGGCCTCCTTGCGCTCGGCAGGAGTGAGGTCGGCGAGATGCCGCGGCGGCTTCTTGGCTCCGCGCGGGGCGACGAAAGTGAGTTCTCCGGGTGCAGGCATAACCCGTCCAGTGTGGCAGATCGACTCCGGTGGCCCAGGCCGGAGCGGGGTGGGGGCGGTCACCCGTGATCGCCGTCTGTCATCGTCGATCGGCCTCGCACGTCCCAGGGACGGCCCGGAGGGCGCGCCACTGGGGGTGGGATGATCTCTCCGGAGGGGTGCGGGTGGACATGCTTGAACTGATGGAGTGGCTGGCCGAGCGCGGAGTCACGACCGTCTTCAAGGTCGACGGTGACCGCATGGCCGAGCGACGGGCGGCGTGGATGGTCATCGTCAGCGGTGGGCCGCTTGGCGAGGACTCGTTCTTCCGTGCCGACCTGGCCACGGCAGACGCATGCGTTGACTCGTTGCTCGCCCACCTCGAGGGCAAGGGTCTGTCGCCCTTCGCATGATCAGCGTTCCCGCTGGATCGCCTTCGGCTGGTGGAACCAGCTCGACCCGCCCCTACTGGCCCGTGTGCTCCAGAAGGTCCTTGAGGAGCTGCTCGTTGCGCGGCAGTTCCTTGCGGACCTGGGGGCGTACGACGAGCGGGACGAGGACCTTGCCGACGCCGTGGCCCTCGAAGTCGACCTCGATCGTCACGTGGGAGCGGCGCCCCTCGTCGAACGGCTCGACCTCGCCGTGCACGCGCGCCCGGACGGGGCCGTCGACACCCCGCATGCTCCAGCTGTGCGGCGGGTCGTACTCCGTGACCTCCATGGTCATCGGCATGACCCGGCGGCCGACGTGCCGGGTGACCCGCATCCGGGAGCCGACACCGACCGGCCCCTCATCAAGGCGCTCTGCGGACACGGCGCTCAGCTGCCACTCCGGCAGCCGCTGGGCGTCCGTGACGTAGTCGTAGACGTCCTTGGGACGCCGGTCGACATCGATGGTCTGTCGAATGCTGGACATGATGTCCCCCTTCGCGGCGTACACCTGAATCGTCCCACTTGGAGACGTCGCAGGCACCTCCGCACAACGACAGCGAGCCCCCGCCGGTCACCCGAGGGGAGCTCGCTGCACAGCCGTATCGCCTCAGCCGGACCCGACGAAGAGCACGAGCAACAGCCACACCACCGGAGCCGTGGGCAGCAGCGAGTCCAGCCGGTCCATGATGCCGCCGTGCCCCGGCAGCAGCGTGCCCATGTCCTTGATGCCGAGGTCCCGCTTGATCATGGACTCGCCGAGGTCGCCCAGCGTGGCGCTGACCGCGACCGCGAGGCCGAGCACCAGGCCCTGCCACCAGGCACCGTCGTCGATGAGGAACTGCATGCACAGCGCGCCCGCCACCATCGCGAAGGAGATCGCGCCGAGCAGACCCTCGCGGGTCTTACCTGGGCTGATGCGCGGGGCGAGCTTGTGCCGGCCGAAGCGCCAGCCGACCGCGTAGGCACCGGTGTCGCTGACCACCGTGAGCAGCAGGAACGTGAGCACCCGCTGCGCCCCGTCGTCCGCTGTCAGCATCATCGCGACGAACGTCGCCAGGAACGGCACGTAGAACGCCGCGAAGACGCCCGCCGTGACGTCCCTGAGGTAGTTCTCGGGCGGTTCCGTCATGCGCCACACCAGCACGGCCAGTGCCGTGAGCCCCATGGCGACCCAGGCGCCCTCGGCGCCCCGGACGTACCCGGTGACGACCATCGCCGCACCGCCGAGCGCGAGCGGCACGAGGGGCGCCCGGATGCCCTTGCGTTCGTCCAGCCGCTTGGTCAGCTCCCACAGGCCCACCACGACGGCGACCGCGATCACGCCGACGAACACGGCCTTGACGACGAACAGCGACGCGACGATCACCGCGCCGAGCCCGACCCCGACCCCTATCGCGGCACTCAGGTCGCGACCCGCGCTCTTCTTCTGCGGCTTGGGTGCCGGCTCTGCGGCGTCGGGCATGGGCTCCGGATTCGTCTCGTTTCGGACCGGAGAGCCGCTCAGCCGAGCAGCCCCCCGGTCGTCATCCTGGTTTCCGCCGTATGCGGCTACGTCGGGCACGATGGGCACGGGGCGGGTCTGAGGCGCTTCATGCGCATCGTATGCGGGACCCGCCGGAGCGGCTCCCTGGACGTGCCCCTGGCCAGGGGTGTGGGCATGCCCATGGCCAGGGTGGGCGCGCCCTCGGCCATGCCCTTGGTCGGTGGGCCCCCAGTACCCGGCCTGTGGCGGCGCCCCCCAGGAAGAGTCGTTCATCAGACCTCGAGCAGCTCCGCTTCCTTGTGCTTCAGGAGCTCGTCCACCTGCGCCACGTACTTGTGGGTGGTGTCGTCGAGCTCCTTCTCCGCACGGCGGCCCTCGTCCTCGCCGATCTCGCCGTCCTTGATCAGCTTGTCGATGGCGTCCTTGGCCTTGCGGCGCACGGAGCGGATGGAGACCTTGGCGTCCTCACCCTTGCTCTTGGCGACCTTGATGTACTCGCGGCGGCGCTCCTCGGTCAGCTCGGGGAACACCACTCGGATGATGTTGCCGTCGTTGCTCGGGTTGACGCCCAGGTCGGAGTCGCGGATCGCCTGCTCGATGTTGCGCAGCGCGCTCTTGTCGAACGGGGTCACCACGGCCATACGCGGCTCGGGCACCGAGAACGAGGCCAGCTGGTTGATCGGGGTCGGCGCGCCGTAGTAGTCGGCCACGATCTTGTTGAACATCGCCGGGTGCGCACGGCCGGTGCGGATCGCGGCGAAGTCCTCCTTGGCGACCACGACGGCCTTCTCCATCTTCTCCTCGGCCTCGAGGAGGGTCTCTTCGATCACCACTTGCTCCTGCGTGTCTTGAGTAGGCCCGGCTGCGGTTCCATGTGGGGCGGCGGCCGGCTGCGTCGCGTCTTCTTCCTGCACGGTTCCCGACCGGTGGACCATTGTCCATCCCCCGGCCCGGCTCCGTCCCGTCCATCCCCCGGACGGGGTTGTTCTCGGGTCTCAGTCCCGGCTGCCGGGGTCCCCCACCAGCGTGCCGATCTTCTCACCCTTGACGGCACGTCCGATGTTGCCCTCCGCCAGCAGCTCGAAGACCACGATCGGGAGCTTGTTGTCGCGGCACAGCGTCACGGCCGTGGCGTCGGCGACCTTCAGGTCACGGGTGATGACCTCGCCGTAGCCGAGGTGGTCGAACTTCACCGCGTCCGGGTTGGTCTTCGGGTCGGAGTCGTAGACCCCGTCCACGCCGTTCTTGCCCATCAGCAGCGCCTCCGCGTCGATCTCCAGGGCGCGCTGGGCGGCGGTGGTGTCGGTGGAGAAGTACGGCATGCCCATACCGGCACCGAAGATGACCACACGGCCCTTCTCCAGATGCCGCACGGCGCGCAGCGGGATGTACGGCTCGGCCACCTGGCCCATGGTGATGGCGGTCTGCACCCGGCAGTCCACTCCCACCTTCTCCAGGAAGTCCTGGAGGGCCAGGCAGTTCATGACCGTGCCGAGCATGCCCATGTAGTCGGAGCGGGCCCGGTCCATGCCGCGCTGCTGGAGCTCGGCACCGCGAAAGAAGTTGCCGCCGCCGATGACGACCGCGATCTGCGCACCGTCGCGTACGACGGCCGCGATCTCGCGGGCGATCTTGTGCACCACGTCGGGGTCGACGCCCAGGCCCCCACCGCCGGAGAAGGCCTCTCCGGACAGCTTCAGCAGAAACCGGCCGCGCACTTTGCCGTCGTCGCTCTTCTGGGCCTTGGTGGTCATGGGGGATCCCGCCTCTTTCACGTGTTGCACATACGAAGAAGGCCATTGCCGGTGGGGCGTGGTTCGCATCCCATACGGCAATGGCCTCCTCGTCAGATCTGCTGTCGTCCGCCACCCCTGTGACGGCGTACCGGGACGACTGCTGCCGACCCTATCGGGGCCGGGCGTCGATCGCGGTACGGACTCAGATGCCGACCTTGATGCGCGAGAAGCGCTTCAGGGTGACACCGGCCTCGTCCAGGACCTTCTGGACGGACTTCTTGTTGTCGAGCGCGTAGGGCTGGCCGAGCAGCGTGGCGTCCTTGAAGAAGCCGTTGAGGCGACCCTCGACGATCTTCGGCAGGGCGGCCTCGGGCTTGCCCTCGGCGCGGGTGGTCTCCTCGGCGACGCGGCGCTCGGACTCGACGACCTCGGCCGGCACGTCCTCCTTGGAGAGGTATTTCGGCGCGAAGGCGGCGATGTGCTGGGCGACGCCCTTGGCGATCTCCGCGTTCGGCTTGTCCAGCTCGACGAGGACACCGATCTGCGGGGGCAGGTCGGGCATCGTGCGGTGCATGTACGCCGTCACGTAACCGTCGGCGAACTGGGCGAAGCGGTCCAGGACGATCTTCTCGCCCAGGTTGGCGTTGGCCTCGTCCACGAACGCCTGGACGGTCTTGCCGGCCTCGATCTCGGAGGCGAGCAGGGCCTCGAGGTCGGCCGGGGAGGTCTTGGCGACGTGCTCGGCGATGGCCGTGGCCACGGCCTGGAACTTCTCGCCCTTGGCGACGAAGTCCGTCTCGCACTTCAGCTCGACGATGACACCGGAGGAGTTGTCGTCGGCGATGATCGAGACGACGGCACCGTTCTCGGCGGAACGGCCCTCGCGCTTGGCGACGCCCTTCTGGCCCTTGATGCGAAGCGCCTCGACGGCCTTCTCGACGTTGCCCTCGGCCTCGTCCAGCGCCTTCTTGCAGTCCATCATGCCGGCGCCCGTGAGCTCACGGAGCTTCTTGACGTCGGCGGCGGTGTAGTTCGCCATGAGTCTGTGAATCTCTCTCGAAGTCTGGAAGATCGAAGATCTGCGGATGCGCTCCATGGAGCCGGAGCGCACTGTCCTGCCGCTGACCTACGGGTGAACGGCGGGAGCGGACTTCACACCGCGCCGACGGCGCTGGTGATGCAGTACCGCTCCCGCCGTCACCCCGGACTGACGGGTCAGGCCTGCTCGGCCTCGGCCGGCTTCTCGGCCTCGGGGGTGGCCTCGGCGGCGGGGGCGGCCTCGGCGGCCGGAGCAGCCTCAGCGGCCGGAGCAGCCTCGGCGGCCGGGGCGGCCTCAGCGGCGGGGGCAGCCTCGTCGGCCTTCTTCTCGCCCTCGAGCAGGTCGCGCTCCCACTCGGCCAGCGGCTCGCCCGCGGCCTTCTCGCCCTTGCCCTCGGTGGCGACACCGCTGCGGGCGATGAGGCCCTCGGCGACGGCGTCGGCGATGACGCGGGTGAGCAGGGTGACGGAGCGGATCGCGTCGTCGTTGCCCGGGATCTTGTAGTCGACCTCGTCGGGGTCGCAGTTGGTGTCGAGGATCGCGACGACCGGGATGTTCAGCTTCCGGGCCTCACCAACGGCGATGTGCTCCTTCTTGGTGTCCACGATCCAGACGGCGCTGGGCACCTTCTGCATCTCGCGGATACCGCCGAGGGTCTTCTCCAGCTTGGCCTTCTCGCGCGAGAGCACGAGAAGCTCCTTCTTGGTCAGCCCGGACGCGGCGACGTCCTCGAAGTCGATCTGCTCGAGCTCCTTGAGGCGCTGCAGACGCTTGTAGACGGTCGAGAAGTTGGTGAGCATGCCGCCCAGCCAGCGCTGGTTGACGTAGGGCATGCCGACGCGGGTGGCCTGCTCGGCGATGGCCTCCTGCGCCTGCTTCTTCGTGCCGACGAACATGACCGTGCCGCCGTGGGCGACGGTCTCCTTGACGAACTCGTAGGCGCGGTCGATGTACGACAGCGACTGGAGCAGGTCGATGATGTAGATGCCGTTGCGCTCCGTGAAGATGAAGCGCTTCATCTTCGGGTTCCAACGACGGGTCTGGTGACCGAAGTGGACGCCGCTCTCCAGCAGCTCCCGCATCGTGACGACGGCCATGGCCGTATCTCCTTGTGCTTCTCGGTTGTGCCGCGGATGCCGGATGGCCTCCGCGCCTGACGCCCGCTGCGCGCCGTGCCACGAGGGACCGAGGGGCGCTGATACGGCCCGTTGCCGGGGTGCGTATCGGGGCGTGCGAAGTCGACCCGGTGACCCGGATCGCCACCAGAAGTGTACGGGACCCGCGGGGCACCGGGTGACGCCGTTGTCCACAACCGGACGGCGGTCCACAGCCGGGGCCGGTGACGGGCGGCGGTCCGGGAGGCTTTCGGCATGCGAGCGAAACGATGTGTGCGTGTGGGGACGCGGCTGATCCTGCTGCTGGTCGTGACGGTGACGGCCCTGCTGGCCCCACCGCCGCCCCTGTTCGCGGCCGGCGCCGCGCCGCCCGTCCCGGACGCCACCGTCCCGGCGGTGGGACGTGCGTGGCCCGTGGGGTTACGGCCCCGGGTCCTGCGCGGCTGGGAACCCCCGGCGTCGGCCTACGGCCCCGGCCATCGAGGCGTGGACCTGGCGGCAGCCCCCGGGACGCCGGTACGGGCGGTGGCGGCGGGCCGGGTGGCGTTCGCCGGCAGGGTGGCCGGCAAGGAAGTGGTCTCGGTGGATCTCACGGGTACGGGCGACCCGCCCCTGCGCACGACCTACGAGCCGGTGACGGCGACGGTACAGGAGGGCGAGGAGGTCGAACCGGGCGAGGTGATCGGCACGGTGGACGCGACGGGCTCCCACTGCACGACCACGTGCGTGCACTGGGGCCTGCGCAGAGGTGACACCTACGTCAACCCGCTGGCGCTGCTGCCTCCGTGGCTCCTGCACAGGGGCCCGTCGAGACTCCTGCCGGTCTCTTGAGTGAGCTGCGGGCAGTCGCGCCGCTCCGCCGGCACCGCGCGGCTCAGCCGCGCACACCCCGCACAGCCATACTCACCGCCGCGTCCGCGATGGCGCCCGGCTCCTCCGCGGCCCCCAGCTCGATCCGCCGCACCGCCGCGTCCACGACTCCCTGCACCAGCATCGCCGCCAGGCGGGGCTGCTCATGCCCCATCTCACCCAGCGCCTCGACGATCAGCGCGACGAGCCCGCCATGCGCCGCCCGGATCTTCTCCCGGGCCCCGGCGTCCAGCTCACTCGCCGAGATCGCGACCACGGCCCGGTGCCGCCGGTCCCCCACCAGCTCCAGCTGCCGCCGCACATACGCCTCGACCTTGGCCTCGGCCGTCCCCGCCCGCTCCATCGCCGCCGACACGTCCGCCGCCCAGACGGGAAAGTCGACCTCGCACAGCTCCTCGACCACGGCCGCCCGGGACCGGAAGTACTCGTAGACGGACGACCGCGCGAGCCCCGTCCGCTCGGCGAGGGCCGGGAAGGTCAGCGCCTCCGTACCGCCCTCGGACAACAAGGCGCGAGCCGCGTCCAGCAGGGCGGCTCGCTGCATCGACCGGTGCTCGGCCACGGAGGCCGCTCGAATCCTTGGCACGTCGACCACTGTACGGACGCGCCGGGCCCGACGGGAGTGGCTCCCGCCGCATCGTCGCCGTACGGCCTGGTCAGCGGCCGAAGCTCGCCAGTTTCGCTCTCAGCTGGAGCACCGACTTGGTATGGATCTGGCTGACCCGGCTCTCGGTCACGCCCAGCACGTTCCCGATCTCGGCCAGGGTGAGCCCCTCGTAGTAGTACAGCGTGACCACGGTCTTCTCACGCTCGGGCAGCGTGTTGATCGCCCGCGCGAGGAGCCTGCGGAGCTCCCGGTCCTCGGCGACCTCGACCGGGTTGTCGGCGGCGGTGTCCTCCAGGGTGTCCATGACGCTCAGGCCGTCGCCGCCCTCGGCCCCGCCGTGCAGCAGCTCCTCCAGGGCCACCACGTTGGCCAGCGACAACTGGCTGAACACCGCGTGGAGTTCCTCCACCGCGATGCCCATCTCGGCGGCCACCTCGCCCTCGGTCGGCGTGCGCCGCAGCCGTGCCTCCAGCGTGGCGTACGCGCGCTCCACGTTGCGCGCCTTCTGCCGCACCGACCGGGGGATCCAGTCCAGGGCCCGCAGTTCGTCGATCATCGCGCCCCGGATCCGGGTGATCGCGTAGGTCTCGAACTTGATCTCGCGGTCGATGTCGAACTTCTCGATGGCGTCGATCAGCCCGAACACCCCGGACGAGACGAAGTCCGCCTGCTCGACGTTGGACGGCAGGCCCACACTGACCCGGCCGGCGACGTACTTCACGAGGGGCGAGTAGTGCAGGATCAGCTGCTCCCGCAGCCGCTCGTCTCCCGTCGCCTTGTACGACCGCCACAGCTCGTCGAGCGTCGAGGGAGCGGGCGGCCGCACGCTGCCACCGTCACGGGCGGCTGGGGGGATCGCCGCCCGGTCGGACCCGGAGGTGTGCTGGGGCATTCGTCGCCTTGTGCCGTTCTGCTGCGGAGTGGTGCTGCTGGGGTGGGCTGTCTGTCGGATGTCGAGTTGCCTGTCCCTGTCGGGACCCTCGTGAGCGTAGCGTGACTGGGGTGTCGCGGTGCGCGAAGGACGGAGGTCAAGAAGGGCGCAGATACGTTCCTCAGGGCGTCCGACCGGGTCGGCGAGCTCGGTCGGTGTGATCACCGGAGAACCCCAACTGAGGGAATTTCCAAGGGATGTCGGGGTTCCCCCGGACGGCCGAACCGGCGCGGTCAGCAGGGCCCCGGACCGCCGCGGACCGACATCATCGCCTGGCGTGTCAACTTCCAGCCGTCGCCGTGTCGTTCGACGTAACCGAGTGCCCGCAGTTCGTACAGTCTCGCGACCGCGTCGTCGTGTGCGGTCTGTGCGCGGCGCGCGATCTCGTCCGGCCGGGCGGCCCGGCCGGAGGGCAGCGCGGCGAGCACCTGGCGGGTGGCCGGTGCCAGCAGGTCGCGGGGCAGGACGGGGCCGCGCCGGTCGGGGGCCAGCTGTCCGATGTCGCCGACCAGTTCGATCACGTCCGCGGCGTCGGTGACCAGGGCCGCCTCGCCGCGCAGCAGCTCGTGCACCCCTGCGGACAGTCCGCTGGTGGCCGGGCCGGGTACGCCCATGGTGTACCGGCCGAGGCGCTGTGCCGCCCGTGCCGTGACCAGGGAGCCGCTGCGGTGGGCGGCCTCGACGATCACGGTGCCGCGGGTGAGTGCCGCGATCACCCGGTTGCGCAGGATGAACCGGCTCGGAGTCGGGTGATCGCCGGGCGGCAACTCTCCGACGACCAGTCCCTGCCCGGCGATTCTGCTGATCAGCTGGGTGTGTCCGCGCGGGTAGGGGCGGTCGACGCCGCAGGCGAGGACGGCGACGGTGGCGCCGTCCGCGCCGAGGGCGCCTCGGTGGGCGGCGCCGTCGACTCCGTAGGCGCCGCCGGACACCACGACCCAGCCCTGCTCGGCGAGGCCGGCGGCGAGGGTGGCTGCCATGTGCGCCCCGTACTCGGTGCAGGCGCGGGCGCCGACGACGGCCACCGACCTCAGCGCCCACATCCGCAGACTGGCCCGCCCACGCACCCACAGCCCCAGCGGCCGGGCATCCCCGAGATCGTCGAGCTGCCCCGGCCACTCCACGTCCCCGGGGGCGACGAACCGCACCCCGGCCTCCCGGGCGACGGCGAGGTCCGCACGCGGTCGGGCCACCTCGGCCCTGGCCAGCAGCCCCTTCCACCGCTTCCCGCTCATCCCGGTCAGGGGCCGCCCGCCCTCCGCGAGCCGCCGGGCCACCTCTCGCGCCCCGGACTCCCGCACCCACCGCCCAGCGATCTCGTCACCGGGTTCGATGACGCGGGTGAGAAAGACCCGGGCGAGCAGCTCGTCGTCCGGTTCGCCGGCGACGCTCATGTCAGCGCTCCGATGGCCATGGGCACGCCCCTCGGGACACCGGTGCGCAACTGGAGCGCGAGGGCGACGTCCGTCGCGTCGGGCCGGTCGTGGCCGACGAGATCGGCGACGGTCCAGGCCACGCGCAGTACGCGGTCGAGGCCGCGGGCCGTCAGGACGCCCCGCTCCAGGCTCCGCTCGGCCTCGTCCATCGCCCCGGACACGGCGTACCAGCGGCTGCGCAGCTCACGGCCGGGGACCTCGCTGTTCGTGCGCCACGGAGTGCCGGCGAGGCGCTCCGTAGCGCGCTCCCGCGCCGCCCGTACGCGGTCGGCGACCGTCGCGGTGGACTCGCCCCGCGCGCCGGAGGACGTCAGCTCGGTGCGGGTGACGCGGTCGACCTCCACGCGCAGGTCGACCCGGTCGAGCAGCGGGCCGGAGAGCCTGGCCTGGTAGCGGCGGATCGCGGAGGGCGGGCATTCGCACAGGTCGTCCCGCTGCGAGAACCGGCCGCAGGGGCAGGGGTTGGCCGCCAGCACCATCAGGAACTTCGCCGGGAAGCGCACCACTCCCGCGCTGCGCGCGATGACGACATGCCCCGCTTCCAGCGGCTGGCGCAGCGCGTCCAGGGCGTGGCTGCTGAACTCGGGTGTCTCGTCCAGGAAGAGGACTCCCCGGTGGGACAGCGACACCGCGCCGGGCCGCGCGACGCCCGGGCCGCCGCCGACGAGCGCCTGCATGGTGGCCGAGTGGTGCGGGGCGCAGTAGGGGGCGACGTCGATCAGGGGTTTGCCCGGGGGCAGCAGGCCCGCCACCGAGTGGACTGCGGTGACCTCCAGTGACTCCTGCCGGCCGAGCCGGGGCAGGATGGCAGGCAGCCGCTCCGCGAGCATCGTCTTGCCGGCGCCGGGAGGCCCTTCCAGGAACAGGTGGTGCCCGCCCGCCGCGGCCACCTCCACCGCCGTGCGCGCCGAGATCTGCCCGACGACGTCCGCCAAGTCGTGGCCGGACTCGTGCTGGGCCGCTCCGACGCTGTGCATGCCCGTGGCGGCGCCCGTGCCCGGCATGCGCAGGCCTGCGAGGAGCGGATCCGGGCGGCCCTGCTCGTCCGGATCCTCGTCGGGCACGGGTTCGTCGGCCAGGATGGCGATCAGCTGGCGCAGGCTCCGCACGCCCAGTACGGAGATGCCGGGCACGAGGGACGCCTCGGCGGCGGCGCACTCGGGCACGACCACCTGCTCATAGCCCGCGTTCGCCGCCGCCAGCACCGCGGGCAGGACCCCCCGCACCGGCCGTACCCGCCCGTCCAGCCCCAGTTCGCCGATCATCACGATGTCGGCGAGGACCCGGGGGTCGATGCGCTCGGCCGCGCCGAGAACGGCCGCGGCGACGGCCAGGTCGAAGCCGCTGCCGGACTTGGGGACGGAGGCCGGACTGAGGCCGACCGTGAGTTTCTTCTGGGGCCAGGCCGTGCCCGAGTTGACGACCGCGGCTCGCACCCGGTCCCGGCTCTCCGTGAGGCTCTTGTCGGGCAGTCCGACCAGCGTGAACGCCGCGACACCCGGCTCGAGGTCGGCCTGGACCTCGACGACCACGCCCTCGACGCCCACCAGCGCCACCGAACACGTGCGGGCGAATGCCATCAGGCCACCCCCCGCACATGCTCGACCACGGCCGCGCCGCGGGCCGGCAGCAGCACCCCGACCACGTCGATGCGGACCCCGCCGGGCGGCGCGCCCCCGTGCGACTGGATCCACCGCTCGGCGAGGTCCCGCAGCCGCTCCGCCTTCTGCGGGGTCACGGCGGCCATCGGATGCTCGAAGGGACCCTCCCTGCGGGTCTTCACCTCGCAGACGACCAGGACGTCCCCGTCCCTGGCCACGATGTCGATCTCTCCGGCCCGGCCCGAGCGCCAGTTGCGCTCCAGGACCGTCAGTCCGCTCTCCGCCAGCCGCCGGGCCGCCAGAGTCTCTCCGTACCTGCCCATCGCACTGCGTGCGTTCATGTCGGCACCACCTCCGGCGCCAACGATCACGCACCCGCCCCCACGAAGTGGATCTTGGTGGACAGCTCAGCGGCTGTGGAAAAGTCAGTCACCCGTGTGGGTGAGCATCCCCCTCAGGGAGCGTCATCCGCTCGGCAGTTCGAGATCGCTCTTGTTCAGCTCCTCGATGTTCACGTCCTTGAACGTGAGGACACGGACCTGCTTCACGAACCGCGCCGGCCGGTACATGTCCCACACCCAGGCGTCCGCCATGGACACCTCGAAGAACACCTCGCCCTGGACCGAGTGCACCTGCATCTCGTAGTCGTTGGTCAGGTAGAAGCGCCGCTCGGTCTCGATCACGTATTTGAACAGACCGACGACATCGCGGTACTCCCGGTAGAGCTTCAGCTCCATCTCGGTCTCGTACTTCTCGAGGTCCTCGGCGCTCATGGCATGTTCCCCTTCAGCCGTGCGATCCCACCATTGTGCGCCAGTCCCGTGCGCCCCTAGACGATTTCCGGGTCAAGGATCACGGGCCTGGCCGGGGGACCTTCGTCGAGCAGCGTGCGCAGCAGCCCGGCGAGTCTGGTCGGATACACCGTCTCATGTGCCCGGGAAAGATCCGGACACGTCCACCAGCGCGCTCCGGCGACACTGCGCCGCTCCAGCTCGGTCAGCCCCGCGGCCCGGACCGCCGTACGGTCCGTTCGAGCCAGGTAGTACCACTCGTCCTGGTCCCAGCGGCGGCCCGCGAACGGGAAGGAGCACATCCGCCGCCACAGCACCGGACCCAGCTCGACCTCGGTGATGCCCGTCTCCTCGGCGAGTTCCCGCAGGGCTGCCTCCTCACGGGTCTCCTCGCCCTCCACACCGCCGCCGGGGGTGAACCACCAGTAGTCGGCCGGATCGTCCGGCTCGTGCCCGTGCAGCAGCAGGATGCGGTCCTGCGGGTCGAGCAGCACGACCCGGGCGACCTTGCGCAGCCCGCCCGCGTAGCCGTCCTGGCCCGCCCCCAGGGCCTCAGCGGACACCGGCGGGCTCCGCGCTCGCCCGCTGGGCCCGGGACGCGCCCGTGCGCTTGGCGACGGGGCCGTAGGCGCCCCCGCCCAGGACGAGCACGGCGCCGGCGATCACCAGGGCGGTGATCGTCCGCAGCGGTCCGGGCGAGGACAGGGTGCCGAGCGCCTCGAAGCCGGTGGGCCGCTCCAGCATGCCCTTCATGGGCCAGACCACGGAGTCGACGCGGGCGTCCACGGCGGAACGGGCCACCGTGCCGCTGGCGGCGTCGGTGAGGTGGGCGGTGGAGTCCACGGAATTGCCCCGCTCGTCACCGAGGAGGAAGAGACGGCCCTTGGGGACGGTCACCGTCGGAAAGTTGCTCATCTCCGCCGGTGTGCCCTTGGGCAGGTACGTCTCGTCGATCTCCTTGCCGTTGACCTTGAGCTTGCCGTCCTGGCAGCAGGCGACCGTGTCGCCGCCGACGGCGACCACGCGCTTGACCATCGGCGCGTTGGCCCAGGTGGCGTCCTTGAAGACGACGACGTCACCGCGGCGCACCTCGCCGCCGTCGACGCGCTGCGCGAGGATCCGGTCGCCGGCGTCGATCGTCGGCGTCATCGAACTGGTGGGCACCGTGTACGGCCGGTAGACCACCGCACCCCAGGCGAAACCCCCGAGGAACAGCACAAGGCCCAGTGCGACGGCCAGCCCGGACAACCGCTGTCCGGTCCGGCTGCCCACCGGGCCCGGGCCTGTGCCACCGCTGCGCGGGGCCGTGTGCGTCATGCTCTCGCCACCCATGGGTCCGCACCCTACCCGGGGGTACCGACCGGGGTCAGCCCACTGCCGGGATCACTGCTTCCTGCGGCGCCACAGCACCACCGGCACCACACCCAGCAGCGCCGCCGCCTGCGGTGCCACCGCCGGACCGACTGCGGCCGGCTGGGCGCTCAGACCGGGCTGGTCGAAGGTGTCCGGCACCGGCAGGTTGTCCCAGCGGTTGATCGGCCAGGCGACGACGATGGCCCGGCCCACGACGTCCTTCACCGGGACCATGCCGTGGTGCTTGTCCGCCTGGTTGTAGCGGGAGTCCCGGGAGTTCTGCCGGTGGTCGCCCATGACCCAGACGTAGCCCTTGGGAACCTTTACCTTGAACTGACCGCCCTGGTCGTCGACGCTGCACGGCGTGTTGCCCGCGTAGACGTACGACCGCTCGTCCAGCGCCTTGCCGTTGACCGTGAGCGGGCCGGTGGCCTTGCACTCGACCGTGTCACCGCCGACGCCGATGACCCGCTTGATGAGGTCCTTCTCCTCCGCGGACGGCATGAGGCCGATCCAGCTGAGGAACGTCTGCAAGGCGTTCGGATCCGCCGTCGGCTCGCCCGCCAGCCAGTTGTCCGGGTCGTGGAAGACGACGACCTCGCCGCGCTCGGGCTCGGAGCCGAACCAGGGGGTCAGCTTGTCGACCAGGACGCGGTCGCCCTGTTGGAGGGTGTTCTGCATCGAGTCGGAGGGGATGGAGAACGCCTGCACCAGGAACGTCTTGATCAGCAGCGCGAGCACCAGCGCGATGCCGATCAGAATGGGCAGCTCCTTCCAGAAGGAGCGCTGCTTCTTCGGTGTCCTGGCCGTGCCTCCCGGCCCCTCGCCCTCGGTTGTGCCGTACTCGTCTGTCACCCTGTCGCCCTCGGCTGCCCCGGAGTCATTCCCGGAGGTCACGGCGCTGTCCGCGGCCGGGACGGTGGATTCCGCGGGGCGTCCGCGGTGCTCCTCGCCGTCGTGTCCGGACCGTGCGCCAACCGCCACATCCCCCACGCCAACTCCTCACTCTGTGCCGCTGCCTGCCCCACACACGACGCAGGCCCACCACTCCCATAACGAGCGGGAGTTCCGCAGGGGTCGGGAGCTGGATCGTTCCGTTCGAATCGTCGGAGGCAACCCTATGCGACAGTTCGGCAGCGGCGGTCGACCCGGTGGCCGAGTCGGACACGGAGGCGTATGTGTTCGGTTCCTCCAGGGTGGTCCAGTGCCCGAAGGGCCAGGCGATGACCATGGCGCGGCCGACGACCTCTTCCTCGGAGACCGTGCCGCCGTAGTCGGTGTCCTGGTGGGCGCGGGAGTCCGCGGAGTTGTTCCGGTGGTCGCCCATCACCCACAGCCGGCCCGGGGGGACCGTGATCTCGAACGGCGTGTCGGAGGGGGCGTTGCCGGGGTACAGGTAGTCCTCGTTCAGCGGGATGCCGTTGACGGTCACGCGTCCTTGCGTGTCGCAGCACTTGACGCGGTCTCCGCCGACGCCGACGACCCGCTTGATGAGGTCCTTCTCGTTGTCGGACGGCAGCAGGCCGATGAAGGTGAGCCCTTCCTTGACCTGCTTGACGACGACGGGGTCGTCCTTCGGAAGGGTGGTCTGCTCGTCCTGGAGCCAGCCGCCGGGGTCCTTGAAGACGACGACGTCCCCGCGCTGCGGCTTGGAGCCGAACCACGGGGTGAGCTTGTCGACCAGGACGCGGTCGCCGATCTGGATCGTCTGCTCCATGGAGCCGGACGGGATGACGAAGGCCTGGACGAGGAACGTCTTCAGCACGAGCGCTATCAGGACGGCGACGCCGACGAGGAGCGGTATCTCCTTGACGGCACCGCGCCTGCGGCGCCGCTTGACCTTCTTCTGGAGCTTGCGCCGCTCGGCGCGCGTCCTGCCACCGGACGGGCCGGAGGCGCGACGGGCGCCGGTGGGCAACAGGTTTTCGGCGGGGCTGGCGGGGACGCCGCGCGGTTTGCCGCGGTTACCCATGGGCGCCCGCCCTTCCGGCGGCGGCAGCGGGCACGCGCGCGTAGGCGTCGGGGCGGTGCAGCCGGGTGGCGTGGCCGAAGGGCCAGACGATCCAGTCGGCGCGGCCGATCACCTCGTCGACCGGGATCATGCCGCCGCCGGGCGAGCCGAGGTGGTCGCGGGAGTCGCTGGAGTCGCCACGGTGGTCGCCGAGGAGGAACAGGGCGCCGACGGGCACGACGACGTCGAAGCGCACGGTGGACGGGCTGTCGCCGGGGTACAGGAAGCCCGACTCGTCGACCGACCGGCCGTTCACCTGGATCCTCCCCTCCTCGTCGCAGCAGACCACGTGGTCTCCCCCTACGCCGACAACGCGTTTGATGTAGTCCGCGTGCCCGAAGTACCCGGTCCCGTCGAACACGACGATGTCTCCCCGCTGCGGCTCGGCTCCGAAACGGTACGCCAACCTATTTACGAGAACCCGGTCCCCGATCCTCAATCCCTCTTCCATGGATCCGCTGGGGATCTGGAACGGCCGCAGCACGAACGTGCTGAGCAGCAGCAGGAAGAGCAGGCAGGCCAGCAGCGTCAGAGTGATCCGGCCGCCCGGGACCCACTCGGTGACACGCGACAACGCGAAACGCGACCGATCCTCCGGCCCTGCGGGATCCGAGGTGTTCTCGGAGTCGGAAGGGCGGGAGGAGCGGTCGCGTTTCGTCGGCTGAGCTTCGGTGTCCATCGGAGCCAGATGCTATCCGGCCCCGATGTGAACTCCTCAGAGCGCTCAGTTCTCGCGCTTCTCCTTGATCTTCGCGGCCTTGCCGCGCAGCTCGCGCAGGTAGTACAGCTTGGCGCGGCGGACGTCACCCTTGGTGACGAGCTCGATCTTCTCCACGATCGGGGTGTGCACCGGGAAGGTGCGCTCGACGCCGACGGAGAAGGAGACCTTGCGGACCGTGAAGGTCTCGCGGACGCCGGCACCCTGGCGGCGGATCACCACACCCTTGAACTGCTGCACACGGGAGCGGTTGCCCTCGATGACGCGGACGTGCACGTTGACCGTGTCGCCCGGGCGGAAGGCGGGGACGTCGCTGCGCAGCGACGCGGAGTCGACGGTGTCGAGCAGGTGAGACATTTCGTCTGCTTTCCTCGCTGATGCCACAGGTCATCAACGGAAACTAGGTGTTTCGGATTCAGGGCTGTGCGGGTCGGAGCGGGCGTCGTCTCCCCCTGTGGCAGGGGCGCGCGCCGGACGGACGCACAACAGCTGGCTATTCTTCCACGCCGCCGGTCCTGCGCCAAAATCGACCGTACGGCTCCCCCTCGGGGTCCGGTTCCCAGCCCAGGATGGACAGCATCTCGCGGTCCTTCTTGTCGAAGGCCTTGGGGTCGCACCGCTCGATGAGGTCGGGCCGGTGGGCCGTGGTGCGCTTCAGGGCCTCGTCCCGCCGCCAGCGGGCGATCTTCCCGTGGTGGCCGCTGAGCAGCACGTCGGGGATGTCCCGGCCGCGCCACTCGGGCGGCTTGGTGTAGACGGGTCCCTCCAGCAGGCTCGCCATGGCGCCGGGCGCGAAGGAGTCGTCCCGGTGGGACTCGGCGTTGCCCAGGACGCCGGGCAGCAGCCGCGCCACCGCCTCCGTGACGACGAGGACGGCCGCCTCGCCGCCGGCCAGGACGTAGTCGCCGATGGACACCTCGTACACCGGCATCCGCGTCGCGTACTCGTCCACGACACGGCGGTCGATGCCCTCGTAGCGGGCCGGCGTGAAGATCAGCCAGGGGCGCTCGGAGAGGTGGACGGCCAGCTCCTGGGTGAAGGGGCGGCCGCTGGGCGTGGGCACGATGAGGGCCGGCGCGTGGGAGCCCGTCTCGTAGCCGTCGGCCAGGACGGAGTCCAGCGCCTCTCCCCAGGGCCCGGTCTTCATGACCATGCCGGGGCCACCGCCGTAGGGCGTGTCGTCGACGGTGCTGTGGCGGTCGTAGGTCCACGAGCGCAGGTCGTGGACGTGCACGTTCAGCTGTCCACGCGCGCGTGCCTTGCCCACGAGGGAGACGTTCAGCGGTTCCAGGTACTCGGGGAAGATCGTGACGACGTCGAGGCGCATTACGACTCGTCCCCGCGGGCGGTCTCTTCCCCGTCGGCCGCCTTTTCCCCACCGGCGGCCTCTTCCCGGCTGGACGCGATCTCCGCGCGGTCGTCGATCAGGCCCGGCGGCGGAGTGATGACGGCCTTCTGCTCCTCCAGGTCGATCTCGGCGACGATCTCCTCGACGAAGGGGATCATCACCTCGCTGCCGTCGGGGCGCTCCACGATGAACAGGTCCTGGGTGGGCAGGTGCGAGATCTCCGTGATCCGGCCGACCTCCGTGCCGTCCGCGGTGACCACGTCGAGGTCGATCAGCTGGTGGTCGTAGTACTCGTCCTCGCCCTCGGGCAGTTCCTCCGGGTCGATCTCGGCGATCAGGAGGGTGTTGCGCAGGGCCTCGGCGCCCGTGCGGTCGCTGACGCCCTCGAAGCGCAGCAGGAGACGCCCGCTGTGGACGCGGCCCGTCTCGATGGTGAGGGGTCCCGCGGCGGCGGGATCGGTGGCGAGTACGGCGCCGGGGGCGAGCCTCAGCTCAGGCTCGTCGGTCCGTACCTCGACGGTGACCTCGCCCTTGATGCCATGGGCGCGGCCGATCCGTGCGACTACCAACTGCACGTGTCCAGTCTCCTGTCATACGACTGCGGGCCGGGGACGGCCCTCAGGCCATCCCCGGCCCGAGCCGGTTGCGATAAGCGTCAGCGGACGTGGTCCACGTCGACGAGGTCGACGCGGACACCGCGACCGCCGATGGCGCCCACGACGGTACGCAGGGCGCGTGCGGTGCGGCCGTTGCGGCCGATCACCTTGCCGAGGTCGTCCGGGTGGACCCGGACCTCGAGCACCCGCCCGCGGCGCAGGTTGCGCGAGGCGACCTGCACATCGTCAGGGTTGTCGACGATGCCCTTCACGAGGTGCTCGAGAGCCTCCTCGAGCATGCTCAGGCCTCGGTCGAAGCGGACTCGGCGCCGGCCTCGTCCTTCTTCTCAGCCTTCTTCTTCTGGGTGATCGCCTCACCCTTGCCCTCGTCGTCACCGGCGAGAGCCTCGAACGACGGGCGCCCGGCCTTCTCGGGCGCCGTCAGCAGCGGAGCCGGGGCGGGCTCGCCCTTGAACTTCTGCCAGTCGCCGGTCTTCTTGAGGATGGCCATCACGGGCTCGGTCGGCTGCGCGCCGACACCGAGCCAGTACGCCACACGCTCGGCGTCGACCTCGATCACCGACGGGTTGTACGTCGGGTGGTACTTGCCGATCTCCTCGATCGCACGACCGTCACGACGGGTACGGGAGTCGGCGACGACGATGCGGTAGTGAGGCGAACGGATCTTGCCCAGACGCTTCAGCTTGATCTTGACTGCCACGGGAGTGGGTTCTCCTGGATTTGACGTGGTTGGGCACGGCGAGAGAAGCCGCGTGGGGTTGCGGTACCCGAGTGCCCGATGGACGCGTCAGCCGGAGGAGAGAGGGGTCCTGTGCGGCTGTCGAGTACAGCTAGCCATTGTGCCACACCCTGCCGGGCGGCTTGACCGCGGGGTTCGCCGCCGCTCGGGCAGGCCGAAGGGGCACCCGGCGTGGAGGTGAAGTACGTCGGGTGCCCTGCCCCGCAGTGGCGGATGCTGTCCCGACCGGCAGCCACGAGATGCCGGTGTGGACGTCAGCCGGCCACCGCTCCCACCACGTCCGGGATCCGGAAAGGCTTGCCGCACCCGCCGCAGACGATCGGCGCCTGGGCGAGGACCGACGGCACGACGCGTACGTTGCGGCCGCAGTCGCAGACCGCCTTGACGCGGACGCCGCCGCCGGAGGAGCCGTGCCGGGCGGCCGGGCCCCGGAAGGTGCGGGAGGTGTCGGAGGAGGTCGCGGCCGTGTGGGCCTTGAGAGCGCGCTGGAGGCGCTCCATCGTCGGGCGGTAGCGGCGCTTCGCCTCGGGGGTGAGCGTGACCAGGGAGAAGCCGCTGCTGGGATGCGGTTCCTCGGGGTGGTCCAGGCCCAGCTCCTCGGCGATCGCGAGGAATCTGCGGTTGTGGTAGCGGCCGGCACGGGAGGTGTCGCGGACGCCGCGGGCGGCGGCGATGCCATGGACTGCCTCATGGAGCAGTCGCTCGAAGGAGAGCTCGTGCCCGCACGCGGACGACGACTCCCCGATCAGGGACTCTGGCGCGGCAAGGTCGGGCAGCTCGGGGTGGTACCGCTGAATATCGGCCCACGCCTGTGCCAGCTCTGCGGCGAGAACAGGTGGTGTCTGTGTCGTGCTCACGTAATGAGAACGAGCCTGGGTGCCCCAGTGTTCCGATTCCGGGGCAACCCAAATAATTTGCACGTACCCGTCAGTTGCCTCTGATGCGTCCCGACGAGGGCGGGTGCGCTGATCTGGGGAGAAGCCTCACAGCTCACCACAAGGTGGTGCGTAGTCCCGCGTACGCCCCCCGTCTCCCGCCACCACCCTCAACCGAGGCCCTTCGGGTCGCCCTGCTCGATCGGCGCGTGGATGACGTCCACGCGCCGGGGATGCGCGGTCCGCGGTGACGCAAGAGGCTTTTCGGTCGCCTTGCGCCCCAACTCAGTACTCAGTAAGCGCGCGCGACGACCGCGACGTTACCGGGTGCGTCGTCGGCGTCCGGCACCGACCCGTCCTCGGCGACCAGACACCGTACGGTCACCGCGTGATCGGCCAGCTTGGCTTCGCCCTCCTCACCGAGCACCGCCCACGGGATGCGCGCCCAGCCGCCGGCGCCCGCGACCTCGACCGCATCGTCGATCGTCGAGACCTCGCTGGTGCGGGACTCGCGGCGCTCCCGGGACTGATGCAGCAGCAGGGCCTGGTCCTCTTCGAGGACCTGCGGCAGCAGCGACACCAGGGCGTCCAGGGAGACCGGCTCCTTGCCGCCCGGGATGCGGCGGGCCAGCATCGCGGTGCCGTTCTCCAGGTCGCGCGGGCCGATCTCGATCCGGACCGGCACGCCCTTGAGCTCCCAGTCGACGGCGCGGCGGCCGAAGGGGGTGTCGGTGCGGTCGTCGACGTGGACGCGGATCCCGGCCGCCTTCAGCCGGTCGCCGAGCTCACGAACCTTGGCCAGAACCGCCTCGTCGCCCTTGATCGCGAGCACTACCGCCTGGGTCTGCGCCAGCCGCGGCGGGACGCGCAGGCCGTTGTCGTCGCCGTGCATCATCACCAGGGCGCCGATCATGCGGGTGGTGGAACCCCAGGAGGTCTGCCAGACCAGCTCCTGCCGGCCGTCCTTCGACAGGTACTGCGTGTTGAAGGCCTTGGCGAAGTTCTGGCCCAGTTCGTGGCTGGTGGCCATCTGGAGCGCCTTGCCGTCGCCCATCATGCCTTCGAGCGTGAGGGTGTTGATGGCGCCGGCGAACCGCTCCTTGACGGTCTTGCGGCCGGGGACGACGTCCATGGCGAGGACGTTCACCATGAAGTCCTCATAGACCCGCCGGTGAATGTGCGCGGCGAAATCGCGTGCCTCCTCGTAGGTGGCGTGCGCGGTGTGGCCCTCCTGCCAGAGGAACTCGGTGGTGCGCAGGAACAGGCGGGGCCGCAGCTCCCAGCGCACGACATTCGCCCACTGGTTGATGAGCAGCGGCAGGTCGCGGTAGCTCTGCACCCACTTCGAGAAGTAGTCGTTGATGATCATCTCGGAGGTGGGGCGGACGACGGCGGGCTCTTCGAGTTCCTTGCCGCCGCCGTGCGTGACCACGGCCAGCTCGGGCGCGAAGCCCTCGACGTGGTCCGCCTCGCGCGTGAGGTACGACTGCGGGATCAGAAGCGGGAAGTACGCGTTCTGGGTGCCCGTCTCCTTGATGCGGGCATCCATCTCGCCCTGCATCCGCTCCCACAGCCCGTATCCGTACGGTCGGATGACCATGGTGCCGCGCACCGGACCGTTGTCGGCGAGCTCCGCCTTGGTGATCAAGTCCTGGTACCAGCGCGGGAAATCGTCCGCCTGGGGGGTAAGTACGGGTGCCTTGGCCATGGCGAGATCGTACGGCCCCACGTTGCCGGAATGTGAAATCTCGCCATAGGCACATGACAACTCATATGCCGTGCCGCTTTCCACTGGACGACAGGTCGAGGGGGGAGTTTCCTGGCATACGGGGGTAGTGCGAGCGCACTGTCACGGGGGCCATGGAATCGGGCAAGAGGCAACTCTCGGCGGATTGGGGCGCTTACTTATGACACCTACGCTCGTGCGGCAGCACCTGCCTCACGCGGGGTCCGCACCCCGCGTGGACCTGCGTGCACGCGCGCGTGACTGGTCCGAGATCCAGGAGCGGATGCTCGTACCGCTCTACGAGGCCGTCTACGAGCGACTGGACGTGGGTCCCGCGACGCGGCTGCTCGGCCTCGGCTGCGGTTCCGGACTCGCCCTGCTGATGGCCGCCGCCCGGGGAGCGGCGGTCACCGGTGTCGACGCTTCCCCCGAAAGAATGGCCCTCGCACGGGAGCGACTGCTGCCCGAGGGCGGGGCCAGGCGCGCGCGTGAAGGCAACCGGCTGGTCGACGGCTCACCCCGGGACACGGCGGAGCCGGGCGCTCCGGCGTACACCCTGGTGACCGCCTTCGAGCCGATCGGGTGCCTGGCGGGCGACTCGGAGGGGCTGGGCGGGCTGCTCGCGGAGGCGACGCCGCTGGCGGGGCGCGGAGCGGCCGTGGTGCTGGCCGGCTGGGGTCCGCCGGAGCGGTGCGCCACGACGTCCGTGCTGCGGGTCGCCACCAAGCTGGCGGAGCCGCTGCGCAGCGCGGGCAGCTGGCGCCCCGCCCTCCGCGACGACCTGGAGGACGTCGCCCAGCGGGCCGGTCTCAGGCCGGACGGGTCGGGGCGGGTGGCGTGCCCGTTCGGGTACGCCGATGTGGACAGCGCGGTGCGCGGACTGAAGTCGACGGGGCTGTTCGACGCGGCGATCACGGCGACGGACCAGGTGCAGGTGGACAAGGAGCTGACCGAGGCTCTGCATCCGCACCGGCGGCCGGACGGGACGGTGTGGATGCCGAACGTGTTCCGGTATCTGATCGCCCGGACGCCGTGACGTGATCACCCGGACTCCATAGCGAACAAATCTTGAGTGCAGGTGTGAATGGTGTGAAGAAGGCACCGTGGCATGCTTCTGGTTTCACCAAATGGATCATGAACGCTTAATGTGATCCACCGCTCGGGGGACCTACACATCTGCATACAGGAGCTGTTCGTGCCGCACCACAAGACCACGCTGCGTCTCGTCGCGCCCGTCGCCGTTCTCGCTCTGGCGCTCACCGCCTGCGGTGGCGGCGGCGACAAGGCCGACGCGAAGAGCCCGGACACCGAGAAGGCCAGGGTCTTCCCTTCGCCGGAGCCGGCTTCCGGCGGTGACATGGACACCGGCGAGAGCGCCACGGGCAAGGTCGCGGAGGACCCGGGCGAGGTCACCTACGAGGTCGTGGCGCAGAAGGTCGACGTGGGCACCGAGGCAGAGGCGGCCAAGGCCGTCTCGGAGCCGGACAAGGTCAAGGGCAAGGTGCTGGCCACCGCGTACGTGAAGTACACGCACAAGAGCGGGCCCGCCCTCACCGACGGCTCCGACGTGCACGACGGCACCACGGTCTTCGCCGACGGCCGGCGCGGCACCGTCCTCATCGGGGCGTCCGAGGACGCGACGGGCTGCGAGGACCCGTATGACGTCGAGAGCTGGAAGAAGGGCGAGAGCCACGTCTTCTGCGAGACCTACGTGGTCCCGGCGAACGCCAAGAACGTCGAGGTCCACTGGTCCGAGGAGGACGGCGAGCCCTACATCTGGACGTTCCCGAACGCCTGACCGGCAGGCCATCGGCAGACCACCGAGGGCGCCCCCTTTTTCGAAAAAGGGGGCGCCCTCGGTGTCGTGCGGTACGGGCCGTCAGCCCATGAACTTCTTGAACTCGTCGGGGAGTTCGAAGTCCTTGGCGCCCTGCTGGGGCAGCCCGAAGGCGTTGCCGCCCTCGGCGGCGGCCGCGCGCCGGGCGGCGGCCTCCTGCTCCTGCTGCTTGCGCTTCATCGGGTTGCCGGAGCGCTGCTTGCCCTTGGCCTGCTTCTGCTTCTTCTTGGTCCGGCCGGGTCCGCCGCCCATGCCCGGCATCCCGGGCATCCCGGGCATGCCGCCGCCCTGGGCCATGCGGGACATCATCTTGCGGGCCTCGAAGAACCGCTCGACCAGGTTCTTCACCGCGCTGACGTCGACACCGGAACCCCGCGCGATACGGGCGCGGCGCGAGCCGTTGATGATCGTCGGCTCCTGGCGCTCGGCCGGGGTCATCGACTTGATGATGGCGGCCGTGCGGTCGACGTCCCGCTCGTCCAGGTTGTTGATCTGGTCCTTCATCTGGCCCATGCCCGGGAGCATGCCGAGCAGCTTGGAGATGGAGCCCATCTTCCTGACCTGCTCCATCTGGGCCAGGAAGTCGTCGAGAGTGAAGTCCTGGCCCTTCTTGGAGGCCAGCTTCTCGGCCATCTTCTGGGCTTCGGCCTGGTCGAAGGTCTTCTCCGCCTGCTCGATCAGGGTGAGCAGGTCACCCATGTCGAGGATGCGGGAGGCCATCCGGTCCGGGTGGAAGGCGTCGAAGTCGTCGAGCTTCTCGCCGTTCGACGCGAACATGATCGGCTTGCCGGTGATCTGCCGGATCGACAGGGCCGCACCACCGCGGGCGTCACCGTCGAGCTTGGAGAGCACCACGCCGTCGAAGCCGACGCCGTCGCGGAAGGCCTCGGCGGTGTTGACGGCGTCCTGACCGATCATCGCGTCGACGACGAACAGGATCTCGTCGGGGCCGACCGCGTCCCGGATGTCCGCGGCCTGCTGCATCATCTCCTGGTCGATGCCCAGGCGGCCGGCGGTGTCCACGATCACGATGTCGTGGACCTTGGACTTGGCGAACTCGATGGAGTCCTTGGCGACCTTGACCGGGTCACCGACGCCGTTGCCCGGCTCCGGCGCGTAGACGCTGACGCCCGCGCGTTCGGCGACGACGCTGAGCTGGTTCACGGCGTTCGGGCGCTGGAGGTCACAGGCGACCAGCAGCGGCGAGTGGCCCTGCTCCTTCAGCCAGCGGCCGAGCTTGCCCGCGAGGGTGGTCTTACCGGCACCCTGCAGACCCGCCAGCATGATCACGGTGGGCGGCTGCTTGGCGAATCGCAGACGCCTGGTCTCGCCGCCGAGGATGGTGACCAGTTCGTCGTTGACGATCTTGAGAACCTGCTGGGCAGGGTTCAGCGCCCGCGAGACCTCGGCGCCGAGCGCACGCTCCTTGACGTTCTTGATGAACGTACGGACGACCGGCAGGGCCACATCCGCCTCGAGGAGCGCGATCCGGATCTCGCGCGCCGTGGCGTCGATGTCCGCCTCGGAGAGCCGTCCCTTGCCGCGCAGGTTCTTGAAGGTCGCTGAGAGGCGATCGGAAAGAGTATCGAACACGGCGCTCGCGGTCCTCGGGGTCGGAGACAGACTGGGGAATCGCCCTCCAGGGTATCCCGGCGTGACAAGTCGCCGGGTCGCCCTCACCCACGCAGTGTCTCCTCCAGCTTCCGCGCCACCGACTCGGCCTCGTCATCGGGCAGCGGCGCGCCCTTCGGACCGGTCACGTAGAAGGCGTCGACGGCGTTGGCACCGAGCGTCGAGACGTGCGCGCTGCGCACCAGTACGCTCGCGTCCTCCAGGGCGCGGCCGATGCGGAACAGCAGGCCCGGGGCGTCCTGGGAGCGGACCTCGATGACGGTGGCCAGCCGGGAGGCGGCCGGGTGGACCGACACCCGGGGCGGCGGGGCCACCACGCCCCGGCGGCGCGGATAGGCCGCGTCCCGCTCGGCGAGACGGCCTGCGATGTCCAGGGAGCCGTCCAGCGCCCGCACGAGGTCGGCGCGCAGGCGGGCGGCCTGCGGCAGGGAGCCGTACTCGGCGGCGACCCGCCAGTCCAGCAGCAGGACGGAGCCGTCGACGCCGTCCGGAAGGGTCAGGGACCGCAGCTCCGCCGTCCGTACGGTCAGCCGGTGCATGGCGAGGACACCGGCCACCGCGGGCAGCACACCCGGCTGGTCGGGGACGGCGATGAGCAGCTCCACGCCGAGCGGCTCGGGGTCGCCGGAGGGCTCCTGTCCGGCGGGCGGTTCGGTCTGGGCCCGCAGGGAGAGGACCGGGCTGCCCGTCGCGACCGCCTCGATGGCGAGCCGCTCCTGCTCGGCCGTCGGCGCGGCGTCCTCGGGATCGTCCGGGGCGTCCCCGGCGAGCACCGCCGAGACCCGCTCGACCAGGTCGGCGACGAGCGAGCCGCGCCAGGACGACCAGGCGGCCGGGCCGGTGGCCAGGGCGTCGGCCTCGGTGAGCGCGTGCAGCAGTTCCAGGGTGCTCTGGGAGCCGACGGCCTCGGCGACCGAGCGCACGGTGGCCGGGTCCTCCAGGTCGCGCCGGGTGGCCGTCTCGACGAGCAGCAGGTGATGGCGGACGAGGGTGGCGACGACCGTCACGTCGTGGCGGTCGAAGCCGATGCGGGCGGCCACGTCCTTGGCGATGATCTCGCCGGCCACCGAGTGGTCGCCGGGCCAGCCCTTGCCGATGTCGTGCAGCAGCGCGGCGACCAGCAGCAGGTCGGGGCGGCTGACACGGCGGGTGAACTCGGAGGCGCGCACGGCGGTCTCGATGAGATGCCGGTCGACGGTCCACAGGTGCACGGCATTGCGCTGCGGGCGGCACCGCACCCGCTCCCAGTCGGGCAGCAGCCGGGTGATCAGCCCCTCGGCCTCCAGCGCCTCCCAGACCTCGATGGTCGGGCGGCCGGAGCCGAGCAGGGTGACGAGCTGTTCGCGTGCCTCGGCGGGCCAGGGCGTGGGCACCGGGCGCACGGTGGCCGCCATGCGCCGCACGGCGTGCAGGGAGAGCGGGAGTCCGGCCTGGGCGGCTGCTGCCGCGGCCCGCAGCGGCAGCACGGGGTCACGCTCGGGGCGTGCGGCGCGGGCGAGCACCACCTCGCCGTCCTGTTCCACGACGCCTTCGGCCAGCGGAGAACGCTCGGCGGTCGGCTTTCCGCCGCCCAGCATGGCGCGCAGCCGGGGCCGCACGGCGCGCGACCGCAGTACGCGCCCCACCTCGCGCCAGGTGACGTCACTGGCGTACGAGATCAGCCGCGCCGCCTCGTACACCTGCCGCAGCAGCGTGTCCGCGTCGAGCAGGCCGAGCTCGGCGGCCACCTGGTCCTGCTCCTGGAGGGCGAGCCGGTCGGTGGCCCGCCCGGTGGCCAGGTGCAGGGCGTCCCGTACGTCGAGGAGCCGGCGCCGGGCGTCGGCGAGGCCCTCGCGCGGGGCGTCGGCGAGCCAGGAGGCGGCGACGGCGCGCAGCGCGGTGGCGTCGCGCAGCCCGCCGCGGGCCTCCTTCAGATCGGGTTCCAGGAGGTACTGCAGCTCGCCCTGGCGCTCGGCGCGTTCGGCGCACAGTTCCTGGAGTTCGGGCAGGCGCTTGGGCGCCTGGTTGCGCCAGTCGGCCAGCACGGCCGTGCGCAGTCCGGCGGTGAGGCCGAGGTCACCGGCGATGTGCCGGGCGTCCAGCAGGCCGAGCTGGACCTTGAGGTCCTCGCCCGCGGTCTTGCGGGCCTCGGCGGGCGTGCGGACGGAGTGGTCGAGGGCCAGGCCCAGGTCCCACACCGGGTACCAGAGCCGGTCGGCGAGGGCGGCGACCGCCTTGGCGTCGCCGCCGTCGTGCAGCAGGAGCAGATCGAGGTCGCTGCGCGGGGAGAGCTCGCCGCGGCCGTAGCCGCCGACGGCGACCAGGGAGACCCCGCGCAGCCCTTCCGCACCCGCGGCGAACAGGCCGGTGAGCCAGTCGTCCGTGAGGTCGGCCAGGGCCGCACGGCGCGGCGGCCCGGACCGCGCCTCCTCGGTGAGGAGACGCAGCCGGGCCGCCGCGTAGCCGCTGGGTCCCGAATCCTCTGCTTCCTTCTGCACGTCCGTACCCGTCACCCAGCGACTCCTGTTCTGTTTGCCTGCCTCAGAGCGCGTCGGGGCCGCGCTCGCCGGTCCGGACCCGTACGGCCGTGTCGACCGGGATGGACCAGACCTTGCCGTCACCGATCTTGCCGGTGCGGGCCGCCTTGACCACGACATCGATCAGCTGCTCGGCGTCGTCGTCCTCGACCAGGACCTCGATGCGGATCTTGGGGACCAGGTCGACCGTGTACTCGGCACCGCGGTAGACCTCGGTGTGGCCCCGCTGACGACCGTAGCCGCTGGCCTCGGTGACCGTCAGGCCGTGCACTCCGAAGGCCTGGAGGGCTTCCTTGATCTCGTCGAGCCGGTGCGGCTTCACGACGGCGGTGATGAGCTTCATGCGTCCACCTTCTTGCTCTCGGCGCCGGCCACGGCGGCCGCGGCGGCTCCGGTCTTGGCGGCACCGCCACCGGCGCCGCTGAAGTCGTATGCGGTCTCGGCGTGCTCGGCCTGGTCGATGCCGGCGATCTCGTCGTCCTCGGGGACCCGCATACCGATGGTCTTGTCGAGGATGAAGGCGAGGATCGCGGAGACGATCAGCGAGTAGGCGAGCACGGCGAAGACACCGGCGCACTGCTTCCAGAACTGGGTCAGGCCGCCGCCGTAGAAGAGGCCCGCGACGTCGGACTGGCCGTGGCCGCTGGCGAAGAAGCCGATCAGCAGGGAGCCGACGACACCGCCGACCAGGTGGACGCCGACGACGTCGAGCGAGTCGTCGTAGCCGAACTTGTACTTCAGGCCGACGGCCATGGCGCACAGCACGCCGGCGATGACGCCGACGGCGATCGCGCCGAGCGGGCTGACCGCACCACCGGACGGGGTGATGGCGACCAGACCGGCGACCGCGCCGGAGGCGGCGCCCAGCGTGGTGAACGCGCCGTGGCGGATCTTCTCGTAGGCGAGCCAGGCCAGCATGGCGGCGGCGGTGGCGATCTGCGTGTTGACGAACATCAGCGCGCCGACGCCGTCGTCGTTGCCGAGCCACGAGCCGGCGTTGAAGCCGAACCAGCCGAACCACAGCAGACCGGCGCCGAGCATGACCAGCGGCAGGCTGTGCGGACGCATCGGGTCCCTCTTGAAGCCGACGCGCTTGCCGATGACGAGGATCACGCCGAGCGCGGCGGCACCGGCGTTGATGTGGACCGCCGTACCACCGGCGAAGTCGATCACACCCAGCTCGAAGGCCCAGCCGCCGGCGCCCCAGACCCAGTGCGCGACCGGGAAGTAGACGACCGTGGCCCACAGGGTGATGAACAGCGCCCACGCGCTGAACTTCACGCGGTCGGCGAGGGCACCGCTGATGAGGGCGGGCGTGATGATGGCGAACATCAGCTGGAAGACCATGAACACGAAGATCGGGATGGTGTAGCCGTCCCACAGCTGGGTCAGGCCGATGTTGCTGAGGCCGAGCCAGTCGGAGTTCCAGCCGATGAGGCTGCCGGAATCGGTGCCGAACGCCATGGAGAAGCCGTACAGCACCCACAGGATGGTGACGATCCCGAGACTGATGAAGCTCATCATCAGCATGTTCAAGGTGCTCTTGACGCGGACCATGCCTCCGTAGAAGAAGGCCAGGCCCGGGGTCATGAGCATCACCAGGGCGGAACAGATGAGCATGAACCCTGTGTTGGCGGCAGACAGCTTGGGTGCTTCTGCGGCAAGGGTGATGGCTGGTGCCATCGGCGTCTCCTCGTCGTTGGTACGGCCCCGTGCGGGCGAAGCCTCGAGCGGAATGAGGGGTGGGCCGGTTATGCGCCACGAGATTGGCGCAGCGCGGTTTCGGTGGAAGCCCCTCGTTGTTTCGCCGCCGTGACGAAGGCGCTCTGTGTGTTACGCCTCGATGAACTGCCGGATCCTGGGCGCGTCGATCGTTATCGTGACGCAATCTTCCGCGAGGAAGCAGGTCCGGCCGCGGTTGGCCTTCCGATGACCTGGCATGGGGGAGCCGAGTCGGGCAGTTCGGGAGGACCGGCCGCGGCCGGGGTTCAGGGGATGGGCGGATTCTCGGAGGACGGCAGCTCAGACCGCCTCTGCCGTCTCAGGCAGCTCGGCGGCGAGCCGCTCGGTGAGGTCGACGACCTCGCCCAGGCCGCCGAAGTCACGTGCGGCCGTGTCGACCGTCTTTCGGATACGAGTGTTGACCCGCTCGGAGCGGACCTTCTTGGCGACCTGCATGGCCTGGGACGCGTACACCGTGCACTGCTCGGGCTCGCGCTGCAGGAGGTTCACCGTGGCCATGCCGATCAGGTTCAGCGCGTACGACCGCTGGTGCTCGCCGTCCTCGGCGAAGAGCTCCACGGCCCGCTTCATCAGGGGCTCGGCCAGCGAGGCGTACGTCGGGCTGCGGCCGGCGACATAGGCCAGGTCGCGGTACGAGTGCGAGTTCTCGCCGTACAGCTCGGCCTCGGAGAAGAAGCGGATCCAGTCGGGGTCGGGCTCGTCCCACTCGTCGGCGTCGGCGAAGGTGTCCTCGGCCATCCGGACCGCCCGCTTGCACCTGCCGGGCTGGCCCATGTTGGCGTAGGCGCGGGCCTCCATCGCATACAGCATCGACTGCGTGCGCGGGCTCGCGCAGTCCCGGCTGCCGTACTGCGCGAGGTGGATCAGCTCCAGCGCGTCGTCGGGCCGACCGAGGTGGATCATCTGCCGGCTCATGCTGGACAGTACATACGAACCGAGGGGCCGGTCACCGGCCTCCTTGGCGGCGTGCAGCGCGAGGACGAAGTACTTCTGGGCGGTCGGCTGGAGCCCGATGTCGTACGACATCCAGCCGGCCAGCTCGGCGAGCTCGGCGGCGACCTTGAACAGGCGCCGGGTGGTGGCCTCGGGCTGGGGCTCCTGGAGGAGGTCCGTCACCTCGTGGAGCTGGCCGACGACCGCCTTGCGGCGCAGACCGCCGCCGCACTGGGCGTCCCACTGCCGGAACATCACCGTCGTGGACTCCAGGAGGTCCAGTTCCGGCTTGGAGAGCCGGCCGCGGGCCCGCCCGGAGGTGCCGGCCGCGGGCTCCGGCTCGGAACGCGGGGCCGGCGGCGAGGGGACGAGCCAGCGCTGCATGGGCTCGATGAGGGCCGGGCCCGCAGACAGCACCAGCGAGCTCCCGAGGAAGCCGCGCCGCGCCAGCATCAGGTCGCTGCGCGAGAACTCGCTGAGCAGGGCCACGGTCTGCGGGCCCGTCCACGGCAGGTCGACGCCGGTCACAGAGGGTGACTGGCGCGCGGTGCGCAGCCCCAGGTCCTCGACGGAGACGACGACGCCGAAGCGCTCCGAGAACAGCTCGGACAGGATCTTGGGGATCGGCTCGCGCGGATTCTCGCCGTCGAGCCAGCGGCGCACGCGCGAGGTGTCCGTGGAGATGTGGTTGGCGCCCAGCTGGCGGGCCCGGCGGTTCACCTGGCGGGCGAGTTCGCCCTTGGACCAGCCGCTGCGCACGAACCAGGAGGTGAGCAGCTCGTTCGGGCGCTTGTCAGCGTGTGCAGCGTTTGTCCCGCTTCCGCCGTTGCCGCTCACTGGAACGCCCCCATCCCTGAGACCACTTGTCGCCGAGTGCGCCAAGCCCTATCAGCATGCCGGTTCGTACGGCCGCCCGTCCGGTCCTTGTCACCCTTCGAACGGAATACCGACTTGCCTCCGGCATACCCACGAGCGCATGTGCCCCCAGGACTCGTGCACACAAAGTAATCCTACGATCACCCGTCCAGCCACGTCTCACACGGAAACGCCACCATTCGCCACCCCATCGAATGAACTCACGTGCGCGCGACCGCGATTCACTTGACACAGCACAACCAGGAGCGGGCGCAGCGATGCACTCGGGGGCGCGTGTCGCCGGGCACACCACCCTGAGTACCTCCGGGCGCGGCGTGAACCGGTCGCCGCCGGGAAGGCGGAAACAGAGAGTCACGCACCGCGTCCGCAGCGTAACTGCCGGTGCGTCGGACCCGTTGGAGGGGGCATGGGCTTCACGATCGGCATCAGCCGGGGCATGCGCGACATCCGGTCCGGCTCACGCCGCCGCGGTCGCACGTCGGACGGCACGGCCGTGGCCGAGTACACCGGGTTGTGGGGCTGGGACGTGGTGCCTGGCGCCCGGGCCGCCGCGGGCGCCTGCTCCTGCGGCCGCCGCGACTGCCCGGCGCCGGGCGCGCATCCGCTGGACTTCGCGCCGGTGATCCCCGCCGGAGCGACGCTGGACGACGTGACCGAGACCTGGGGCGAGTTCCCCGGCGCCTCGGTGATGCTGCCGGTCGGCCGGGCGTTCGACGTCATCGAGGTGGCCGAACCCGCGGGCTGCCGCGCCCTCGCCCGGCTGGAGCGCATGGGTCTGCCCGTCGGCCCGGTCGCGGCGACGCCGGAGGGCCGCGCCCACTTCTTCGTCGCCCCCGGCGCCGCCGCCGACCTGCCCGGCCTGCTCTACCGCATGGGCTGGGACGACCCGGCCGCCCTCGACCTGCACGGCCTCGGCCCCGGCGCGCACATCACGGCGCCGCCCTCCGACCGCGGTGGTCTCGGCCCGGTGCGCTGGCTGCGCTCCCCCGCCCTGGACTCGGCCTGCCGGCCGCCGGAGGCCCGGCTGGTGCTGGGCACGCTGGCGTACGTGGCGCACCGGTCACGGGCATAGCCGGCAAGCATCCGTACACAACGAAGCGCCCGTCCCGACTGCGTATCGGGACGGGCGCTTCGCGACCGCATCACATACAGACTTCCGTAGGTGACTCCTCGGCAGTGGCCGCAGCTCACTCTCCGATAAGAGCGTCAACGAACGCCTCCGGCTCGAACGGCGCCAGGTCGTCCGCGCCCTCTCCGAGCCCGACCAGCTTCACCGGGACACCCAGCTCGCGCTGGACCGCGACCACGATGCCGCCCTTGGCCGTGCCGTCCAGCTTGGTGAGGACGATGCCGGTGATGTCGACGACCTCGGCGAAGACCCGGGCCTGGACCAGGCCGTTCTGCCCGGTGGTGGCGTCGAGCACGAGCAGCACCTCGTCCACCGGGGCCTGCTTCTCCACGACCCGCTTGACCTTGCCGAGCTCGTCCATGAGGCCGGTCTTGGTGTGCAACCGGCCGGCGGTGTCGATGAGCACGACGTTCGCGCCCATCTCCTTGCCCTCCTTGACCGCGTCGAAGGCGACGGAGGCCGGGTCGCCGCCCTCCGGTCCGCGCACGGTGTGGGCGCCGACGCGCTCGCCCCAGGTCTGGAGCTGGTCGGCGGCGGCGGCCCGGAAGGTGTCGGCGGCGCCGAGCACGACGCTCTGGCCGTCGGCCACCAGGACACGCGCGAGCTTGCCTGTGGTGGTGGTCTTGCCGGTGCCGTTGACGCCGACGACCATCACGATGCCGGGCTTGCGGTCCTCCGGCTCGGTCTTGACCGCGCGGTCCATGTCCGGGCCGACCAGCGTGATCAGTTCCTCGCGCAGCAGGGTGCGCAGTTCGTCGGGGGTGCGGGTGCCGAGCACCTTCACGCGCTCGCGCAGGCGCTCGACCAGTTCCTGGGTGGGCTGCACGCCGACGTCTGCGGTGAGCAGCGTGTCCTCGATCTCCTCCCAGGTGTCCTCGTCGAGGTGCTCGCGCGACAGCAGGGTCAGCAGGCCCTTGCCGAGAGCGTTCTGCGAGCGGGAGAGCCGGGCCCGCAGCCGGACCAGGCGGCCCGCGGTGGGCTCCGGGATCTCGATCTCGGGAGCCTCGGCGGGCGGCTCCTCGACGACGACCGGAGCCGAGCCGTCCGGGAGATCCACCTCCTCTATCGTGCGCCGCGGTTCCTCCCGCGGCGTCTCGGCCTCGTCGCCGACGTGCGGCTCGGCCGGTGGGGCGGTGATGTCGGGCGCTGCGGGCGGGGGCGGGGGCAGCTGCTTCTTGCGCCGGCTGCCGACGATGAGCCCGCCGAGCGCGCCGAGCACGACCACGGCGATGACTACAGCAAGGATGACGATGTCCATAACGCGTCCAGTATCAGTCATGGGGCCCCGGGTCACGCGGCTTGTGCCACCCTCCCGGCGCCAGGGCCGCCGGATCTCCACACCCCTGGATGTCTGACGCACCGTCAGCTAACGTCCTCCGGACACCCGCCCGGTGAAGGGGGACGTCCCATGCCCGTCTCGGTCGTACGCTTCAACCTCGTCGCTCCCGGGGCCGCCCCCGCCGAGCTCGGCGCCCGTTACCGGGCGGCCCTGGAGATGGCCTCGTACGCCGACGACCGGGGCGTGACCACCGTGCAGACCGAGGAGCACCACGGGGCCGGCAACAACTGGCTGCCGTCGCCGTTCGCCTTCGCGGGGGCCGTCTTCGGCGCGACCCGGCGTGTCGCGGTCACGGTCTCGGCGGTCATCGGCCCGCTGCACGACCCGCTGCGGCTCGCCGAGGAGATCGCCGTGCTGGACCTGCTGAGCGGCGGCCGGCTGGTGACGGTCGCCGGAATCGGGTACCGGCCCGAGGAGTACGACCTGTTCGGCGTGGACTTCGCCCGGCGCGGGCGGCTCCAGGACGAGCTCCTGGAGACACTGCTGAAGGCGTGGACGGGCGAGCCCTTCGCCTTCCGGGGCCGCACGGTCCGCATCACCCCGCGTCCGTACACCGAACCGCACCCCCTGCTCCTGGTCGGCGGTTCCTCCAAGGCAGCCGCCCGCCGGGCCGCCCGGCTCGGCCTGCCCTTCTTCCCCAGCGCGCATCTGCCGGAGCTGGAGGCGTACTACAAGGAGCGCCTCACCGAGTACGGCACCGACGGCTGGGTGATGATGCCCGCCGCCGAGACACCGCTGCTGCATGTCGCCGAGGACCCGGACCGGGCCTGGGCTCAGTACGGGGAGCACTTCCTGCACGAGGCACGGACGTACGCCTCCTGGCAGTCGGGCGCAGTGCGGTCCGCGGTGAAGTCGGCCGCGGCGACGGTTCAGGAGCTGCGTGCCGAGGGCGTGTACCGGATCCTCACGCCGGATGCCTGTGTGGCGCTGGGCCTGGACTCCTACGTGCTGCATCCGCTCGCGGGCGGGATGCCGGTGGACGAGGGATGGCGCAGTCTGCACCTGTTCTGCGAGCAGGTGCTGCCCCGGCTGGCGGCATGAGACCGCCGCCCCGGCTCGGGCAGTGGCCGAACCGGGGCGGCGGCGGGTTACGGGGAGAGGGGCAGCGGGGACTTTGGCCCTCCTCCCCGAGTGTGCGGGACGGACTCAGCCCATCTCCTCCAGAGCCTTGCCCTTCGTCTCCTTGACGAACTTCAGGACGAACGGGATGGAGAGCGCGGCGAAGACCGTGTAGATCACGTAGGTCGCGGAGAGGTTCCAGTCGGCCAGCGACGGGAAGCTCGCGGTGATCGCCCAGTTGGCGATCCACTGCGCGGCCGCGGCCACGCCCAGGGCGGCGGCACGGATCTTGTTGGGGAACATCTCGCCGAGGAAGACCCAGACGACCACACCCCAGGACAGGGCGAAGAAGAGGACGAAGATGTGCGCGGCGATCAGGGCGATCCAGCCCTGCGTGGCGGGCAGCTTGCCGTCGACCAGGTGGTACGAGAACGCCCAGGCCTCCAGCGCCAGGCCGACGACCATGCCGACCGAGCCGATGATCGCGAGCGGCCGGCGGCCGATGCGGTCGACGAAGATCATCGCGATGACGGTGCCGACGATGTTGATGATCGACGTGGTGAAGGAGTAGAAGAACGAGTCCGTCGGGTCGACGCCGACCGACTGCCACAGCGTCGAGGAGTAGTAGAACGCGACGTTGATGCCGACGAACTGCTGGAAGACCGAAAGGCCGATGCCGACCCAGACGATCGGCTTGAAGAGGAAGCCGCCGCCGAGCAGGTCCTTGAAGCTGGACTTGTGCTCGCTCTTCATGGCGTGCTCGATCTCGGTGACACGGGCGTCCAGGTCGACGCCCGTGCCCTCGACCTCGGTGAGGATCTCCCGGGCGCGCTCGTGCTTGCCGACGGAGATGAGGAAGCGCGGGGACTCCGGGATGACGAAGGAGAGCAGCCCATAGAGGACGGCCGGGACGACCATGACGCCGAGCATGACCTGCCAGGCCTCCAGGCCCATCAGCTTGCCGCGTTGGTCGCCGTCGGCGGCGTTCAGCACACCCCAGTTGACCAGCTGCGACACGGCGATGCCGATGACGATCGCGGCCTGCTGGAAGGAGCCGAGCCGGCCGCGGTAGGCGGGCGGGGCGACCTCGGCGATGTAGGCCGGGCCGATCACGGAGGCCATACCGATGGCGAAGCCGCCGACGACGCGCCAGAAGGCGAGGTCGTACAGCGCGAAGGGCAGGGCCGAGCCGACGGCGCTGACCGTGAAGAGGACGGCGGCGATCTGCATGCACCGTATGCGGCCGATGCGGTCGGCGATGCGGCCGGCGGTCGCGGCGCCTATGGCGCAGCCGATGAGGGCGATGGCGATGACCTGGGCGAGGGCTGCGGAGCCGACGTCGTAGCGGTCCCGGATGGCCTCGACGGCGCCGTTGATCACGGAACTGTCGTAGCCGAAGAGGAAACCACCCATCGCGGCCGCCGCCGCGATGAAGATGACATGCCCGAGATGCTCGGGATGAGCCGCCCTGGCTCCGGACTTGGGTGCCTGCGCTGTGCTGGTCACGTGTACTCCTCGGGCCACCGGCAACGCTGCCGGAGCGAATCAGCCTTCGAGGTGCCACCTGAAGGTACCTGAAGGTAAAAGGAACGTTGCCGAGACTATGCCTTCAAGTTTCGAAGTCAATAGGTCAACAGCCATGAATCTGAGGCAGGAGTGTGACGGTGGCGTGTTCAAGTATTGAAGCCATTAAGAGCCGCAGGTGGGATAGGTGTAGAGCACACCCATCTAGCGGAGACGCTGGCTGATGACCTTCGACACACCGTCGCCCTGCATGGAGACGCCGTACAGCGCGTCGGCGACCTCCATCGTGCGCTTCTGGTGGGTGATGACGATCAGCTGGGAGGCTTCCTGGAGCTCCTGCATGATCCGGATGAGCCGCTGGAGGTTGGTGTCGTCGAGGGCGGCCTCGACCTCGTCCATGACGTAGAACGGGCTGGGCCGGGCCTTGAAGATCGACACCAGCAGCGCCACGGCGGTCAGCGACCGCTCCCCTCCGGAGAGCAGCGACAGCCGCTTGACCTTCTTGCCCGGCGGCCGGGCCTCGACGTCGACGCCCGTGGTGAGCATGTTGTCGGGGTCGGTCAGGATCAGCCGCCCCTCACCCCCCGGGAACAGCCGGCTGAAGACGCCCTCGAACTCCCGGGCCGTGTCCCGGTAGGCCTCGGTGAAGACCTGCTCGACACGCTCGTCGACCTCCTTCACCACCTGGAGGAGATCCGCCCGCGTCTTCTTGAGGTCCTCCAGCTGCTCGCTGAGGAACTGGTGGCGTTCCTCCAGCGCCGCGAACTCCTCCAGGGCGAGCGGGTTCACCTTGCCGAGCTGCTGGTAGGCGCGCTCGGCCGACTTCAGGCGCTTCTCCTGCTCGGCCCGGACGAACTGCTTCGGCCTGTTGCGCGGGTGCTCCGGGTCCTCCGGCAGCTCCTCGCCCTCGGCGGGGGGCGAGGGCGGCACGAGCTGGTGCGGTCCGTACTCCGCCACCAGCCCCGCCGGTTCGACACCCAGCTCCTCCAGCGCCTTGGTCTCCAGCTGCTCGATCCGCAGCCGCTTCTCGGCGCCGAGTACCTCGCCGCGGTGGACCGAATCCGTCAACTTGTCGAGTTCGGCCTTGAGATCGCGTCCCTCGGTGCGGGCGCGGGCGAGTTCCTGTTCACGGCGGGCCTTGGCGGCCTCGGCGGCGGTGCGTTCCTCGTCGGCGCGTGCGAGGGAGACCTCGACGTGCGCGAGCAGCTGCCGGGCGCCCGAGCCGACGGCCTCGGCGACGGCCGCCTCGTGCCGCAGACGGGCCCGCCGCTGCTCGGCACGCGCGCGTGCCTCGCGCTCCGCGCGTGCGGCCCGGTCCAGGGAGTCGGCCCGTCCGGCCAGTCCCTTGACCCGTTCCTCGTGCGTACGGACCTGGAGGCGGGCCTCCATCTCCGTCTGCCGCGCGTTGGCACCGTCGGCGGCGAGCCGGTCCCGTACGGAGGTGTCGGGCTCCTCCTCGATCGGCATCTCCTCGGCGACGGCGAGCCGCTCGGCGAGTTCCTCGACCTCCTGCAGCGCCTTGTCGAGGGCCTCCTGGGCCCGGGCCGCGGCGGCGGTGGAGCGCTCGGCCTCTCCCGCCGCGCCTCGTGCCTGCCCGGCGAGCCGGCCGAGCTGCTGGGCCACGGCGGACTTCTCCCGGTCGGCGGCCCGGCGCCGCTCCCCCAGCTCCTCGACCAGCGCGGCGCACTCCCTGCGGCGTTCCACCGCCGCCTGCTGGGCCTCGGTCAGCGCCTCGCAGCGGACGGCCAGCTCTTCCAGCTCTGCGGCTGCCTCGTCCACCGAGGCTTGTACTTCGAGGAGGCTGGGGGCGCCCGCGGAGCCGCCGTGGGCGAAGTGGGCGCCGAGGAGGTCGCCCTCGGACGTGACGGCGGTGAGGTCGGGGTGGGCGTAGACGAGGTCTTCGGCGTCCTCCAGGGTGCTCACGACGACGATCCCCTGCAGGAGGCGGCGTACGGCGGGCATGAGGTCGGAGGGGCCGCGGACCAAGTCGGCGGCGAAGGTGTGCCGAGCGTCCGCGGGTTCGTCGGGGCTGGTCGCGCAGTACCCCGCGCCCCCAGGGCGGGGATCTCCTGCCAGGAGCAGAGTCGCCCGGCCTCCGTCCTGTTTGCGGAGGAGTCTGATCGCCTCTGCCGCCGAGGTCGGCGTCGTGACCGCGATCGCGTCCGCCGCCGCCCCGAACGCAGCGGCGACAGCGACCTCGTGGCCGGGGGTCACCGTCAGGAGTTCCGCCGCCGGGCCGAGGAGGCCTGAGAGGCGGTCTTTCGCCGCGAGCAGTATCCCCGTGCCGTCCTTGCGGCGCAGGCCGAGTGCCAGGGCCTCGTGGCGGGCCTGGGTCGCGGCGCGCTTGCGTTCCGCCGCCGTGGTCGCCTCGCGGGCCGCCGTGAGGGCTGCCTCGGCCTCGGCGAGCCGTTGTTTCGCGGCCTCGTGCTGCTCGGCGAGTTCCGCGTCGCCGGCGTCCAGGCCGTCGACCTCGGCCTTGAGGGCCTCGTATTCCTCCTGGGCGGCGACGGCACGTTCCTGCGCCTCGTCGCGGGCGGCGGCCAGGCGTTCGATCTCGGCCTGGGCGGAGGCGGCGCGGGAGCGGGCCGCGTTGACCTGGCCGCTGAGCCGGGCCAGGCCCTCGCGCCGGTCGGCGATGGCGCGGGCGGCATCCTTCAGGCGCCGTTCCTCCTGGGCCAGGGCGCTCTCCAGCTCGGCGCGGTGGGCGACCGTGTCTTCGAGGGCGCGTTCGGCCGCTTCCAGGGCCGCTTCCAGCTCGGCCTCCTGCTCACGGATGCGGGCGGCCTCGCGCTCCATGTCCTCCGGGTCGCGGCCGCGCCGTTCCTCGGGAGGTGCGGAGGTGGCGCTCTTCACGCGGGCGTCGGCCAGCGAGATCGTGCCGCGCACCCGCTCGGCCAGCTGGGAGAGCTCGTACCAGGTCTGCTGAGTGCGCTGCAGGCGCGGCGTGAGCTGCCGTACCTCGTCCTCCAGGAGCGCCTCACGCTGGAGCGCCTTGCGCAGCTCCTGCTCCGCGGCCTCCTTGCGTTCCTTCAGCGCGGCCTCGTCGGCGACCTCGGCCTTGAGGGCTTCCCGGAGCCGTACGAGGTCGTCGGCCAGCAGGCGCAGCCGGGCGTCGCGCAGGTCGGCCTGGATGACGGCGGCCCGGCGCGCGACGGCGGCCTGGCGGCCGAGGGGCTTGAGCTGCCGTCGGAGCTCGTCGGTGAGGTCCTGCACGCGCGCGAGGTTGGCCTGCATCGCGTCCAGCTTGCGCAGCGCCTTCTCCTTGCGCTTGCGGTGCTTGAGGACGCCGGCGGCCTCCTCGATGAAGGCCCGGCGGCCCATCGGGTCGGCGTGCAGCACGGAGTCGAGCTGGCCCTGCCCGACGATGACGTGCATCTCGCGGCCGATGCCGGAGTCGGAGAGGAGCTCCTGGATGTCGAGGAGGCGGCACGTGTCGCCGTTGATCTGGTACTCGCTGCCGCCGTTACGGAACATGATCCGCGTGATGGTGACCTCGGCGTACTCGATGGGCAGGGCCCCGTCGGAGTTGTCGATGGTCAGGGACACCTCGGCCCGGCCCAGCGGGGGGCGGCCGGTGGTGCCGGCGAAGATGACGTCCTCCATCTTGCCGCCGCGCAGCGACTTGGCGCCCTGCTCGCCCATGACCCAGCTGAGCGCGTCGACGACGTTGGACTTGCCCGAGCCGTTCGGTCCGACGACGCAGGTGATGCCCGGCTCGAACCGGAGTGTGGTCGCCGATGCGAACGACTTGAACCCGCGGAGGGTCAGGGCCTTGAGGTGCACGCCGCCGGACTCTACCGCCCGGGTTCGTCTCACTCCATGAACCCGCGGTTTCGCCGCTGAACGCACAGGGCACACCAGACGTTAAAGACGGTGAAAGGATGCGGGGGCAAGAAAGAAGGGACGCCTACGGCGTCCCTTGCACTTCTGACAACTCAGCGGTTGTGACGGGCGGCCCAACCACTGCGGTGCTGTTGTGGAGCGGTGCAGTGATCAGGTGAGCGCAGGCTCCGCCTGGTGTGCGTCAACGCTCTCCATGATCCTGTCGTGAGAAGCGGCAGCCGTCAGCGCTTCGTTCTCGGCCTGGATCCGTACGAGTTCGGATTCCAGGTCCTGGACACGCTGCTGGAGCCGTCGCATCTCGGCGAGGAGTCGAGGGTCGGAGCCGCCGACGTAACCGAGAAGCGCCTTTGCCATGATGGATGGTCCTCCACAATGAGTGACCGACCGATGCGGTGTGGGTCGTGAGGGATTCCGCACCCGCAGCTTGGCAGGGCCTGGAGTTGTGCTGCCGTTCAGCCATGCCAAACAGCTAGGTGCGCGGGGTGCTTTCAGCGTCTCACCAAAAAGTTTGACGGTCAACACGATCACGCCCCGTATTGGCGGCGACCCGGGCGCGCACGGCCTGGAACGGCGATGCTGCGGCTACTGCGGGGCCTTCGGGGCGTGGCGATCATCCTTGCGTGTCCGACCTGCCGAGGCAAGTGATTCTCGGCAATCACCAGCAAGTTTCCGTTCGGGGAGACCCTCGGCGGCCGGTCCGCGGGCGGCCCCGGGGACCGCCCGGCGGCGAGGGGTCAGCGGATGGCGAAGCCCTCGTAGCCTCCGCGAGGTGTGTCCCAGATCTCGGTGACCCCGTCCACGCGGCCGGGCGTGTCGTCACCCTGGAGCCACTCCAGCAGGCCTTCGCAACCCTCGCGCGCGCCCTCCGCGACCACTTGGACGCGTCCGTCGCCCAAATTGAGAGCAAAACCACTCAGGCCGCCGATCTCCAGGGCCTTGGCTCGCGTGAACCAGCGGAAACCCACACCTTGGACGCGTCCACGCACCCAGGCGACCAGTCGCACATCCTCGCTCATGACTGCAACCTAACCGCCCGAACTCGCTCCGGGCACTTCCTCCACTTGCGCCATGCGGTACCGTCCCCACCCAACGAATCTCATATGAAACTCACACGATCGAGTGAGTTTGGTGTTGATCTCGAGGACGAGTCGACCGCCAGGACGAGGAAGGCCAGGACATGGGACGCCACCGACGCTCCGCCGCCGGCCGCGCCGCCACGGGCCGCGCCGAGGCGATCACGCAGGCCGACGGCTCCGCGGCAGGCCACGGCCCGCTGCACTCCCCCGCGGGAGACGACCGGGCGATGGGCATCGCGCCCTACCTGAACCCCGAGGCGTACGCCGGCACCTACGCGAAGAGCGAGGCCTACCTGTTCGACACGGGCGCCTCCGAGCAGGGTGGCGGCTACGACGCCCGGAGCGCCGACACGGCCGTCTTCGCCGCCGACGGCTTCACGCCCGACGGCGGTGCCCGGCGCCCCGGCTCGCACCGCCGCCGGAAGAAGCCCGCACGGCCGATGCGCACCGGGCTGCTCGGCGTGTCCGCGGCGGTCGCGCTCGGCACGGTCGCGGTGGCGACGGGCGCGGTGCCCGGCCTCGAGAACTACCAGCTCGGTGGTGGCGGCGCCGACAAGGTGCAGGCCGGGGACACCCCGACCAACAGCCCGATCGAGCAGGGCGGCACCACCGGCAGCGCCGACGACCGGGACGGCGCGCCCACGAGCCGCGACGCCGAGCGCTCCCTGTCGCCGTCGCCGTCCGCCTCGAAGTCGTCGGCCGCGCCGACGAAGTCGCCGGAGAAGACGAAGACGCCGGAGAAGCCGGAGAAGACGCAGGAGAAGACCCCGGAGAAGAAGCAGCCGGCGGCCACCCCCCGCGAGAAGCCGGACACCACCCCCTCCCGTACGGCCACGAAGGCGCCGCAGCCCCCCAGCGCGTCCGCCGCCCTCTCGGGGGAGTCCGCCGCCGCGGCCCAGGTGCTCAAGCTGGTGAACGAGGAGCGGGCCAAGGTGGGGTGCAGTGCGGTCGCGGCGAACAGCGCGCTGACCGAGCTGGCGCAGAACTACAGCGAGAGCATGGCCGAGCGGGGCTTCTTCGACCACACCGACCCGGACGGCAGGACGCCGTGGGACCGGGCCGAGAAGGCCGGGATATCCAACCTCGGCGGGGAGAACATAGCCCGCGGCCAGGCCGACGCCGCAGCCGTGATGGACGCCTGGATGAACAGCCCCGGCCACCGCGCCAACATCCTGAACTGCGACTTCAAGACGCTGGGCGTCGGTGTCGAGTTCGGGTCGGGCGGCCCGTGGTGGACCCAGAACTTCGGATACTGAGCCTGCCGGATGACGCTAACCAACAGTTAGCGCCACCTGTTGGTTAGCGCTGTGCTGGCGTAGGCTGGGCATATGACCACCACCCAGGAGCCCGCGGCGGGGCCGGACGACCTCCCGTACAACGTGTTCGCCAAGGCCTGCCCCTCGCGCGGCACGCTGGAGCACGTCACGGGCCGCTGGGGCGCACTGACGCTGGGCGCCCTGTACGAGGGTTCGCTCCGCTTCAACGAGCTGCGTCGCCGCGTCGACGGCGTCAGCGAGAAGATGCTCTCCCAGACGCTGCACGCGCTGGAGCGCGACGGCCTGGTGCACCGCGAGGCGCAGCCGACCAACCCGCCCCGCGTGGACTACGAACTGACGCCGCTGGGGCGCGGCGTGGCCGAGCGGCTGCTCGCCCTGATCCACTTCGTGGAGGGCAGCATGGACGAGGTCATCGCCGCGCGCGGGCGGTACGACTCCGCTAGGGCGTGATGCGGGGCGGCCGCTGGCACTTCGGGCAGTAGTAGCTCGACCGGTTCATCCAGGGCCGCCGGCGTATCGGGGTGCCGCAGCGCCGGCAGGGCAGGCCCTCGCGGCCGTAGGCGTCGAGGGACCGGTCGAAGTAGCCCGACTCGCCGTTGACGTTGACGTACAGGCTGTCGAAGCTGGTGCCCCCCACCGCGAGGGCCGCGTTCATCACGTCCCGCACATGGCCCAGGAGCAGCAGGCTCCGTGGGCGGGTGAAGGTCGCGGTCGGGCGCTCGTAGTGGATGCGGGCCCGCCACAGGGCCTCGTCCGCGTAGATGTTGCCGACGCCGCTGATCAGCGACTGGTCGAGCAGGGCCCGCTTGATCGTGGACCGCTTGCGGCGCAGCGCCCGGTGGAAGGCCTCGTCGTCGAAGAGCGGGTCGAGCGGGTCGCGGGCGATGTGCGCGATGACGTCGGGCAGGCCGTCGGGGGTGTTGTCGTGCAGTGACAGGCCGCCGAAGGTGCGCTGGTCGACGAAGCGGAGTTCGGTGCCCAGCGCGTCGGTGAAGCGGACGCGGATGCGCAGGTGCTTCTCGTCCGGGGCCGTGTGCGGCTGGACCAGCAGCTGGCCGCTCATGCCGAGGTGGGCCAGGATCGACTGGTCCGTGTCCTCCAGAGGCAGCCACAGGTACTTGCCGCGGCGGCTCGGGACGCCGATGCGGTGGCCCTTCAGGCAGTGCGCGAAGTCGTCGGCGCCCGCGAGGTGGCGGCGCACCGCGCGCGGGTGCAGCACCTCGGCCTCGCCGACGGTCCGGTGGGCGACCCACCGCTCCAGACCGCGCCGTACGACCTCGACCTCGGGCAACTCGGGCATGGGGTCCCCCGTCACAAACCTGGATGCCCGAGCGCCCGCCCCGGGCAGGGGCGGGCGCTCGGGTCGCGCTGTGCTGTACCGGCCGCCCGGCTGAGGTGCCGGGCGGTGGCTGTCAGCCCTCGACGCTGCCGTCGACGGCCGCGTGGGCGGCCTGAGCCGCCGCCGTCTGCGTCGCCTCGGCGGCCTTGGCCGCCTTGGCGCGCTCGTCCGCCGCGGCCCGGATGGACCGCCAGGCTGACTCGGCGGCCTGCTGCTCCGCCTCCTTCTTGCTGCGGCCGGTGCCGGTGCCGTACGAGACGCCTCCGACGCGGGCGGCAGCAGTGAAGGTCTTCTCGTGGTCGGGGCCGGTCTCCGTGACCAGGTACTCGGGCACGCCGAGCCCCTCGGTCGCGGTGAGCTCCTGGAGACTGGTCTTCCAGTCCAGGCCGGCTCCGAGGTTCGAGGATTTCTCGATCAGGGGGTCGAACAGGCGGTGCACCAGCTCCGCCGCCGAGTCCAGCCCTTGGTCGAGATAGACCGCGCCGATCACCGCTTCGAGGGTGTCGGCGAGGATGGACGCCTTGTCCCGGCCGCCCGTGCCCTCTTCACCCCGGCCGAGCCGGATGAAGGAGCCCAGGTCGAGCCCGCGGCCCACCTCGGCGAGCGCACGCGAGTTCACCACCGCTGCCCGCAGCTTGGCCAGCTGGCCTTCTGGCAGGTCGGGGTGGGTGCGGTACAGCGTGTCCGTGACGACCAGGCCGAGCACGGAGTCCCCGAGGAACTCCAGACGCTCGTTGGTCGGCAGACCGCCGTTCTCGTATGCGTACGACCGGTGGGTCAGTGCTCGCACCAGAAGGGCGGACTCGACCTTGTAGCCGAGCCGCCCTTCCAGAAGCGTGTGGGACGAGGCCTGGTTGTCCGCCGTTGCGCTCCCGCTCACGCGGGAAGACTTGTTCTTAGGCGTGGACACAGTGCCTCTCACCAGCCGCTCAGACCTCGAGGACCTGGCGCTTGTTGTAAGTGCCGCACGAGGGGCACGCGATGTGCTGCTGCTTGGGCTCGTGGCAGCGCTCGCACGCAACCAGGGTGGGGACCGCAGCCTTCCACTGCGACCGGCGGTGGCGCGTGTTGCTGCGCGACATCTTCCGCTTCGGAACAGCCACGGCTACTTCTCCTGCTTCTCGTCGACGCCCGGTTCGGCGCCGCTCATCTCGTCCTTCTCGCCGTCCGACATGGTGTCGGCGAGTCCCTGCAATGCCGCCCAACGGATGTCGACGGCGTCATGGTGGTGGTCCGGGTCGTCCGCCAGCCGTGCGCCGCACTCGGCACACAGACCAGGGCAGTCTTCCTGGCACACCGGCTGCATCGGCAGTGCGAGCACCACCGCATCACGCAGCACGGGCTCGAGGTCGAACAGGCCGTCCTCGAGGAAGAGCCTGTCCTCGTCGTCCTCGGCGTCGTCGCCCGGTTCCGCGATCACGCGGCCCCGGTCGTCGGCGTCAGGGTACGAGAACATCTCCTGGAACTCCGCTTCGACGTCGAGCTGAAGCGGCTCCAGACACCTTACGCACTCCCCCTCGGCGGCGGCACGGGCGGTGCCCGTGACGAGCACCCCTTCCATGACCGACTCCAGGCGGAGTTCGAGCTCCACCGGGGCGCCTTGCGGCACTCCGATGACTCCCTTGATACCGAGGTCCTGGGGAGCGTCGACCGTGCGGGTCAGGCGCTGCAGCGCACCAGGCCGCCGGCCCAGCTCGTGTGTGTCGAACACGAGGGGGTTGCGGTGGTCGAGGCGGGCGTTCAGGGCCATTCCTGCTTTCGGTCTGCTGAGCTGAGGGGGACGCCGCCCTTCGGTGTTCCCGGGCAGCGGTGATCGCGGACGTACGCGCGACCGAAGAGCCAGGATACTGGACCTTTGCCCGTCGGCCCAATCCGGTGCTCAGCCGTTGCCGCGGCCCTGCTCGTAGGCCCGGAGCTGCTCGGCGCTGATCATGCCGGTGTCGAACAGGCTGGTCTCGTCCAGGGCGTATCCCTGGTGGCCCTGCTGCCCGGGCTGTGGCTGCTGCCCTTGCTGGGCCTGCTGGGCCTGGTTCGGGTCGTACGCGGCCTGCTGGGGGTCGTAGCCCTGGTAGGCGTAGGGATCGGCCTGCTGGTAGCCGTACGGGTCCTGCTGGGCCGCGTACGGCTGCTGCGGGTAGCCGCCGTAGGAGTCGGGCTGCTGCCGGTAGCCGTAGGCCGGCTGCGGCTGCCCGTAGTCCTGCTGCTGGGCGGGCTGCTCGGCCGGGGGCTTCTCGTCCGCGAGGGCGGCCAGGCCGGCGAGGTAGTCGGCGTCGCTGGAGTGCTGGACGGTGCTGGTGTCGTCGGCGAGTGAGCCGAGGTCGTCGGTGGCGATCCGGCCGTGCAGCTTCTGCCGGCCGCGACCGACGGCGTCCAGCGTCTTGGCGAGAACCGCCTCGAAGGCGCCGAGCTTGACGTCGACGTACTCGTCGGCGCTGCGGCGCTGGGTCTCCGGGTCCTGGCTGCGCTCGGGGGCGTCCTCGTCCTCGTAGCCCTGCTCGTCGGTGCCGGGGCCGGTGCCGAGGAGCTTCTCGCGGCCGCGGCCCACGGAGCCGAGGGTCTTGGTGAGGACGACCTCGAAGTTGGCGAGCTTGGAGTCGACGTACTCGTCGGCCTCGGCGCGGATCTCCTCGGCCTCCTGGCGGGCCTCGGCGAGGATCCGGTCGGCCTCGGCCTGGGAACGGCGGGCGACCTCGGTGTCGGAGATCAGTGAGCCGCGCTCGGCGTGCGCGGCCTGAATGATCCGCTCGGCCTCCTGGCGGGCCTGTTCGACCATCTGCTCGCGGTCGCCGATCAGCTCCTGGGCCTGGGCGAGGGAGCCGGGCAGCGCCGCGCGCACCTCCTCCAGCATGGAGAGCAGTTCGGCGCGGTTGACCACGCACGAGGCCGACATGGGCATGGACCGGGCGCCGGAGACCGCGGCGACGATCTCGTCGAGCTTCTTCTGCACGTCCACCGTGTGCTCGCCACTCTCTACAGATGCGTTGGAGACGGACGGGACGACTGTACGGCCAGGGGGATGCCGGGGAACACCGGGTGACGGCCTGTCAGGGTCCGGTGGGGCGCCCGGGGCGGGTTCAGTCCTGCCTCAGGCGCTCGCCGAGGGCCTGGAGGACCTCCGCCGGAACCAGGTGCGAGACGTCGCCGCCCCAGGTCGCGACCTCCTTGACCAGGGAGGACGACAGGAAGCTGTAGGTGGGGTTGGTGGGGATGAAGAGGGTCTCCACGCCCGAGAGGCCGTTGTTCATCTGGGCCATCTGCAGCTCGTAGTCGAAGTCGCTGACCGCGCGCAGGCCCTTGACGATCGCGGGGATGTCGCGCTGCTTGCAGAAGTCGACGAGCAGGCCGTGGAAGGCTTCGACGCGGACGTTGCCGTACTCGGCGGTGACCCGGCGGATCAGGTCGATCCGCTCGTCGATCTCGAACAGGCCCTTCTTCGACTGGTTGATCATCACCGCGACGTAGACCTCGTCGTACAGCCTGGAGGCGCGGGAGATGATGTCGAGGTGTCCGTTGGTGATCGGGTCGAACGACCCGGGACATACGGCGCGGCGCACTTGTGATCCCTCGCTCTCCGGTCCGGTCATCGTGCGTCTTCGCACGTAGAGGCGGCGCGACCGTACCAAAACGTTCCCTCGCCGTAGCGACGGGCCCGGAGGGCTTCGAAGCCCTCGGGCCAACGGAATTCACCGCCTCTGGTGCTGCGCTCCACGGTGACGAGGGCTTCTTCGGTGAGCCAGCCTTCCGTGCGGAGTGTGAGCAGGATCTCGCGAAGATCGTCGTCCGTGACGGCGTACGGCGGGTCGAGGAAGACCAGGTCGTAGGGGTCGCCGGGGGGTGATGTCCGGATGATCTGTTCCGCTTTGCCTGATCTGACCTCGGCGCCGGGGAGGCCGAGGGACTTCACGTTGCCGCGAACCGTCCTGACGGCCTTGGCGTCGGCCTCGACCAGGAGGGCGTGACCGGCGCCGCGGGAGAGCGCCTCCAGGCCTACCGCGCCGGAGCCGGCGTAGAGGTCGAGGACGCGTTCGCCTTCCAGCGGGCCGCCGAGGAGGGACTGCCAGGTGGAGAAGAGGCCCTCTCGGGCGCGGTCCGATGTGGGGCGGGTTCCTGTTCCTGGCGGGACGGCCAGGCGGCGTCCGCCGGCCGTGCCGGCGATCACGCGGGTCATCTGTGGTCCTTGGTGGTGGGCGGCTTCAGGTATCAGTGTGGCTGGTCACGCCCGCGTGGCGGTAGCCGCATTTGGACTACGGCCCCGCGCCCCTGAGGGCAACTTGCATCACCCCTTTTCCAAGTACTGCTCCCTCTCCTCGTCCAAGAGGGCGTCCAGTGCCGTCCGCAGGGCCGGGAGGTGGGTCAGCTCCGGGTCCTTGGCCACCACCGCTGCCGCCTCTTCCCTCGCCTCGGCGATGATCTCCTCGTCCTCGATGACCGCGAGCATCCTCAGGCTGGTGCGGGCGCCCGACTGGGCCTGGCCGAGGACGTCGCCCTCCCGGCGCTGTTCGAGGTCGATGCGGGAGAGTTCGAAGCCGTCGAGGGTCGCGGCGACGGCGTTCAGGCGCTGGCGGGCCGGGCTCGCCTCGGGCATCTCGCTGACCAGGAGGCACAGGCCGGGGGCCGAGCCACGGCCCACGCGGCCGCGCAGCTGGTGGAGCTGGGAGACGCCGAAGCGGTCGGCGTCCATGATCACCATGACCGTGGCGTTGGGGACGTTGACGCCGACCTCGATGACCGTCGTGGCGACCAGGACGTCGGTCTCGCCGGCGGCGAAGCGGCGCATGACGGCGTCCTTGTCGTCGGGATGCATCCGGCCATGCAGGACCTCGACGCGGAGGCCCTGGAGGGGGCCCCTGGCGAGCTGGTCGGCCACGTCCAGGACGGCGAGGGGCGGGCGCTTCTCCGCGGCGTCCTCCGGGGGCCCGGGGGCCTCGGAGGACTTCTTCTTGCCGGCCTTCTTCGGATCGTCCTCCTCGTCGCCGATGCGGGGGCAGACCACGTACGCCTGATGGCCGTTGCCCACTTCCTCGCGGACCCGTTCCCAGGCGCGGGACAGGAAGTGGGGCTTGTCGGCGGCCGGGACGACATGGCTGGCGATCGGCGAGCGGCCGGCCGGGAGCTGGTCCAGGACGGAGGTCTCCAGGTCGCCGAAGACCGTCATGGCGACCGTGCGCGGGATCGGCGTGGCCGTCATGACCAGGAGGTGCGGGGGCTGTTTGCCCTTGCCGCGCAGGGCGTCGCGCTGCTCGACGCCGAAGCGGTGCTGTTCGTCGACCACGACCAGGCCCAGGTCGTGGAACTGCACCTTGTCCTCGATCAGCGCATGCGTGCCGATGACGATGCCGGCCTCGCCGGTGGTGAGGTCGAGCAGGGCCTGGCGGCGGGCTGCCGCTCCCATGGAGCCGGTGAGCAGCACCACCTTGGTGGCCTGGTCGGCTCCGCCCAGCATGCCGCCCTCGGCCAGCTCGCCCATCATCTCGACGATCGACCGGTGGTGCTGCTGGGCGAGCACTTCGGTGGGCGCGAGCAGGGCGGCCTGGCCGCCGGCGTCGACCACGGCGAGCATGGCGCGCAGGGCGACCATGGTGTTGTGGGTGACGGTGAAGTTGTCGGTGACGTACGCATGGCTCGGGTGGGCGACGCTGATGCACTGGACGGGCTTCCGCCCCACGTACTCGACCGCCCGGATGCCGCGCCGGAACGTGTGGTACTTCGGCCTCGGACGCACGCGTTCTGCTTTGCGGGTGAGCCGGAACGGGGGGTAAGCGTCCGGCAGGGACACCTGCACGTTGTACGCGGCCTTCTTCGGCAGCACTCGCGCCCGGCCGCCCAGAGAACGTACGAGCCATGCGACGTCCTCCGCGAGTCGGCGCGAAGCCGAGCAGAGGGAGATGTTCATGCCGTCGGCTTGGACAGTGCCGTCCGTGTCCAGAAGTCCCTGCAACACAGCGAGACGGTCCTTGATCGGAGCGTTCTTGAAAGCCTGAGGGACGAACTTGTCGTGGGACGTCGTTCCCCAGAGGCCCAACTCGCGCAGGACCTGGATCACTGGGTTGCGCACTCCTCCGGCACGCTGCTTGAGCTGGATCGTGTAGTCGCAGTGCGATCCCTTCACCGGTACCAGCCGGCATTCGGGCGCTACTGCCGCCGCTACCGCGTCATGGATCTCGTCGTCGATGGTGGAAAGACGGAGAGTGTGCCGGAACGAACCGTCCCCCAGCAGCAGTCCGATCAGGTACGGGTCGAGGGGCAGCCCGGTGTCGCCACCGAGATCGACCGGCTTTGCCGGCGGGATGTACCACTTCGACGACCCGTTGGCCTTGAACGTGTCGAGACGGATCTCCCGGGTCGTCATGACCTTGGGAGCCTGGCCACGGTGCCAGCCACAGCTCGTACCGACGATCCAGAGATGCTCGTCGTCGCACTCGACGGAACTCCCGTCGGACAGAACCAAGCGCCACACATCGCGCTCCCCCTGAGGAAAGACGCCATCGATCAGCGCGATGTCCCCGTCCGGCACCACCACCTCGTCGCCCACCCGCAGATCCCCCATGGCTCGGAAGCCCGTGGGTGTGAGCACCAGCGAGTCGAGGGGCTGGGCCTTGCCCGATCCGACCTCCCCCTGCAACAGCCGGTGCATCGGGTGGTCGGTCGCCAGGTCGTCGAAGATCTCCCGGGAGACGCGCTGCTGGCCCTCGGTGAGGGTGAAGGGGAGGCGGGCGTCGAAGGCCGTGAGGAGGCCGTCGGGGCTGGGTTCGCGCGGGACCGCGGGCAGCTGGGCGTCCGCGTGGCGGCGGCGGGCGAGGGCGACCTGGAGGACGAAGGCCTCGTCCCATTTGAGGCGGGCGCGGGCGTCCTCGATGTCCGCCTTGGTGTGCGGGCGGTGGATCTTCAGGAGGGCCTCGGGGAGGGAGACCAGGCCGCGGCCCTCGCGCAGCGAGTCCGGCAGCGGGTCGACCGCTTCCTGGGCGGTGGGCAGGACCGTCTGGAGCGCCTTGCCGATCTTCCAGGACTCCAGCTTGGCGGTGGCCGGGTAGATCGGGATCAGGGCGCCGGCCCATGTCTCGACGGACTCCTCCGGGTCGCCTCGCAGCAACTCGTAGGCTGGGTGGGCCAGTTGGAGGCGGCGGTTGAAGACGGAGACCTTGCCCGCGAACATCGCGCGGGTGCCCGGCAGGAGCTCCTTGTGGGGCTTGTGAACGCCGTTGCCGAAGAAGACGAGTTGGAGGCGGCCGCTGCCGTCCGTGATCGTGACCTCAAGGCGCTGACCCTTGCCGCGCGGGGCCCTGGCGGAGGCGAAGGTGTGCAGGCGGGCGTCGGCGACCTGGGCGACCACTGTGACGTGCTCGTCCATGGGGAGGTCGGCGAGGTGTGTGAGCTGGCCGCGCTCCTCGTATCTGCGCGGGTAGTGGTGGAGGAGGTCGCCGACGGTGAGCAGGCCGAGGTGCTCGGCCATCACCTTCGCGGTGGCGGGGCCGAGCACCGACTTCAGTGGTTGTCGCAGCGGTTCGTGAAGTGCGGGCACGAGATCCATTGCACACCACCCCACTGACAATGCCGTAGAGGCCGTGGCGCAGGTCGCCGTATACGTCCCGGAAATCCCTGGTCAGGCGGCTGGTTCGGGCCTTAGGATGACGCGCTCCCGGCCCTCTTTCGCGGTCACCGCCTCACCGGGACCGCCCGACCCCGCGCCGTCGCGAGTCCCCCACCGGCGCCGTGAAGATGGACTCCCAGACCTCACAGGCATCCCAGGCATCCCATCCGCCCCAGCCACCTCATACGTTCCAGGTCGACCTGCGTGGTCTGGTGGACCTGCTCTCCCACCACCTCTACTCCAGCCCCAAGGTGTACCTGCGGGAGCTGCTGCAGAACGCCGTGGACGCCATCACCGCCAGGCGCACGACGGAACCCGACGCTCCGGCCCGGGTGCGGCTGACCGCGGAGGGCGGCGCCCTGCGCGTCGAGGACACCGGTGTCGGACTCACCGAGGCGGACGTGCACGACCTGCTCGCCACGATCGGGCGCAGTTCCAAGCGTGCCGAGGGCCTTCAGGAGGCGCGTTCCGAGTTTCTCGGGCAGTTCGGCATCGGCCTGCTGGCCTGTTTCGTCGTCGCCGAGCGGATCCGGGTGGTCAGCCGCAGCGCCCGTACGCCCGGGGCGCCGCCGGTGGAGTGGACGGCGTCCGACGACGGCTCGTACACCGTGCGGACGCTTCCCGACGCCGAGCGTCCCGAACCGGGCACGACCGTGCATCTGGTGGCCCGGGCGGGGGCGGCCGAGTGGCTCACGCCCGAGCGGGTCGAGGCGCTGGCCCGGGACTTCGGGTCGCTGCTGCCGTACGACGTCCGGGTGGGCGACGAGCCGGTCACCGACCTCCCGGCGCCCTGGGACCGGTCGTATCCGGGCCCGGCCGCCCGCCGCGTCGCCCTCGCCCGGCACTGCCACGAGCTGTTCGGCTTCACCCCGCTGGACACGATCGACCTGTCCGTGCCGCTGGCCGGCGTCCGCGGGGTGGCGTACGTGCTGCCGTCGGCGGTCAGCCCGGCCCAGCGCGCGGGGCACCGCGTGCATCTCAAGGGCATGCTGCTGACCGAGCGGGCCGAACAGCTGCTGCCCGACTGGGCGTTCTTCGTGCGCTGCGTGCTCGACACGGACAGCCTGCGGCCGACGGCGTCGCGCGAGGCGCTGTACGAGGACGAGACGCTGGCCGCCGTACGGGAGGCGCTGGGCGAGCGGATCCGGGCCTGGCTGACCGGTCTGGCCGCCGGTGATCCGGAGCGGCTGGCCGCGTTCCTGGCGGTGCACCACCTGGGTGTGAAGTCCCTGGCCCGGCACGACCGGGAGATGCTGCGCACGATGCTGCCGTGGCTGCCCTTCGAGACGACCGACGGGCGGCTGTCGCTGGAGGAGTTCGCGCAGCGGCACCCGGTGGTGCACTTCACGCGGACGGTCGAGGAGTACCGGCAGGTCGCGCCGATCGCGTCCGCGCAGGGCATCGGCGTGATCAACGGCGGCTACACGTACGACAGCGAGCTGGTTCAGGCGCTGCCGTCGGTGCGGCCGGGGACCGTGGTCGCCGAGCTGGACGCCGAGACGGTGACCGCGCATCTGGACGCGGTCGACCCGGCCGAGGAGCTGGCCCTGTCCGGCTTCCTGGCGGCGGCGCGGGCCCGGCTCGACCCGCTGGGCTGCGATGTGGTGCTGCGGGCCTTCCACCCGCTCTCCGTGCCCGCGCTGCACCTCGACGACCGCGACGCCCGGCACGAACAGGCCCGGGCGGACGCCGAGGCGCAGGCCGACGACCTCTGGGCGGGCATCCTCGGCTCCCTGCGCGGCAGCGCTCCCCGCGCGCGTCTGGTGCTCAACCATCTCAACCCGCTGGTGAGGCGGATCAGTTCCCTGCACGACCCGGAGCTGATCGGCACCGCCACGGAGTCGCTGTACGGGCAGGCGCTGCTGATGGCGCAGCGGCCGCTCAGGCCCGCCGACTCCGCGCTGCTCAACCGGGCGTTCATCGGCCTCCTGGAGTGGGCCACGCACAGCGAGGACGGTCGGCCATGAGTGAGATCACGGACTTCGACGCCCTGCGCCGGGCGATGGCGGAGAACGCCGAGCAGCCGGAGGGCCCGGCCCGCAACGCGCGCGCGGAGGAGCTGCTGACGGCGGCCGAGAAGCTGAACATCCCGCTCGCCGTGATCGAGGCGCTCGGACACCAGCTGAAGGTCTACAACTACAGCTCCGAGAAAGGGAAGATGTTCGTCCCCTTCGCGCGTCTGCTGCGCATGTGGGACGAGCGGCCCGAGGACTTCGACGAGTACGAGACCCACTCGCTGCACTGGGTCTTCAAGTGGGTGTCGTCCGGCATGCTCGACCAGCCGCACATCCCCCTCGCGTCGATCGAGAAGTGGCTCGGCGAGATGGAGCACCGCTACCGGCTCGCCGGGCACTCCGAGCGGGCCGTGCGCAGCGCCGAGCACAGCGTGGCCGCGCATGTCGGGGACCTGCCGCGGGCCGAGCGGGCGTATGCCGCGTGGCTGGCCGCCGACCGGGACAGCATGGCCGACTGCCACGCCTGCGAACTGCACGGGCAGGGCTGGTGGCAGGCGGAGCAGGGCCGGGACGCCGAGGCCCTGGAGCTGTGGCGGCCGGTGCTGGAGGGCGAGTACGCCTGCGCCCACGAGCCGCACACGGCCCTCGCCTCGTCCCTGGTGCCGCTGCTGCGGCTGGGCCGCCTGGACGAGGCCCGCGCGAACCATCTGCGGGGCTTCCGGCTCGTACGGGCCATGGAGAGCATGCGCGGCGCGTACGCGGAGCACGTGGAGTTCTGCGCGCTGACCGGCAACGAGGCCCGCGGTCTGGAGCTGCTCGCGCAGCGGCCGGCGTATTTCACGGACGAAGGGCAGCCGCAGAGCAAGCTGGAGTTCATGAGCGTGGTGGCCCTGCTCATGGACCGTCTGACCGGGCTGGGACTGGGTGACCGGCAGGTGCCCGGCCCGGCCGGCCGGACGTGGAGCGCCCGGGAACTGGCCACGCACGCGCGTGCGGAGGCCCTCGCCCTGGCGGCCCGCTTCGACGAGCGCAACGGCACCACGTACGTCAGCGAGCGGGCACGCGCGCGGATGGAGCGGCGCCCGCTGGCGGAGCGGCTCCCGCTGGGGCTGCGGTCAGTGCGGCCGGTGCCGGCGCCCGCTTCCCCGGTGGTCACGGCCGCCGCGACCGGGCAGCCGGACCTGCCCGCCCTGCTGGCCGAGGCGCGGCGGCTGTCGGACGCCCTGCGGCCGGGCGCCGTGGAGGCGTGGGCGGCCGTCGCCGAAGCCGCTCAGGGCGTGGAGCTGGACCCGCGCGACCGCGCCGAGATCGCCGACCACGAGGCGATGGGCCTCGGCCCGCAGGGCACGGCGCTCTTCGAACGGGCCGCGGAGCTGTACGCGGCGGCGGGCGACCCCGGGGAGGCCCTGGCTGCACGCGCACGTGCTGCGTACGTACGTGCTCTCGCGGGTGACGTGGACGCGGCGCTCGCGGCCGTCTCCGGCCCCTACGACGAGATCCTCGCGCTGTACGCCGCCGGCGACACGGGGATACGGCAGACGGCGTCCGTCCTGATGGCACGGGCCCGGATCCTGCTGCGCCGGGCGCACGAGGCCGGGGAAGGCCGCGCAGAGGGGGACGCCGAACGCGACGGCCCCGAGGCGGTTCTCGGCGAGGCCGAAACCGCTGTCCGGGAAGTCGTCGCGCTCGTCGAAGGGCGGGCCGGGGAAGACGTGCGGCTGGCCGCGCGGGGCGCCGAGGCGCAGGCGATGCTCGCCGAGCTGGCCGGACTGGGCGGGGACCTGGAGACGGCCGCGCGGCTGTTCGCGCGGGGCGCGGCGGCGTTCGTCGCGGCGGGACTGCCGTGGTACGCGGTGGAGTACGAGGCCCGGCTGGCCTCCCTGGCCCACCACCTCGGCGACATGGCGGAGGCGGAACGGGCACTGCGCGCGGCCCTGGAGCACGGCGGAGCCCAGCTGGAGGCGCCCGGACGGGCCCAGCTGCACCTCCAGCTCGCCGAGTTGACCGGCGGCCGGGGCGAGATCGTCGAGGCCGCCCGGCATGCCCTGGAGGCCGCGCACTGGGCCGACGAGGCGGGCGAGGGCGCGACGTTGGGCGCCTGGGCCCGGCAGCAGCTCGGCGGGTTCTTGCTGCGGCAGGGACGGTGGGCCGAGGCCGCTGAGGTCCTGGAGTCGGCGCTGCCCGACCTGACCGCCGAGACGCACGGCGACGGGGCGGTCGTGCAGACGCAGTGGTGGCTCGGCGACTGCCTGAGCGAACTCGGCGAGCACCGCGCTGCCGCCGAACGGCGGCTCCAGGCCGCCGAGATCGCCCGGCACTGGCCCGAACAGCACGACCACGCGACCCTCGCCCACCTGGCCGGGGAGTCCCTCGGGCAGGCCGGACTGGCCGACGAGGCGGACCGGGCCTACGCACGCGCGGGCGGCCTGTGGCGCGAACTCGGCAACGTCCACGGGCTGGTCCGGGCCCTGCGCGCCCGCGCGTGGCTGGCGTTGCACACGGAGGACGGCCCCGCGGCGGCACGCCTGCTCATGGCGGACGCGGTCCGGGAGTGCGAGGCCGCGCGGGACGAGGCGGCCGACGAGGAGTCCCGGCAGCGGTTCGTCGCCGAACTCGGCCACACCCACCGCCAGTTCGGCGACCTGCTGGCCCGGTCGGCCGAGGGCGACGCTCAGGGTTCGCTCCCGGCCGTGTTCGAGGAGGCGCTGTCCCAACTGCTGCGATCGGCCGACGTGTTCGCCTCGCTCGGGGACGGCGCCCTGCACAGCCGCACCGGCGCCGAACTCACCGCGGGGTGGCTGGAGATCGAGCTGGGCCGTCTCACCGACGCGAGGGCACGCGCGCGTGCGGTGCTGGCGGCATACGACGGTTACGACGGCACCGACTCCGGCGGCACGGGACCCGAGGGGATGGACGACGACGATGACGGCGAGGCGGTGCGAGCCCGGCGGGCAGAGGCCGAGCACATGCTCCGCGTCGCGGCGGAGGACCCGGACTGAATCACCCGGCAGCCGCCCTGTTCGGCCTACTCCACGCCGATGAGCAGCACGGCCCCCTGCCGCCCGCCCCGGTACACGACCGTGTCGACGGCGAGGTACCTCTCGCGGACCCGGCCCTCCAGATGCTCGGCGATGGTGTCGGGGGCCTCGTCGCCGAGCACCAGGGTGACCATCTCGCCCCCGGCCGCGAGCATGCGGTCCAGGACGGTCCGGGCGGTGGCCGTGACGTCCGAGCCGATCACGGCCACATCGCCGTCGATCAGGCCGAGGACGTCGCCGGCCTGGCAGATGCCGGCCATCGTCCAGGCCTGGCGCTCGGCGACGGTGACCTCGGCGTAGCGGGTCGCACCGGCCGCCGAGGTCATCGACACCACGTCCTCGTCGAAGCGGCGCTCCGGCTCGTGCACGGCCAGCGCCGCGATGCCCTGGACCGCCGAGCGGGTCGGGATGAGAGCCACCCGGATGCCCTCGGTACGGGCCTGCTCGGCCGCCGCCGCGGCGGTGTGGCGCAGCTCGGCGTCATTGGGCAGCAGCACGACCTCGCGCGCGTGGGCCCGTCGTACGGCCTGCACGAGCTCGCCGCTCGCGGGCGGCTCCCCGGGGCGTGCGAGCACGGTGGTCGCCCCGGCCTCGGCGTACAGGCCGGCCAGGCCCTCGCCGGGGACCACGGCCACGACGGCACGCTGGGCGCGCTCACGGGGAGGCCGCTCGGCGCCGGTGGTGTGCACGTCGCCGGCGGCGAAGTGCGTGATGCGGATGCGGTAGGGCCGCCCGGCCTCGATACCGGCCTCGACGGCGGCGCCCGCGTCGTCGACATGGACATGGACGTTCCACAGCCCGTCGCCGCCGACCACGACGAGCGAGTCCCCGAGCCCGTCGAGCCGCTCCCGCAACCGCGCCACGGCCGTGTCCTCGGCCTCCAGGAGGTAGATCACCTCGAAGGCGGGGCCGTCCTGGCCTGCCACGGCGACGGTGTCGGCACACTCGCCGTGCGGGCTCGCGTCCTCGCCCGCCCGCGACGCACCCGCCACCGTCGCCGCCCGGTCCCGCGGCCTCTCCCCCGTGAACGTCTCCACCAGCGCCCCGAGCACCGCCACCAGCCCCCGGCCCCCGGCGTCGACCACTCCGGCGCGTTCCAGGACGGGCAGCTGGCCGGGGGTCGCGGCCAGGGCCGCGCGCGCTCCCTCGTAAGCCGCCCTGGCCACCGTCCCGCAGTCGCCCTCGGCGCCGCAGGCCGCGTCGGCGGCGGCCGAGGCGACCGTGAGGACGGTGCCCTCGACAGGGTGGGCCACGGCCTGCCGGGCGGAGTCGGCCGCATGCCGCAGGGCCAGCCGCAGGCCCTGGCCGCCGGCGTGCGCGATCTCGCCGTCGGCGTGCCCGGTCTCGTGGTCGGCCAGCACCTGGGACATGCCGCGCAGCAGCTGGGCGAGGATCGTCCCGGAGTTCCCACGGGCCCCGATGAGCGCCCCGTGCGCCATGGCCCGGACCGCGTCGGCCAGCGTCGGCCCCTCGGGGCCCGACCTCGCCGCATGCCCGGCGAACACGGCCTCGACCGCCGCGACGGCGGACTCCACGGTCAGATACAGATTCGTGCCGGTGTCCCCGTCCGCCACGGGGTAGACGTTGATCGCGTCGATCTCCTCACGCGCCCGCCCCAGCGTCTCGAGTGCGAGACCGCACCAGGTGCGCACCGCGAGAGCATCGAAGAATGTCTGCGGCACCTGCGCCACCACGCCTCCCTGAGCTGCTGGACGTGGCACGCAGCGTAGACCCCGGGGCCGTGCCCACCGGAAGTGGGCCGGGAGGGGGCGTGGGCCGACCATGGTAGTTTCATTGCACGGGCGCAGTCGTTGTATGCTGCTCCGGTTGCCCGATCCACATCGGGCCATTCCCCTGGCAGCGCCACTCAGATCCTCTGATCCGGATCCCGGCATGCCGGGATCAACCGTAAGTGCATCTGAAGTCTTTGGAGTGACCCGTGGCTGCCAACTGCGACGTCTGCGGCAAGGGGCCGGGCTTCGGCAACAACATCTCGCACTCGCACCGCCGTACGTCCCGTCGCTGGAACCCGAACATCCAGCGTGTGCGTACCGTGGTGGGCGGGACGCCGAAGCGCGTGAACGCTTGCACCTCGTGCATCAAGGCCGGCAAGGTCTCGCGCTGACGCTCAGCTAGCGCGCGGCCACTGCTGGTTCGCTTACAGAGCCGGTCCACCTCGGGTGGACCGGCTCTTTGCCGTGTCCTGATGTCCAGGAACGCCGTGTCTCGATCTTCAGGAACCGGCCCGGAACCGCCAGCCGTGATCCACCGGCCCGATGCCCCCGCCGAGCGCGAACCCGGCCGCGATCGCCCCGGTGACGTACTCCTTGGCCGCCGCCACCGCCTCCGGCACCGAGTCCCCCTTCGCCAGCTGTGACGCGATCGCGGAGGCCAGCGTGCAGCCCGTGCCGTGGGTGTGCCGGTTGTCGTGGCGCGGCGCCCGCAGCCAGTGCTCCTCGGAGCCGTCCGTGAGCAGGTCCACGGCGTCTCCGGACAGGTGGCCGCCCTTGATCAGCACCCACCGCGGCCCGTAGCCGAGCACGGCCGCCGCGGCCCGCCGCAGCTGCTCCTCCGACTCGACGCGGACGCCCGTCAGCTGGGCCACCTCGTCGAGGTTCGGAGTGGCGACCGTGGCCACCGGCAGCAGCTTCGTACGGACGGAGTCCAGTGCGGACGTGGCGAGCAGGGAGTCGCCGTGCTTGGAGACTCCCACCGGGTCGACGACCGCCGGGGCGTCCGTGCCCGCGATCAACTCGGCGACCGTCTCCACGAGTTCGGCGGAGGCCAGCATCCCGGTCTTGACCGCCTGGACGCCGATGTCCTCGACGACACTGCGGTACTGGGCCCGCACCGCCTCCACGGGCAGCTCCCAAGCACCCTGCACGCCGAGGGAGTTCTGCGCGGTCACCGCCGTGAGGACGCTCATGCCGTGCACGCCGAGGGCGAGCATCGTCTTCAGGTCTGCCTGGATGCCGGCGCCGCCGCCCGAGTCGGAGCCCGCCACCGTGAGGACGTGGGGAATCATGACTCCATGTCCCCGAAGTGGTCCCAGCCGCCCTTGCTGGTCCACGGCGCCCCGTCGACCGTCACCTGGGGCAGCGCCGAGGGGTTGAGGACCTCGCCGATGACCTTCCAGCGGGCGGGCAGCTTCACGTCCGGCGGGAAGGTCGCCACGATCGCGTGGTCCTCTCCCCCGGTCAGCACCCACTGCATGGGGTCGACGCCGACGGCCTGCCCGATGTCGTTCATCTGGGAGGGGATGTCGATCGCCCCGGAGCGGATGTCGATCCGCACCTTGCTGGCCTCGGCGATGTGCCCGAGGTCGGCGATCAGCCCGTCGCTCACGTCGCACATGGCGGTCGCCCCGAGCCCGGCGGCGGCCGGACCCGCGTGGTACGGCGGCTCGGGCCGCCGGTGGGCCTCCACGAAGGCGCGCGGCGAACGGAACCCGCGCGACAGCACCGCGTACCCGGCCGCCGACCAGCCCAGCCAGCCGGTCACCGCGACGAGGTCGCCGGGCTGTGCGCCCGCCCGCGTCACCGGCTCCTGGTTGCGCAGATCGCCAAGCGCGGTGATCGACACCATGATCGAGTCGCCGCGCACGACGTCACCACCGACCACGGCCGCGCCGGCCACCTGGCATTCGTCGCGCAGGCCGTCCATCAGCTCGCTCGCCCACGTCACCGGCAGCTCGGCCGGAACGACCAGACCGAGCAGCAGCGCCGTCGGTACGGCGCCCATGGCGGCGATGTCGGCGAGGTTCTGCGCCGCCGCCTTGCGGCCCACGTCGTAGGCCGTCGACCAGTCCCGGCGGAAGTGCCGGCCCTCCACCAGGATGTCCGTACTGGCCACGACCCGGCGGTCGGGCGCGGCCACCACGGCGGCGTCGTCGCCGGGGCCGACCCGGACCGCCGGGGTGGTGGTCAGACGGGAGGTGAGCTCCCTGATGAGCCCGAACTCCCCGAGCTCACCAACAGTGCCCTTCATTGCCCTTTCTCCCCTTCTGTCCCTGTCCGTGCCCGGTCGCGAGGCCTCTCGGTCCTCGCTACGGTCGAAGTGACCGTCAAGTTCTGGCGGACCTGCACCCCGGCGCGCAAGACCCGGTCCCCGCAGGTCTCCCCGCGGCGAGCGGCGACGCGATACCGTGGCGTTCCTTTTCCCCACATGATCCTCGTGGCCGCCCTGGAGGTTCCGTGGTACAGGCGTACATCCTGATCCAGACGGAGGTCGGCAAGGCGTCGACCGTCGCAGAGACGATCAGCAAGATTCCTGGGGTCATCCAGGCCGAGGACGTCACAGGACCCTACGACGTGATCGTGCGGGCCCAGGCCGACACCGTCGACGACCTCGGACGCATGGTGGTCGCCAAGGTCCAGCAAGTGGACGGCATCACCCGCACTCTGACCTGCCCGGTCGTCCATCTGTAGCCCCCGTCTACCCTGTGCCGGTGAACTCTTTCCGTCACCGGCACCGTTCTGTGTTCCGTGTTTTCTTCCGCCTGCCCGCTCTCGCGCTGTTGATCACTGCCGCGGGCTGCTCCTCGGCAGACGACAGCGCGTCGGCGGCGGTTCCCAGTCCGGACGCGAAGGCCACGGAACTGTGCCGGAACCTGGACAAGGTACTGCCCACGAAGGTGGACGGAGAGCGTCGCGAGGATCCCGAGCCCACGTCGGCGCTGACGGCGGGCTGGGGCAGCCCGGCGATCATACTTCGCTGCGGTGTGCCGCAGCCGCCCGAGATGGTCGATCCGAAGGTGGCGTCCGGACAGGATCCGGACGCGGTCGCCGGCGGTGTGAACGGGGTCGACTGGCTGATGGAGAAGCAGAACGACGGGGGGTACCGGTTCACCTCGGCGAACCGTGAGGTCTACGTCGAGGTGGCCGTGCCGGAGGGTGTGGACAGCTCGGGGGTTCTCATCGATCTGGCTCCTGCTGTGAAAAAGGCGATCCCCGAGGGGATCGCCTCCTGAGCGTGCCGTGCGGGTCGTCCTGGGCCGGCCTAGCGCAGGCCCGTGGAACGGCGAAGTGCCGCCTGCACCAGACGGTCCACCAGCTCCGGGTAGCTCACCCCGCTCGCCTGCCACATCTGCGGGTACATCGAGATGGGCGTGAAGCCGGGCATCGTGTTGATCTCGTTGATCACGAACTCGCCGTCCTCGGTGAGGAAGAAGTCCGCGCGGACCAGGCCCTCGCAGGACGCCGCCTCGAAGGCGTCGACCGCCAGGCGCTGCACCTGAGCCGTCTCCTCCGGCGTCAGGGGCGCCGGCACGATCCCCGGCGTCGAGTCGATGTACTTGGCCTCGAAGTCGTAGTACGCGTGTGCCTCGGGCGAGGGGATCTCGGCGGGGGCGGAGGCCCGGGGGCCGTCCTCGAACTCCAGGACGCCGCACTCGATCTCGCGGCCCCGCAGCGCGGCCTCCACGAGGATCTTCGGGTCGTGCCGCTGGGCCTCGGCGATCGCCTCGTCCAGGCCGGAGAGGTCGTCGACCTTGGTGATGCCGATCGACGAACCGGCACGCGCGGGCTTCACGAACAGCGGCCAGCCGTGCTCGCCCGCGAAGTCGACGATCTTCTTGCGGGCGCCCGGCTCGTCCTGCTGCCACTCGCGGGGCCTGATCACCAGGTACGGACCCACCTTCAGCCCGAACGAGGTGAACACCCGCTTCATGTACTCCTTGTCCTGGCCGACGGCCGAGGCGAGCACACCCGAACCGACGTACGGGACGCCGGAGAGCTCCAGGAGGCCCTGGAGGGTGCCGTCCTCGCCGTAGGGGCCGTGCAGCACCGGGAAGACCACGTCGACCTCGCCGAGCGCCTTGGGGACCGATCCCGGCTCGCTGTAGACGACTTCGCGGCTGGCCGGGTCGACGGGGAGGATGACTCCGCCCTCGGCGGACTCGGCGAGCAGGTCGACGCTCGGCTGGCGCCGGTCGACGATCGCCATCCGCTCCGGTTCGTCCGCCGTGAGCGCCCAACGGCCGTCCTGAGTGATGCCGATCGGAAGGACGTCGTACTTCGTCCGGTCGATGGCCTTGAGGACGGCGCCGGCCGTGACCACGGAGATCCCGTGTTCGGAGCTGCGCCCGCCGAACACGACGGCCACACGCGGCTTGCGAGGCGGCTGCTCGGGGCTCTGGGGGAGGTTCTCGGTGCTCATATCGCGTTGAGAGTACCCGTTGGTAAGGCCGGGATACAGCGCCCGCGAAGCTGCGTCGCTCAGCGTCGTTCCGGCTTCGCGCTGCGCGACATCAGCTCCTTGAGAGCCACCACCGGAGGCTTGCCCTCGTGCACGATGCCGACGACCGTCTCCGTGATGGGCATGTCGACGCCGTGCCGGCGGGCCAGATCCAGCACCGACTCGCAGGACTTGACGCCCTCGGCGGTCTGCTTGGTGACCGCGATGGTCTCCTGGAGGGTCATGCCCTTGCCGAGGTTGGTGCCGAAGGTGTGGTTGCGGGACAGCGGCGAGGAGCAGGTGGCCACCAGGTCGCCCAGGCCCGCGAGTCCGGAGAAGGTCAGCGGGTCGGCGCCGAGCGCCATGCCGAGCCGGGTGGTCTCGGCGAGGCCGCGGGTGATGAGCGAGCCCTTGGCGTTGTCGCCGAGGCCCATGCCGTCCGCGATGCCGACGGCCAGGCCGATGACGTTCTTGACCGCGCCGCCGAGTTCACAGCCGACGACGTCGGTGTTGGTGTACGGACGGAAGTACGGCGTGTGGCAGGCGGCCTGGAGCCGCTGGGCGACCGCCTCGTCGGTGCAGGCGACCACGGCGGCGGCCGGCATCCGCGCGGCGATCTCGCGGGCCAGGTTGGGCCCGGTCACCACCGCGATGCGGTCCGGGCCGACCTTGGCGACATCGTCGATGACCTCGCTCATCCGCATCGCGGAGCCGAGTTCGACGCCCTTCATCAGGGACACCAGGACCGTGCCGGGGGCCAGCAGCGGCGCCCAGTCGGCGAGGTTGCCGCGCAGGGTCTGCGAGGGGACCGAGAGGACCGTGAAGTCGGCGTCCGCGGCGGCTTCCGCGGGATCCGTGGTGGCCCGGACGTTCTCCGGGAGCTCGACGCCCGGGAAGTAGTCGGGGTTGGTGCGGGTGGAGTTGATCGCCTCCACCACCTCCGGGCGGCGCCCCCACAGGGTGACCTCGCACCCGGCGTCGGCGAGCACCATTCCGAAGGCCGTGCCCCACGAACCGGCGCTCAGGACCGCCGCCTTGACCGGCTTGCTCACTTGCCCAGCCCCTCTTCCGTTGCCGACTGTGCCGAGGACGCCGACTGCACCGGCGATGCCGCCTGCTGCCCGCCCCGCTGTGTCTGCGCCTGGGTGCGGCGCCGCTGTTCGATCCGCTCCCGGCGCGGGTCGTAGGGCGTCTCGGGCGCCTTCTCGCCGCGGATCTCCTCCAGCTGGCGGGTGATGGCGGCCATGATGACCTCCGTGGCCTCCTTCAGGAGGTCCGCGGTCATCTCCCGGTCGTAGAACCGCGTGAGGTCCACCGGCGGCCCGGCGAGCACGCGGTGCGTCTTGCGCGGCAGGAGGTGCGGCTTCTTCGCGTACGGCGGCAGCAACTCGTTGCAGCCCCACTGGGCGACGGGGATCACCGGGCACTTGGTCTGCAGGGCGACGCGCGCGGCCCCGGTCTTGCCGGTCATGGGCCAGCCCGCCGGGTCGCGCGTGAGGGTGCCCTCGGGATAGAAGGCTACGCATTCCCCGCGGTCCACGGCGTCGATAGCGGCCCGGAAGGCGCTCAGGGCGTCCGTGCTCTCGCGGTAGACGGGGATCTGCCCGGTGCCCCGCATCGCGGCGCCGACGAATCCCTTCTTGAAAAGCCCGCTCTTCGCGAGGAATCGCGGGACGCGCCCGGTGTTGTACTGAAAGTGCGCGTAAGCGAAGGGGTCGATGTGCGAATTGTGATTCACCGCGGTGATAAATCCACCCTCGGCCGGAATGTGCTCCATTCCGCGCCAGTCCCGCCTGAGCAGAACCACCAGCGGCGGTTTGCAGATCACCGCGGCGAAGCGGTACCAGAAGCCGATTCTGCGGCGGGGCACGCGGACACCTTCCTCTAGGGCCTGAAGCGGGGGCCACGGGGGGCCGCACAAGTGTCGCCCCAGGCCGCCGGTCTGTCGAGAACACCGTACGCCCCGACACGCCGGGCACCGGCGGCCCCGGGTGACAATGACCGCGACAAGAGAGGGACGGAACACCTGTGCAGTGGACCTTGGTCGTACCCCTGAAGCCCCTGGCCCAGGCCAAGAGCAGACTCGCGGACACCGCGGACGACGGGCTGCGGCCGGACCTGGCGCTGGCCTTCGCCCAGGACACGGTGGCGGCCGCACTGGCCTGCCCGGCGGTGCGGGATGTGGCAGTCGTCACGGACGACGCCCGGGCCGGCCGCGAGCTGGCCGCACTGGGGGCGGCGATCATCCCCGACGAGCCGGGAAGCGGCCTCAACGCCGCCCTCGCACACGCGGCGGGGGCCGTCCGGGCCGCACGTCCCGAAAGCCCGGTGGCCGCGCTGAACGCCGACCTGCCGGCACTGCGTCCGCCGGAATTGGCCCAGGTACTCGATGCCGCCGCTGAATTCCCGCGCGCTTTTCTCCCGGACGCGGCCGCAATCGGTACGACCCTGCTGGCCGCCACCCCCGGCCGGCGATTGTTCCCGGCATTCGGTATCGATTCCCGCGCCCGGCACCGAGCGTCCGGGGCGGTGGAACTGTCCCTCGCCGCCGTGGATTCCGTACGCCAGGACGTGGACACCGGCGACGACCTGCGCACCGCGCTGGCCCTGGGGGTCGGCCCTCATACGGCCGCGGCCGCCGCGCGGTTGCTGATACCCGGGCAGTAGGCTGCGGCCATGCAGGCGACCGCGTACACGTACGACCCCGAAAGCCGCAGCGGGCAGGTGCTGCTGGACGACGGCACCCCGGTGCCCTTCGACGCGGCGGCGTTCGACGCGGGCGGCCTGAGGCTGCTGCGTCCGGGACAGCGGGTGCGGATCGAGGTGGAGGGCGCGAAGGAGGACCTGCGGATCACTCTGGTGACCCTCCAGACCCTCTGAACCCCCTGCCCACTCCTGAACACACCGCGGGCCGGACTCCGTACGGAGTCCGGCCCGGCGCGTGAGTGCCCAGCGCCCTTACTTCTTGCGGGCGGTGGTCTTCTTCGCGGTGGTCTTGCGCGCCGTCGACTTCTTGGCGGGCGCCTTCTTGGCGGTCGCCTTCTTCGCCGGTGCCTTCTTGGCGGTGGTCTTCTTCGCGGCGGTGGTCTTGGCCGTCGTGGTCTTCTTGGCCGGGGCCTTCTTCGCCGTGGTCTTCTTCGCGGCCGCCGTCTTGGTGGTGGCCTTCTTCGCCGGGGCCTTCTTCGCCGTGGTCTTCTTCGCGGCGGCGGTCTTGGCGGTCGCCTTCTTCGCGGCGGCCTTCTTGACCGTCGCACCGGCGCCGCCGGTCAGGCTGCCCTTGGGCGCCTTCTTGACGGAGACCTCGCCGCCACGCGGCAGCTTCTTCGAGCCGCTGACCAGGTCCTTGAAGCCCTGGCCCGCGCGGAAGCGCGGAACGGAGGTCTTCTTGACCCGAACCCGCTCGCCCGTCTGGGGGTTACGGGCGTAGCGGGCCGGACGGTCGACCTTCTCGAAGGAACCGAAGCCGGTGACGGAAACCCTCTCACCAGCGACGACCGCGCGGACGATGGCGTCCAGTACATGGTCGACAGCATCGGCGGCCTGCTGTCGGCCGCCCATCTTGTCGGCAATCGCTTCTACGAGCTGCGCCTTGTTCACGTCTTCCCCTTCGGAGACATCGCCAGAACGAAAGTGTTCAAGCTTTTTCGCACGTTAGGCAGATATATACCGCAAATCAAACACGAAACGGGCTTATCACCCTTGTGCCGCAACGAACTCGGCGGTGTTGTCCGGTTCAGCGTTCCTCGTCGGGGAGACGTCCCTCGTCGAGGTCCGCGGTGAACCGATCCAGCCGCCTTGCCGCGTCGGCGAGATCGTGCTTGGCCGCGGCCGTAATGACCAGCAGCTTCCGGGTCAGCGCCATCCGTACGCCCTCCGGGACTTGCAGTGCGCGCACTTTTGCGTGCGCTTCCTTGAGTTGGTCCGCGACTGCCGCATAGAGCTCGAGTTGGCCGTCGTGTTCCATGCACAGATTGTGCCATCTGGGGCGAGTTGTCGCCTGCGCAGGGGACAACTACCGCCTCAAACGGCCTTCCGGGCGCACACGGAGGTCACGGCTGTACCACTCGCGTACCCCAACAACCACCGGCATAACGTGGGAAGTTGAGTGCCCGGCTCAACCGAGGCAGGGCCGTTCGGGTGCAGAAACGGCTGTACCCCCGATCGGGCTGATCGGGGGTACAGAGGGGTGTTGCGGTGGCCGAAAGTCGCCTTGTTCAGGGGCGGCGGATCGTGCTCCGGATCAGACCGGGAGCGTCCGCGGCTTGAACGACGGGCGCTTCGCCTCGTACGCGGCGATGTCCGCCTCGTTCTGCAGGGTGATCGAGATGTCGTCGAGGCCGTTCAGCAGCCGCCAGCGGGCGTTCTCGTCCAGCTCGAAGGAGGCGGTGATGCCCTCGGCGCGGACCTCGCGGGCGACCAGGTCGACGGTGATCTCGGCCTGCGGGTCCTTCTCGGTGAGCTCCCACAGCGCGTCCACGATCTTCTGCTCCAGGACGACCGTGAGCAGGCCGTTCTTGAGCGAGTTGCCGCGGAAGATGTCGGCGAAGCGGGAGGAGATCACGGCCTTGAAGCCGAAGTTCTGCAGCGCCCAGACGGCGTGCTCACGCGAGGAGCCGGTACCGAAGTCGGGGCCGGCGACCAGGACGGTCGCGCCCTGCCGCTCGGGCTGGTTGAGCACGAACGACGCGTCCTTGCGCCAGGCCTCGAACAGCCCGTCCTCGAACCCGTCGCGCGTGACCTTCTTGAGCCAGTGGGCGGGGATGATCTGGTCGGTGTCGACGTTGCTGCGGCGCAGCGGGACGGCCCGGCCGGTGTGGGTGGTGAAGGCTTCCATGGTTCTCAGACTCCAGCGGGCGTACGGGTGTCGGCGGCGGACAGGTCGGCCGGGGAGGCCAGGTGACCCAGGACGGCGGTGGCGGCCGCGACCTGCGGCGACACCAGGTGCGTCCGGCCGCCCTTGCCCTGCCGGCCCTCGAAGTTGCGGTTGGACGTGGACGCGGAGCGCTCACCCGGGGCCAGCTGGTCGGGGTTCATGCCCAGGCACATCGAACAGCCCGCGTGCCGCCACTCGGCGCCGGCCTCCTTGAAGACCACGTCCAGACCCTCGGAGACGGCCTGGAGGCCGACCCGCGCGGAGCCCGGGACGACCAGCATCCGTACGCCGTCGGCGACTTTGCGGCCCTTGATCAGCTCGGCCGCGGCGCGCAGGTCCTCGATGCGGCCGTTGGTGCAGGAGCCTACGAAGACGGTGTCCACCTTGATGGAGCGCAGCGGCTGGCCGGCCTCCAACCCCATGTATTCCAGGGCCTTTTCGGCGGCGTAGCGCTCCGATGCGTCTTCGTACGAAGCAGGGTCGGGGACGGACGCCGAAAGCGGCGCGCCCTGGCCGGGGTTGGTGCCCCAGGTGACGAACGGCGACAGTTCGGTGGCGTCGATGACGACCTCGGCGTCGAACTCGGCGTCCTCGTCCGTCCTGAGCGTCTTCCAGTACGCGACGGCCGCGTCCCAGTCAGCACCCTCGGGGGCGTGCGGGCGGCCTTTGAGGTACGCGAAGGTGGTCTCGTCCGGGGCGATCATGCCCGCGCGGGCGCCGGCCTCGATCGACATGTTGCAGATGGTCATGCGCGCTTCCATCGAGAGCTTCTCGATGGCCTCGCCGCGGTACTCCAGGACGTAGCCCTGGCCGCCGCCGGTGCCGATCCGGGCGATGATCGCCAGGATCAGGTCCTTGGCGGTGACGCCGTCGGGCAGTTCGCCGTTGACCGTGATCGCCATGGTCTTCGGGCGGGACATCGGCAGCGTCTGGGTGGCCAGCACGTGCTCCACCTGGGAGGTGCCGATGCCGAACGCCAGCGCGCCGAAGGCGCCGTGCGTGGAGGTGTGGGAGTCGCCGCAGACGACGGTCATGCCGGGCTGGGTCAGGCCCAGCTGCGGGCCGACCACGTGCACGACGCCCTGCTCGACGTCGCCCAGCGGGTGCAGCCGCACGCCGAAGTCGGCGGCGTTCTTGCGCAGCGTCTCCAGCTGGATCCGGGAGACCGGGTCCGCGATCGGCTTGTCGATGTCGAGGGTGGGGGTGTTGTGGTCCTCGGTCGCGATGGTGAGGTCGAGGCGCCGGACCTTGCGGCCGCTCTTGCGCAGGCCGTCGAAGGCCTGCGGGCTGGTCACCTCGTGCAGCAGGTGCAGATCGATGAAGAGAAGGTCGGGCTCGCCCTCCGCGCGCCGGACGACATGGTCGTCCCAGACTTTCTCCGCGAGTGTCCTACCCATCGCTGTTCCCTCCGGCCGACGACGGTCCGCCGGCCCAACTAGAGATCTTGAGGAGGCGGGCCCGCGCCCCTGCGTTTCCGGGCAACCGCCGCCAGGCCCGTACGTCACGGGCCGCTGTGACTTCGTGTCTTCCAGAGTGGCGGGTTCCACGAGAATTTGAACTTGCGTTTCACAGAGTGAGACGCGAGTATCGTTTCATGGACAACAGTAGCGGCGTCGGCGTTCTGGACAAGGCGGCCCTCGTCCTGAGCGCTCTGGAGTCCGGTCCGGCCACCCTCGCGGGCCTGGTCGGCGCCACCGGACTGGCACGACCCACGGCCCACCGCCTGGCCGTGGCGCTGGAACACCACCGCATGGTGGCGCGCGACATGCAGGGCCGTTTCATTCTCGGCCCTCGCCTGGCAGAACTGGCCGCGGCAGCGGGTGAGGACCGTCTCCTCGCCACCGCGGGCCCGGTGCTCACCCACCTCCGTGACGTCACGGGCGAGAGCGCGCAGCTCTACCGCCGCCAGGGCGACATGCGCATCTGTGTGGCGGCGGCGGAGCGTCTGTCCGGACTGCGGGACACCGTCCCGGTCGGTTCGACGCTCACGATGAAGGCCGGCTCCTCGGCACAGATCCTGCTGGCCTGGGAGGAGCCGGAGCGGCTGCACCGCGGCCTCCAGGGCGCGCGCTTCACGGCGACGGCCCTGTCGGGCGTACGGCGGCGGGGCTGGGCTCAGTCGATCGGTGAGCGCGAGCCGGGTGTGGCCTCTGTGTCCGCGCCGGTGCGGGGGCCTTCCAACCGCGTGGTCGCCGCCGTGTCGGTGTCCGGGCCGATCGAGCGGCTGACGCGACACCCGGGCCGGATGCACGCGCAGGCTGTGATCGATGCGGCAGGGCGTCTCTCCGAGGCGTTGCGGCGCACCGGCTGAACCGTCTGATCGTCTTCGGAAGAGCAGGCCTCAACGCCGCGGCAGGCTCTTCCCGACCAGGCGCCATGGCAGCTTGCGATGTCATGCCGAGTGCCGGCCGTACGCGGCCGATCGCGCAGTTCCCCGCGCCCATGAAGAGCAGGGACATGCACAGGAGGCCCTCCACCGAAGTGGAGAGCCTCCTGTATGCGTACCCCCGACCGGATTCGAACCGGCGCTACCGCCTTGAGAGGGCGGCGTGCTAGGCCGCTACACAACGGGGGCGTGGACTCTGCGTTTCCGCAGGTCCGAGCTGGTCTACCTGGACTCGAACCAAGACTAACTGAACCAGAATCAGTCGTGCTGCCAATTACACCATAGACCAATGTGGTTTAGACCAGTCAGTACCCCCGACCGGATTCGAACCGGCGCTACCGCCTTGAGAGGGCGGCGTGCTAGGCCGCTACACAACGGGGGCCCTAGCAGTCCCGAGATGATCGTCGATCTTTCGGAACCGTACCCCCGACCGGATTCGAACCGGCGCTACTGCCTTGAGAGGGCAGCGTGCTAGGCCGCTACACAACGGGGGCTTGCGGATCGGAATCCGCTGGTGCAGATGAGCTCTGCGAGCTGGCCTACCTGGACTCGAACCAAGACTAACTGAACCAGAATCAGTCGTGCTGCCAATTACACCATAGGCCACTGGAACGCAAGCCCCCTCGGGGGATTTTGTTCTAGTAGTGCGCCTGAGGTTCCTGCCTTCCGGCCCGCTCCCCGCGGCGCAGGAAGAACATTACCTGAAGGTGGACGGGGCTCCAAAACGAGTATCCGCGCCGAGCAGAGACGGCAGTTCGGCGAGGGAGGCGATGCGGTGCGGCCCGACCGGCGGCTCGATCGTGGCGTACGCGCGCCCGCGGTCGATCCACACCGACAGCAGCCCGGCGTCGGCGGCGCCCCGCCCGTCGATCTCCGGGTGGTCGCCGACGTAGGCGACCTGGTGCGGTGGCAGGGCGAGGGCCTCGCAGGCCGCGAGGAACGCCCCGGCCTCGGGTTTGGAGACCCCGAGCTCGGCCGCGCACAGGATGCTCTCGAAGCGGTCGTGGACGCCGAGGACGCGCAGTTTGCGGTCCTGGACGTGGATGCTGGAGTTGGACAGCACGGCGTGCCGGTGGCTGGCGGCGAGGGCGTCGAGGACGGGCAGGACGTCCGGGAAGAGGGCCCAGACCGCCTCGTAGTGCGCGCGGTACCGCTTGAACCACGCGTCGGCTTCGGCATCGGTGAGGTCCTGGCCGAGGAAGACCCTTACGCGGTCGCGCCGCTGGTCCTCGAACGTGGCCTCACCGGCCGCGTAGCGCGCCCATTGCAGGTCGGTGATCTCCCGCCAGCGGGTGATGGCCTGCTCGACGGTGTCGTAGTCGTCGAGCAGGCCCTCGGCCGTCAGGTGGGCGCGCATGCCGAGGCGGTCGGCGGTGGTGTAGTCGAAGAGGGTGTCGTCGACGTCCCAGACCACGGCATGGATGCTCATGGTCCGACCGTACCCACTGCCCGGTGTTCTCAGCCCAGGGTGAGCGGTGGGTCCCGTCCCCGGTGACGGGGGTACGGAAGGCGGAAGGCGGCGCCCGAAACCGGACGCCGCCCTCGCCATGCGGGTGCTGCGCGTTACGCGGCCAGCTTCGCCAGCGCCGCGTCGATGCGGGTCAGGGTCTTCTCCTTGCCCAGGACCTCCAGCGACTCGAAGAGCGGCAGGCCGACCGTGCGGCCGGTGACGGCGACACGGACCGGGGCCTGGGCCTTGCCGAGCTTGAGGCCATGGGCCTCGCCGGCGGCCAGGACGGCCTCCTTCAGCGACTCGGCGGAGGTCCAGTCGGCGGCCTCCAGCTTCTCGCGGGCCGTGCGCAGCAGGGCGTCCGAGCCCTCCTTCATGGCCTTGTTCCAGGAGGCCTCGTCCTCCACCGGCTCCGGCAGGAACAGGAAGTCGACGTTGTCGGTGATCTCGGAGAGCACCTTGAGGCGGGTCTGGGCGTGCGGGGCGATGGCCTGCCACTTGGCCTCGTCGAAGGCCTCGGGGGCCCAGGGGGCGAACGGCGCCTGGAGCCACGGGCGGCAGCGCTCGGTGAAGTCCTTCACGTCGAGCATGCGGATGTGGTCGCCGTTGATGGCCTCGCACTTCTTCAGGTCGAAGCGGGCCGGGTTGGGGTTGACGTCCTCGATGTCGAAGGCCGCGATCATCTCGTCGATCGTGAAGACGTCCTGGTCGGCCGAGAGGGACCAGCCGAGCAGCGAGAGGTAGTTGAGCAGGCCCTCGGGGAGGAAGCCGCGCTCCCGGTAGAGGTTGAGGGACGACTGCGGGTCGCGCTTGGAGAGCTTCTTGTTGCCCTCGCCCATCACGTACGGCAGGTGGCCGAAGGCGGGGATCTGCTTGGCGATGCCCAGCTCGATCAGCGCCTTGTACAGGGCGATCTGGCGCGGGGTGGAGGAGAGCAGGTCCTCGCCGCGCAGGACGTGGGTGATCTCCATCAGGGCGTCGTCGACCGGGTTGACCAGCGTGTAGAGCGGGGCGCCGTTGGCGCGGACGATGCCGTAGTCCGGGACGTTCTCCGGGGTGAAGGTCAGCTCGCCGCGGACCAGGTCGGTGAAGGTGATCGTCTCGTCGGGCATGCGGAAGCGGACGATCGGCTCCCGGCCCTGGGCCTGGTACTCCTCGACCTGCGCGTCGGTCAGCTCGCGGCAGTGGCCGTCGTAGCCGGAGGGCCTGCCGGCGGCGCGGGCGGCCTCGCGGCGGGTGTCCAGCTCCTCCTGGGAGCAGTAGCAGCGGTAGGCGTGGCCGGCGTCCAGGAGCTTGGCCGCGACGTTCTTGTAGAGGTCCATGCGCTGCGACTGGCGGTACGGCGCGTGCGGGCCGCCGACCTCGGGGCCCTCGTCCCAGTCGAAGCCCAGCCAGCGCATCGAGTCGAGCAGCTGGGTGTACGACTCCTCGGAGTCGCGGGCCGCGTCGGTGTCCTCGATGCGGAAGACCAGGGTGCCCTGGTGGTGCTTGGCGAACGCCCAGTTGAACAGGGCGGTGCGCACCAGGCCCACGTGGGGGTTACCGGTGGGCGACGGGCAGAAACGGACGCGTACGGGAGTGCCGGATGCGCTATCCACGCTTGACAACCTTGTTAGTGAGAGTGCCGATGCCTTCGATGGTGACGGCGACCTCGTCGCCGACGTTGAGGGGGCCGACCCCAGCCGGGGTGCCCGTGAGGATCACGTCGCCGGGGAGCAGCGTCATGGCCTCGGAGATGTTGACGATCAGGTCCTCGATGGAGTGGATCATCTCGCTGGTGCGGCCCAGCTGGCGCTGCTGGCCGTTGACCGTGAGCTGGATGGTGAGGTCGGCCGGGTCCAGGTCGGTCTCCACCCAGGGGCCGAGCGGGCAGGACGTGTCGAAGCCCTTGGCCCGGGCCCACTGCTTCTCGCGCTTCTGGACGTCGCGGGCGGTGATGTCGTTGGCGCAGGTGTAGCCGAAGATCACGTCCTTGACGCGCTCGCGAGGGACCTCGCGGCACATCCGGCCGATCACCACGGCCAGCTCGGCCTCGTGGTGCACCTCCGCGGAGAAGGAGGGGTACTGGATCTCGTCGCCGGGGCCGATCACCGAGGTGGACGGCTTGAAGAAGGCGAAGGGGTCCTGCGGGACCTCGTTGCCCAGTTCCTTGGCGTGCTCGGCGTAGTTGCGGCCGAAGGCCACGACCTTGTTGGGGAGCACCGGCGGCAGCAGCCTGACCTTGCCGACCGGCACCTTCGTGCCGGAGAGCTCGAAGTCCGCGAACGGGATGCCCTTGATGATGTCCAGGACGAGCTCGTCCTGCTTCTCGCCCTCGATGGCGCCGAAGGCGACGTTCCCGTCGATGGAGAATCTGGCGATGCGCACGGGATGCTTTGCCCCTTGACTGAAGCGGCTGGAGTCTGACGCTCCAGGCTAACGCGGGGAGGGGTCCGGGCCGCGCGCATTACGCAGGGGCGCCACCGTCGCCGGCGGCGCCCCTGGAAGTTCCCGTCCCGCCGCCTTGAGCATCCGGCGGCCGGTGCGCGTATTACCCGGTGTCACTCCGCGGCAGCGGCGGCCGCGACGGGGACCTCGGTGAGGATGGTGCGCTTGGGGTTGGCAGTCTGGGTGGGGAGTTCGACGCGGTGCTCCTGCTGTTCCGGCGTCTGCAGTTCGTCGGCGTCGTCCAGGTGCGCCAGCGTCGTGCGTCGCGGGTTGGCGATCTTGTGGAACATCGTCGTCGTCTTCACTGTTTACTTGACCCTGTTCTGTGACGGGCGCCGGGAGGGCACGTAGGCCCTCGCCCGGGCGCGGGTTGTCGGTTTTGCCAACTCTGTAAAGCGTCAGGCTAAACATGGGATTCCCGGCGTAATCGCGAGGAGACCATGATCAGCATGTGAGTTTTCTCACGACTCAGGGGGCAAATCGGTCAATTCACGCTTGCGTTCCAACCCAACGAAACGGACATTGACCCACTGAAGCACTCATTCCGCTGCTGATCATGGCGACTGGGACACCCATTGCACCGCGGCGACTCGCGGACATACGTCCGAAATGGGTGAACTCACTTTCTACATCCCGTGATTCGTCACTCACGTGGTGTCACCTATGTCACGGCCTGGCCTACGAGCCTTGTTGGAGATCCTGTGCTGTGCTGGAATGCCACGGACCGCCGCGGGATCGAGCCGGCGCACAGGGGGCGCACAGACGCGCCGAGTGGCGGCCAGAAGGGGGAGCCAGCGCCGGTCACTCAAGACCACCACGGGGGCGTACTCAGGGCGTCCCCAGAACGCCGACACCGTGCCCCGCCGTTCACACGATGGGGCGCCTGGTCCAGAGGTTGCGACGCTAGTGCAGGGACGTTTCAAGAGGGATGGCAGCGCTTCGGCGGAGCCGGAGCCGCACGGCGGGACCGACCGAGGTCCCTCGGCCCAGCACGCCCAGAACCAGGGTCCGGCGGGTGACGGCGGGGAGCGCCCCGGCGCGTCGGCCCCCACGGGGCCCGTGAGCCCGGCTCCGGCCCTGAAGCCGCCGGCGGGTCCGGCAGGCCCCGGCCCGCGAATAGCCCTGCGCAACTGGCGCATCTCCACCCGTCTGGTGTCGCTGCTCGCGCTCCCGGTGGTCGCGGCCACCTCGCTCGGCGCGCTGCGCATCAACCAGTCCATGGACGACATCCAGCAGCTCGACAACATGAAGCTGCTGACGGACATGACCAAGCAGGCCACCGAGCTGTCCGCCGCCCTCCAGGAGGAGCGCGACCAGTCGGCCGGCCCGCTGGCGCACGGCGGCAAGGCGACCGACTTCACGGTCAAGGGCCTGCGGGAGAAGACCGACCGGGCGAGGAAGAACTTCCTCGACAGTTCCGAGCAGATCGACAGCGCCAGCAAGGACGGCAACCTCAAGGGCGTCCGCGAGTACCTCATCCAGCTCGCCGGCGAGCTGGGCGACCTGGAGCAGATCCGCAAGGGCGCCTACACCTCCGAGGGCAACTCCACGCAGACGATCGAGGCGTACCACCGTCTGATCGAGAACCTGATCGACCTCTCCCAGGACATGGCCGAGGCGACCAGCAACCCGGACATGATCCAGCGCACCCGCGCCCTGGCGGCGTTCAGCTCCGCCAAGGAGTACTCCTCGATCCAGCGCGCGGCCCTCGCGGCGGCGCTGCCCGCGAGCAACACCACGACCGGCAAGCTCTCGCCGAACGACCGGCTCTACGCCGAGTCAGCCCTGGAGAGCCAGAAGTCCGAACTCCGCAGCTTCAAGAGCATCTATGGCGAGGACTCCGCCGCCGAGCTGCTCAAGCCCATCGAGGACGGCGGCAACTCCACGATCAAGGCGACCGACACCTACGCGGGTCGGGCCCTGGTCTCCGCGAGCGGACTCGCGCAGCAGGACAAGCGGTCCTACCGCGACTGGCTGGACGACAGCTCCACCAAGATCCAGCAGATGAAGAACATCGAGCACACGCTGCTCGAGGAGATGGAACAGAAGGCCCGCGAGCTGCGCAGCGCCACCGAGCGCGACGCGATCATCTCCGGTGCGCTGATCCTCATCGTGCTCGGTGTGTCGCTGGTCGGCGCCTTCGTCGTGGCCCGCTCCATGATCCGCTCGCTGCGCCGTCTGGAGGAGACCGCGACCAGGGTCGCCTCCGACCGGCTGCCCGAGCTGGTCAAGCAGCTGTCCGAGTCCGACCCGCAGGACGTCGACACGTCCGTGGAGTCGGTCGGTGTGCACTCCCGGGACGAGATCGGCCGGGTGGCCGCGGCCTTCGACGACGTGCACCGCGAGGCGGTCCGCCTCGCCGCCGAGCAGGCCCTGCTGCGGGGCAACGTCAACGCGATGTTCACCAACCTCTCGCGCCGCTCCCAGGGCCTCATTCAGCGCCAGCTGTCGCTCATCTCCGAACTGGAGTCCCGCGAGGCCGACCCGGACCAGCTGTCCTCGCTGTTCAAGCTCGACCACCTCGCCACGCGCATGCGCCGTAACGGTGAGAACCTCCTCGTCCTCGCCGGTGAGGAGCCCGGCCGCCGCTGGACCCGCCCGGTCCCGCTGGTCGACGTGCTCCGCGCCGCCGCGTCCGAGGTGGAGCAGTACGAGCGCATCGAGCTGGCCTCCGTGCCGACCACCGAGGTGGCCGGCCGGGTCGTCAACGACCTCGTGCACCTGCTCGCCGAGCTGCTGGAGAACGCGACCTCGTTCTCCTCGCCGCAGACCAAGGTCAAGGTCACCGGTCACGCCCTGCCCGACGGCCGGGTGCTGATCGAGATCCACGACACCGGTATCGGTCTGTCGCCGGAGGACCTGGCGGCGATCAACGAGCGACTCGCCTCTCCCCCGACGGTGGACGTCTCCGTCTCCCGCCGCATGGGTCTGTTCGTGGTCGGCCGGCTGTCCCAGCGGCACGGCATCCGCATCCAGCTGCGCCCGTCCGACTCCGGTGGCACGACCGCGCTGGTCATGCTGCCCGTCGATGTCGCCCAGGGCGGCAGGAAGCCCCAGCCCAAGCAGGGCGGTCAGCCGCCGGTCGGCGGTGGCGGTCCCGCCGCCGCGCAGGCCGCCGCCGGTGCCGCCGCGGCCCGGCGTGCCGCCGGTGCCGGCCAGGCGGGCGGCGGTGCCCTCGGGGCCGGCGCGTCCGGCGGCGGTGGCTTCGGCGGCGGTGCGTCGTCCGGCGCCGGCCGGCTCGGTGCCGGCCAGGGCCCGCGGGCCGCGCTGCCCGGGCGGGACGCGGACGGTGGCCGTCCCGGCGGCGGGCGTGGACCCCAGGGTGCCGACAAGGCCCCGTCGCTGTTCGAGCAGAGTGGTCCTCCCGCGCCGCCGCAGGGCCGTCCGGCTCCCGCCGGCGCCGGGTTCGGGCAGGCGCCCGGCGCTCCGCAGGGTCTGCAGGCCGCGGGCACGAACGGGCCGCAGGGCCAGGACGGTTACGGCGGTGGCCGGGGCTCCCAGCGCCCGGGCAACTCCGGGCAGGGCCAGGGCCGTACGCCGCAGCTGCCGCCGCGCGGCGGTCCGCGGGCCGAGCTGCCCGGCAGCGGTGACGCGCAGCAGCGCGTGCCGAGCTGGAGCGACGAGAACGCCCAGCCGCCGGTGCCGCGTGCCTCCCTTGACTCCCCGCGCGGGCACGAGGAGCCGGACGTCTCCCGGACCTCTCAGATGCCGCGGATCGACGACCGGCAGGGCCCGGGCTCGACCGCGGAGATCCCCGCCGTCCCGCGCGACGACGACCGGCAGGGCCCCGGCTCTCCGGCCGACTTCTCCGCGCGCGGCCCGCAGCACGCGGACCGGTTCGGCCTGCCCGGCTCGGACGACTCGCAGGGTTCGGGCCAGTTCGTCCGCCCGGACGTCTTCGGCGCCCCGGGCGGTCGCCGCGACCCGTCGTCCGCAACCGGCCAGTACCCGGCACCGCAGTCCTACGACAACGGCTCGACCGGCCAGTACCCCGCGCCCCGCCAGGACAGCGGCTCGACCGGGCAGTACCCGGCTCCGCAGTCCTACGACAACGGCTCGACGGGCCAGTACCCGGCACCGCGCCAGGACAGCGGCTCCGGCCGGCCCACCCTCCCCGGCCCGGCCACCCCGGCCGACCCGACGGGCACGGGCCAGTTCGAGCGGCCGCAGGTCAACGGCGCCCGGGGCCCGGCCGACTTCGGCGCCCCGCGTCCGCCCGCCCCGCAGGCACGGCCGGCGCGGCAGGAGCCCGAGGCCCTGCCGCCGGCGACCGGCCCGGGCGACGGCCGTACGCCGCTGTACGACACGCTCGAGACCAACTGGTTCCACGGCCAGCAGGAGCAGCAGCAGCCGTCGCAGGGCAACGGCTCGGCTCCGGCCCCGCAGCAGCCGGAGGGATCCGGCGGTCCTCAGCGGTCCGCCTCCGCCGGCTGGCGCAGCTCGCCGAACGACGACCTCGTCCGCCAGGCCGAGCGCGTCCGCCAGCCCGCCGCCGGCGGTGTCACCACCTCCGGCCTGCCGCGCCGGGTGCCCCGGGCGAACCTCGTTCCGGGCACGGCTCAGCAGCAGCCCCAGCAGAGCGGTCCGCAGATCTCGCGTGCCCCCGATGACGTACGCGGTCGGCTGACCAATCTCCGCCGCGGTATTGCACAGGGTCGTCAGGCCGGGTCCACCCAGACCGGCAGCTTCCCTCGGCCCTCTCACCAGCAGGAGCGTTAGTTGAGTCCGATGAGCCAGGCGGCACAGAATCTCAACTGGTTGATCACCAACTTCGTGGACAACACCCCAGGGGTGTCCCACACCGTCGTCGTGTCCGCCGACGGACTCCTCCTGGCGATGTCGGAGGGCTTCCCGCGCGACCGCGCGGACCAGCTCGCGGCCGTCGCCTCGGGTCTGACGTCCCTGACGGCAGGCGCCTCCCGGATCTTCGAGGGGGGCGACGTCGCGCAGACGGTCGTGGAGATGGAGCGGGGATTCGTCTTCCTCATGTCCGTCTCGGACGGCTCGTCGCTCGCCGTCCTCGCTCACCCCGAGTGCGACATCGGCCTCGTCGGCTACGAGATGGCGCTCCTGGTCGACCGCGCGGGCGCAGTCCTGACCCCCGACCTGCGAGCTGAGCTCCAAGGCAGTCTGCTCCATTGATCGGCCCCGGCACCACCCGTCTCACCACATCACCGTCCGGCCGCCACACACCCCACACAGGCCTCGTCAGACGGCTCGACTGACCGCTTGCTGTCCCGCCCGGAGGACCCATGACCCCGCCCCCCGCCTCTCATGATCCGTACGCGGAGCCGTACGAGGACGAGGGCGACCAGCCGCTGGTCCGGCCCTACGCCATGACCGGTGGCCGGACCCGGCCGCGTTACCAGCTGGCCATCGAGGCACTGATCAGCACGACCGCCGATCCCGCGGCGCTCATGGGGCTGCTCCCGGAGCACCAGCGCATCTGCCATCTGTGCCGTGAGGTGAAGTCGGTCGCCGAGGTCTCGGCGCTGCTCAACATGCCGCTCGGTGTGGCCCGGATCCTCGTCGCGGACCTGGCGGAGGCCGGTCTCGTCGCGATCCACCAGCCGGGCGGCGACGAGGCCACCGGCGCACCGGACGTGACACTGCTCGAAAGGGTGCTCAGTGGACTTCGCAAGCTCTGACGCGGGTCGTTCCACCACCTCCGCGAAGATCGTGGTGGCGGGCGGCTTCGGCGTGGGCAAGACCACGTTCGTCGGCGCCGTCTCGGAGATCAACCCGCTGCGCACGGAGGCCGTGATGACCTCCGCCAGCGCGGGGATCGACGACCTCACGCACACGGGGGACAAGACCACCACCACGGTGGCCATGGACTTCGGCCGTATCACCCTGGACCAGGACCTGATCCTGTACCTCTTCGGTACGCCGGGCCAGGACCGCTTCTGGTTCATGTGGGACGACCTGGTGCGCGGCGCCATCGGCGCCGTCGTGCTGGTGGACACCCGCCGTCTCGCCGACTGCTTCCCCGCGGTCGACTACTTCGAGAACAGCGGCCTGCCCTTCGTCATCGCCCTCAACGGCTTCGACGGCCAGCAGCCCTACACCCCCGACGAGGTCCGAGAAGCTCTCCAGATCGGCCCCGACACCCCGATCATCACGACGGACGCCCGCCACCGGGCCGACGCGAAGTCGGCACTGATCACGCTGGTCGAGCACGCCCTGATGGCACGGCTGAGGTAGCACCCAATTCAGAAGCGCCATACGGCAGTTGTCGTAGATGTACCGGAGCCGACTGTGTCCTTTGACACGGTCGGCCAAGGTGTTCATAACGTTTCGGCAGAGGAATCAGGTGGTACGGCCACGCGTCGCGCACATCCGGTCTCGCTGCGCGCACAATCGCCCCGCCTTTTGGCGGGGCTCGCTCTTTATGACCGTTTTATCTGGGGCTTACATCCCTCGGAATCCCCACCTCGGACTGTTTGGAAGAGCGCAGGTCGTCGTGCTGGAATGCCTGAACTGCCCAATAGTCAATGGCGTACACGTCAGTCGATGGCGTACCGGGCTCTGAGAAACTGCGGCACAACGTTGGTGCCGACCGCCGAGAGGTTGTTGGTCGAGTGAGGCGAAGCAAGAACAGTCCCGAGCCGTCGGCCCGGGGCAACTTCACCCCGCCGCCGCGCACAGCGGCGCCCGCCCCCGTGCCCGGTTCGGAGCCGACGGCCGCGCCCGCCCAGAGCGGTGGCCGTCTCTCCCCGCGCAACTGGCGTGTGGCGACCAGGCTCAACGCGATCCTGCTCATACCCGTGCTGGTCGGCCTCGTCATGGGCGGCTTCCAGGTGAAAAGCTCGATCGACACCTGGCAGGAGGCCGAGGACGCGGAGAACACCGCGCGTCTGGTACGGGCCTCACTGCTGTACGCCAATGCCCTCTACAACGAGCGCGACACCTCCGCGGCGCCCCTGCTCAAGGGCAGCGCCCAGACCTCCCAGGACAAGGCGACCGTCGCCCAGGTCCGCAAGGCCACCGACGAGGCGGCCGACGCCTTCGACGCCGCCGCCCAGAGCATGCCGGCCAAGCCCGGCCTGGAGCGCCGTCTGAAGCTGTTCCGCGAGGCGGAGCCGAAGCTCCAGACCCTGCGCCAGGTCGCGTACACCTCCAAGCTCAAGGGTGTGCAGACCGAGGAGGGCTACGTCGAGGTCGCCCACCCGCTGACGGAGTTCGCCAACGAGCTGGGCCTCGGCACCGGCAACATCACCAGCTACGGCCGGACCGTCTACGCGATCGAGCTCACCAAGGCGGCCCTGTCGCTCCAGCGCTCCATCGGCATGCACATCCTCACGAAGCCGGGCCCGGACGAGGGCAACCTCGCCAGCCAGCGCATCGCCCTGTCCTCGTACGCCTACCTCGAGCGCATCGCCATGCAGGAGTACGTCGGCGGTGGCACCGAGCAGGACGTGGCCAAGCTCAAGGCCGCCGAGGCGAAGATGAAGACCGACGGTGCCGCGATGGCCCGGGAGGCCAAGGCCAAGAACCCGGACTACGTCGCCCCGCCGTCCAAGCCGGAGACGATGGTCTCGGCCGTCGCGACGCTCCAGACGACAGACCCGAGCGCCCGCGCCGCCCTCGCCGAGCAGGGCGTCACCGCCGAGAACTGGTGGGCGGTCAACACGCTCAAGTTCAACGCCTACGAGAAGATCGAGACGGACCTGGCCGACAAGGCCGTGAGCGAGGCCTCCGACATCGCCGACGGCGCCCAGCGCGACGCCTACATCACCGGTGCCGCCGTCGTGGTCGCCCTGCTCCTGGCCTTCATCCTGGCCGGCGCGGTCGCACGCCAGATGAGCCGCTCGATGCGCCAGCTGCGCAACGCCGCGTTCGGCATCGCCGAGCAGCGCCTGCCGATGCTGGTCGACCAGCTCTCACGCACCGACCCCGGTCGTGTCGACACGCGTGTCCAAGCCATCCCGATCACCACCACGGACGAGATCGGCGAGGTCGCCCGCGCCTTCGACCAGGTCCACCGCGAGGCCGTCCGGCTCGCCGCCGAGCAGGCCCTGCTGCGGGGCAACATCAACGCGATCTTCACCAACCTGTCGCGCCGCAACCAGTCGCTGATCGAGGGCCAGCTGACCCTGATCACCGACCTGGAGAACAACGAGGCCGACCCGGACCAGCTGGAGAACCTCTTCCGGCTGGACCACCTCGCGACCCGTATGCGCCGCAACGGCGAGAACCTCCTGGTCCTCGCCGGCGAGGAGCCCGGCCGCCGCTGGGACCAGCCGGTCCCGCTGGTCGACGTGCTGCGCGCCGCCTCCTCCGAGGTGGAGCAGTACGAGCGCATCGAGCTGTCCGGCGTCCCCGAGGCCGAGATCCACGGCCGGGCCGTGACCGACCTCGTGCACCTGCTCGCCGAGCTGCTGGAGAACGCGACCACGTTCTCCTCCCCGCAGACCAAGGTCCGCGTCACCGCGACCCGTCTCCCCGACGGCCGCGTGATGATCGAGATCCACGACAAGGGCATCGGCCTGACCGCCGAGGACTTCGCGGACATCAACCACAAGCTGGCCAACCCACCGACCGTGGACGCCGCGATCTCGCAGCGCATGGGCCTGTTCGTGGTCGGCCGACTGTCCGACCGGCACGGCATCCGCGTCCAGCTGCGCCCGTCGGGCGAGCAGGCCGGCACCACCTCGCTGGTCATGCTGCCCGACGCGATCACCCACGGTGGTGGCGGCGAGCAGCACGTGGACCGGGACGAGTTCACCGTCTCGCAGATCATCCCGGAGCAGAACTTCGGCGGCGAGAACTTCAACCAGCAGCCGATGCGCACGGCGGCGGAGCTCGGCTTCGACGACAGCCGGTACGCCGACGTCCCCGACGACATACGCGAGCTGGACCCCGTCGGCCGCTCCCTGATGCGCGAGGAGCGCCGGGCGGCCCTGGAGGCCCAGTCGCCCCAGCAGCCCGAGCTCCCCGGCCGCCAGAGCAACCAGGAGCCCACCGAGGCCCCCGGATACGCCGACGAGTACAACGGACAGCAGGGCTACGACACCGGCCAGGCCTACGACACGGGCCAGACCGGCTACCCGGAGCAGCAGCCGTCCGCGTACGACCGTCAGGCGCCGTACGAGGACCAGCAGGCGTCGTACCAGGAGCAGCAGGGGTCGTACCAGGAGCAGCGGCAGACGTCGTACGAGGAGCCGCAGCGGGCCGCGTACGACGAGCAGTACTACGCGCCGAACGGCGGTCTGCCGCAGCACGACACCTTCTCGCCGAACGGCGGCTACCCGGACCCCTCCTCCTATGCGGAGCCGGCCCAGGAGGAGCCCTCGGCACAGGGTGCGGGTTCGCCCGGCAGCTTCGCCGCCTTCGAGCAGCGGCGCCACCAGGACGACTGGCCCCAGCAGGACGGTTACCAGAACGGCTACCCGAGCCAGTACCCTTCTCAGGCCCAGGAAACGGAATCTGCGCAGGCCGCTGACGCGAGTGAGCAGGACCGCGTAGGCTTCGACCGTCCGGGACAGGCCCAATCCGCCGCACCCTCGCTGACCGACGCCGGGCTTCCCCGCCGTGGGGCCGCCGCGAGCGGTGCGAACGGCGCGGGCGGCGCCCGGCACGCGAGCCAGGAGCCTCCGGCCTCCACCCCGGAGAGCGACGGCGACCGCGACTGGCGCTCGGCGAACGACGAGCGGTGGCAGCAGGCCTCGCAGCTCCGCAAGCCCAAGGCGGGTGGGGTCACCTCCTCCGGCCTGCCGAGGCGGGTGCCCAAGGCCAACCTGATCGAGGGTTCCGCCGAGAGCACCCCCCAGGGAGGCCCGCAGGTCTCCCGCGCCCCGGAGGACGTCCGGGGCAGGCTGAGCAACCTGCGCCGCGGCGTACAGCGTGGTCGCAGCGCAGGCAGTGAAACGAACGGCCAGGGCTTCGGTCCTGACAGCACCTACAACCAGGAGCGTTAGTGTGAGCCCGATGAGCCAGGCGGCACAGAACCTGAACTGGTTGATCACCAACTTCGTGGACAACACCCCGGGGGTGTCCCACACGGTGGTGGTCTCCGCCGACGGACTCCTTCTGGCGATGTCCGAAGGCTTCCCCCGCGACCGCGCCGACCAGCTCGCGGCCGTCGCCTCCGGTCTGACGTCTCTGACGGCAGGCGCCTCCCGGATCTTCGAGGGTGGAAGCGTCAATCAGACGGTTGTGGAGATGGAGCGGGGATTCCTCTTCATCATGTCCATCTCCGACGGCTCGTCGCTCGCGGTTCTCGCACATCCGGAGGCGGACATCGGCCTCATCGGATACGAGATGGCGCTGCTCGTCGACCGAGCCGGTACGGTCCTGACACCGGACCTTCGCGCGGAGCTCCAGGGGAGCCTGCTCAACTAACAGACGGACGGTGCGTTTTAGCGTCCCGGGGCCGTAAGGTTTCGGGACGCGGCTCCACAGCGATGGGTGCCCGGCACAGTCGGAGGAGGAGAAAGTGGCAACACCCCCAGGCGGTTCGTCTTCGGGCAACTGGTCGTACGGCCCTGCCCAGGGCCAGGGCGACGGTGGACAGAACCCGAACCGTTACAACTTCCCCTCCGCACCGAGCCACCGGCAGCCGTACGCGCCACAGGGCCCCGGCCCGTCGCCGTACGACCAGCCGCCGGCGCCGCGCATCCAGCCCGTGCAGCCGCAGCGCCGCACCCCAGAGCCGGCGCCCGGTGGGGCGTCGAACAACCACAACCCGTTGGTGCGTCCGTACGCCATGACCGGTGGCCGGACCCGCCCGCGTTACCAGCTCGCCATCGAGGCGCTGGTGCACACCACCGCGCAGCCGCACCAGATGCAGGGCCAGTTGCCCGAGCATCAGCGGATCTGCAACCTCTGCCGGGAAATCAAGTCGGTCGCCGAGATCTCGGCGCTCCTCACGATCCCTCTCGGCGTGGCCAGGATCCTCGTCGCCGACTTGGCGGAGGCGGGACTGGTCGCCATCCATCAGCCCGGCGGCGACGAGAACGCCGGCGGCCAGCCAGACGTGACACTGCTCGAAAGGGTGCTCAGTGGACTTCGCAAGCTCTAGCGGAGGGCCTTCCCGCTCCACCACGTCCGCGAAGATCGTGGTGGCTGGCGGCTTCGGCGTGGGCAAGACCACGTTCGTCGGCGCCGTCTCGGAGATCAATCCGCTGCGCACAGAGGCCGTCATGACGTCCGCTTCTGCGGGGATCGACGACCTCACCCACACCGGGGACAAGACCACCACCACGGTGGCCATGGACTTCGGCCGTATCACCCTGGACCAGGACCTGATCCTGTACCTCTTCGGTACGCCGGGCCAGGACCGCTTCTGGTTCATGTGGGACGACCTGGTGCGCGGCGCCATCGGCGCGATCGTGCTGGTGGACACCCGCCGTCTCGCCGACTGCTTCCCCGCGGTCGACTACTTCGAGAACAGCGGCCTGCCCTTCGTCATCGCCCTCAACGGCTTCGACGGCCAGCAGCCCTACACCCCCGACGAGGTCCGAGAAGCTCTCCAGATCGGCCCCGACACCCCGATCATCACGACGGACGCCCGCCACCGGGCGGACGCGAAGTCGGCACTGATCACGCTGGTCGAGCACGCCCTGATGGCACGGCTGCGTTAGTTCTCTCGCTGTGGGACAGCCCCTGGCGGCCTCTGGGCTGCCGGGGGCTGTCGTATGCCGGGTGCGGGTCGTATGCGGCTTGTCGCGCGATTCCTCGCGCCCCACAAAAAGAAGGCCCCTCCATGAGGGGCCTTCTTTTTGGTTCGGGGTCAGCGCCAGCTGTGCGGGGCGCGGAAGCCCGGCTCGCGTTCCAGGCGGCGCCAGCCCGCCTTCACGCGGCCGCGGTGCGTCGGGGTCGGGTCCGTGGGGCGGGCGGCGGCGCGGGCCAGGAGGATCGCCGTGATGGCGGCGACTTCCTCGGGCTCGGCGTGGCCCTTCTCGACGCGGATGTCAGGGATGTCCATGGGTCTCAGTCTCCATGAGAGAGATGTCCGCCAGGTTACTGCGGAGGGTTGCCGTGCTTGCGGGAGGGCAGGTCGGCGTGCTTGGTCTGGAGCATCGCGAGGGACTTGATCAGCACCTCGCGGGTTTCCGCCGGGTCGATGACGTCGTCGACCAGGCCACGCTCCGCCGCGTAGTAGGGGTGCATCAGCTCGGACTTGTACTCCTTGACCATGCGGGCCCGCATGGCCTCGGGGTCCTCGGCGTCGGCGATCTGACGGCGGAAGATGACGTTGGCCGCACCCTCCGCGCCCATGACGGCGATCTCGTTGGTCGGCCACGCGTAGGTGAGGTCCGCACCGATCGACTGGCTGTCCATGACGATGTACGCACCTCCGTAGGCCTTGCGCAGGATCAGCGAGATCCTCGGCACGGTCGCGTTGCAGTACGCGTAGAGGAGCTTCGCGCCGTGGCGGATGATGCCACCGTGCTCCTGATCGACGCCCGGGAGAAAGCCGGGGACGTCCAGAAGAGTGACAATCGGGATGTTGAAGGCATCGCACATCTGGACGAAGCGGGCCGCCTTCTCGGAGGCCTCGATGTCCAGGACACCGGCGAGCACCTGCGGCTGGTTGGCGATGATGCCGACGACCTGGCCGTCCATCCGGCCCAGCGCGCAGATGATGTTGCGGGCCCAGCGCTCGTGGACCTCCAGGTAGTCGCCGTCGTCGACGATCTCCTCGATGACCTTGGTCATGTCGTACGGCCGGTTGCCGTCCGCCGGGACCAGGTCGAGCAGGACGTCCGAGCGGCGATCGACCGGGTCGGAGGCCTCCGCGCGGGGCGGGTTCTCGCGGTTGTTCTGCGGCAGGAGGGTGAGGAGGTAGCGGACCTCGGCGATGCAGGTCTCTTCGTCGTCGTAGGCGAAGTGGCAGACGCCGGACGTCTCGGCGTGCACGTCCGCGCCGCCCAGGCCGTTCTGCGTGATCTCCTCGCCGGTGACCGCCTTGACGACGTCCGGGCCGGTGATGAACATCTGCGAGGTGTCGCGGACCATGAACACGAAGTCCGTCAGGGCCGGGCTGTAGGCCGCGCCGCCCGCGCACGGGCCGAGCATCACCGAGATCTGCGGGATGACCCCGCTCGCCTTGGTGTTGCGCTGGAAGATGCCGCCGTAGCCGGCGAGCGCCGAGACGCCCTCCTGGATGCGGGCGCCCGCGCCGTCGTTCAGGGAGACCAGGGGCGCACCGGCCGCGATGGCCATGTCCATGATCTTGTGGATCTTCGTGGCGTGGGCCTCGCCCAGCGCGCCGCCGAAGATGCGGAAGTCATGGGCGTAGACGAAGACCGTCCGGCCCTCCACCGTGCCCCAGCCGGTGATCACACCGTCGGTGTACGGCTTCTTGGCCTCCAGGCCGAAGCCCGTGGCCCGGTGCCGGCGCAGTTGCTCGACCTCGCGGAAGGAATCGGGGTCGAGGAGAAGGTCGATGCGCTCCCGCGCGGTCAGCTTGCCCTTGGCGTGCTGCGCTTCGGTCGCCTTCTCGCTCGGTCCGGCCACTGCCTGCGCACGGATCTCGTGCAGTTCGGCCACGCGTCCGTGCGCGTCGGTCGGCTCACTCGGCGCCTCATCCAAAACGGTCATGTAGCGACCTTACGAAGCCAACCAAGGATTGCGGGCCGTCGACTCCTCACAGTCTCCGGCGTGTTTTCCTGGTGCCCCTGAACAGAACCACGGCGGGGTGCAGCCCTTCTGACTGCTCAGGGGGCGTGTCGCTTGTGGGGGTCCGACAAAGCCATCAGCCGAGAGTCACCTCACAGACGTGGGTGGCACATGCCTTCCCGGGGGTGACGCGCACGCGCAGCCGGCGGCCTGTGGAGAGTACTTCGACCGTCTCGTCCGCGTGGGTGACGTGGCGGACCGGGCGGTTCCAGGTGATCTCCAAAGGTTCGCCCGTACGGGGCGGTTCGCTCAGGCAGAGGGTGGCGGCACGGCCCCGGCGGACGGTCAGCACGCTCGCGCCGGCGGAGGCGGTGAGCGGGCCCGCCGTGCCGGCCTGCCAGAAGTTCGCGGCCGTGAGGCCGAGGGAGGGCACGCTCACCGCCTGGCGGCCGGCGTCGTTGGCGAGGACCGACATCCAGTGGCGGTCGGCGGCACGGCACGCGACCGCACGGCGGGACGCGCCGGGCATGAGCACGTAGGCGTACGTGGCGTCCTCGGGATCGGTGCCGTGGTCGAGCCGGAGGGTCTGCCAGCGGCGGGTGCGCCGCTCCGGCGTGCCGCCGGTGTTGATGTCGGACCAGGCACCGGTGCGGTCCTCGCGCAGCGCCTTCGGCTCGCCGTCGAGCAGGACCCAGCCGCCGTGACCCTCCAGGTGCGCCCAGCCCGGGCCTTCCGCGAAGGTCTGGGTGCCGGACTCGCCGAGGTTGCGGTTGTCGACGATCGTCTCCACCGGGACGCCGTCGGCGCAGCTGATCCCGGCGCCCAGGCAGATCACCGCGTCCGCGACGCAGAACCAGGACTTGCGGGCCCGGAGGGTGGAGCCGAGGCCCTTGAGGTGCTGGCCGAGCGCGGCGTACGCGCCGTCGGTGGTGCCGCCGACCCACCGCGCGTCGGGGCGCGCCGTGCCCCACTCGCCGCCTTCCCGGTCGGCCAGGCGCTTGGTGGAGACGGTGGTGCCGGGCAGGCGGTACCAGTCCACGGTGGGCCAGAACCAGTCCGTGTACTGGTCGCTCGCACCGGCCCACCAGGTGACCATCCCGGCACCGGTGTGCCAGCCGCGCGGGTTCTCGCCGTTGCCGCACTCGTAGTGGGCGATGCGGTCGCTGGCCATCGCGATGCTCACGGTGAAGCCGGGGCGGCGGTGGACGGCGCGGTCCATGGCGGCGAAGAGGCGGTGGCCGGTGGGTTCGGGTGCGGCCGGGAGGGGCGAGGCGGCGATCGTGTGCAGCCGGGCCAGCTCGGCGACGCCGTACTGGCGGGCCGTCAGGATCGGGGACACGCTGTCCCGTTCGATCCAGCCCTTGATCCGGGCGTGCCAGCGGTCGCGTTCCGCGGGGGTCGCGCCGGCCGCGAGGAGGGCGATGGCCGCGATGAGCTGCTGGCCGTGGAAGTGGTCGCTGCGCATGACCTGGCGGTCGTCGGCGGTGAGGAGACCGCGGCTGATGGCCCGGCCGTTGACGCTGTCCATGACGAGTCCGTCGTGGATGAGCGGGGCGTAGGCGTGCTCGACGCTGTCGAGGACGATCTGCCGGTTCGGGTCGGTGACCTCCCAGCCGGATCCGGCGAGCAGGGCGAAGAGCCGGCCGAGGCCGTCGAGCACGACCTGGCCGTACGTGCCCGAGTAGGCGACCCAGGTGTGCTGGACGAAGGAGCCGTCGGCGTAGAGCCCGTCGCCCCGGGTGACGTACGGGAAGACCGGGGAGAGCGCGTCGCGGGCCAGGGCGATCCTGTCCGGGTCGCGGCCGAGGATGCCGCGCAGGGCGACGGAGCGGCACAGGTCGACCCGGTTGGCGCCGGTGGACGTGCCGGAGTAGTCGCCGAGGGCCGAGTCGGGCACGAAGTGGTCGACGGCGGCGCAGGCGGCCCGGATCCGGGCGTCGCCGAGCCGGTCGTACAGGGCGGCCGTGATGTCCATGAGCAGGCGCGGGCTGCCGATCTGCCACTCCCACCAGTTGCCGTAGCGGGTGGTGGAGGGGTTGTAGACGGTGGCGGAGAGGTGGTCGAGGCCGCGCAGGATGCCGGCGAGGAGGTCCGGGTCGGCGGTCGAGCCGGTGCCCTGCTGGACGTGGGCCCGGGTCATGGTCCACAGGCGGCTGTAGCTCAGGGTGATGCCGGCCGGCGGGTCGAAGGGGTGGCCGGGCCACAGGGAGTCCGCTGCCGGGGCCATGGCCGCGTGCAGGGCACGGGCGAGTTCGCCGGTCTCGGCGAGGCGGGAGGCGTACGGCTGCGCGGCCGGGTCGTATCCGGTGCCGAGGGCGATGCCGAGCCAGCGCCGGCGGAGGGTGTCGTACGGGTCGGTGTCGGGGCCGTGAGCGCCGAGGCCCTCAGCGTCCTGCGCGCCGGCGTCCTGTGCGCCGGTGCCGCGGGGCGTGGGCCTCGCGGCACCGGTCGCCGCCAGGGCCGCGGCCGCGAGCAGCAGGGCGCGGCGGCCGGGGCGGGGCGGGGCGGCGGCCTCGGCCGTACGGCGGGAGAAGACGCGACGCGGGGGAGCCATGCCCCTGCCCTACCACGGGGAGACGGTCACCTGAACGGAGGATCCGGCCGGAGTGACCGGAACGGCGCAACGACACCCCGGATGCGAGGCGGCGTCAGCCGAAGCGGTTCAGCAGGCGTCTGGACATCCCCGGCGCCAGGGCGCGCAGGCGGTCCGGGAGGGCCAGCCAGGCGGGGACGTAGACCTGGTCGCGGTCGTCGCGTACGGCCTCCCAGAGAGCGTCGGCGACGCGGCCGGGCGGGACCCGCCGGGGGTGGGACCGGTCGTGGGGCCTGTCGCGGCGGGCGTGGAAGGGCGTGTCGACGGGGCCGGCCACCACGAGGGTCACGCCCACGCCCGTGCCGCGCAGTTCCCGGCGCAGCGCTTCGGAGAAGGCGGCCAGCGCGGCCTTGGCGGCGGAGTACACCGCTTCCTCCCGTACGCCCACGCAGCCCGCGACGGAGCCGAGCAGCACCACCCGGCCGTGCCCGGCGGCGATCATGGCGGGCAGCACCTCGCGCACGAGGTGGAGCGTGGCGTTGAGGTCCAGGGCCAGCACGCGGTCGATGTCGGTGTGCGGCATGCCGGCGAACGGGCCCGCCCAGCCGATGCCCGCCCCGGCGACGAGGACGTCGACCCGGCCGGTCGTGTGCAGCGCGGACCGGGCCAGCAGGCGCGGGCCGTCCGGGGCGGCGAGGTCGGCGGGCAGCACGACGGCCGTGGTGCCGAAGGCCGTCTGCTCCAGGCGGCGCCGGTCGCGGCCGCTGAGGAGCAGTTGCCAGCCGTCCGTGGCGAAGCGCCGTGCCGTGGCCGCCCCGATGCCCGAGGAGGCCCCGGTGACCAGAGCCACGCGCTGGTCCAGGCGCCGTGGCGGGCCGTGCTCGCGCGCCGGAGAGGGGGCGGCGGAACGGCGTGGGGCGGCGCCCGCCGGTGGGTCGTGGGCCGAGCCGGAGCCGGTGAGTGTCATCGGTCGGTCTCCCTGCGCTGTCCGTCCGCCGTGGTCTCGGCTGTCTCCTGCCGTTGCCGTGAAGTGGAACCTCGCCTTCCAGGCCCTCCGCACAGGATGCGACAGGACCACCCCCGCGTGCCGCCCGGTGCCGCCATGCGGCGGTATCGGCGCCATGTCGCGACACACCCGCCAAAAATATTGAACGTTGAACCGGAATAGGTCTACGGTGGGTCGCGTTCAGGTAGTACAACGTTCAACATTCCAGGCGAACGCAGAACGCAGGAGGAGTACCCCATGAGCATCTTCAGCCGCAAGGACACCGAGACCGTCACGACCGACGCCGTGCGCCCGGAGCTGGCCGCCCTGACCGGCGACTACACGATCGACCCCGCGCACTCGACGATCGGCTTCGTCGCCCGGCACGCCATGGTCACCAACGTCAAGGGCAGCTTCCAGGACTTCACGGGCACGCTCCACCTCGACGGCACCGACCCCTCGCGGTCCACCGCCTCCCTGGACGTCGTGATGGACAGCATCGAGACGGGCAACGCCGACCGCGACGGCCACCTCAAGAGCTCGGACTTCTTCAAGGCGGACGAGTTCCCGGCCATGACGTTCCGCTCCACGCGGGCGGAGGCCCTCGGGGGCGACGACTACCGCATCACCGGTGATCTGACGATCCTCGGCACGACCCGCCCCTTGACCATCGACCTCGAGTTCAACGGCGCCGCGAAGGACCCCTTCGGCAACGAGCGCGTCGGCTTCGAGGGCAAGGCGGAGATCCTGCGCTCCGAGTGGGGCCTGACCTGGAACGCCGCGCTCGAGACCGGCGGTGTCCTGGTCTCCGACAAGATCAAGCTCAACTTCGACATCTCGGCGATCCGGAACGCGTGAGCCCGGTGCGGCCGGCCCGGTGACATACCGCCGGGCCGGTTCTGGCCGGTTCCCGCCTTCCGTTATTGTCATGTGCTCGTCAATCTGATGCTTCGGTTGCACCTCCCCAGTCAACCCCCCACGGAAGGCATCACGTTGAAGAGACTCCTCACGGCCCTCAAGAGATGCGCGGTCCTCGGGGCCGCCGCCCTCGCGGTCGCCAGCCTTCAGCCCGTCACCGCCGCGCAGGCCGCCCCCTCGCCCGTCGTCGGCGGGACGCGGGCCGCGCAGGGCGAGTTCCCGTTCATGGTCCGGCTCTCCATGGGCTGCGGCGGCGCGCTGTACACCCAGCAGATCGTGCTCACGGCCGCGCACTGCGTGGGAGCCTCCGGCAACAACACGGGCATCACCGCCACCGCGGGGGTCGTCGACCTCCAGTCCACCAGCGGCCGGGTCCAGGTCCGCTCCACCAAGGTGCTGCGCGCCCCCGGCTACAACGGCACCGGCAAGGACTGGGCGCTCATCAAGCTCGCCCAGCCCATCAACCTGCCGACCCTGAAGATCGCCACCACCGCGCAGTACAACACCGGTGATTTCACCGTCGCCGGCTGGGGCGCGAACCGGGAGGGCGGCTCCCAGCAGCGCTATCTGCTGAAGGCGACCGTGCCGTTCGTCGGCGACGCCGCCTGCAAGGCCTACGGCGGCCTCTACAGCGGCCTCGTCGCGAGCGAGGAGATCTGCGCCGGCTTCGACGCGGGCGGTGTGGACACCTGCCAGGGTGACTCCGGCGGCCCCATGTTCCGCAAGGACAACGCCGGCGCCTGGATCCAGGTCGGCATCGTCAGCTGGGGTGAGGGCTGCGCCCGGCCCGAGGCCCCCGGCGTCTACACGGAGGTCTCGACGTTCGCCTCCGCCATCGCCTCGGCGGCGTCGACACTCTGACCCCGCCGCACACGGCTTGCGGGCCCGGTGCCGTACGGTGCCGGGCCCTGCCCGTGCCTCACCTGGTCTTCCGGCCGGCCTCCAGCTTCGCGACCGCCGCCGCCACCTGCGCCGCCCGGCTCCTCGGGGTCCGGGCGCGGAGCACGCCGAGCATCGCCAGGTACCGGTCCGTCCGGCCCAGCGCCTCGAAGGCGGCGGCGGCCCGCGGGCTCGCCTCCAGTGCCGCCGCGAGGTCCTGCGGGACCTCGGCCTCCTGCTGGGACGCGTACGCCGCCTCCCACCGTCCGTCCGCCCGTGCGGCCGCCACCTCAACGAGGCCGCCGGGCCGCATCCGCCCCGCGGCGGTCAGCTCCTCGACCCGGCGGACATTGACCATGGACCAGAGGCTGCCGGGGCGCCGCGGGGTGATCCGCTGGAGGTAGTACGACTCGTCGAGGCCCTTGCGCTGCCCGGTGATCCAGCCGTGGCACAGTGCCACGTCGTTGACGTCGGCGGCGCTGACGGAGGGGATGCCCGAGCCCTTCTTGGCGACCTTGACCCAGAGGCCGGGGTGCGGGGCGGGGTGTGCCGCCAGCCAGGAGTCCAGGTCGGCGGCGGCCGCGCAGGAGAGGGCGTCTGAGGAGGCGGTCATGACACCACCGTAGAGACCGGCTGGGACGGATGCCGTCCGCTATGCCAGCAGCGCGCGGGCCTGTTCGCGGGCGTGGGTGATGGCGTCCGGGAAGATGCCGAGGCCGTGCGCGACGAGCCCGCCCTCGTGCAGCAGCATCAGCGCCCGGGCCAGGACGTCGGCCCTGCCCGGGTCGATATCCGAGGCGAGGCGGGTGAAGAGGGCGAGCATCCACTGCTTCTGCCCGGTGATGACCGGGTGGGCCGGGTGGGCGGGGTCGCTGATCTCCGCATGCGCGTTGACCATGCTGCACCCCTTGGGGCTTCGCTCCGCCGCCCACGCGCGCGAGGCGTCGAAGACCGCCAGGACCTGCTCCCCGGGCTGGGGCGGCGCCGCGTCGAGGTGTTCTGCGAGGAAGACCCGCCAGCGCTCGTCGCGGTCCGCGAGATACTCCACGACGATCTGCTCCTTGGAGCCGAACCGGTCGTAGAGGGTCTTCTTCGTCACCCCGGCCTCGGCGGCGATGAGGTCGACGCCGACGGCGTGGATGCCGCGCTCGTAGAACAGCCGGGCGGCCGCCGCCAGGACGCGGCGGGCGGCGGGCGTCATCGTGATCCGGCGCGGGGGGCCGGACCGCGGGTGCTCGGAACGCGGGTGGTCGGCGGTGGTACCCATGACAGCCGAGTATACCGATCTGTATAGTGAGGGAGGAACGGGTATACCGATCTGTCTACTGGTTGTGATGTCGGTGAACGTCCTTCTCTCCGTCGCCTTCGTCCTCTGCTGGAGCTCCGGGTTCATCGGGGCCAAGCTCGGAGCGGACAACGCGTCCGCGATCACGGTCCTGATGTGGCGGTTCCTGCCGCTGGCCGTCGTCCTCGTCGTGGTCGCCGCGCTCACGCGCACGGCCTGGCGGGGGCTCACCGCCCGGGACGTGGCCCGGCAGGCCGTCATCGGCGTGCTGTCGCAGAGCGGCTATCTGCTCAGCGTCTACTACGCCATCCAGCTCGGCGTCTCCAGCGGCACGACGGCCCTGATCGACGGTGTCCAGCCGCTGGTCGCCGGGGCCCTCGCGGGACCGCTGCTGGGGCAGTACGTCTCGGGCCGGCAGTGGATCGGCCTGGCTCTGGGGCTGGGCGGCGTGTCGGTGGTCACCCTGGCGGACGCGGCGGCCGGGACCGGCGTGCCCTGGTGGGCGTACGCCGTCCCGCTGCTCGGCATGCTGTCGCTGGTCGCGGCCACGTTCCTGGAGAGCCGGTCCCGCTCACGGGTCGCCCCCTCGGTGTCGCTGACCGTCCACTGCGCCACCAGTGCCGTCCTCTTCTCCGTGCCGGCGCTGGCCACCGGGACCGCCGTGCCGCCCGCCGAGGGCGGTTTCTGGGTGGCGGTCGCCTGGCTCGTGGGGCTGTCCACGTTCGGCGGGTACGGGCTGTACTGGCTCATCCTGAAGCGCTCCGGGGTGACGAAGGTGAACACGCTGATGTTCCTCATGGCCCCGGTCACGGCCGTCTGGGGCGCGCTCGTGTTCGGTGAGCCGTTCGGCGTGCAGACCGCGCTCGGCCTGGCCGTCTGTCTCGTGGCCGTGGTCGTCGTCCACCGCGGTGGCGGCCGGAAGGACACGGCCGTGACCGCGGCCCGAGCCGAGCCGGAGGAAATCCGGTGGACCCGGGCACCCGGCTCCGCCTAACGTCTCCGCCATGTCCAGCCCCGAGGCGTCCAGAGTGCGGCCACCGGCTCTCCGGTGGCTGTTCGTGACGCCGGGCCGCTGAGCCCGCTCGCTCCGCTGCCGGAAGCCGTCCGACCTGTCGTGTCCGACGTCGACTTCGGGGTGCGGAGTTTCTTCATGCCGTTCGCTCTTCTCTTGCTGGGCCTTGCCGTGTTCGCGCAGGGAACGTCCGAGTTCATGCTGTCCGGTCTCGTGCCGGACATCGCGCGGGATCTGGGGGTGTCCGTTCCCGCGGCAGGGGCGCTGACCTCCGCCTTCGCGGTGGGAATGGTCGTGGGGGCGCCGCTGGTGGCGGGGCTCGCGCGGCGCTGGCCGCGGCGGGGTGCGCTGCTGGCCTTCCTCGTGGTGTTCCTCGCCGTCCATGTCGTCGGTGCTCTCACCGGCAGTTTCGAGGTGCTGCTCGCCACGCGGGTCGTGGGGGGCGCTCGCCAACGCCGGGTTCCTCGCCGTCGCCCTGGTGGCCGCCGTGGACATGGTCCCGGCGGACGCGAAGGGGCGGGCCACGTCCACGCTGCTGGGCGGGGTGACGCTGGCGTGCGTGGCCGGGGTGCCCGCCGGGGCCGTGCTGGGCGGGCTGTGGGGCTGGCGTGCGGCGTTCTGGGCCGTGGCGCTGGTGTCGCTGCCGGCGCTGGTGGCGGTGGCGAGGTCGGTGCCGGGCGGTTCGGTGGGGGGCGCGCCGCCCGCGCTGGGCGGTGAACTGCGGTCGCTGCACAGCCCCCGGCTGGTCGTCACGCTGACGCTGGGCGCCCTCGTCAACGGTGCGACGTTCTGCACCTTCACCTATCTCGCACCGCTGGTCACCGAGGTGACGGGGCTCGGCAGGGCCTGGGTTCCCGGGGTGCTCGCGCTGTTCGGGGCCGGGTCGTTCGTGGGTGTGACGGCCGCAGGGCGGTTCGCCGACCGGCACCCCGTCCCGGTCCTGGCCGGCGGGGCCGTCGCGGCATGCCTGGGCTGGTGCCTCCTGGCACTCGGAGCCGGACACCCGGCTCTGGCACTCGGGCTCGTCTTCGCCCAGGGCGCACTGTCCTTCGGCGTCGGCTCCACGCTGATCGCCCAGGTGCTCTACGCGGCACCGGACGCGCCCACCCTGGCCGGCGGCTTCGCCACGGCAGGCTTCAACGTGGGCGCGGCACTGGGCCCTTGGGCCGGCGGCCTGGCGATCGGCGCGGGGTTCGGGTACCGGTCGCCGGTGTGGGTCAGCGCGACCCTGGTCGCACTGGCGGGCGTGGTGGCCGGGGTCGCCTGGGGACAGCGGGAACGGGTTCTGCGGCGGGAAGGGGCGAGGCGCTGACGCCGGTTCGGGCACTGGCGCCGTGACCGGGAAGCGGCCAGGTGCTGCACGCCGGCTCGATGCCGGGGGCTGAGGGGCGTCGGCCGAGGACCGAGGACGGCGACCGCGACCGGGCCTGGCGGCAACGGCAACGGCAACGGCAACCTGGACCGGGAAGCGGCCAGGCGCTGAACTCCGGCTCGGGCGCCAGGGCTGAGGGCAGCAAAAGAGCCGGGCCAAGCGACAGGGGCAGCAGGTCCTGGACCGGAAAGCGGTTGGGCGTCGGCCTTGGCTCGGGTGCCGGACCCTGACCCGGAGCGGATGCCGGACGCTGACCCAGCGCGAATGCCGGACCTGACCCAGCGCGAATGCCGGACCCTGACCCAGCGCGAATGCCGGACCTGACCCAGCGCGAATGCCGGACCCTGACCCAGCGCGAAAGCCGGACCTGACCCAGCGCGAATGCCGGACCCTGACCCGGCGCGGATGCCGGAGTGGGGCGGAGGCGGTGACCAGGGCCGGGCTGGGCGCACCGTGCCCGGTCTGCTCGTGCACAGGACACGGGACGGACTCGGGTCCGGGGACCGTCGCCCGTCCGGTCAGAAGCCGCCCCCGAAGTCCCCTCCCCCGCCGAAGTCGCCGCCGCCGAAGCCCCCGTCGCCGAAGCCGCCCCCGAAGTCGCCCGAGTCGAAGTCCGCGCCGGAGACGTCGCCGCCGCCGAAGTCGCCGTAGCCGGAGCCGTAGTCGGACGCGTAGGCGGGGGCGGCCATCATGCTGCCGAGCATGGTGCCGACGAGGAGCCCGGGCAGGAGGCCGCCGCCGAAGTAGCCGCCGGCCCAGGGGCCGTACGCGGGGCCGGCCTCCCAGTACGGGCGGCGGCCGAGTTCGGTGTCGACCTCGCGGATCACCGGGTCCCGGCCCTCGGCGAGCCGGGTCCGGTCGGCCGCGCAGACGGGGACGTCGCGCGTGGCGCCGCCCAGGGGTGTCCAGCTCGTGTCGGCGACCGAGGGGCCGTGGCGGGGGTCGAAGAAGCAGGGCGGGCGGCGCTCCGGCAGCGGGGCGCCCTCGCGGCGGGCCGCGAGTCGCGCCAGGGAGAACCGGCCGTCCTCCACGGCCTGGGTGACGGCCCGCACGTCCTCCGGTCTGGTCGCGGCGGCCATCAGGGACTTCGCCTGCTCGTAGGCGTCCAGGGCGTGCTCGTAGTCGGCGCGCATCGTGTCGTCGGCGCCGGGTTCGCCGGGGTGGAAGTCGAGGCGGTCGAGTTCCTCGCCGAAGGCGGTGATGTCCTCGTCGACCACCACGCGCAGCTTCTCCAGCGCGGCCCGCTGCTCCTCCTCGTGGCGGCGGCGGTTGCGGCGGACCAGCGCGTAGGCGCCCGCGCCGCCAGCCGCGATCAGTGCGCCGACCGTGACCAGGCTGCCGACCGGCACGTCACTGCCCGAGCCGTCGCTCCAGCTGCTGGGCGCCGAGCCGCGCACGTTGCGCAGGGCGTCGTCGACGAAGTCGTTCAGCTGGGCCTTGGCGTCTCCCGTGCCCTGTACGGCCGTGACCAGGTTGGACACCGCCTGGCTGCTCATCACCGCGCTGTCCGCACGGGCGTCGAACCGGTCTCCGAGGCGGATGCCGTACAGGCCGGTGACGCCGGTCTCGGTACGGAGGTTCCGGAAGAGGTCCTCGGTGGGGAAGCCGGCCGGGAGGACCGCCACGAAGACGGGCTTGTCCGCGTCCTTGATCTTGTCGGCGAGCGCCTCGACGTCCGACGCGGCCAGCTGGCCGCGGGCGGCCGGATCGACGTAGACCGGGTTCTCGCGCAGTTCCGCGGCGACCTTCGACAGGTCGGTGGCCGCCTGCGCACCGGGCGCACCGGCCATCAGCGCCGCCAGTACGGCGACGACCGGCACGATCAGCAGACGTACGACGGTACGCACCAGTGCGGCCTTCATATGTTCGAAGCTACCCGAATCGGGACAGAAAGGGATGTCGGCCGCAGTACGGATTTCGGAACGCCGCCGGCGACGACGGCGACGGTGACGGTGCGGAAGGCGCCGTCACCACCGCCTGCCTGGAGGTATCCGTCACGTCCCGCTACTCGGCCGGGCTCACTCCCGCCCGCAGCAGCCCGTACGTGTACGCGTCCTCCAGGGCCTGCCAGCTCGCGGCGATGACGTTGTCGGCCACGCCCACCGTCGCCCACTCGCCCGTGCCGTCGGACGTGGAGATCAGCACGCGGGTCGTCGAGTTGGTGCCGTGCTTGCCCTCCAGGATGCGGACCTTGTAGTCCACCAGTTCCAGCTTGGCGAGCTGCGGGTAGATCTTCTCCAGGCCCACGCGCAGGGCCCGGTCCAGCGCGTTGACCGGGCCGTTGCCCTCGGCCGTGGCGACGATGCGCTCCCCCTTGGCCCAGAGCTTGACCGTGGCCTCGTTGGCGTGGGAGCCGTCGGGCCGGTCCTCGACGATGGCACGCCAGGATTCGACCTCGAAGTAGCGCAGCGGCCTGCCCTGGACCTCGGTGCGCAGGAGGATCTCGAAGCTCGCGTCGGCCGCCTCGTACGTGTAGCCCCTGAGTTCGCGTTCCTTCACCCGCTCGACCACCCGGCCGACCAGCTCGCGGTCGCCGCCGAGGTCGATGCCGAGTTCCTTGCCCTTGAGCTCGATGGAGGCGCGGCCGGCCATGTCGGAGACCAGCATCCGCATGGTGTTGCCGACCTGCTCGGGGTCGATGTGCTGGTACAGGTCCGGGTCGACCTTGATGGCCGAGGCATGCAGGCCGGCCTTGTGCGCGAAGGCCGAGAGGCCCACGTAGGGCTGGTGCGTGGAGGGCGTGAGGTTCACGACCTCGGCGATCGCGTGCGAGATGCGCGTCATCTCGCGCAGCCGGCCCTCGGGCAGGACCTGCTTGCCGTACTTCAGCTCCAGGGCCGCCACGACCGGGAAGAGGTTGGCGTTGCCGACGCGTTCGCCGTAGCCGTTGGCCGTGCACTGGACGTGCGTCGCGCCCGCGTCGACGGCGGCCAGCGTGTTCGCCACCGCGCAGCCCGTGTCGTCCTGGGCGTGGATGCCGAGCCGGGCGCCGGTGTCGGCCAGGACGGTGCCGACGACCGCCTGGATCTGCGCCGGGAGCATGCCGCCGTTGGTGTCGCACAGGACCACCACGTCCGCGCCGGCCTCCGAGGCGGTACGGACGACCGACTTCGCGTACTCGGGGTTCGCGCGGTAGCCGTCGAAGAAGTGCTCGCAGTCGACGAAGACCCGGCGGCCCTGCTCCTTCAGGAAGGACACCGTGTCGCGCACCATCTCCAGGTTCTCGTCCAGGGTGGTGCGCAGGGCGAGCTCGACGTGCCGGTCGTGGGACTTGGCGACCAGCGTGATCACCTCGGCACCCGACTCCAGCAGTGCCTTGACCTGCGGGTCCTCAGCCGCCTTCGCTCCCGCGCGGCGGGTCGCCCCGAACGCGACCAGCTGCGCGTGCCGGAAGTCGATCTCCTGCCGGGCACGGGCGAAGAACTCGGTGTCCCGGGGGTTCGCGCCCGGCCAGCCGCCCTCGATGAAGCCGACGCCGAAGTCGTCCAGGTGCCGCGCGATGGCCAGCTTGTCCGCGACGGTGAGGTTGATGCCCTCCCGCTGGGCACCGTCGCGCAGAGTGGTGTCGAAGACGTGGAAGGAATCGTCGAGCTCGCTGGTAGCGGTCATGGTGTCAAGGCTCCTGAGGATTGGATCTCGGTCGTACCGGAATGACCGGCTCCACCGCCCCCACATACTCCCTCGCGCTCTCGCTCCTGACTGCGGGTGGGCCAGAAATGCGAAAAACCCCTCGCGGGTGCGAGAGGTCTGCGCGCGGGTCGAGGACGACGGTGTCCGCCCGTACCTGGTCGTACGTGGCGGTCACTGCGGACCGGCGCGCCTGCTGCCAATAATCATGGCGAACGAGAGCACGGGGGCAGTCTGGCACAACCCCCGTGCCCGGCTCATGGTTGTCTCAGGATGCGGTCGGTCACTTCATGTGACGGATGTAGACGTGCGAGGTGTCGTACGTGTCGTCCGGGACGAGGTCGGGTGAGGAGCTGCTGAAGGCGACCGTGCGGCCGTGCCGGTCGACGACCGGGGCGGACACGCTCTGGTCGTTCGGCCCGCCCTCGGCGTCCGGGCTGGCGAGGACCGTGCGCCCGGTGCGCAGGTCGCGGACGTACGCGCGGGTGGTGTGGTGGGTGTCGCCCGGGTCGGCCGAGACGAAGGCCAGATACCGGTTGTCGGCGCTGAGCTGCGGATACGCGGTGAACGCGGCCGGGTCGGCGGCGTCGATCCGGCGCAGGCCGCCCGTCTTCAGGTCGCGGACGAAGACGTTGTGGCCCTCGTTGGTGTCGCCCGGGGTCAGCTGCGAGTCGAGGGAGTTGAAGACCGCGTACCGGCCGTCGGCGCTGATCCGCGGGAACTCGGTCTGCCCGTCGGGCTTCAGACCGTCCGGCGCCCGGTCGGCGTGGAACAGCTCGCCGCTCGGCACGTCACGGACGTAGGCGTCGCTCCAGTCGCCCGCGGCCGGGTGCGGGACGAAGAACTGGTAGCCGACGCGCTTGCCGTCGGCGCTGATGGAGGGGCGGGCGGCGGCGGTCTTCCGGTCGCCGGCGGCGGGCACCTGGCTGACGCGGACGGCCTCGCCGCTGGTGCGGTCGACCCGGTAGACGCGTGCCCAGCGGTCCTCGCCCGCCCCTGGTGCGGACTGCTGGGCGATGAAGGCGACGTAGCGGCCGTCGGCGCTGAGGGCGGGCTGCCGGCCGGAGTCGTAGCCCGTGTCGACCGTGTCCTCGATGCGCTGAAGCCCGCCGGTCTTCAGGTCCTCGACCCAGATGTGGCTGCGGCCGTCGCCGGTGGCCGTGGCGCCGAACGCCAGGTAGCGGCCGTTGCCGCTGAGGGCGATGTCGTCGACGGGGCCGATGTCCGCCGCGGTACTGGCCAGCCGGGTCGTGCCGGTCCTCAGGTCGCGCACGAAGGCGTCGGCGGCGCCGTCGGTGTCACCGGCGACGAGGTTGTCGGCGCTGGAGACGAAGGCCAGGCGGCGGCCGTCGGCGCTCAGGCTCGGCCCGCCGGAGGCGCCGTCGCCCTCGGTGCCGTCCGGGGCGACGCTCACCTTCTCGGTCCGCGGCAGCGCCTCGGCGGCGGTCACGGGCAGCGCGGCGATGCCGCCGAGCGTGATGGCCAGGGCCACGCCGAGCGCGCCGGACGTGGCCCTCCTGATGCTGGTCATGTGCTTCCCCCTGTGTTCCCCGTTGACGCTTCTCCCCCGGCCCCGCGCCGAGGGCTCCCCCAGAGCCAACAGCACCACGGACCACAGGGTCAATCCGTCATATCAAGTACAACCCGGGCAGGGGTTCAGGCGTCCGCGAGGAGGCTGTCGGCGAGGAACTCGTGTACGTGCCGCAGGACTTGGGACCGGTCGGTGCCGCGCAGGCCGATCGCCACATGGATGGCGAAGCCGTCCAGCAGCGCCCGCAGACGGGCGGCGTACCGGTCCGGGTCGACGCGGCGGAACTCGCCCCGCGAGATGCCCTCGGCGAGCAGGGCCACCAGGTCGCGGTGCCAGACGCCCTCGATGGCGGCCTGCCGGTCGCGGGCCTCCTCGTCGGCGTTCTGCGAGCGGTTCCAGACCTCCAGCCACAGGGTCCAGTGCGGGTCGCGGTGGCCGTCGGGGACGTACAGGTCGACGTAGGCGCCGAGGCGTTCGCGGGCGGGGGCCGCGCGGGCCAGCAGCCGTCCGCGCTCGGCGCCCAGCCGGCCCTCGCTCCACTCCAGGGTGCGAAGCAACAGCTCGTCCTTGGAGCCGAAGTAGTAGAGCAGGTGACCGCTGCTCATGCCGACCTCGCGGCCGAGCGCCGCCATGGTGAGCTGCTCCAGGCCGCGCTCGGCGATCATCTCCATGGCGGCGGCGAGCACGTCCTCGCGGGGCGGGGCCTGCCTGCGCCCACCGGCCATCTGCTGCTCCCGGGTCTAGATCCTCGGCTGCTGCTGGGTGATGCAGTGGATGCCTCCACCGCCGGCAAAGATCGTACGGGCGTCCACCAGTGTCACGGTCCGCTCCGGCAACAGGCGGCGGAAGATGCTGGCCGCGAGTTCGTCGCGCGGGTCGTCGAAACCGCACAGGACCACGCCGCCGTTGCAGAGGTAGTGGTTGATGTACGAGTAGTCGGCCCAGTGGCCGTCGGCCTCCAGGACGGTGGGAGCGGGCACCTCGACGACCTCCAGGCGGCGGCCGCGCGCGTCCGTCTGCGACCTCAGCAGGCCGATGATCTCCTTCGTCACCTCGTGGTCGGGGTGCCCCGGGTCGGGCTGCGTATGGGCCACGACCACGCCGGGGCGGGCGAAGGCCGCGACGATGTCGACGTGGCCGAGGGTGCCGAAGCCGTGGTGGGGGTACCCCCCGCTCGAGCGCAGCCGAGAGCTTGGGGGAGGGTAGTCGCCGGTCAGGCCGCGCGGGAGCCAGATCGCCTTGCGGGTGCCGAGCAGGGAGTGGATCTCGGCCTCGACCTCCTCCCGCGTCCAGCCGGGGTTGCGCTCGGGGCCCAGCTGCACGGTCTCGGTCAGCAGGACCGTCCCCTCGCCGTCCACCTGGATCGCCCCGCCCTCGTTGACGAGCCGCGAGGCGTACGTCCGGGCCCCCGCGAGGTCCGCGACGTGGGCGCCGATCTTCGCGTCGTGCTCCCAGCGGGCCCAGCTCTGGGCGCCCCAGCCGTTGAACGTCCAGTCGACGGCGGCCAGTCCGCCGCGCCCGTCGGTCAGGAAGGTCGGGCCGATGTCACGCATCCAGGCGTCGTCGAGGTCGCGTTCGACCGTCTCGATCCCCTCGCCCAGCAGGGTGCGGGCCTGCGCCGACCGGCCGGGGCCGCACACCACCGTCACCGGCTCGAACCGGCGGACCGCGCGGGCCACCGAGGCCCAGGCGATCCGGGCCGCTGCCAGGTCCTCCGGGTCGTCGAAGGTGGGGTTCGGGCCCGGCCAGGCCATCCAGGTGCGCTCGTGCGGGGCCCACTCGGCGGGCATGCGGAAGCCGTCGGCTGCTGCGGACATGGAACCTCAGAGGAAGTAGAGACGGTTGAGGGAGACGGACTCGGCCGGTTCGGAGCGCAGCGGCTCTCCGTCGAGGGTGACGAGGCCGGTGCGCTGGTCGACGTCGACGGCCCCGGTACGGGAGTTGAGGCGCAGCTCGGCCGGGCCGATCCCGCGCGTGCCGCGCACGGCGACCCTGCGGCGGCGGGTGGGCATGGTGTCGCGCCCCTGGTCCAGGGCGGCCCGCGCGACGAAGGCCACCGAGATGTCGGCCGGCGTCGCCCCGTGCGCCCCGAACTGCGGCCCCAGCACCAGGGGTTCGCAGGTGTCGGTCGCCGCGTTCGGGTCGCCGGTCACGCCGTACGCCGGGAAGCCGGCCTTCAGCACGAGCTGCGGCTTGGCCCCGAAGTACTCCGGCCGCCACAGCACGATGTCGGCGAGCTTGCCGGTTTCGATGGATCCGACCTCGTGCGAAAGCCCGTGTGCGATGGCCGGGTTGATGGTCAGCTTGGCCATGTAGCGCAGGACGCGTTCGTTGTCGTGGTGGTCGGGCGCGCCGAATTCGGCCTTCATCTTCCCGGCCATGGCGAAGGTACGGCGGACGGTCTCGCCCGCACGCCCCATGCCCTGAGCGTCCGACGAGGTGATGCCGATCGCGCCCAGGTCGTGCAGGACGTCCTCGGCGCCCATGGTTCCGGCGCGGATGCGGTCGCGGGCCATGGCGGCGTCGCCGGGCAGGCCGGGCTTGAGGTCGTGGACGGAGACGATCATGCCGTAGTGCTCGGCGACGGCGTCCCGGCCGAAGGGCAGGGTCGGGTTGGTGGAGGAGCCGATGACGTTCGGGACGCCCGCCATCTTCAGCACGTTGGGGACGTGCCCGCCGCCGCAGCCCTCGATGTGGAAGGCGTGGATGGTCCGGCCTTCCAGTACCCGCAGGGTGTCCTCCACGGACAGGCACTCGTTCAACCCGTCGCTGTGCAGGGCCACTTGGACGTCGTGCTCCTCGGCGACGCGCAGCGCGGTGTCCAGCGCACGCGTGTGGGCGCCCATGTCCTCGTGCACCTTGAAGCCGCAGGCGCCGCCCTCGGCGAGGGCCTCGACCAGCGGCGCCGGACGGGAGGAGGAACCCCGCCCCAGGAAGCCGATGTTGACGGGCCAGGCGTCGAAGGCGTTGAACGCGTGCCGCAGTGCCCAGGGCGAGTTGACACCGACGCCCCACACGGGCCCGAACTCCTGGCCGATGACCGTGGTCACGCCGGAGGCGAGCGAGGCCTCCATGACGCGCGGCGACAGCAGGTGGACGTGCGTGTCGACGGCTCCGGCGGTGGCGACGAGGCCTTCACCGGACACGATCGAGGTCCCGGTGCCCACGACGACGTCGACCCCGTCGAGGGTGTCGGGGTTCCCGGCCCGCCCGATCGAGCAGATCCGTCCCTCCCGGATGCCGATCGACACCTTCCGGACGCCCTGCACGGCGTCGATCACCACGACGTTGCTGATGACGACGTCACAGGTCTCCCGGACGGCGGCGGCCTTGAGGTGCAGCCCGTCGCGGGCGGTCTTGCCGAACCCGGCGAGGAACTCGTCGCCGTACCGCTGGGCGTCGGACTCGACACGGACGACCAGGCCGGAGTCGCCGAGGCGGATGCGGTCACCGGCGCGGGGGCCGTGGGTGGCGGCGTACTCGTACGGGGTGAGGCGGCGGGCCTCGGCGGGGTGGCCTCCTGGGCGGCTCATCGCTCGGCCTCCTGATCAGGAGTTTCCGCTACACCGAGGTATCCGCAGGCGGCGGCCCGCCGCAGGGCCTCCTCCTTCGCGCCCGGCGCGTCCAGCGGCCCGTCGACGAGCCCGGCGAACCCGATCGCGATCCGCTCGCCCCCGATCGGCACCAGCCCCACCTCGACGCTCTCCCCCGGCCCGAACCGCACGGAGGACCCGGCGGGCACGGCCAGGCGCATGCCGTAGGCCCGCTCGCGGGCGAAGTCGAGCCGCGGGTTGGCCTCGAAGAAGTGGAAGTGGGAGGTGACGGAGACGGGCACGGTGGCGGTGTTGGAGACCGTCAGCCGTACGACGGCCTCGGGCTCGGCGTGCCCGGGCCCGGGGAGCAGCGCGCCCGGGGCCCGGTCGCCGAGGCCGGCGCCGATCGGATCGCTGACGACGGCGAGCCGCGAGCCGTCGTCGAAGACCGCCTCGACATGCACCTCGGTGACGACGTCGGCGACTCCGGGCAGCACGTCGTCCGGCCCGAGGACGGCCCGGGCGGCCTCGACGGCCTCCGCGAGCCGCTTGCCGTCCCGGGCGGCCTCGCACACCGTGTCGGCGATGAGGGCGGTCGCCTCGGGGACGTTGAGCCGCAGCCCTCTGGCCCTGCGGGCGCGGGCGAGCTCGGCGGCGCCGAAGAGCAGCAGCCGGTCGCGTTCGGTCGGGGTCAGCCGCATGTCACTCCCTCGATTTAGAGCAGCACTCTAAACACGAAACCCCTTTCACGGAAGGTTAACTGCGAGCAGTTACGCCCATCACATCGAACGTCGCTCAAACCGAGGGAGACAAGTATGCCCGCAGGGCGGGGCGTCGTACGGGATCGTCTACGGGCTGGCCGGGGCTGATGCTGGCCTGCTGGTGCCGCACTCTTCGGCACCTTCACGGCGTACGCGGCCCGGGCCGCCTCGACCACGCGGGCCCGCTGGTCGGCGCGGCCCCCACCTGCGGCCACGGCCTGCGTCTCGCGGACGCCCTCCAGGTGTTCGACCGCCGTGCGCGGGGCGGCGTCTACTGGTACCGCGTCGGCCCCGGGTTCCATGCGGATGGAGTCCGGGGCCGAGGTGGCAGGCGCTGTTTCCCGCCCGACCGATCAGGGCTCGGCTTCTTGGCCGACCGATTCGGGCGGTGAGTGGGCATAGGCCAGGGCCCGGGGGCTGGGGCGGAGCCCCCGGTGGGCGCGGGCACTCAGCCCAGCTGATGCATCCAGCCGTGCTTGTCCTCCGCCGTACCGCGCTGGATGTCGAGCAGGGCCTGGCGGAGCCGGAGCGTGACCTCGCCCGGCTCGCCCCCGCTCTGCCGCCACTCGGCCCCGGCCCGCTTCACCGTCCCGACCGGCGTGATCACCGCGGCCGTACCGCAGGCGAACACCTCCGTGAGCGACCCGTTCTCCGAGTCCCGCTGCCACTGGTCGGCCGAGACCCGGCCCTCCTCGGCCTCGTACCCGAGGTCACGGGCGACGGCGAGCAGGGAGTCCCGCGTGACGCCCTCCAGGATGGAGCCCGTGAGGGACGGCGTGACGATCTTGTTGCCGTACACGAAGTACAGGTTCATGCCGCCGAGCTCCTCGACCCACTTGTGCTCGACCGCGTCGAGGTAGCAGACCTGGTCACAGCCCTTGGCCGCGGCCTCGGCCTGCGCGAGCAGGGACGCCGCGTAGTTGCCGCCGGTCTTGGCGTCGCCCATGCCGCCGGGGACGGCACGGACGCGGTCCTCGGAGACCCAGATCGAGACCGGCTTGACGCCGCCCGGGAAGTACGCGCCGGCCGGGGAGGCGATGACCAGGAACAGGTACTCGTTGGCCGGCTTCACACCCAGCCCGACCTCGGTCGCGATCATGAACGGGCGCAGGTAGAGGGACTCCTCCCCGCCGTGCGCCGGCACCCACGCCTTGTCCTGCTTCACCAGCGCGTCGCACGCCTCGATGAACGTCTCGACCGGCAGCTCGGGCATCGCCAGCCGGCGCGCGGAGCTCTGGAAGCGCTCGGCGTTCTTCTCCGGCCGGAACGTGGCGACCGAGCCGTCGGGGCGGCGGTAGGCCTTCAGCCCCTCGAAGATCTCCTGCGCGTAGTGCAGGACCGTGGTGGCGGGGTCGAGGGAGATCGGCGCGTACGGCACGAGCTGGCCGTCGTGCCAGCCGCGGCCCTCCGTCCACTTGATCGTCACCATGTGGTCGGTGAAGTGGCGGCCGAACCCGGGGTTGGCCAGGATCGCCTCCCGTTCTGCGGCGGAGAGCGGGTTGGCGGAGGGCTTGAGCTCGATCGTGGGCGTCGTCATGGGTTGAAGTCCTTCACCGGTTGTAGTGACGGGCCGCGCTCGGTACAGCTCTGATGGTGACCAGTGCTAGGACGTCCGAGCATTCCCTCGTTCCGCGGCCTCGCGTTCGATTATCGCCCGGGGGCGACGGAGGACGGAACGGGGTGAATGCGGCCCGGTGATCGATGGTGACACCCGGCGGGAACATGCGAAAGCCGCCGGGTGCGGATGCGACCCGGCGGCTTGGTTCAAGCAGCGGCGGGTCAGCCGGCTACTCGTACGGCGAGCGCGTCGCCGATCTCCGAGGTGGAGCGGGCGGGCTTGCCGGTGCGCTCCGACAGGTCGGCGGAGACCGCCTCGTCGATCCGGGCGGCCTCGGCCTCGTAGCCGAGGTGGCGCAGGAGCAGGGCGACGGACAGCACCGTGGCGGTCGGGTCGGCCTTGCCCTGGCCGGCGATGTCCGGGGCCGAGCCGTGCACGGGCTCGAACATCGAGGGGAACTCTCCGGACGGGTTGATGTTGCCGGAGGCCGCCACGCCGATGCCGCCGGAGACGGCCGCGGCGAGGTCGGTGATGATGTCGCCGAAGAGGTTGTCGGTGACGATCACGTCGAAGCGCTCGGGCTGGGTGACCAGGTAGATGGTCGCCGCGTCGACGTGCATGTACTCGGTGGTGACCTCGGGGAACTCCTCGGCCACCTTGTTGAAGATGTTGGTCCACAGGTGACCCGCGAAGGTCAGCACGTTGTTCTTGTGGATCAGCGCCAGCTTCTTGCGCGGGCGGGCCTGGGCACGCGCGAAGGCGTCGCGGACCACGCGCTCGACACCGAAGGCCGTGTTCACGGACACCTCGGTGGCGACCTCGTGCTCGGTGCCCTTGCGGATCGTGCCGCCGTTGCCCGTGTACGGGCCCTCGGTGCCCTCGCGGACCACGACGAAGTCGATCTGCGGCTCACCGGCCAGCGGGGTGGCGACACCCGGCAGCAGCTTCGAGGGACGCAGGTTGACGTGGTGGTCGAAGGCGAAGCGGAGCTTCAGCAGGAAGCCGCGCTCCAGGACGCCGGACGGCACGCTCGGGTCGCCGATCGCGCCGAGCAGGATGGCGTCGTGCTTCTTCAGGGCGTCGAGGTCGGCGTCGGTGAGGGTCTCACCGGTGGCGTGATAGCGCTTGGCGCCGAAGTCGTACTCCTTGGTCTCCAGCTTCACATCCTGCGGAAGGACGGCGGAGAGGACCTTCAGGCCTTCGGCCACGACTTCCTGGCCGATGCCGTCACCGGGAATCACTGCGAGATTGATGCTGCGAGACATGCGGGCACCCTACTCCTCGTCCCATGGAATGACACAGGGTGTCCGTGATGCGGACAGGTGATACGGTCACCCGCCCGGGGGGCCGCACTCGGCCGACGGTTTCCGTTCACCCGTATGTGGGGCGGACGTTGGCCTTCGCTGGGAAGTTGACCCGACATGGAGATCCCCCACTTCGGCATCCCGCCCGAACTCGCCCGCCGGATGAGCATGGCGGAACAGCACGAGTACCTGCGCACGCGGCTGTCGCGGCGCCGCACGCTGGTGACGGCGGGCGCGGTCGCGGGCGGTCTGCTGACCGGCTGCTCCGGCTCCGGACCGGCGGGCGGTACGGCGACCAGGAGCCCGTCGCCGAGCGCCTCGCAGGCGCCCGGCTCCCACATCACTCCCTTCGGCCGCCACCTCGCCTTCGGCGCCGACCCGAAGACGCAGATGCGGATCTCCTGGCAGGTGCCGCTGGCGGTGCGCAAGCCGTACGTCCGGGTGGGCCTGCGCCCCGACGACCTCGGCCGCAAGATCGAGGCGGAGCTGCGCGACCTGCACACCCCGGAGCTGAAGGGCGTACGGGCCGCCGTCGAGCAGTACTACCTGCACGCGGCGCTGGACGGCCTGCGCCCGGACACGACCTACTACTACGGCGTCGGCCACGAGGGCTTCGACCCGGCGTCCCCGCGGCACCGGTCGACCGTCACGTCCTTCCGTACGGCCCCCGCGAGCCCGCCCGAGCGGTTCGTGTTCACCGCGTTCGGCGACCAGGGCGTCGGCGAGGAGGCAGCCCTCAACGACCGTCTGCTGCTGCGCCGCAGCCCGGCGTTCCATCTCCACGCCGGCGACATCTGCTACGCCGACCCGACCGGCAAGGGCAGGGAGTCGGACGTCTTCGACGCCGGGCAGTGGGACCGGTTCCTGAAGCAGACCGAGCCGGTGGCCAGGTCGGTGCCGTGGATGGTGACGACCGGCAACCACGACATGGAGGCCTGGTACTCGCCGGACGGCTACGGCGGCCAACTCGCCCGTTTCTCCCTGCCGGACAGCGGCTTCGACGCGCGCACGGCGCCGGGGGTGTACGCCTTCACGTACGGCAACGTCGGCGTGGTCGCGCTGGACGCGAACGACGTGTCCTACGAGATCCCGGCCAACTTCGGCTACACGGAAGGCAGGCAGACCAAGTGGCTGGACCGGAAGCTCGGCGAGCTGAGGTCCTCGAAGGACGTCGACTTCATCGTCGTCTTCTTCCACCACTGCGCGTACTCGACGTCGACGCACGCCTCCGACGGCGGGGTGCGCGCCGAGTGGCTGCCGCTGTTCGCCGAGCACGAGGTGGACTTGGTGATCAACGGGCACAACCATGTGTACGAGCGGACCGACGCCGTCAAGAACGGCGAGGTGGGCAGGCCTGTTCCGGTCGGCGGGACGACGGACCCCAGGCGGGACGGGATCGTGTACGTCACCGCGGGCGGCGGCGGCAAAGAGCTGTACGGCTTCCCGGACGGCGTGAAGGAGAGCTACGAGGGGAACACCGCCGACCGCGAGTCGGTCGCCACGTTCCGGTGGAGCAAATCCCAGGACACGAAGGCGGAGTCGGTGCAGTGGTCGCGCGTGCGCTACCGCGGGTTCTCGTTCCTCTCGGTGGAGGCGGTCAGCGGCGCCGCGCCGAGGCTGAAGGTGTCGGCGCTGGCGTCGAGCGGGGAGCGGATCGACCATTTCGAGGTGCGGCGCGGGGCGTGAGGCCCGGCGCCGCACCTCGTCGGGCGGCTCCCGGTCCTGTGCGGCTCAGTGGCCGGTGGATCCGCCGTTGTCCCTGCGGTCGAGGGCGCGCTGGAGCGCTGCGGCGGCGTTCTTGCGGTCGGACTCGCTCGTACGGGAAACGTGACGGACTCGGCGGCGGACGGTCGTCTCGGCCATGGGAAATCGACTCCTTCGACAGCACGGAGTGCACAAGGGGGTTACGAGACGCCGGATGGGGCGGGGAGCGGTGCCACAGGGGTTGCCTGCACGGGGCCCGGCTCACGACCGCCATTCGCTTGGTCGAGCGAGACGTTCGGCTCCTACAAAACTAAGGGAGTCCGGAGCGTCTGTCTCCACAATTACTCGGACTTCCTACTATCTGAGACAGTGGACCCGGTCACACCGCGCTGACGTGCGGTGATTCCTAGAGCACATCTCCGTCGCGCCAGTCGAAGAGCAGTTCGTGCGCGGGGTCGAGCGGGCCGGCGAGGGCGGGCCGGACGTAGGTGCTGTCCTCTTCCTCCGGTAGGCGGACGACGCCGCGCTGCGGGCTGAGGGCGTGCACCTGGCCGCGCCACAGCCGCCAGCCGCGCGAGGTGTAGAGCCGGGCGCCGTCGTCACTGGCGGAGAGGGCGCCCAGGTCGTACGCGCGGTCGACGATGCGTTCCAGCTCCGCCATGACCTGCCCACCGAGGCCGGAGCGGCGGGCGTCGGCGCGTACGGCGACGTTCTCGACGTACCCGGCGCGCAGCCACCGGCCGCGGTGGCGCACCCGGCGCATCACGACCGCCCCGTGCGCGGCGAGCCCGGAGCCGTCGTGCACGAGGACGTGCATGCCGCCGAGGCCGTGGTCCCAGTCCTCGTCGCCGAAGTCGCCGTCGAAGGCGGCGTCCAGCAGGGCCCGTACGGCGCCGAGTTCGGCGGGGGTGAGGTCGGCGGTGTGGGCGGTGCGCGCGCGGGTGGTCATCGGCCCAGTCTCCCCGGCGGACATGCCGACGGGCCAGGTCATTTCGTGACCCGGCCCGTCGGTGCCGCGGGGCTCAGCCCATGTGCGGGTAGGTGTAGTCGGTCGGCGGGACCAGCGTCTCCTTGATGGCGCGGGTCAGGGTCCAGCGCATCAGGTTCTGCGGGGCGCCGGCCTTGTCGTTGGTGCCGGAGGCACGGCCGCCGCCGAAGGGCTGCTGGCCGACGACGGCGCCGGTCGACTTGTCGTTGATGTAGAAGTTGCCGGCCGCGTAACGGAGCTTGTCCGCCGTGTAGGCCGCCGCCGCACGGTCGTTGGCGATGACCGAGCCGGTCAGGGCGTAGTCGGAGACGGACTCCATCTGCGTCAGCATCTCGTCGTACTTGTCGTCCTCGTAGACGTGGACGGCGATGACCGGGCCGAAGTACTCGGTGCGGAAGACCTCGTTCTCCGGGTCGCTGCACTCGATGACCGTCGGGCGGACGAACCAGCCCTCGGAGTCGTCGTAGGTGCCGCCCGCGACGATCGTGCAGGAGGGGTCCTCCTGGGCACGGTCGATGGCGGCCTTGTTCTTGGCGAAGGCACGCTCGTCGATGACGGCGCCGATGAAGTTCGACAGGTCGGTGACGTCGCCCATCTTGATGCCGTCGACCTCGGCGGCCCACTCCTCCTTGAAACCGGAGTTCCAGATCGAGGCGGGGATGTACGCCCGGGAGGTGGCGCTGCACTTCTGGCCCTGGTACTCGAAGGCACCGCGGGTGAGCGCCGTCTTCAGGATGGCCGGGTCGGCGGACGGGTGGGCGACGAGGAAGTCCTTGCCGCCGGTCTCGCCGACCAGGCGCGGGTAGGTGCGGTACTTCTCGATGTTGTTGCCGACCGTCTTCCACAGGTACTGGAAGGTCTTGGTCGAGCCGGTGAAGTGGATGCCGGCGAGGTCGCGGTGCTCCAGGGCGACCTTGGAGACCTCGATGCCGTCACCGGTGACGAGGTTGATGACGCCCTTGGGCAGGCCGGCCTCCTCCAGGAGCTGCATGAGCAGCACCGCGGCGTGGGTCTGCGTCGGGGACGGCTTCCAGACGACGACATTGCCCATCAGGGCCGGGGCCGTCGGCAGGTTGCCCGCGATCGCCGTGAAGTTGAAGGGCGTGATCGCGTAGACGAAGCCCTCCAGCGGGCGGTGGTCCAGACGGTTCCACACGCCCGGGGAGTTGGCCGGGGGCTGCTCGGCCAGGAGCTTGCGGGCGTAGGAGACGTTGAACCGCCAGAAGTCGATCAGCTCGCAGGGCGTGTCGATCTCGGCCTGCTGGGCGGTCTTGGACTGGCCGAGCATGGTGGAGGCGGCGAGCGTCTCGCGCCAGGGGCCGGAGAGCAGCTCGGCGGCGCGCAGGATGATCGCCGCGCGGTCGTCGAAGGACATCGCACGCCAGGCGGGAGCGGCGGCCAGGGCCGCGTCGATGGCGTCCTGGGCGTCCGCCTGCGTGGCGTTGCGGTACGTGCCGAGCACGGCCTGGTGGTTGTGCGGCTGGACGACCTTGAAGGCCTCGCCGCCGCCCATCCGCTTCTCGCCGCCGATGGTGCAGGGCAGGTCGACGGGGTTGTCGGCCAGCTCCTTCAGCCTGGCCTCCAGCCGGGCACGCTCGGGCGAGCCGGGGGCATAGCCGTGCACCGGCTCGTTGACGGGGGTGGGGACCTGGGTCACAGCGTCCATGTTTTCCGTAACTCCTTACTGAGCGGTGATGCGGTCTCAGCCCTTGACGAGCCTCAGTCCTTGGTGGGCCTCAGCCCTTGTCGGGCTCTCAGCCCTTCGTCAGCATCGAGCGGGCGAAGAAGCGCAGGTTGGCCGGCTTCTCCGCGAGTCGGCGCATGAAGTAGCCGTACCAGTCGGTGCCGTACGCGGTGTACACGCGCATCCGGTGGCCCTCGGCGGCCAGCCGCAGGTGCTCCTCGGTGCGGATGCCGTAGAGCATCTGGAACTCGTACTCGTCGAGCTTTCGCCCGGCGCGGTGGGCGAGCTCCTGGCCGATGGCGATCAGGCGCGGGTCGTGGGACCCGATCATCGGGTACCCCTCCCCTTGCATCAACGTCCCGAGGATCCGAACGTATGCCCGATCGATCTCGTGTTTGCCCAGATACGCGACCGAGCCCGGCTCCTTGTACGCGCCCTTGACCAGGCGCACCCGGCTGCCGTTCGCGGCGAGGCGGCGGGCGTCTGCCTCGGTGCGGAAGAGGTACGCCTGGATGACGCAGCCGGTCTGCGGGAAGTCCTTCCGCAGCTCCTCGTGGATGGCGAACATCGAGTCGAGGGTGGTGTGGTCCTCGGCGTCCAGGGTGACCGTGGTGCCGATCTCGGCGGCGGCCTCGACGACCGGGCGGACGTTGGCGAGGGCCAGTTCGTGGCCGCCGTCCAGGGCCTGCCCGAACATCGACAGCTTCACGGACATCTCGGCGCGGGTGCCGAGCTCCAGCGGCTTCAGGCGGTCGATCAGCTCCAGGTAGGCGTCCCGCGCGGCGGCGGCCTGGGTGGGGTTGGTGATGTCCTCGCCGACGACGTCCATCGTCAGCTCCAGACCCTGCCCGGTGAGCTCCCGGATGACCGGCACGACGTCGTCGACGCCCTCGCCCGCGATGAAGCGGTCGACGACCTGCTTGGTCACCGGGGCCGCCGAAACCAGGCGTCGCATCCGGTCGCTGCGCGACGCGGCGAGAATCACGGGACCCAGCACGGGGCACCTCCAGAGCACAACCAACGGAAGGCCGGACCCCGGGCGGATGACGCTTCGGGTACGGCACGGAGAACCACCGTGAAACCTAAGGATCCCTCCGATCGTCGGCCATCGACAGCTGTCACGCATCCGTGCCACAGATCTCAGACAGATGTATGAAGGGTGCCTCGGAGTGCGGGACAATGCGGGGATGACGTCGGAACACAGGGGTGACTACGAGGAACTGGTCGACGAGATCTCGGAGCTGCTCGGGGCGCCCGCGACGCTGGAGAACCGGGACTTCGAGCTGATCGCCTTCGGCGCGTACGACAGTGAGGGCGACCTCGATCCGTCGGCCCTGGACCCGGTGCGCACCCGCTCGATCCTCACCCGCCGCTCGACGGCGGCCGTCCGGGCGTGGTTCGAGGGCTTCGGCATCACGCGTGCGACCGGCCCGGTCCGCATCCCGCCGACGCCGGAGGCCGGGGTGTACCGGGGCCGGATCTGCCTGCCCGTCCGGCACCGGGGCGTGGTCCACGGCTACGTCTGGCTGCTGGACGACGATCCCGGCCCGAGCGAACGCCAGCTGTCCGCCGCCATGCAGGTCACGACCCGGATCGGGGCGCTGCTCGCGGACGAGGCCCAACACGGTGCCGACCTCAGCCGCGAGCTGCGGGCCGTCCTCACCGCCGACCGCGACTGGCAACGCGACATGGCCATCGCGGAACTCCGCACCGCCCTCGGCCCGCGCGCCGACGGTCTCCACACAGTGCTCTGCGTCGCCCCCTGGCCCACGGCCGACCCCGACGACGCGCCGTCGGTCCGCACGATGCCGGGCGCGACAGCCCTGTGCACCCTGCCGTGGGGGGCGTCGTCCCAGTGCGTGGCCGCCCTGATCCGCCTCCGCTCGCCGGATGTGCTGACCCCGGCGACGACAGCGGCGACCCGCCTGCTGGAGCGGGCGGGCGGGGGAACCGGTCCGGCCGGTGGCGCCTCGCGCGGGGCGGGTGCCGGGGCCGGATCCGTCGCCGCGGGGCTCGCAACTCCCCGCTCCGGTCTCGCCGAGCTGGGAAGCGCCTGGTGGGAGGCCTCGGCGGCGGCGCGGGCCACGTTGGCCGAACCCCGGCTGGGACCCGTCGCCGAGTGGGCGTCCATCGGGCCGTTCCGGCTGCTCACCGCGCTGCCGCCGGAGGTGGCCCGCGACCCAGCGGTGCACGCCCTGCTCTTCCCCGTCCACCGGGAGCTGGCCCGTACCGCCGAGGTCTACCTCGACTGCGCGGGCCAGGCCGCCCGGGCCGCCGCCGAGCTCGGCATCCACCGCCAGACCCTGTACTACCGCCTGTCCCGGATCGAGAAGCTCGCCGACCTGGACCTGGACGACGGCGAGGACCGCCTGCTCCTGCACATGGCGTTGAAGGGCGCCAGGCTCGCACAGGGTCACGGCATCGGGCCGTCCGGGTGAGTCCGTCGCCCGAACGGAAGGTTTGAAGGCGGACCCGGGCCGTCGCAGGGCGAACGGGACGCGTCGGCCCTGACCGAGTGGATGCGCATGGCGGGTGCCACCCCCAAGGCCGGGACCCACGCATCCCCGCCCGAGAGCACTTCCGCCCCGTCCCCTGACGGCCGGGCAGTCCGGACCGCTTCTGAAAATGATTGTCATCATGCTACGGTCATGGCACGCCCGTCCTTTACCAGGCCTTGACCGAGGTGTCCCGTGCGCGTCCCCGCCCGTCTTGTCCCCCTCGCTGCCCTCAGCGCGGCTTCCGCCCTGCTCACCGGCTGCTTCTCCGGTGGGCAGTCGGCCACCGACGACTCCGGGGCAGGGGGCAAGCGCATACGCGTCGCGATGATGCTGCCCCCGCGCTCGGCGCTGTCCACACTGTCGGACGACGCCTTCAAGCTGTCGCGCTGGTCCACGGCGGAGACCCTGGTGAAACTGGACGCGGACGGTGACGCCGAACCGGCACTGGCCACCGAGTGGACCCAGTCCGGCCGGACGTGGACCTTCACCCTGCGCGACGGCGTCACCTTCCACGACGGGACGAAGCTCACCGCCGAGACCGTCGTCAACTCCCTCACCAAGGCCGCCGCCGCCTCCCCCAAGCCCCGCATCCTCGACGGCGTGGACCTGACCGCGAAGGCCGACGGCGACAAGGTCACCGTCACCACCGCCACCGAGGACCCCCTGGTCCCGCAGCGGCTCAGCTCCCCGCAGCTGTCGATCCTGGCGGCCAAGGCCTACCGGGGGAAGACCGTCAGCCCCGTCGGCGCGGGCACCGGCCCCTTCGAACTGACGAAGGTCAACGGCACCTCCTCCGCCGCCCTCGACCGCTACGACGGCTACTGGGGAAAGAAGGCCAAGGCCCCCGGCATCGATGTCCGGTTCGTGCCCGACGGCACCGCCCGGGCCGCCGCCCTGCGCACCGGCGAGGCCGACATCGTCGAGGCGGTGCCGGTGTCGCAGGCGGCGGTGCTGGACCAGGACCTGATCACCGAGGTGCCCATGCCGCGCACCAACACCCTGTACCTCAACACCGAGAAGGGCGTCTTCAAGGACGCCGCGCTGCGGGCGGCGGCCCGTGAGGCGATCGACGCCGAGTCGATCGTGAAGGGCGTGTACGAGGGGCGCGCCGATGTCGCGGCGGGGCTGCTCGGCCCCGCCCTGCCGTGGGCGGCCGAGCTGCGCAAGCCGGTGCAGCGGGCCGAGGCCGGCGACCCGGCCGGCAAGACGATCACCATCGGCACCTTCACCGACCGCGCCGAGCTGCCCGAGGTCGCCGCCGCGCTGCAACAGCAGCTTCAGAAGGCCGGCTTCAAGGTGAAGCTCGACGTCCGCGAGTACGCCAACATCGAGTCCGACGCGCTGGCGGGCCGCTTCGACGCGTTCATCCTCTCCCGCGCCACCGTCCTGGACTCCGGCGACCCGGCCGCCTACCTCTACAGCGACTTCGCCTCCGACGGCTCCTTCAACATCCCCCAGCTCGCGGACCCGGTCGTGGACAAGGCCCTGAAGAAGGCCGGCGAGACGGCGGCCGGCGACGCCCGGCGCAAGGCGGTCATCGCCGCCGAGGCCGCCGTACTCGGCACGGACGCGGCCGTGCCCATGCTGCACGAGCGCGTGATCCAGGGCGACGCCGCCGGCGTGACCGGCGTCGCCCACGACCCGCGCGAGCGGGAACTGGTCACGGCGGACACCTACGTCAAGTGAGAGCCCGGATACGGCGGTTGGCGGACGCCGCCACCCTGACCCGCCTGCTCTGCCTGATCGCCGTCCTGGCCGCCGTCGGCCTACTGCCCTGGCTCTCCGGGCGGGACCCGGCGCTGGCCGTGCTGCGGGCCCGCTCCGCCGAGCAGGACCCGACGAAGGAGGCCCTGGACTCCGTACGCCGGGACCTCGGTCTGGACGCCGGGCCCCTGTCCCTGCTCGCCCACTGGGCCTCGGACCTGCTGCACGGCGACCTCGGCACCTCCTGGGTGTCGGGCACCGAGGTCCTGCCCTCGGTGGTCTCCGGACTCCAGGTGTCACTGGCGCTGATGGGCGCCTCGCTCGGCCTGGCCCTGCTGCTCGCGTGCACCCTCGTCGCGCCGGTGCTGGTGCGGGGCCGGTCCTCGGCCGGGGCGTGGGCCGCGATGCTGGTCGCCATACCCGAGTTCCTGCTGGCCACGGTCGTGCTGCTGGTGTTCGGGGTGTGGCTGGGATGGCTGCCGACGTCGGGCTGGGCGGGGCCGCAGAACATGGTCCTGCCCGCCGTGGCCCTCGGCGTACCCGGCGGCGGGCTGCTCGGCCGTCTGGTCGCGGACGCGCTGCCCGCCGTGCTCGACGAGCGGTGGGTGGAGCTGTGGCGGGCCGCCGGGGTGAGCCGGGCGCGGATCGCGGGGGCGGCGCTGCGGCGCGTCCTGCCGCCGCTGGTCCCGCAGTTCGGAATGGTCGCCGTGGGGCTCACCGGGGGCGCGGTCGCCGTGGAGACGGTCTTCGCGGTGCCGGGCATCGGCCGTACCGCGCTCGGCGCGGCCAAGTCACAGGACCTGCCGCTGCTCCAGGGCGCGGTGCTCGCGCTGCTCGCGCTCGGGCTGGTCACGGGCGCACTCGCGGCGCTCGCCCGGCGGCGGCTGCTGGGCCCGGCCCTGCGGGACGCCTCGCTGGCGCTGCCCCCGGCACGGCCGGTGCGCGCGCACCCCGCGATCCCGTCGTCGCTGTTCACCGTCCTCGCCGTGACCATCGGCTGGGGCCTGCTGCGCGATCCGTACGCCGTCAACACCACGGCCCGGCTGGCCGCGCCCTCCTGGGCCCATCCGCTCGGCACCGACGGCCTCGGCCGTGACGTGCTCGCGCGCCTCGGTCACGGCGCCGCCTCCACGGTCGGCACGGCCGCGGCCGTCTGCCTGCTGAGCCTGCTGGTCGCGCTCGCCCTGGGCTTCCTGCCCCGGATCGCGGAGGGCGCGGCGGACATCGCCAACGCACTGCCCCCGGTGATCGTCGGCATCCTGGTCGCGGCGGCCGTCGGCCCGGGCACCGGCGGCGCGGCCCTCGCGGTCGCGCTGATCTCCTGGCCGGCCCTGTCCGCGCACGCGGCGGCGCTGGTGCAGGAGGTGCGCGCCTCGGCCTTCCTGACCGCCCAACGGGCCATCGGAGCGAGCCCGTTGTGGATCCTCACCCGGCACGTCCTGCCGTCGGTGGCCGCCCCGGTCGCCCGCCATGCCCTGCTGCGTCTGCCGGGCATCGCCCTGGCCCTGGCCTCGCTGGGCTTCCTGGGCCTGGGCGCCCAGCCGCCCGCTCCCGAGTGGGGTCTGCTGCTCGACGAGTCCCGCGCCTATGTGGAGCGCGCCCCGTGGGCGGCCCTCGCCCCGGCGGTGGCGCTGGCCCTGCTGGCGGGACTCGCGGTGTCGGGCGCGGCACTCACACAGGGCCGGAGGGTGCGGCGGGTCCCCCCGGCTCCGGTCGACGTGACGAAGGAGATCCCCGTTGAAGTCTGAGCCACTGCTGTCGGTACGCGAGCTGCGGATCGCCTTCGACGGGGTCGAGGCCGTGCGCGGCCTGTCCTTCGACGTCCGGCCTCGCGAAGTGCTGGCCCTCGTCGGCGAGTCAGGAGCGGGCAAGTCCCTCACGGCCCGCGCGCTGCTCGGCATGCTGCCGCGCGGCGCGACCACGAGCGGGACGATCAGCCCGGACCTGTCGGCCCACCGGGGCCGGCGCATCTCCCTCGTCCCGCAGGACGCCCTGTCGGCCCTGTCCCCCGTGCACCGGGTGGGTGACCAACTCGCCGCCGCCGTGCGGTCGGCGGCCGGTGTCTCCGGCAAGGAGGCCCGGGCCCGGGCGGTCGCGGCCCTGGACCGCGTCGGCATCCCGGACGCGGCGCGCAAGGCGCGGGCGTACCCGCACGAGTACTCCGGCGGGATGCGGCAGCGCGCGGTGATCGCCATGGCCACGATCAACGAACCGGACGTCGTGGTCGCCGACGAACCCACCACCGCCCTCGACGAGGAGCGCCGCGACCAGGTGCTGCGGCTGCTCGCCGAGCAGCGGGAGGCGGTCGGCGCCGCGCTCGTCCTGGTCACGCACGACATGGACGCCGTACGCGGGCACGCCGACCGGATGCTGGTGATGTACGCGGGGCGGCTCACCGAACTCGGCCCGGCGGACGAGGTGTTGACCCGTCCCCGCGCCCCCTACACGGCCGGTCTGCTGGCGTCCCTCCCGCAGCACGCGCCCCCGGGCCGCCGTCTCCCGGCCCTGCGCGGCACCCCGCCCGCCCCGGGCGCGCTCCCGCCGGGCTGCGCCTTCGCCCCGCGCTGCCCGCTCGCGGCGGGCCCCTGCCACACGGAGGAGCCGGAGCCCCGGCAGGTGTCCGGACGCCTGGTCGCCTGCCATCGCTGGGAGGAACTCCCCCACCCGGCGACCGAGTTGTTCCTGAAGGAGGGGCAGCCCGCATGACCGATCCCCTGCTCGACGTCCGCGACCTGGTCGTCCGCTACGGCCAGGTCACCGCCGTGGACGGCGTGTCCTTCGCCCTGGCCGCCGGCGAGACCCTGGCGCTGAACGGCCCGTCCGGCTGCGGCAAGTCCTCCACGGCCCTGGCGGTGCTCCAGCTGCGCCGCCCGGCAGGCGGTGAAGTCCGTTTCGAGGGGCTGGAGTTGACGTCCCTCGCGGAGCGCGAGCTGCGCCCGCTACGGCCCCGTATGCAGCCCGTCTTCCAGGACCCGTACGGCTCGCTGAGCCCGCGCCACCGCATCCGCGACGCCATCGCCGAACCACTCAGGGTCCAGGGCCGCTGGGATCCCGCCGACGGCCCGGCCCGGGTCGCCGAACTCCTCGACCGGGTCGGCCTGGACCCCGCGTACGGCGACCGGCACCCGCACGAACTCTCCGGCGGCCAGTGCCAGCGCGCCGGCATCGCCCGCGCCCTGGCGTCCGAACCGCGGCTGCTGGTGCTCGACGAGCCGGTGTCGTCCCTCGACCCGTCGATACGCGCGGGCGTGCTGAACCTGCTCGCCGACCTCCAGGACGACCTGGGCCTCGGCTACCTGTTCATCTGCCACGACCGGGCGGTCGTACGGCACTTCGCGGACCGGGTCGTCGAGATGCGCGAGGGGCGTGTGAGCGTCACTTCGGGGTAGCGGCCTCGATCACCTGGCGGAGCCCCTCGGCGAGCTGCCGGGCCTCGGGCGCGCTCTTCGGATCGAAGGTCCACTGCGCCATGAGCCCCATCATCAGGGTCAGATAGAAGTAGCCGAGGGTGTCCACCCGCTCCTCCGGAACGTCCTCCTCCCGCCCACCGTGAAAGAGCGTGACGATGCCGCGCGCACCCTCCCGCTGGGCCCGCGCGAGATGCTCCCGCACCTCCGGCAGCTGGTCCCCCATGGCCACGATCTCCATGCTGAGCCGCCACATGGAACCGGGCTCCCGCATGGTGCCGATGATGTTCGCCCACACCTCGGTGAACCGCTCGAGCGACCCCGGCTCCCCGCTCAGCTCGCCGCCTCCCTCGAAGGCGCCGGACATGCCCTCCACCATCTCGACGTACGCCTGCGCCAGCAGCGCGTCCTTCGAGCCGTAGTGGTAACCGATCGACGCCAGGTTCGTCCCCGACTCCTTGACGATGTCGCGCGCGGTCGTGCGCAGGAAGCCCTTCGCCAGCAGGCAGCGCCGCGCGCCTTCGAGCAGATCCTCACGGTGTCCCATGGCTCGTCACCCTACCCCGACATCCAGACATCCGTCTTAAACAACCGTACTAGACAAGCGTTTAAGACGCCCGTACAGTCCTGCCCCATGACGACGAATCCCAACCCGCCGGCCCGCGCCGGCCGCCGCGAGTGGACGGCGCTCGGCGTGCTGATGCTGCCGTTGCTGCTGGTCTCGATGGACGTGTCCGTCCTCTACTTCGCGATCCCCGCGATCAGCGCCGACCTGGAGCCGAGTGGCACCCAACAGCTGTGGATCTTCGACATTTACGGCTTCGTCCTGGCCGGCCTGCTGATGACGATGGGCTCGCTGGGCGACCGCATCGGCCGCCGCAGGCTCCTGCTGTTCGGTGCCGCCGCCTTCGGTACGGCGTCCCTGGTCGCGGCCTACGCGAACAGTGCCGAGACCCTGATCGCCGCCCGCGCGGTCCTCGGCATCGGCGGCGCGACGCTGATGCCGTCGACGATGGCGCTGGTGCGCACGATGTTCACCGACCCCGCGCAGCGCACCAAGGCGATCGGCGTGTGGTCGGGTGTGATGACGGCCGGCATCGCGCTCGGCTCGGTGCTGAGCGGGGTGCTCGTCGAGCACTTCTGGTGGGGCTCGGTCTTCCTGGTCAACCTGCCCGCCATGGTGCTGCTCCTGGTCCTGGGGCCCTTCCTGCTGCCCGAGTCGAAAAGCCCGCGCCCGGGCCGCTTCGACTGGCTGAGCGTGCCCCTGTCGATGGCGGCGGTGCTCCCCGTGATCTACGGCCTGAAGGAACTCGCATCGGAGGGCTGGAACGTGCGATACGCCCTGTCGATGACGGTCGGCCTGCTCTTCGCCGCGCTGTTCGTCCACCGCCAGCGCACGGCGGTGTCCCCGATGATCTCGCCGGCGCTGTTCCGGAGCCGAGGCTTCAGCCCGGCCGTCGTCCTGAACCTCGTCGCCGCGTTCGGCATGATGGGCTCGGCCTACTTCACGACCCAGTACATCCAGTCGGTCCTGGACAAGAGCCCTCTCGAAGCAGCGCTGTGGAGCCTGCTGCCGTCGGTGCCCATCGGACTGGCGGCCCCGGTCAGCGCGCAGCTCGTGCAGCGGGGCGTTCCCCGCGCGTACGTCGTCGGCGGAGGCTTCGCGGTCACCGGGTGCGGCTATGTCCTGCTGGCCCTGACGGGCACCGACTCCCTCTGGCTGCTGCTGGCCGCGTGCGCCGTCCTGGCCTGCGGTGTCGTCGCCGTCATGTCCCTGGTGGCCGACCTGGCCCTGAGCGCCGCCCCAGTGGAGAGGGCGGGCGCGGCCTCGTCGCTGCTGGAGACCGGCACGGAGTTCGGCGGCGCGCTGAGCATGGCGTTTCTCGGCTCCATCGGTACGGCCGTCTACCGCCACGAGATCCCGGCCTCGGCACCCGCTCCGGCCCGCGAGACGCTGGGCGGCGCCCTGGCCGTCGCCGACCGGCTTCCCGGGCGCGCGGGGGACGCCCTGGCGACGGCGGCACGCGAGGCCTTCACCAGCGGGATGCACGCGGCGGCGGTCACGAGCGCGGTGCTGCTGGCCGGGGCGGCGGTGGCGGCGACGGTGACGCTGCGGCGGGTCCGGGTACGGGAAAACGCCGGACAGGCTGATCGACTCAGCCCGTCCGGCGTGTGAGGACGAGCCCGTTCAAGGCGAACGGGGGCCCGGGGGCGAAGCCCCCGGGCGCAGCCTCAGGCCAGGTTCACGGAGCGAGCCGAGGTCGCCCCGATCTCCGCGGCGACTTCGGCGAGCACACCGGCGGTCACCGTGTCGTCGACGGTCAGCACGGCCAGCGCCTCGCCGCCGGCCACGGCCCGCGACACCTGCATACCGGCGATGTTGATGCCCGCCTCACCGAGGATGCGACCCACCGTGCCGACGACACCCGGCCGGTCCTCGTACCTCAGGACGACCATGTGCTCGGCGAGCGCGAGGTCGACGTCGTACTCGCCGACGGCGACGATCTTCTGGAGGTGCTTGGGGCCGGCGAGCGTGCCGGAGACCGACACCTCCTCGCCGTCGGCGAGGGTGCCGCGCACGGTGACGACGTTGCGGTGCTCGGTCGCCTCCGAGCTGGTGGTCAGCCGCACCTCGACGCCGCGCTCCTGGGCGAACAGCGGGGCGTTGACGTACGACACCGTCTCGTCGACGACGTCCTCGAAGACACCCTTGAGGGCCGACAGCTCCAGCACCTTCACGTCGTGCTGGGTGATCTCGCCGTAGACCTCGACGTCGAGGCGGACCGCGACCTCACCGGCGAGCGCGGTGAAGATCCGGCCCAGGCGCTCGGCGAGCGGCAGGCCCGGCTTGACGTCCTCGGCGATGACGCCGCCCTGCACGTTCACCGCGTCCGGCACGAGCTCACCGGCGAGCGCGAGACGCACGGAACGGGCGACGGCGATACCGGCCTTCTCCTGTGCCTCGTCGGTGGAGGCACCGAGGTGCGGAGTGGCGACGACCTGGTCGAACTCGAACAGCGGCGAGTCGGTGCACGGCTCCTTGGCGTACACGTCGAGACCGGCACCGGCGACCCGGCCCTCCTTGAGGGCGGAGTACAGCGCCTCCTCGTCGACGATCCCGCCGCGCGCGGCGTTGACGATGCGCACGCTCGGCTTGACCTTGCGCAGCGCCTCGTCGCCGATCAGGCCGAGGGTCTCGGGGGTCTTCGGCAGGTGGACGGTGATGAAGTCGGAGACCTCCAGCAGCTCGTCCAGCGACAGCACCTTGACGCCCATCTGCGCGGCCCGGGCGGGCTGCACGTACGGGTCGTAGGCGACGACCTTCATGCCGAAGGCGGACATGCGCTGCGCGACGAGCGCGCCGATGCGGCCGAGGCCGACCACGCCGAGGGTCTTCTCGGCCAGCTCCACACCCGTGTACTTGCTGCGCTTCCACTCGCCGTTCTTCAGCGCGGCGTTGGCCTGCGGGATGTTGCGGGCGGTGGCGAGGAGGAGACCGCAGGCGAGCTCGGCGGCGGTCACGATGTTCGAGGTGGGGGCGTTGACGACCATCACGCCGGCCTTGGTGGCGGCGGAGACGTCCACGTTGTCCAGGCCGACGCCGGCTCGCGCGACGACCTTGAGCTTCTTCGCGGCGGCGATCGCCTCGGCGTCGACCTTGGTGGCCGAGCGGATCAGGATCGCGTCCACCTCGGCGATGGCCGGGAGCAGCTCGGCCCGGTCCGCGCCGTTGCACTGCCGGATCTCGAAATCCGGGCCCAGCGCGTCGACGGTGGCGGGCGACAGCTCTTCAGCGATGAGTACGACTGGTTTCGAGCTCACGTGAGTCCTCACAAGTCCAATGCTGCGGACGGCCGTCCCGACGGCCGCAGGCGGTGGAGGGGTGCATGCCGCGTGGAAGACGCACGACGCTGTGGGCCTGACGCGTATATATCAGCAGTGTAGTGGTGCAACGGGGGGCGTCTCACGCCAGCGCGGAAGGATCACCCGGACGGGAAAGGGCCCGGCCGCGGCGTCGGTGCCGCGGCCGGGCCCGGGGGCTCACGCCTCCTCGTCGACCCAGCTCATGAGCTTGCGCAGCTCCTTGCCGGTGGTCTCCAGCAGGTGCTCGGAGTCCTGCTTCTTGTACTCGTTATACTTCTTCAGACCGCCGTGGTACTCGTCCATCCAGTTCCGGGCGAAGGAGCCGTCCTGGATCTCGGCGAGGACCTTCTTCATCTCGGCCTTGGTGGCGTCCGTGATGATGCGCGGGCCGGTGACGTAGTCGCCCCACTCGGCGGTCTCGGAGATCGACCAGCGCATCTTCTCCAGGCCGCCCTCGTACATGAGGTCCACGATCAGCTTCAGCTCGTGCAGGCACTCGAAGTACGCGATCTCCGGCTGGTAGCCGGCCTCGGTCAGCGTCTCGAAGCCCGCCTTCACCAGCGCGGCCGTACCACCGCAGAGGACGGCCTGCTCACCGAACAGGTCCGTCTCGGTCTCCTCGGTGAAGGTCGTCTTGATGACGCCGGCGCGGGTGCCGCCGATGCCCTTGGCGTACGACAGGGCCAGCGCGAAGGCGTTGCCGGTGGCGTCCTGCTCGACGGCGGCGATGCAGGGAACGCCGCGGCCCTCCTCGTACTGGCGGCGGACCAGGTGGCCCGGGCCCTTCGGGGCGACCATGCAGACGTCCACGCCGGCCGGGGGCTTGATGAAGCCGTAGCGGATGTTCAGGCCGTGGCCGAAGAACAGCGCGTCGCCGTCCTTCAGGTTCGGGGCGATGTGCTCCTCGTAGACCTGGGCCTGGATCGGGTCCGGGACGAGGATCATGATGACGTCGGCCTCGGCGGCGGCCTCCGACGGCGTCACCACGCGCAGGCCCTGCTCCTCGGCCTTGGCCTTGGACTTGGAGCCCTCGTGCAGACCGACGCGCACGTCGACACCCGAGTCACGGAGCGACAGCGCGTGGGCGTGGCCCTGGCTGCCGTAACCGATGACCGCGACCTTGCGGCCCTGGATGATGGACAGGTCGGCGTCGGCGTCGTAGAACAGCTCGGCCACTTTGGGTTCTCTCCTCGGGAGTGCAGGTGTTGCGTCCCACCGTATGACGGGGGGCGGAAGGGAAGCTTGAGGGTCTCGGAATACGGGCGGCCGGCGGCGCGCCGACCGCCCGTTTCCCGTCTTACGCCGACCGGTCCAGGGCGCGCAGCGACCGGTCCGTGATGGAACGGGCACCGCGGCCGATCGCGATCGTGCCGGACTGGACGAGCTCCTTGATGCCGTACGGTTCCAGCATCTTGAGCATGGCGGACAGCTTCTCGCCGGATCCGGTGGCCTCGATGGTGACGGCCTCCGGGGAGACGTCGACGGTCTTGGCGCGGAACAGCTGGACGATCTCGACGATCTGGGAGCGCGTCTCGTTGTCGGCGCGCACCTTCACCAGGACGAGTTCGCGCTGCACCGCCTGCGACGGCTCCAGTTCGACGATCTTGAGCACGTTGACGAGCTTGTTGAGCTGCTTGGTCACCTGCTCCAGCGGCAGGTCCTCCACCCCCACGACGATGGTGATCCGGGAGATGTCGGGGTGCTCGGTGACACCGACGGCGAGCGAGTCGATGTTGAAGCCGCGGCGGGAGAACAGCGCGGCGATCCTGGCGAGGATGCCGGGGGTGTTCTCCACCAGGACGGAGAGCGTGTGCTTGGACATGATCTCTTCGGTCTCTCTCGCTCAGTCGTCTTCGTTGTCGCCGAAGTCGGGGCGGACGTCCCGGGCGGCCATGATCTCGTCGTTGGAGGTCCCGGCGGCGACCATCGGCCAGACCATCGCGTCCTCGTGGACGATGAAGTCGACGACGACGGGACGGTCGTTGACGGAGTTCGCCTCTTCGATGACCTTGTCGAGGTCGTCCGGGTTCTCGCAGCGGATGGCGTAGCAGCCCATGGCCTCCGACAGCTTCACGAAGTCGGGGACGCGGGTGCCGCGGGCCTGCGGGTTGACGTCGTCCGGGCCGGAGTGCAGCACGGTGTTGGAGTAGCGCTGGTTGTAGAAGAGGGTCTGCCACTGGCGGACCATCCCGAGGGCGCCGTTGTTGATGACGGCGACCTTGATCGGGATGTTGTTCAGGGCGCAGGTGGTGAGCTCCTGGTTGGTCATCTGGAAGCAGCCGTCGCCGTCGATCGCCCAGACCGCCTTGTCCGGTGCGCCGGCCTTGGCGCCCATGGCGGCCGGGACGGCGTAGCCCATGGTTCCGGCGCCGCCGGAGTTCAGCCAGGTGCCGGGCTTGTCGTACTCGATGAAGTGGGCGGCCCACATCTGGTGCTGGCCGACGCCCGCCGCGAAGATCGTGCCCTCCGGGGCGAGCTGACCGATGCGCTCGATGACCTGCTGCGGGGAGAGCGAGCCGTCGCCGGGCTGGTCGTAGCCGAGCGGGTAGGTCTCGCGCCAGCGGTTCAGGTCGTTCCACCACATGCTGTAGTCGCCCTGGTGGCCCTCGCTGTGCTCCTTCTGCACGGCCTGGATCAGGTCGGCGATGACCTCGCGGGCGTCGCCGACGATCGGCACGTCGGCGGCGCGGTTCTTGCCGATCTCGGCCGGGTCGATGTCCGCGTGGACGATCTTGGCGAGGGGCGCGAAGCTGTCCAGCTTGCCGGTGACGCGGTCGTCGAAGCGGGCACCGAGGGCGACGATCAGGTCGGCCTTCTGCAGGGCGGTGACGGCGGCCACGGAGCCGTGCATGCCGGGCATGCCCAGGTGCTGCGGGTGGTTGTCGGGGAACGAGCCGAGCGCCATCAGGGTGGTGGTGACGGGCGCGCCGGTGAGCTCGGCGAGGACCTTCAGCTCGGCGGTGGCCTGGGCCTTGAGCACGCCGCCGCCGACGTACAGCACGGGCCGCCGGGCCTGGGTGATCAGCTTGGCGGCCTCGCGGATCTGCTTGGCGTGCGGCTTGGTGACGGGCCGGTAGCCGGGCAGGTCCATGGTGGGCGGCCAGGAGAACGTGGTCTTCGCCTGGAGCGCGTCCTTGGCGATGTCGACCAGGACCGGGCCGGGGCGGCCGGTGGAGGCGATGTGGAACGCCTGGGCGATGACCTGCGGGATGTCCTCGGCCTTGGTGACGAGGAAGTTGTGCTTGGTGATCGGCATGGTGATGCCGACGATGTCCGCCTCCTGGAAGGCGTCCGTACCGATCGCCTTGGACGCCACCTGGCCGGTGATCGCGACCAGCGGCACGGAGTCCATGTGCGCGTCGGCGATCGGGGTGACCAGATTGGTGGCGCCGGGTCCCGAGGTGGCCATGCAGACGCCGACCTTGCCGGTGGCCTGGGCGTAGCCGGTGGCCGCGTGGCCGGCGCCCTGCTCGTGACGGACCAGGACGTGGCGCACCCGGGTCGAGTCCATCAGCGGGTCGTAGGCGGGAAGGATCGCACCGCCGGGAATGCCGAATACCGTGTCGGCGCCGACCTCCTCGAGGGAGCGGATGAGGGACTGCGCGCCCGTCACCTGCTCGGGGGCGGAGTGCTGTCCTCCGGATCGGGGCCGGGGCTGCGGGTGATGGGCCCCGGTGGCCTGCTCGGTCATCGGCATTCTCTTCTCAGATGCTGAGGGTTTTTTGCGAAGTTTGTGCGGTTTTCGACTGCTGCACGGAAGGCGCCCGTGCAACAAAAAACCCCTCGTGCCGTAAGGCAAGCGAGGGGAGCGCGCCGGGTGGGGTCGCTGAGCGGTCGAGGCTCAGCGTCAGCCGACGCGCTGTCCAAGTACGAGAATTCGGGTGCGCATGGCACAGACCCTCCCCCCGGCACGCACTCACTGTCAAGTGGGTGGGACGGGAGTCTCATTATGTGAGCGGAGGGCCGTACCGCCTCCGATGACGGCGGACACACCCGAGCTGTACACCCGCGGGGCACCGCCCGCGAGCGCCGGTTCAGCCGGTCCGTGCGGTACCGGATAGTGGCCGGAAGCGAGCGCCCGGCGCAGCCGGTACTCGTCGAGCGGCCCGGAGAACGCCATGCCCTGCCCGTGCGTACAGCCCATCGCGCGCAGGGCGACGACCTGCTCGGGAAGATCCACCCCGTCGGCCACGGACTTCAGTCCGAGGTCGCCGGCGATGCGCAGCAGCCCACTGGTGATCTTGTGCAGACGGGCGGACTCGACGACGCCCTCGACCAGACTGCGGTCGAGCTTGAGGATGTCGACGGGCAGCCGCCTGAGGGCCGTGATCGCCCCGTAGCCACTGCCGAACCCGTCGAGCGCGATCCGGACCCCGACCCGCCTGAGGGCACCCAGCCGGCGCTCCAGCTCGTCCAGGCCGGTCCTGGGGTCGGCGTCGGACAGCTCGATGACCAGCGACCCGGACGGCAGCCCGTGCCGTGTGAGCAGTGCCTCGATCGTGCCGAGCGGCATCGATCTGTCCAGCAGCCGGCGGGCGCTCATCCGGACGACGACCGGCGCGGACAGCCCGGTCGCGTGCCGCTCGGCGGCCTGCTCGACGGCCTCCTCGATCACCCACCGGCCCAGCTCGGCGGTCTTGTCGCTATCCTCGGCCACGCGCAGGAACTCCGCCGGGGTGAACAGCACCCCCTGCGAGGAGCGCCAGCGCGCCTGCGCGGACACCGACGCGATCCGGCCGTCCCCCAGGCACACCACCGGCTGGTGCAGCAGGGTGAACTCGCCGTCGTGCAGCGCGGCCCGCAGGCGCGTGGCCAGCTCCGCCTTCCGTACGACGTCCTGCTGCATCTGCGGCTTGTACAGCTCGACGCGGCCCTTGCCGCCGGCCTTGGCCCGGTACATGGCCAGGTCGGCGTTGCGCAGCAGCTCGCCCGCGCCGAGGCCCGGCTCGGCGAAGGCCACGCCGATGGAGGCGTTGACACGGACATCGTTGCCGTCGATGGCGTACGGCTGGGAGAGCGTCGTCCTGAGGCGGTCGGCGAGCTCCAGTATGTGCCGCTGCCGGGCCTCGCGGTCGCGGGTGTTGTCCCCGACGATCAGGGCGGCGAACTCGTCGCCGCCCAGCCGGGAGGCGGTGTCGCCCTGCCGGACGGAGTCCTGCAGGCGGCGGGCGGCCTGGACGAGCAGCTCGTCCCCGGCCTGGTGCCCGATGGTGTCGTTGACGGCCTTGAAGCCGTCGAGATCGATGAACAGCACCGCCGTGTTGCGCAGGGCCACGCCCCGGTCGGAGGCGCGGCGGCCCGACAGGGCGTGCTGGACGCGCTTGGTGAACAGGGCGCGGTTGGGCAGGTCCGTGAGCGGGTCGTGCTCGGCGTTGTGCTGCAACTGGGCCTGGAGCCGCACCCGTTCGGTCACGTCCCTGCTGTTGAAGATGAGGCCGCCGTGATGGCGGTTGACGGTCGACTCGACGTTCAGCCAGCCTCCGTCACCCGAGCGGAAACGGCACTCGATGCGCGTAGTGGGTTCCTCGACCGGGTTGGCCGCGAGGAAACGCCGCACCTCGTGCACGACGCAGCCCAGGTCCTCCGGGTGGATCAGATGGGCCAGTTCCGTCCCCACCAGCTCATCCGCCGGGCGGCCGTAGACACCGGCGGCGGCCGGGGAGACGTACCTGAGGACGCCGCTGGGTGCGGCGATCATGATGACGTCGCTGGAGCCCTGCACCAGGGAGCGGAAGTGGTTCTCCTTCTGGGCCAGTTCCTGGGTGAGGGTGATGTTGTCGAGCAGCATGATGCCCTGGCGCACGACCAGCGCGAGCACGACCGTGCCGCCGGTGAGCAGGACCACGCGGTCGACACTGCGGCCGTTGAGGACGTTGTAGAGGATCCCCAGGGTGCACACGGCCGCCGCGAGATACGGCGTGAGGGCGGCGAGGGAGCCGGCGATGGGCCGGGCGGCCGGATACCGGCCGAGCTCGCCTCCGGGCAGGGGCGAATGATGGTGCGGGCCGCTGCGCTGCCCGGGCACGTGCTCGTGCACCACGCGCGTGTGCCCCGCCGTGCTGTGCCGCTCAGGGCCGTGCCGGTCGGTGTCCGGTGTGCGGGGCCCGGCCCACGGGGCGTACGCCAGGAGCAGCGAGCCGGCGAACCAGCCGGCGTCGAGGAGCTGGCCGGAGCGGTAGCTGTCGTGCATCAGCGGCGAGGTGAACAGGGCGTCGCACATCAGGGTCAGCGCCAGGCCGCTGATCGCGGTGTTGATCGCTGTGCGGTTCACCGCCGAGCGCCGGAAGTGCAGCGCGAACACCATGCTGATCAGCGCGATGTCGAGCAGCGGATACGCCAGCGACAGCGCGGTGTGCGCCACGCTCGGCCCTTCCGTCTTCGCGGCCTGGGCCAGCGCGAGGCTCCACGCCAGGGTGAGCAGCGAGCCTCCGATCAGCCAGGCGTCGAGCGCGAGGCAGACCCAGCCGGCCTTGCTCACCGGTCGCTTGGCGAGGACCAGCAGTCCCACGATGGCGGGCGGTGCGAAGCACAGGAAGAAGAGGTCGGCGTACGAGGGGCTGGGGACGGGCTGCCCGAGGACGACCTCGTACCACCCCCAGACCAGGTTGCCCAGGGCCGCCATCGCCGAGGAGAGGCCGAACAGCAGCCAGGCGGGTCGAAAGCGGGTGCAGCGGTTGCGGGCGCACAGGACGCAGGACACGGCGGCGGCGCCGGCGGCCGCGCTCAGCCCGAAGTCGCCCATGATCAGGGCCATCTCGTTCGAACCCCAGCCGAGCGCGGAACCGACGGTGTACGCCGCGCAGACCAGGGCGAGGACGAGTTGGAGGGCCAGGCCCGGCCGGGGGCCGGGGGCCGGCGTGCGGGGCAGCTGCGCCCTGGGGGACGGAGGCTGTGCCCGCAGCGCTCCGTCGAGCGTGGGCGTGGGGGTCGGCGGCGCGCTCACCGGACCCTCCCGGTCCGTGCCGCTCCCGGCCCCCGCGGGTCCCGGTGCGCCGACTGGACATGCCTTCTGCGGCTGCCGGTCCTGCGGTGGTGATGACTGTGGTCGGTGTGGTGGTCGCTGTGATGGGTGTGCCGCCCGCCGTGATCGGCGTGGTGACCGCGTCTGCTCGCGGCCGTCCGCCAGGGTCGCCGCCGGCAGCCCCGCCTCGTCGGATCGCTCGTCCATAGGCCGTGCATCGCCTGTCGCCCCCCTCACAGTCCTGAACTGTCCGTCCCCGGCGCCGAACTGTCCCCGGCGCAGCCCCTGTCGGGACGATACACCAGTTTCGTCACTCAGGGACATAGGTTCTCTACGCTCCGTGACGATCAACAGATGCATGAGTACCCACCGCGCCCGAAGGATTGCGGACAGTACCCGAAGTTCGGATCAGCCGGTTGATGCACCCGTCGTAAGGATCACGTTGCGCAGCGGCTCCCGGTTCACATAACGGTTCAACTGGTCCGCCAGGAGCCGCTCGGCGCGCGGCAGGAACGCGGAGGTGGGTCCGCCGACGTGCGGGCTGATGAGTACCCCCGGCGCACGCCACAGGGGATGTTCGCGCGGGAGGGGCTCGGGATCGGTGACGTCGAGAGCGGCGGTGATGCGGCCGCTCTCCAGTTCGGCGAGCAGCGCCTTGGTGTCGACGACGGGGCCGCGGGCGACGTTGACGAGGAGGGCGCCGTTCTTCATCCGGGACAGGAAGTCGGCCCCGGCCAGGCCACGGGTGGTTTCGGTGAGCGGTGTGGAGAGGATGACGACGTCCGCTTCCGGCAGCAGCGCCGGGAGTTCGGTGAGCGGATGCACCGGCCCGCGCGTCGTGGTGCGCTGGGAGCGCGCGACGCGCGCCACCCGCGCCACCTCGAACGGGACGAGCCGGTCTTCGATGGCCTCGCCGATCGACCCGTACCCGACGATGAGGACGTTCTTGTCGGCGAGCGCGGGCCGGAACCCGGCGAGCCACTCCCCCCGGTCCTGCGCGCGGACGAAGTCGGGGACCCCGCGCAGCGAGGCCAGGATCAGTGCGACGGTGAGCTCTGCGGTGCTGGCCTCGTGCACCCCGCGCGCGTTGCACAGCCGCACGCCCGGAGGCAGGTGCCGCAGCCCCGGCTCCACGTGGTCGATCCCGGCGGAGAGGGTCTGCACGACCTGTACGTGGCTCATCTGCGGCATCGGACGCACGCACAGCGGACTGGGCTTCATGTAGGGGACGACGTAGAAGACACAGTCCGCCGGGTCCGCGGGGAACTCTTCCTCACCGTTCCAGAAGCGGTAGGCGGGGCCCTGCGGGAGTCCCTCGATCTCGTCCGGCGGGATGGGCAGCCACACGTCAGCAGTCATGCACAGGAGGCTATGTCAGGAGGGTGTGACGGCAGAGGTTAGGTTGGGGTGGCCGGAACAGGGAGGGTCACGACCAGGTGGAGCGCAGGACGATCGGCGCGGCGGCGCTCGCGGTGGGGGCCGTCGGACTCGGGTGCATGCCGATGAGCTGGGCGTACAGCGCGTCGCGGCAGCGCGGCGACGAGTCGCTCAGGGCGGTGCACCGGGCGCTCGACCTGGGGTCGTCCCTGCTGGACACGGCCGACATGTACGGCCCCTTCACCAACGAACTGCTGGTGGGACGGGCGTTGAAGGAGCGGCGGCCGGACGCGTTCGTGTCGACGAAGGTCGGTCTGCTCGTGGGCGACCAGCACATCGTCGCCAACGGCCGCCCGGGGTATGTGAAACGGGCCTGTGACGCGTCGCTGCGGCGCCTCCAGACGGACGTCATAGACCTCTACCAGCTGCACCGGGCCGACCCGGAAGTGCCCGTCGAGGAGACGTGGGGCGCGATGGCGGAACTCGTCCAGGCCGGGAAGGTACGGGCGTTGGGCCTGTGCGCGGTGGGCGCGCGGGCCGGCCGCCGCTCCGGGGCCCGGCTGCACGACGCGACGGTCCGGCAGCTGGAGCGGGTGCAGCAGGTGTTTCCCGTGAGCGCGGTGGAGGCGGAGCTGTCGGTGTGGTCGCCGGAGGCGCTGGAGACGCTGCTGCCGTGGTGCGAGACGCGGGGCATCGGGTTCCTGGCGGCGATGCCGCTCGGCAACGGCTTCCTGACCGGCCGGCTGCGGCCCGGAGCGGGCTTCGAGGCGGACGACATCCGGGCCCGGCACCCCCGCTTCACGGCCGAGATGATGGCCGCGAACCAGCCGATCGTCGCGGGCCTGCGCCGGGTGGCCCGCCGCCACGGCGAGCACGTCAGCCCCGCCCAGGTCGCCCTCGCCTGGGTCCTCGCCCAGGGCCCGCACGTGGTCCCGGTCCCCGGCACGAAGCAGGAGCGCTGGGTCACGGAGAACGCCGCCGCGGCGGCCCTGCGCCTGACGGCGGAGGACCTGCGCGAGGTGGCGGAGCTGCCGCCGGCACAGGGGTCCTGGGACTGAGCCCCGTCCCGCATCGGGGGGCGTTTCGGGCAAACCCCGTGTTCGCGGTGCCGCGTTCCGTGATCGGGAACTTGTGAGGCACGGGCGGTGTATGACAGGGAGAGGACCTGCCCCGTCGAAGGGACCATGATCGTGCAACGTCGAGCCGTGCCGACCGTGTTGGCCGCCGCCGCGCTCCTGCTGACGGCCGGCTGTTCGTCCGACGGCGGAGGGTCGTCCGGCCCGGACGGGAGCGCCTCCCCGAGCCGGAGCGCACCGGGGTCGTCCGCACCGACGGGGCGGGCCGGTCAGGAGACACCGCGCGCCAAGGGCTCGGTGAAGGTGGTGCGGACCGTCGCCGGGGGCCTGGACTCCCCCTGGGGCCTCGCCCCGCTGCCGGGCGGCGGCCTGCTCGTCTCCTCCCGGGACGACGGGACGATCGTCCGGGTCGACGAGAAGACCGGCAAGAAGACCGAGCTGGGCGAGGTGCCGGGCGTATCCGCCGCCGGCGAGGGCGGCCTGCTCGGTATCGCCCTCTCCCCCGAGTTCGCCTCGGACCACATGGTCTACGCGTACTTCACCTCGGCCTCCGACAACCGCATCGTCCGCATGCTGTACGACGAGAAGAAGCCCGCCGGCGAGCAGCTCGGCGCTCCCGACACGGTCTTCAAGGGCATCCCCAAGGGAGTCATCCACAATGGCGGCCGGATCGCGTTCGGTCCGGACAAGATGCTGTACGTGGGTACGGGCGAGAGCGGTGACACGGGCCTGTCCCAGGACAAGGACTCCGTGGGCGGCAAGATCCTGCGGCTGACCCCGGAGGGCGAGCCGGCGCCGGGCAACCCGTTCGGGAACTCACCGGTGTACTCGTACGGCCACCGCAATGTGCAGGGCCTGGCCTGGGACGCGAAGCAGCGCCTGTTCGCCTCGGAGTTCGGCCAGGACACCTGGGACGAGCTCAACGCGATCAAGCCGGGCGACAACTACGGCTGGCCGGAGGCCGAGGGCAGGTCCGACGACTCCGGGTTCCACAACCCGGTCGACCAGTGGACCACGGCCGAGGCCTCGCCCAGCGGCATCGCCTACGCCGGGGGGTCGGTCTGGATGGCGGGCCTGCGCGGCAAGCGGCTGTGGCGCATCCCGCTGAACGGCACCGAGGCCTCGGCCGAACCGCAGGCGTTCCTGGAAGGCGAGTACGGCCGGCTGCGCACGGTGGTCCCGGCGGGCGGCGACCGGCTGTGGCTGGTGACCAGCAACACGGACGGCCGGGGCAGTCCCAAGGACGGGGACGACCGGATCCTGGAACTGCGGGTGACCTAGGGCGGGCTTCGGGGTCGGGCTTCGGGGTCGGGCCTCGCGTCAGTCCTCGGAGCCTGCGCAGTCGTCGTCCTCCGGCTCCTGCGGCGGGCGTACGACGACCTTCCCGGACGACAGGTCTATCGGCCCGCGTCCGGGATCGGCGTCCCCGGTGTCCTGTCGGGTCAGCTCCAGGCGGTTCTGTTCGTCTCGGGTGTGTTTGCGACCGGGTGCGAACAGTTCCTCGAACATGTTGAACACGGAGCCTCCCTGGGCCGCGCCACCCCCCGATGTCCTTTACAGCGTATGCCTCAGCCTGGGGCGCCGGGCATGACGGATTCGGCCGGGAACAGCCCCAGCCGGTGCGCCACCGCCGCCGCCTCGCCGCGGCCGGAGACGCCGAGCTTCGCCAGGATGTTGGAGACGTGGACGCTCGCGGTCTTCGGGGAGATGAACAGTTCCTCGGCTATCCGTCGGTTGGTGTGACCGGCGGCGACCAGGCGCAGCACGTCCCGTTCCCTACTGGTCAGGCCGAGGGCCTTGGCAGGGTCCGCGGGAGCCGGGGCCGGTTCCGCGGCGGGCGTCAGCGGAAGCCGGGCGCGCCGGGCGAGCGCGGTGGCGGCGTCGGCGAGCGGCCGGGCCCCGAGGTGGCGGGCGACGGCGTGGACCAGGCGGAGCAGTTCCGTGGCCCGGTCGCGCTCGTCGGCCTCGCCGCCGCCCGTCAGCAGCGACGCGGCCAGGCGGTACCGGACGCGGGCGAGGTCGTAGGGCCGCTCCAGGGGTTCGAAGGCGGTGACCACCTCCGACCAGATCTCCGGGGCGTTCCGGCTCCCGGCGCCGTGGACGGCGGCGCGGTGGAGTCCGGCGCGGTGGAGTTCGGCGCGGACCCACTTCTCGTGGGCGAGCCAGACGGGGGCGTTCGTGGTGAGGCGTCTGACGGCTTCGAAGATGCTCTCCAGGGTCTCCTCGCGGCCGTCCCGCGCGGTGGGCAGTGCACGGGCGTCGGCCTCGGCCATGGCGGCTTCGAGCAGCAGGGGCCAGGCGTAGCGCTGGGTGCCCGGCGGGAAACCGGACTTCAGGGTGCGGGCCAGTTCGGCGCGGGCGTCGGCCAGGCGGCCCTCGGCGACGGCGAGCTGGAGGGTGAGGCAGGCGATCGGGAGGTCGTGCTGCGGCATGGGGTCGTGCGGGCCGTAGGAGGCGCGGCTCTCGGCGAGATGGTGAGCCGCCTCGGGCACCCGGCCGCGGGCGAGCGCGAGGAACGCCAGGCTGTTGGCGCCCGAGCCGTACGGCGCGGCCGTCTGCCCGCGCCGCTGGGCGTTGACGGCCGCCTCGGCCGCCTCGTCCCAGCGGCCGAGGGAGATGAGCGACTCGGCGAGGTTGCCCCAGACCCAGCCCTCGGCCTCCCGCAGGCCCATCCTGCCGGTGAGGCGCAGGCCCTCGTGCAGGACGTCCACGGACTCCTCGGAGCGCCCGATGCCCTCCAGGGCGGAGGGCAGGTTCACATGGCTGCGGCCCACGACCACCGCGAGCCCCCGGGCCTCGACCTCGTCCTTGACCTGGTACATGTGGGCCAGCCCGGCCTCGATCTGCCCGGCGTCGATCATGAGTGCTCCGAGGGTGAGCCGGGCGTTGGACTCGATGTCGTCGGCGCCCACCATGCGCGCGTACTCCACCGCACGCTCGGCGGCCGTCAGGGCCTGCGGGCCCGGCTGGCGGAGCATCGACCAGTGGGCGACCGTGGCGAGCACCTCGGCGTGCACCTCGGACGGCGGCAGGCCGCGGACCAGGTCCTGCGCGGTGGCGATCTCCTTCCAGCCGTCGCCGCGGGCGAGCCGCTGCACCAGCCGGGAGCGCTGGATCCAGAACCAGGCGGCGCGCAGGGGGTCGTCCTCCTCGTCCAGCTGGCGCAGCGCCCGCTTGGTGATCTTCAGGGCGCTCTCGCGCTCCCCGCAGAGCCGTCCGGCGACGGCCGCCTCGGCCAGCAGGTCGAGGTGGCTCAGCGCGGTGGCCTGCGGACCGCCGCAGGCCGGATAGACCTCGGCGTAGTCGACGGGGCGCAGGGTCCGGCGTACGGCTTCGGGGGCGGTGTCCCACAGTTCCATCGCCCGTTCCAGCAGCCGAAGTTGCTCGGCGTAGGCGTGGCGGTGGCGGGCCTCGACGGCGGCGTCGAGGACTGCGGGCAGGGCCTTGGCCGCGTCGTGGGCGTAGTACCAGTAGCTGGCCAGGCGCGTCGCGTGCTGGTCGGCCGGGACGAGGGTCGGGTCGGCTTCCAGGGCTTCGGCGTAGCGGCGGTTGAGGCGGGAGCGCTCGCCGGGGAGCAGGTCGTCGCTGACGGCCTCGCGGACCAGGGAGTGGCGGAAGCGGTAGCCGTCGCCGCCGGGCGCGGGGGTGAGGATGCTGGCGTTCACGGCGGCCCGCAGCGCCTCGATGAGATCGTCCTCGGCGAGCCGGGCGACGGCGGCCAGCAGCCGGTACTCGACGGTGGAGCCGCCCTCGGCGACGATCCGGGCGACCTGCTGGGCGGTCTCGGGCAGCCCCTCCACCCGGACGAGCAGCAGGTCGCGCAGGGAGTCGGTCAGGCCCGTGCGGCAGCCCTCGTGGGCTGCGACGGCGAGTTCCTCGACGAAGAAGGCGTTGCCGTCGGAGCGTTCGAAGATCGCGTCGATCTGGTCCGGGTCGGGTTCCTGGGCGAGGATCCCGGCGACCTGGCGGCACACCTCCTCGCGGTTGAAGCGGGCGAGTTCGATGCGGCGGATGGTACGGAGGCGGTCGAGTTCGGCGAGCAGGGGCCTGAGCGGGTGGCGGCGGTGGATGTCGTCGGAGCGGTAGGTGGCGAGGACGACGAGGCGGCCGGTGCGCAGGGTGCGGAAGAGGTAGGAGAGCAGGTGCCGGGTGGAGGCGTCGGCCCAGTGCAGGTCCTCCAGGGCCAGGACGACGGTGTGCTCGGCCGTGACGCGCTCCAGCAGGCGTGCGGTGAGTTCGAAGAGGCGGGCCATGCCGTCCTCGTCGTGCCGGGCCGCCTCGCGTGCTGCGGCCGTGCCGATCTCGGGGAGCAGCCGGGCCAGTTCCTCCTCCTGCCCGGCGGCCGCGGCGGCGAACTGCCCGGGCAGCTCGCGGCGCAGGGCGCGCAGGGCGGTGGAGAACGGCGCGAACGGCAGCCCGTCGGCGCCGATCTCGACGCAGCCGCCGAGCGCGACGACCGCGCCGCGTCCGCGGGCCGCGGCGGCGAACTCCTCGACGAGCCGGGTCTTGCCGACTCCGGCCTCGCCGCCGATGAGCAACGCCTGGGGGTCGCCCGCGGCGGCACCGCCGAGCACCTCGTCGAGCAAGCCCAACTCGGCGTCCCGGCCGACGAACACGGGGCTGACGGACCTGGTCTCCACGGACCCGAGCATCGCATGGAGCTCCGACAGCAGGGGACCGGTTTTGCCACGCCGGGCCCCGGTTCCGGCTGTCGCCTCCGCCTGGACGCCCTGGGGGCCGGCTGTCACCCCCGCCCGGACGACCCCGGGACCGGCCGCCGCCCCCGCCCGGACGACCCCGGGACCGGCCGCCGCCCCCGCCCGGACACCCCCGGGACCAGCCGCCGCCCCCGCCCGGACACCCCCGGGACCAGCCGCCGGCCCCGCCCGGAGCGCCGCCGCATCAGCCGCCTCCTCCGCCCGGGCGATCACGGAGGCGGCCGGTGCCGCCCCTGTGTTCACGCGGCGCGGGCGGAGCGTGGCCGGCGGAAGCGGCGGGTATGGCTCTCGTGCTCGGGGGAGCCTTCCGCCGCTTCGCGGCGGGCGGCGCGGCGGGCGGCGCGGCGGGCCCGGGCGGCCTCGCGGACCTGGCGCTCGTGGTCGGCGCGGCGGATGAGGTCGGCGGCGCGCAGCTGCTGGAACTCGTACTCGTACATGGCGTGTCCTTGGTGAGAGGCCGGGTGAAGGGGCTTCGCTTTCCGCGGTGCCTCTTCTGCGATGCCTCCACCTTCGTCTCCCAGGCCCGGCCGCCACATCGGGAGAGTTCCGCATCTTCGGGGGCCTGCGGGGCCTTAGACACGGCTGAGGGGCCTCAGGGACTCCGTAAGGTGCTCACGGATTCCCTAAGACCCCTCAGGACCTGCGGTGACTCAGCCCGCCGACGGCAGTCCGAGCAGGATGCCGGTGTACTTCAGGACGGCCAGGAACAGGCCGATCACGCCGAGCGCGACACCCGCCCAGGCGACCGACTTGATCCAGGGGGCCTGGATCCTGCCGGGGGTGCCGAACGCCGGCCGGGCCAGTACGACGACGCCGACGATCAGTGCCGTCACGGCGAACAGGCCGCCCCACAGGGCCGTGGTCTGCCAGGCGTCGCCGTAGACCGCCTGGATCTGCTTGGCCACGCCCGCGTTCTGCGCCGTCTCCAGCTGGCCGACGAGGTTCTGCCGTGCGGCAGCCACCGTGCCGATCCAGCTGCCGGTGAGCGAGACGACGCCCAGCGCGGCGGAGACCACGGCGGCAGCGCCCTGGCCGACGCCGGAGGGGCCCTCCTCCTTGGTCTCGGCGGTCTCGGCCGGGGCCTCGGTCCGGGTCACCTCGTCGGACTTGGTGGTGTCCACCGCCTTCTCGTCGGTCGTGGCCTCGGTGGCCTCGGTCTCGTCCACTGCGTTCGTTGCCATGTGTCGCACCGTAGGGTCGCTGTCTGAGAAGTCTCTTAATGATCGTCGTGAGCGGCACGCGCGCGTGCGGCGCGCCACTCGGGCGCCAGCACCGACCAGACTTCGAGATCGTGCCGTACGCCACCATAGGGGTGGGCCTCGCGCCGTACACCGTCGCGGGTCATGCCGAGGCGCCGGGCCACGTTCAGGCTCGGCTGGTTGCCCGAGGCGGCGACCCACTCGATCCGGTGGATGCCACGCTCTTCGACGGCCCAGTCGATCAGGACGCGCATCGCCCGGGTGACCAGTCCGCGCCCGATCCCGGCGGGCTCCAGCCAGCAGCCGACCTCGCAGTTGCCGCTCGCGGCGTCGAAGTTCAGGAACAGCACGCCGCCCACGAGCTTGCCGTTCAGCCACAGTCCGTGCAGCGAGCGGGTGTCGGCGGCGCGCATGTCGGCGTACCGCTGGAGCATGACCCGCGCGGACTCCACGTCCGTCTCCTGTGACCCGAAGCCGATGAACCGCCCGATGAAGTCCCTGCCCCGCTCCAGGTGCGCGAAGAACTCCTCGGCGTGCCAGGGTTCCAGGGGCCGCAGTTCGGCACCGTCGTCACCCAGGGATATCGCGTACATCCCGCTGCCGCTCCTCCTCGGCCAGGACGTCCGCCACCTCGGCGTCCGTCGCGGCGGCCAGCCTCTCATGCGCGGCACGGCACTCGGGCGGTTCGATGCTGATCCGCGGCAGGCGCTTGTCCATCCAGCGCGGCAGCCACCAGTTGGCGCCGCCGAGCAGGTGCATCAGGGCGGGGACGAGGAGCGTGCGCAGCACGAAGGCGTCCAGGGCGACGGCGGCGGCCAGGGCGATGCCGAACATGGCGATCACGCGGTCGCCGCTGAGGACGAAGGCGAGGAAGACGGAGATCATGATGACCGCCGCCGAGTTGATCACCCGGCTGGTCTCGGCGAGGCCGACCCGCACGGCACGCCGGTTGTCGCCGGTCTCCAGCCACTCCTCGTACATCCGGCTCACCAGGAAGACCTGGTAGTCCATGGACAGGCCGAAGAGCACCGACACCATGATCACGGGCAGGAAGGGCTCTATGGGCCCCGCGCTGCCGAGGCCGAGCAGTTCGCTGCCCCAGCCCCACTGGAACATCGCGACGACCACCCCGAAGGCCGAGGCCACGGCGGCGACGTTCATCGCGGCCGCCTTCAGCGGTATGCCGATCGAGCGGAAGGCGAGCAGGAGCAGCAGACAGCCCAGGCCGATCACGACCCCGACGAAGACCGGCAGCTTGGAGACGATGACGTCGGCGAAGTCGTCGTAGCCGGCCGTCATGCCGCCGACCTGCGTGTCGAGCGAGGTGCCCGCCTCGGCCCGGGGCAGCACCTCGTCGCGCAGCCGGTCGACGAGGTCGCTGGTCTGCTTCGACTGCGGCGAGGACTCCGGGACGACGCTCAGGTACGCGGTGTGACCGCCGGAGTCGAACGTCACCGGCGTCACCGAGGCGACGCCCTCGGTGGTCCGGAGCGTGGCGTCGAGGTTGCCCAGGGCGAGCTTGTCGTCGGCCCCGTCGACCTTCGTGACGAGGGTGAGCGGGCCGTTGACGCCGGGGCCGAAGCCGTCGGCGAGGAGGTCGTAGGCCTGGCGCGTGGTGGAGGCCTTCGGGTCATTTCCCTGGTCGGAGGTGCCCAGGTGCAGTGAGAACGTGGGCAGCGCGAGGACGGCCATGACCACCAGGGCGACCGCCCCGAGCACCTTGGGGTGGCGCTCCACGAACGCCGACCAGCGGGCGGCGAAGCCGGTGGGCAGCTCGGGCTCGGGCCCGTGCTCCGCCAGGCGGCGGCGCTCGCGGCGGCTGAGCGCCCGTATGCCGATGAGGGACAGCAGGGCGGGCAGCAGCGTCACGGAGGCCGCGACGGTGAGGATCACGGTCAGACTGGCGGCGAGTGCCACGCCGTTGAGGAAGCTCAGCCGCAGGATCAGCATGCCCAGCAGGGCGATGCAAACGGTGGCACCCGCGAAGACGACGGCCCGTCCCGTGGTCGCGACGGCGTTGGTGGCCGCCTCGGTGACGGACAGCCCGCGTTTCAGCCCGCGCCGGTGTCTGGTGACGATGAACAGTGCGTAGTCGATGCCGACGCCGAGCCCGATCAGCATGCCGAGCATGGGGGCGAAGTCGGCGACGGTCATGGCGTGACCGAGCAGCACGATCCCGGCATACGCGGTGCCGACGCCGACCAGGGCGGTGGCGATGGGCAGCAGTGAGGCGGCGAGCGAGCCGAAGGCGAGGAACAGCACGACCGCGGCGACGACCACGCCGACGACCTCGGCGAGGTGCCCGCCGGAGGACTCGGTGAGCGCGACGGCGCCGCCGCCCAGCTCCACCTGGAGCCCGTCGGTCTCCGCGCTCTTCGCGGTGTCGACGACGGCCTGCGCCTCGGACCGGCTGACGTCCTGCGCCTGCTCGTCGAAGGTGACCGTGGCGTACGCCGTACGGCCGTCCGCACTGACGCGTCCCGCGCCCGGCCCGTCGTAGGGGCTGGTCACGGAGGCCACGCCGGGGAGGTTCCCGACGCGTTCCAGGGCGCGGGTCATCGTCTGCTCGACGTCGGCGGCGCGGACGCTGCCGGACGTGGTGTGCCAGACGACGGTGTCACTGTCGCCGCCGAGCCGCGGGAAGCCCTCGTGCAGCAGCTGGGTGGCGCGCCCCGACTCGGTGCCGGGGACCTGGTAGTCGTTCGAGTACGCGGAGCCGGCGACGGCGGCGCCCGCGGCCATCCCCGCGAAGGCGAGGAGCCACAGCAGAACGGTGACCAGACGGCGTCGGACACACCAGCGTGCGAGGGCTGCCACGAAACGTGCTCCCAGGGTGACTTTTTTGGATCTTTGACCGGGGGCAGTCGTCCATGAACTGAACAGCCCGCAAAGAACGCATGAGCAATGGCAAAGCCACTGTTACAGGCACACGAGATCATTTGTCGGTTTCGTGGGCTTATTCACAGCGGGGGGATCAGTCGGACTGGTCCCCCAGCGCCATCACCATCACGCCGGCGATCAGCAGCCACAGCGCCCGCCGGGTGCGTCCCCGGGCGCCCAGCACGGCGGCGCCCGCGCAGACGGCCGCGCCGCCGGCGTACGCCGCCGGGACGAGTCCCGATGCGGAACGGGTGAGGCGGAGCAGGGCCGCGGCCAGCCCCGCCAGGGTCAGCGCGGCGCCCGTACCCGCCGCCGTCCAGCGGGCCCGCCGCGCGCCCTCCACCGGATCATCGGCGTCGTCCAGCTCGTCGTCCCGATCCTCGGCGTCGTCCGACTCCTCGGCGTCGTCCAGCTCGTCGTCCCGATCCTCGGCGTCGTCCAGCTCCTCGGCGTCGTCCAGCTCGTCGTCCCGATCCTCGGCGTCGTCCAGCTCGTCGTCCGGCTCTCCCCGCTCGTCACCAGGCTCGGCCCGTGCGGCATCGGGCCCGGTGTCCTGCGCGGCGGCTGCCTCCGGGCCCGTTATCTCAGGATCGGTGTCGGAATCAGCGCGTCCACTCATGGCCGAGACGGTAGCGCGTCGGGCGGGAAAACCGGGTGCGGGGCCGACGGGCCGGCTGTTAGCGTCCGCGGGTCCGAGGAATGCCCGCGGCACCCGCCGCCCGGCTGAAGCAGGTGCATTGTTTGACGGTCCGACCGAGCTCCGACGCATCCCTGTTCTCTTCCATGGACTCAAGGAGCCCGTTCACCGATGTCCGACATCACTTCCAGGACCTCGAGCGACCACCTCACTGACCGTCTGACCCACCCCCGCTACCCCCGCAGCAACGCCTACGACGTCCGCTGGACCATCGAGAACCAGATGGGCCCGCACGCGCTGTGGCTGCTGGAGTGGCTGGCCCCGGCGCTGGGCCTGGAGCAGCTGCGCCCCGGCGCGCGCGTGCTCGACCTGGGCTGCGGACGCGCCATGACGTCCGTATTCCTCGCGAAGGAGTACGACGTCCAGGTCGTCGCCGCAGACCTGTGGATCAAGCCCGACGAGAACGCGGCGCGTATCGCCGAGGCGGGCGTGGCCGATCGCGTTCTGCCCGTGTTCGCCGAGGCGCACGACCTGCCGTTCGGCGAGGGCAGCTTCGACGCGATCGTCTCCGTCGACGCGTACCAGTACTTCGGCACCAACGACCTGTATCTGGCCCGGCTGACCCGGCTGCTGAAGCCCGGCGGGCGGATCGGCGTCGTCGTGCCGGCGCTGCGCGAGGAGATCGACGGCGTCGAGCCGCCGGAGCACCTCAAGCCGTACTGGGAGCCGGATTTCTGGTGCTTCCACTCGGCCGCTTGGTGGCGGCGCCAGTGGACCCGCAGCGGGACCGTGGAGGTCGAGACGGCCGACTGGCTGGACGACGGCTGGCGCGACTGGCTGCGGTGGTGCGAGGTCGTGGCCGAGGAGCACACGGACGAGTGGCACATCCGGATGGCCGGCCAGTGCGCCGAGATGCTGCGCCTCGACCAGGGCGGCACGCTGGGCTTCGTCCGGGTCGTGGGACGTCGCCCGTAGGTGACTGAGAGGGGGGATGCGCCGGGTTCGGCGCATCCCCCCCTGCCGGGTCCGCGGAAGGGCTCAGCCCTCGCCGACACCCAGCTTCTGAAGGATCAGCTCCTTCACGCGGGCCGCGTCGGCCTGGCCCCGGGTCGCCTTCATGACCGCGCCGACCAGCGCGCCGGCCGCCGCCACCTTGCCGCCGCGGATCTTGTCCGCGATGGCCGGGTTGCCGGCGATGGCCTCGTCGACGGCGGCGGTGAGCGCGCCCTCGTCGGAGACGACCTTCAGACCACGCTTGTCGACGACCTCGTCCGGGGTGCCTTCGCCCGCGAGGACGCCTTCGATGACCTGACGGGCCAGCTTGTCGTTCAGGTCGCCCTTCACGACGAGCTCGGCGACCCGGGCCACCTGCTGCGGCGTGATCGCCAGCTCGTCGAGCGCCTTGCCCGACTCGTTGGCGCTGCGGGCGAGCTCGCCCATCCACCACTTGCGGGCGGAGGCGGCGTCGGCCCCGGCCTCGATGGTGGCGACGATGGGCTCCAGCGCACCGGCGTTCAGGATCGCCTGCATGTCGGTGGCCGAGACGCCCCACTCCTCGCGGAGCCGGTTGCGGCGGACCAGCGGCAGCTCGGGCAGCGCGGCCCGCAGCTCCTCGACCCACTCGCGGGACGGGGCCACCGGGACGAGGTCGGGCTCCGGGAAGTACCGGTAGTCCTCGGCCTCCTCCTTCACACGGCCCGAGGTCGTCGACCCCGTGTCCTCGTGGAAGTGCCGGGTCTCCTGGATGATCGTCCCGCCGCTGCTCAGCACGGCCGCGTGCCGCTGGATCTCGAAGCGGGCCGCGCGCTCCACGGACCGCAGCGAGTTCACGTTCTTCGTCTCGGAACGCGTGCCGAACTTCTCGGTGCCGTTCGGGCGCAGAGACAGGTTCACGTCACAGCGCATCTGGCCCATCTCCATCCGGGCCTCGGAGACGCCGAGCGCCTTGATGACCTCGCGCAGCTCACGGACGTAGGCCTTCGCCACCTCGGGGGCGCGCTCGCCCGCGCCGACGATCGGCTTGGTGACGATCTCGATCAGCGGGATGCCGGCGCGGTTGTAGTCCAGGAGCGAGTGCGAGGCGCCGTGGATACGGCCCGTCGCGCCGCCCACATGCGTGGACTTGCCGGTGTCCTCCTCCATGTGGGCGCGCTCGATCTCCACGCGGAAGGTCTCGCCGTCCTCCAGCTGTACGTCGAGGTAGCCGTTGAAGGCGATCGGCTCGTCGTACTGGGAGGTCTGGAAGTTCTTCGGCATATCCGGATAGAAGTAGTTCTTCCGGGCGAAGCGGCACCATTCGGCGATCTCGCAGTTCAGCGCGAGGCCGATCTTGATCGCGGACTCGACGCCGGTCGCGTTGACGACCGGGAGCGCGCCGGGCAGGCCGAGGCACACGGGGCAGGTCTGCGTGTTGGCGTCCTGGCCGAGGGCGGTCGAGCAACCGCAGAACATCTTGGTCTTGGTGCCGAGTTCGACATGGACCTCGAGGCCCATGACGGGGTCGTACGACGCGAGTGCGTCCTCGTACGACACCAGGTCGGTCGTGGTGGTCACGGTGAAACTTCCCTCTCAGCCCAGCAGGACGTCGTCGTCGCCCAGCCGCTTCAGCTCGCGGTACAGGATCGCGAGGCCGGTGACGATGGCGACGGCGGACACGGTGGCGTCGATCAGGACCAGGGTGTCCTTCTCGGCTCGGGCCTTCTTCAGCCGCTTGGCGACGCCGATCGCGCCGAACGCGGTCCCGGCCATGGACAGGTACGTGCCGGACCTGGACTTCTTGAAGCCCTTGGCCTTGGTCAGTGCGCTCACAGCGACGGTGCCTCCTCGATCAGCGGGTGGCCCCACTTTTCCACGAAGGCGGCCTCGACGGCGGCGCCGACCTTGTAAAGACGGTCGTCCTTCATGACCGGGGCGATGATCTGCAGACCGACCGGGAGGTTGTCCTCCGGGGCGAGACCGCACGGCAGCGACATGGCCGCGTTGCCCGCCAGGTTGGTCGGGATGGTGCACAGGTCGGCGAGGTACATCGCCATCGGGTCGTCGGCACGCTCGCCGATCGGGAAGGCGGTGGTCGGGGTCGTCGGGGAGACGATCACGTCGACCTGCTCGAACGCCTTGTCGAAGTCCTGCTTGATGAGCGTGCGGACCTTCTGGGCGCTGCCGTAGTACGCGTCGTAGTAGCCGCTCGACAGGGCGTACGTGCCGAGCATGATGCGGCGCTTGACCTCGGGGCCGAAGCCGGCCTCGCGGGTCAGGGAGGTGACCTCCTCGGCGGAGTGCGTGCCGTCGTCGCCGGTGCGCAGGCCGTAGCGCAGGCCGTCGAAGCGGGCGAGGTTGGAGGAGCACTCGGACGGCGCGATCAGGTAGTACGCCGACAGCGCCAGGTCGAAGGACGGGCAGTCCAGCTCGACGATCTCGGCGCCCAGTTCCTTCAGCAGCGCGACGGACTCGTCGAACCGCTGGATGACACCGGCCTGGTAGCCCTCGCCGCGGAACTGCTTGACGACGCCGACGCGCATCCCGGCGACGCTGCCGTTGCGGGCGGCCTCGACGACCGGCGGGACCGGGGCGTCGATCGAGGTGGAGTCCATCGGGTCGTGGCCGGCGATCACCTCGTGCAGCAGGGCCGCGTCCAGGACCGTGCGGGCGCAGGGGCCGCCCTGGTCGAGGGAGGAGGAGAAGGCGACCATGCCGTACCGCGACACGCCGCCGTACGTCGGCTTCACGCCGACCGTGCCCGTGACGGCGGCGGGCTGGCGGATGGAGCCGCCGGTGTCGGTGCCGATGGCGAGCGGGGCCTGGAAGGAGGCGAGCGCGGCGGAGGAACCGCCGCCGGAGCCGCCGGGGATCTTGGTGAGGTCCCAGGGGTTGCCGGTCGGCCCGTAGGCGCTGTTCTCGGTGGAGGACCCCATGGCGAACTCGTCCATGTTGGTCTTGCCGAGGATGACCACGTCGGCGGCCTTGAGCCGCTTCGTGACGGTCGCGTCGTACGGCGGGATCCAGCCTTCGAGGATCTTCGAACCGACGGTGGTCGGGATCCCCTCGGTGGTGAAGATGTCCTTGAGCGCGAGGGGAACGCCGGCCAGCGGACCGAGCTTCTCCCCCCTGGCGCGCTTCTCGTCGACGGCACGGGCCTGGGCGAGCGCGCCCTCGCGGTCGACGTGCAGGAAGGCGTGCACCTTCTCGTCGACGGCCTCGATCCGGGCGAGGTGGGCCTCGGTGACCTCGACGGCCGTGAGCTCGCCGGAGGCGATCTTCGCGGCGGTCTCGGCGGCCGTGAGCTTGATGATGGGGCTGTCCGTCATGGCGGGTTACTCCTCCCCCAGGATCTGCGGCACCTTGAAACGCTGCTGCTCCTGGGCCGGGGCTCCGGAGAGCGCCTGCTCGGGGGTGAGCGAGGGACGGACCTCGTCCGGGCGCATGACGTTGGTCAGCGGGAGCGGGTGCGAGGTCGGCGGTACGTCTTGGTCGGCGACCTCGCTGACGCGGGCCACCGCGCCGATGATGTCGTCCAGCTGTCCCGCGAAGTGGTCGAGCTCTTCGGGCTTCAGCTCCAGACGCGCCAGCCGGGCGAGGTGGGCGACCTCCTCGCGCGTGATGCCAGGCATGCAGCGATCCTCTGGGGTGAGTGTGTGGTTCGGGCCTCGGGCCTGGCGTCACCTTCCCGTCGTCCGCCCGGAGGGCGGGCCGTGCGGCCTGAGGCGCGAGCGATCGCAGGGCGCCGGAGCGTCCTCGTGGCGGGGCCACGTGGACGATTCGGCAACGCGGCGAGCGTGCGTGCCAGGCGTCGCACGGCAGGCGGGAATGTGGCGCCAGGCCCTAATCCTATGGGGCGGGCAGGCGTGACCGTGAAACGGTTTGCCCGGCCCCGGCGGTCCGACCCGTCACAGTGGGTTCAGGACCGGAGCCGGACCCGACCGGAGCGGGGTCTCACGCGATGCGGCCCGAGTCGTCCGCCGTGGCCGCCGGCAGGGCGGCGCGGGGGCGCTGCCAGCCGCGGGAGCCGCGGGCGCGGAGCCAGGCCGTGGTCTCCTCGGGGGGCATCGCGGCGGCGACCAGCCAGCCCTGGACGGCGTCGCAGCCGAGGTCGCGCAGGCGCTCCCAGGTCTCGTCGTCCTCGACGCCCTCGGCGACGACGAGCAGACCGAGGGAGTGCGCGAGGTCGACCGTGCAGCGCACGATCTCCGCGTCCTCGTTGTCCACGGCGAGCCGGGCGACGAAGGAGCGGTCGATCTTCAGCTCGCTTACCGGGAGCTTGCGCAGGTGCACCAGCGACGAGTAGCCCGTGCCGAAGTCGTCCAGGGACATCTTCACGCCGTGCCCGGTCAGCGCGTTGAGGGTGTCGGCGGCGCGCTGTGGGTCCTCCAGCAGGACGTGTTCCGTTATCTCCAGTTGGAGCGCTCCCGCGGGGACACCGTGCCGGGCCAGCCGCGCGGCGACCGAGCCGGCGAAGCCGGGGGTGTGCACGTCACGCGGGGAGACGTTGACCGCGACCGGGACGAACAGTCCCTGGGCGCGCCACCGGGCGACCTGGCCCAGCGCGGTCTCCAGGACGTACTCGGTGAGGTGGGGCATCAGGCCCGAGGACTCGGCGATCGCTATGAACTCGTCCGGCGGCACCTTGCCCCGCTCGGGGTGCACCCAGCGGACCAGGGCCTCCAGGCCCGCGACCTGTCCGTCGAAGCGGACCTTGGGCTGGTAGTGCAGCTCGACCTCGTGGGCGTCCAGCGCCCTGCGGAGATCTCCCAGCAGACCGAGCCGGTCCGGGGTGTTCGAGTCGCGCTTGGACTCGTAGACCTCCACGCCCGTGCGGTCCCGCTTCGCCTGGTACATCGCCACGTCCGCCCGCCGCAGCAGCCCCTCGGCGTCCAGGGCGTGGTCGGGGAAGACGGCGACCCCGGCGCTGGCCTCCAGGACGAGGGTGAGGCCGTCGAGGTCGAGCGGGGAGCTGAGCGCGGCGACCAGGTTGCGGGCGACCCGGGTCGCGGACGTCGTGGAGTCGGCGACGGGCAGTAAGACGGCGAACTCGTCCCCGCCGAGCCGCGCGGCCTCCGCCCCGCGCGGCAGCGCCGCCCGCAGCCGGTCGGCGATCTGGAGGAGCAGCCGGTCACCGGCCAGATGACCGAGCGTGTCGTTGACGGACCGGAAACGGTCGAGGTCGATCAGCATCAGGGCGGCGCGCGCGTCGATCCGCTCGGCGTCGTCCAGCGCGGTCCAGATGCGCTCCAGCAGCCACTGGCGGTTGGGCAGCCCGGTCAGCGGGTCGCGCAGCTGCTCCTCGGCCCGGGCCCGGGCTATCCAGAGCGTGGAGTCCAGGGCGATGAGGGGGATGGAGAACAGCGGCAGCAGGATCGGCTTGGCCATGGCCACCACGCAGACCAGCGGCGCGATGCCCAGCAGCGCGACCGCGACGAGGCCCTGTCTGACCAGGGCGGTGCGGGCGACGGTGGGCAGGCCGGGGCGCGGGGCGTGCAGGTACCACAGCAGGACGCGGGTGACCGCCAGGTAGGAGACGGCCACCAGGACCACCTCGGGTGCGGTGTAGAGCGTCCAGCTGTCCGGATCCGAGGGGGACTCGACGGACGGTACGGATCCGAAGACGCCCAGCACCAGGGCGCCGGCGCCGATGCCGAGGAGGTCGACCGCCCCGTGCAGGATGCCCTGGCGCCAGCGGTTGCGGCGGGCTATGCCGACCAGCACGACGACCGTGAGGCTGACCATGCCGGCCGGCAGCCAGCCGTACAGCAGCAGCACGGCGAGCGTGAGGGCGGCGCCCGAGCCGGTGCCGCCCCACCAGCGGGAGCGGCCCAGCATGACGAGGTGGCCGACGATGATGCCGGTCAGCACGGCCAGCGCCCAGCCGGCCGTGCCGGACGGGAAGAGCGCGTGGCCGCCGGTGAAGGCGCGGTAGAAGCCGGCCCCCAGGACGAACCCGGCCGCCGCGACGACCGCCGCGGGCAGCGCGGGCCAGGACGGGTGCCGTTCGGGGTCCGCGTCAGCGCCGGTCAGGCCGGATGTGTGCTCGGTGCCCTGCTGTGCGGCGCCGCGGCCGTCCGCCGCGGCGCGCCCCCCGGCGGTGCGCCCGTCCGGGGTGTACTGTCCGACGGCGCGCACTTCCGTGCCCGGACGCCCCGCCGGCCGACCCGCCCCACGGACTGCCCGCCATACGACCGCCATGCGGCGCAGGCGCAGCCGTGAGCCCGGCACGGCGCTCTCGGTCGGTTCCATTCCCGTCCCTCTCACAGCCGGCGGTGCCCACGCCCCGCGGCCCGGTGCCCGACAACCCTTGGGCGGCCCGCGCTGGAAAACCTTCCCCGTGCTCCGCGAACACGAAGATGCCCCGACCGCAGCTGGGCACGGCAGGCGCACATCTCAACAGTAGGCCGCAGAAGGCTTCCACGGGCAGCGGTCGCCGACGGTTGCCCGAATGCGCCCCGGCCACCCGTATGCATCTGGTATGCGCCGAACGGGTGGCCTTCAACCGCTACTCCTCGGCCGAAAGAGCGACTTCGGCCGCCGCGTCCGGTCCTTGGTCCAGCAGGACCCTGAAACCGTCCTCCTTCAGGACCGGGACCTTCAGCTGCATCGCCTTGTCGTATTTCGATCCAGGGTTGTCACCCACAACGACGAATGACGTCTTCTTCGAAACCGAGCCGGTCACCTTCGCTCCGCGGCTCTGCAACGCCTCCTTGGCACCGTCCCGTGTGAAGTGTTCGAGCGTGCCCGTGACGACGACCGTGAGCCCTTCGAGCGGGCGCGGACCTTCGTCCTCGCCGGTGCTCTCCTCCTCCATGCGGACGCCGGCGGCCTTCCACTTTCGGATGATCTCGCGGTGCCAGTCCTCGGCGAACCACTGCTTGAGGGAGGCTGCGATGGTCGGGCCGACGCCCTCGGTGACCGCCAGCTCCTCCTCCGTGGCTTGGTCGATGCGCTCGATCGAGCGGAACTCGCGGGCCAGTGCCTCGGCGGCGACCGGTCCGACATGGCGGATCGACAGGCTGGTGATGACGCGGGCGAGCGGGCGCTGCTTGGCCGCCGCGATGTTCTCCAGCATGGCGAGCGCGTTCTTGCGGGGCTGCCCCTCCTGGTTGGCGAAGATCGTGGCGACCTTCTCCTCGCCGCTCTTCGGGTCGCGCTTGGGCAGGCCGCTGTCCGGGTCGAGGACGTACGCCTTGATGGGCAGCAGCTGTTCGACGGTGAGGTCGAACAGGTCGCCCTCGTCCACCAGCGGTGGGTCTTCGGGCTCCAGCGGCTTGGTGAGCGCGGCGGCGGCGACGTAGCCGAAGTGCTCGATGTCCAGGGCCTTGCGGCCCGCGAGGTAGAACAGGCGCTCACGCAACTGGGCCGGGCAGGTGCGGGCGTTCGGGCAGCGCAGGTCGACGTCGCCCTCCTTCATCGGCCTGAGCGCCGTACCGCACTCGGGGCACTCGGCCGGCATCACGAACTCGCGCTCGCTGCCGTCGCGCAGGTCGGCGACGGGGCCGAGGATCTCCGGGATGACGTCACCGGCCTTGCGCAGCACCACCGTGTCACCGATGAGGACGCCCTTGGCCTTGACCACGTCCTGGTTGTGCAGCGTGGCGAACTCGACCTCGGAGCCCGCGACCGTGACCGGCTCGACCTGGGCGTAGGGCGTGACCCGGCCCGTGCGGCCCACGCCCACGCGGATGTCGACGAGCTTGGTGTTGACCTCCTCCGGCGCGTACTTGTAGGCGATCGCCCAGCGCGGGGCGCGCGAGGTGGAGCCGAGGCGGCCCTGGAGGGGGATCTCGTCGAGCTTGACGACCACGCCGTCGATCTCGTGCTCCACGGAGTGGCGGTTCTCGCCGAAGTACGCGATGAACTCCCGTACGCCGTCGAGGCCGTCGACGACCTTGTTGTGCCGGGAGGTGGGCAGACCCCAGGTCTTGAGCAGGTCGTAGGCCTGGGAGAGGCGGGTCAGGCCGGTGAAGCCCTCCAGGGCGCCGATGCCGTGGACCACCATGTGCAGCGGGCGGGTGGCCGTGACGCGCGGGTCCTTCTGGCGCAGGGAACCGGCCGCCGCGTTGCGCGGGTTGGCGAAGGGCTTGTCACCGGCCTCGACCAGACGGGCGTTGAGCTCCTGGAACTTCTCCATCGGGAAGTAGACCTCGCCGCGGATCTCCACGAGGTCGGGGACGGAGTCGCCCTTGAGGCGCTCGGGGATCTCCGCGATCGTCCGGACGTTCGGGGTGATGTCCTCGCCCGTGCGGCCGTCGCCGCGGGTCGCCGCGCGGGTGAGACGGCCGTGCTCGTAGGTGAGGTTCACGGCGAGGCCGTCGACCTTGAGCTCGCACAGGAAGTGGTAGTCCTGCTCGCCCAGTTCTCTGGCGATGCGCTCCGACCAGGCGGCGAGCTCCTCGTCGTTGAAGGTGTTGTCGAGGGAGAGCATGCGCTGGCGGTGCTCGACCGCCGTGAACTCCGTCTCGTACGAACCGGCGACCTTCTGGGTCGGCGAGTCCGGGGTGCGCAGCTCCGGGAACTCCTCCTCCAGCGCCTCCAGGGAACGCAGCAGCTGGTCGAACTCCGCGTCGCTGACGACGGGAGCGTCCTTCACGTAGTAGCGGAAGCGGTGCTCCTCGATCTGCTCCGCGAGGCGCGCGTGCTTCTCCCGTGCCTCGGCGGGCACCGTCGTCGTCTCCGCTTGCTTGTCGCCGGCCACCGTGTCGTCCTCCCGTTACTCTGGGTCGTCCGCGAGGGATCTCGCCGCCCGGGCGCAGTGGGCGAGGGCCGTACGCGCGTACCCCGGGGAGACTCCCGCGAGTCCGCACGCCGGTGTGACCGTGACCGTCTCCGCGAGAAGCGCCGGTGACAGCCCCAGCCTGCGCCACAGCGTCCTGACACCCATGACGCTACCGGCAGGGTCTGACAATGGGCCCTCCGCGGCCGGGACGACACCGGCGAAGAGCCGGGTACCGCCCTCCACCGCCTCCCCGATCACATCGTCGTCACGCTCGGTGAGCAGGGAGAAGTCGAAGGAGACGGCCGCCGCGCCCGCCCGGCGCAGCAACGCGAACGGGACGTCCGGGGCGCAGGAGTGGACGACGACCGGCCCCTCGGTGTGCACCCCGACGAGGTCGCGCAGCGTCTGCTCGACGACCTGCCGGTCGGCGGCCCGGTGGGTGCGGTAGCCGCTGGCGGTCTTCACCTGGCCGCGCAGGACGGCGGTGAGGGACGGCTCGTCGAGCTGGAGGACGAGCTGTGCGCCGGGGACCCGCCGCCGCACCTCGGCGAGGTGCTGACGGAGTCCTTCGGCGAGGGAGGCGGCGAGGTCGCGGCAGGCGCCGGGGTCGGAGAGGGCGGCCTCGCCGTTGCGCATCTCCAGGTGGGCGGCGAGGGTCCAGGGGCCCACGGCCTGCACCTTCAGCGGTCCCGCGTACCCCTGCGTGAATTCCTCCAGCGCGTCGAGGTCCTCGCCGAGCCAGGAACGGGCCCGTTTGGTGTCCCGCCCCGGGCGGTCGCCGAGCCGCCAGCCGCTGGGCTCCACGCGCGCGTACAGCTCGACGAGCAGGCCGGCGGTCCGCCCGATCATGTCCGCGCCGGGTCCGCGGGCGGGCAGTTCGGGCAGGAAGGGAAAGTCCTCGAAGGTTCCGGTGGCCGTTTTGACGGCCTCCCGGGCGTCGCCCCCGGGCAGGGAGCCGACACCCGTGGCGCCACCGAACCTGAACTGGCTGTTTTCGCTCACCGCAGCAGCCTACGCAGCGGCCCGGCCGGTCACTTCCCCGGTCGCACCGTCAGGTCGTTGACCTCGGCGTCCCTCGGCAGGTCCAGGGCCATCAGGATCGTCGTGGCGACCGACTCGGGGTCGATCCACTTCGACGCGTCGTACTCCTTGCCCTCCTGCTGGTGGACCTTGGCCTGCATGGGGCTGGCCGTGCGGCCGGGGTAGACGGAGGTGACGCGGACGCCGGCCGTGTGCTCCTCGTGGCGCAGGGAGTCGGCGAGGGCCTTCAGACCGTGCTTGGAGGCGGCGTACGCGGACCAGCCGGCGTGGGCGTTCAGGCCGGCTCCGGAGTTGACGAAGACCACGTGGCCCCGGGCGGCGCGCAGCTGGGGCAGGAAGTGGCGGGTCAGCTCGGCCGGGGCGACGAGGTTGACGTTGAGCTGGTGGCGCCAGGTCTTCGGGGTGAGCTCCCCGACCGGGCCGAGGTCGACGACCCCGGCGATGTGCAGCAGCGAGTCCACGCGGTCCGGCAGCGACTGGTGGGAGAAGGCCCAGGAGAGCTTGTCGGGGTCGGCCAGGTCGCCGACCAGGGTCCTCGCCCCGGGGAACGCGGCCGCCAGCTCCTTCGCGCGGCCCGCGTCGCGCGCGTGCAGCACGAGGTCGTCCCCGCGCGCGTGCAGACGGCGGGCCACGGCCGCGCCGATGCCGGAACCGGCTCCGGTGATCACATGAGTAGCCATGTCCGCCATGCTCGCATCACGCGAGGGTCACACGGGGCGCCGGCCCGGCGTCACGCCACGCCCCGGCTCTCCTCCAGGTACGCCAGCGCCCCCACCGGCTCCTCCGCGAAGAACACCAGGTCGGTGAGCGGGCGGGGCAGGAAGCCTTCGTCCTCCATGCGGCGGAACTGCTCCTTCAGGCCGTCGTAGAAGCCCGCGGTGTTGAGCAGGACCACGGGCTTGTCCGTGTGGCCGTGCTTCTTCAGCTCCAGGATCTCCGTCGCCTCGTCCAGGGTGCCGGTGCCGCCGACCATGATCACCACGGCGTCGGCCTTCTCCAGGAGCAGCTTCTTGCGCTCGGCGAGGTCACGGGCGACGACCATCTCGTCGACGCCGGTGCGGGCCTTGGCCGAGAGGAACTGCACGGATACCCCGACGAGCCGGCCGCCCGCTTCCTGCACGCCGTCGGCGACCACCTTCATCAGGCCGACGTCGGAGCCGCCCCACACGAGGGTGTGGCCACCCTTGCCCAGCAGCTTGGCGAACTCCCGTGCGGGACGGGTGTAGCGCTCGTCGAGGTCGGCGGCGGAGAGGAAGACACAGATGTTCATGAGCCCACCGTACGGGCCCGGTCCGCCGTCGCGGTGATCCGCATCTTGGACTGCCGGTGCGGGAGTTGTTCCCAGTCGTCCATGAACCGGGCGTCCAGAGCGTACTTGGCGGCGAGTGCGGTCAGCGTCGCCGTCCGGTAGTAGAAGTCCTCGTGCAGCACCTGGTGCTCCTCGCCCTCGGTGCGGTCGAAGGTGAAGTCGAAGAACCCGCCGGGCGCGAGGATCCGGCCGACGTGGGCGAAGCACTCCTCGATGACGTGCAGCGGTGAGTGCGAGAAGACGCTGTGCGCGTGCACGACGTCGAAGTGCGCGTCGGGCAGGAAGGCGAAGGTGAGGTCGTCGGCGAGCGCCAGGTAGGGCAGTTTGGACTGGAGGCCCTCGGCCACGAGGGTGTCCTGGGCGGCGAGCAGGATGTGGGGCGAGATGTCGATGCCGTAATAGTGCCCGGCGTCGAGGTGGTCGATGAACAGGCGGCCGGCGCGCAGGTTGCCGCAGCCGATCTCCAGCATGCGGTGGTGCGGCTGGAGGCCGTGCCCCATGAGGTAGTCGAACTGCATACGCCCGATCCGCGTCCACGCCTCGCGCGAGGGATTGTGCCCCACCGCCGCCTCCGCGCTGCGCGCCGCGTCGGAGGCCATCACCGCGCGGTAGTACGCGATGTGGTCGCGGTAGCGCAGCCGCAGCCAGGCGTCCCGCACGGCGCGCCGGGCGTGCGCGGGCACGCGCTCCGGGTGGCGCAGGGCGTACCGGACCTGGTGGACCAGGGCGCTGCGGTTTCGGGCCCGTTCCGTGGCTCGCATGGGTGGCCTCCTGCGGCGAGGGAAGAACTCCGCTACAGCGTGCGCTGTATCCGGGGAGTCGGCTACCCAAGGAGGGCGATCGTGACCACCGGGCATCGCATCACCGTCGAGCGGAGCGACCGGCCCGTGCGCGTGGCGCACGCCGGTCAGGTCCTGGCCGAGAGCGACCGGCCGCTGGTCCTGCGCGAGACGGGCTGTCCCGACCGCTATTACATCCCGGCCGAGGACGTACGCCTCGATCTGCTGACCCCCTCCGGCACGCGCACGTACTGCCCGTTCAAGGGCACCGCCTCCTACTGGTCGCTGCCGGACGCCGCGGACCTCGTCTGGGCGTATCCGGATCCGAAGCCGGACGTCGCCGAGATCAAGAACCACCTGTGCTTCTACGAAGTGGAAGTGTTGTGATCGGCTGACGCACGGCCCGCCTCACCCATGAACACCGCGCCGTGCGGCAGTCTGCACTGACATGGACAAGAGGATCCTTTCGCGTGACGGCACACGCATCGCGTACGAGAGCACCGGCCGGGGCCCCTCGGTCGTCCTGGTGAGCGGCGCGATGTCGACGGGCGGCACCCTGGCGCCGCTCGCCGTGTCGCTGTCCGAGCGTTTCCAGGCCGTCGTGTACGACCGCAGGGGCCGCGGTGCCAGCGGGGACACGGCGCCGTACGCCGTGGAGCGTGAGGTCGAGGACCTGGCGGCGGTGATCGAGGCGGTGGGCGGCGAGGCGTTCCTGTACGGCATCTCGTCGGGCGGGGCGCTGGCGCTGGAGGCGGCGGCGAGCGGTCTGCCGGTGCGGCGGGTCGCGGTGTACGAGACGCCGTTCGCGATGTCGCAGGAGGGTGCCGAGGAGCGCGCGGAGTACACCCGGCGGCTGACGGAGGCGCTCGGTGAGGGGCGGCGCGGGGACGCGGTGGAACTGTTCCTGCGGCTGACCGGCCTCGCCGAGGGGGTGATCCAAGGCGCCCGTCAGTCCCCCATGTGGGCCGCCATGGAGGCGATCGCCCCGAGCCTCGCCTACGACGACGCCGTGATGCGCGACGGGCGGGTCCCCCGGGACCGGCTGGCGTCGGTCGGCGTCCCCGTCCTGGCGGTGGCGGGCGACGCGAGCCCCGGCTGGCTGCGCGAGGCGGCCCGGGCGATCGCGGACTGCGTCCCCGACGGGTCGTACCGGACGCTCCAGGGCCAGACGCACATGGTGGAGCCGAATGTGATGGCGCCGGTGCTGATGGAGTTCTTCTCGCGGGGCTGAGCACGCGGGGATGCGAGGCACGGGGGCACGCGCGCGTGGAGCCGGCCTGCCCCCGTCGCCCGCAGGGTCAGGCCACGCCCGCCGACGCCCGCAGGGTCAGGCCACGCCCGCCGTCGCCCGCCTGGTCGACGCGATCGTCGCCGAGCCCACCACGCGCGTGCCGTCGTACAGGACGATCGCCTGGCCGGGGGCCACGCCGCGGACCGGCTCCGCGAAGGACACCTCCAGGTGCCCGTCGACCAGCTCGGCGGTGACCTCCGTCTCACCGCCGTGGGCGCGGAGCTGGGCCGTGTAGGTGCCCGGGCCGGTGGGGGCGACGCCGCACCAGCGCGGCTTGATCGCGGTCAGGGCGCTGACGTCCAGCGCGTCGGCCGGGCCGACCGTGACCGTGTTGGTGACCGGGGAGATGTCGAGGACATAGCGCGGCTTGCCGTCGGGCGCCGGGGTGCCGATCCGCAGGCCCTTGCGCTGGCCGATGGTGAAGCCGTACGCGCCCTCGTGCGTGCCGAGCCGGTTGCCGGACTCGTCGACGATGTCGCCCTCGGAGCGGCCGAGCCGGTTCGCGAGGAAGCCCTGGGTGTCGCCGTCGGCGATGAAGCAGATGTCGTGCGAGTCGGGCTTCTTGGCCACCGCCAGACCCCTGCGCTCGGCCTCCGCGCGGATCTCGTCCTTGGTGGTGACCGTGTCGCCGAGCGGGAACATCGCGTGGGCGAGCTGCTTGTCGTCCAGGACGCCGAGCACGTACGACTGGTCCTTGGCCATGTCGGAGGCGCGGTGCAGTTCGCGGGTGCCGTCCTCGTGCTCGATCACCTTGGCGTAGTGGCCCGTGCAGACCGCGTCGAAGCCCAGTGCCAGCGCCTTGTCGAGCAGCGCCGCGAACTTGATCTTCTCGTTGCAGCGCAGACAGGGGTTGGGGGTGCGGCCGGCCTCGTACTCGGCGACGAAGTCCTCGACGACGTCCTCGCGGAAACGGTCGGCGAGGTCCCAGACGTAAAAAGGGATGCCGATGACGTCCGCGGCGCGGCGGGCGTCGCGCGAGTCCTCGATGGTGCAGCAGCCCCGCGCGCCCGTCCGGAAGGATTGGGGGTTGGCGGAGAGCGCGAGGTGGACGCCGGTCACGTCGTGGCCCGCCTCGGCCGCGCGGGCGGCGGCGACGGCGGAGTCGACTCCGCCGGACATGGCGGCCAGGACGCGGAGGGGACGGGAGCGCTGCGGGGTGTGAGTCATAACCCTTCCAGGGTAAGGGGGCGCGGGAACCAAGGCCGCCGGGTATCCGTTGGCGATCACATGGGGGCGAGAAGAGCATCCGAGGACACGGACCGGCGCATCGGGCGGCGGGCCCTGATCGTCGGCGGGTTGGCGGCCGCCGGGGGTTCCGCGATGCTGGCCCGTGACGAATTGGGCCGGCTGTGGTGGCGCGTGCCCGGCGTCGACAAGCCGCGCAAGGAGGGCGAGGTCGACTACGCGGGCGCGCGCTGGGTGGCCGCGTCGGACGCGAACTGGCGCCGCGCGGACCGGCCGGACGACTACGGCATAGACATGGTGGTCGTCCATGTCACCCAGGGCAGCTTCGACAGCGCGGTGAAGGCCTTCCAGGACCCGGGGCACAAGGCGGCCTCGCACTACATCGTCCGCAAGGACGGGCACATCGCCCAGATGATCCGCGAGCTGGACGTGGCGTACCACGCGGGCAACCGCTCCTACAACGAGCGCAGTGTCGGCATCGAGCACGCGGGTTTCGTGGACCGCCCGCAGGACTTCACGGACGAGATGTACGAGGCCTCGGCCCGGCTCGCGGCCCGGATCTGCGCGCGGTACGACATACCCGTCGACCGCGAGCACATCATCGGCCACGTGGAGGTCCCGGGCACGGACCACACGGACCCGGGCCCGCACTGGGACTGGGACAGGTACATGCGGCTGGTGCGCGAGGCGCGTACGGCACGGGCCTGACCGGTCGGGCAAGGCGGAGGCGGCTACGTCAGCCCCGCCGCCCTGGCCCGTTCCACCGCCGGGCCGATGGCCTTCGCCAGGGCCTCGATGTCGGCCTCCGTGGAGGTGTGGCCGAGGGAGAAGCGGAGGGTGCCGCGGGCCAGGTCCGGGTCGGTGCCGGTGGCGAGGAGGACGTGGCTGGGCTGGGCCACGCCGGCGGTGCAAGCGGAGCCGGTGGAGCACTCGATGCCCTGGGCGTCGAGCAGGAGCAGCAGGGAGTCGCCCTCGCAGCCGGGGAACGTGAAGTGCGCGTTGGCCGGCAGGCGCCCCTCCGGGTCGGGGTCGCCGCCGAGGATCGCGTCCGGCACGGCCTCGCGGACGGCGGCGACGAGGGCGTCGCGCAGGGCGCCGATCTCGTGGGCGAACCACTCGCGCTGCTCGGCGGCCAGCCGCCCGGCGACCGCGAAGGAGGCGATGGCGGGTACGTCGAGGGTGCCGGAGCGGACGTGGCGTTCCTGGCCGCCGCCGTGCAGGACGGGTACGGGGGTGTACTCGCGGCCGAGGATGAGCGCGCCGATGCCGTAGGGGCCGCCGATCTTGTGGCCGGACACCGTCATCGCGGCGAGGCCTGAGGCGGCGAAGTCGACGGGGATCTGGCCGAAGGCCTGGACGGCGTCGGAGTGCAGCGGGACACCGTACTCGGCGGCCACGTCGGCGAGTTCGCGGATCGGCAGGATCGTCCCGATCTCGTTGTTCGCCCACATGACGGAGGCGAGGGCCACGTCGCCGGGGTTGCGGGCGATCGCCTCGCGCAGGGCGTCCGGGTGGACGCGGCCGTGGGTGTCGACCGGCAGGTACTCGATGGTGGCGCCCTCGTGTTCGCCGAGCCAGTGCACGGCGTCGAGGACCGCGTGGTGCTCGACGGGGCTGGCGAGGACGCGGGTGCGGGCCGGATCGGCGTCACGCCGTGACCAGTAGAGGCCCTTGACGGCGAGGTTGTCGGCCTCCGTGCCGCCCGAGGTGAAGACGACCTCGCTGGGGCGGGCGCCGAGGGCTTCGGCGAGGGTCTCGCGGGCCTCCTCGACGGTACGGCGGGCCTGCCGGCCGGATGCGTGGAGGGAGGACGCGTTGCCGGTGGCACCCAGGTGGGCGGTGAGCGCCTCTGCCGCCTCCGGGAGCATCGGGGTGGTCGCGGCGTGGTCGAGGTAAGCCATGGTGAGCCCGATTCTACGGCTCCCCCGCGGCCGTCCTCAGATCAAGGTTGGCCGAACCTGAAGGGAAGCGAACCGCTTTCCCGCGCGGCTGCGGCCCGTCGTCCCCGGGCCGGCCGCCGCTCGTCGGCGAAGGACTGTCCGACGGCGGCTCAGAAGCTCCACGAGATCGTGCTGTCGGCCTGCACGAACGCGGCCAGGACCAGCAGGTCGGCGATGCCGAGGCCCAGACCCAGGAACGCGCGGCCACGGCGCTGGGTGCCGCGCCACAGGGCGACGCTCGCCAGCACGATGGCGATCGGGCCGAGGAAGACGTTCAGGACGAGGAGGCCGAGCAGGCCCAGGATGAAGGACGCGACGGCCATGCCGTCGGTGTCGCGCATACCGGTGCGGCGCGTGGCCGGAGCGGTGAGCTGCATGGTGATCGACTCCCGGTTTCGGGTCGGTGGGTGGTCGGTGAGCGTGTGCGGCGTCAGTGGGCCTGGGTGTGGCGGCGGCGGCCGTGGCGCTCGCGGACCGCGAAGATGCCGAGCCAGACGGCGATGACGACGCCCGTGGCGACGGAGAAGGTGAGCGGCGCGTGGGCCACGGTGCCCAGGACGAAGCCCAGCAGCAGGAGTGCGGCGACGATGAACAACACGGGAAACAACCCCCAGGGTTTCGGTGAACGGTTGTGGTTACAATTGTTCACTGACTTCCCAGTCTAGCCTGTCCCATGACTTTCCAATTACAGAGAACAGTTGTTAACTGCATGGTATGAGTCACACCCTCGGCATCCGGCAGGCCCAGAAGCAGAAGACCCGGCAGGCGCTTCTGGACGCGGCCCTCGGGCTGCTGGAGGAGCAGAGTCTGAGCAGCCTGGGCCTGCGCGAGGTCACCCGCGCCGTCGGTGTCGCCCCGACCGCCTTCTACCGCCACTTCCGCTCCACGGCGGATCTGGGCGTGGCCCTGGTCGAGGAGGCGCTGGGCAGCCTGCACCCGATGATCCGGACGACGGTGTCCACGACGGGCGACGGTGAGGAACGCATCGCGCGCACCATCGAACTGATCGCCCGTCACGTCGACGGGTACCCCGCACATGTCCGGTTCATCGCCCGTGAACGACATGGCGGAGTCCAGCCGGTCCGGGCGGCCATACGGGACCAACTGGCCCGGTTCGCCCAGGAGGTCAAGGACGAGCTGGCCAAGGACCCGGTGTCCGCGGGCTGGACCGAGGACGACCTGCTGATGCTCGCGCACCTCTACGTCGACCAGATGCTGATCACCGCCTCGCTCTTCCTGGAGGCGCTGGAGGGGCCGGAGCAGGAACGCGAGGAGCGGACCCGGCACGTCACACAGATGGCGACGCGGCAGATGCGGCTGATCGGCCTGGGCCGCCACCACTGGCTGGACTGACGGCACGACGGGACGCGGCGGGACGCGCCCGGTCCATCCGGGGACGCCCGCCCGCGTATGCCCGCCCACGTATGCCCGCCCGCGTGCGCCTGACCGTCTATCCGTCCTGCTGCCCCTGCCCGCCCGCGGCCCGGCCACCGCCGCCCGGGGCGCCGCAGCCACCGCCCTGGCCGTCCCCGGGACCGCCCTGTCCGCCGCCCGGCGCCCCGCTGGGCATCCCCGAAGGCGCCCCGGACGGCTCCCCCGCCGGCTTGGCCCCGCCGGAAGCAGCCCCCGACGGAGCCCCGGACGGAGCACCTGAGGGCCCACCCGAGGGGGCCCCGCTCGGCGCCCCCGACGGCGCCTGGCAGGCCTGCCGCTGCCCGGAACCGCCGCCGCTGCCCGAAGACGTCGAGGAGTCGCCGGAGCCGCAGGCCACCAGGGCCAGGGGCGAGAGCGCCAGCAGGGCCACGGCGGGGACGAGACGCGCACGCATCATGAGAAACAACTCCAGGGAAGTTGAGGAAGTCCTGAGGCGGGCACTCAACCATCGCTTCTTGGGGCTCCCTTGGGACCGCCCTGTGACCGCCCTGTCAGCAGGGCAAAGCGCACCTCAGGGCGCCCCGCCGACCAGGCGTGTCACTCCGGGGCGTCGCCCGAGCGCCGGTACAGGTCCGCGACGGAGGCGGCCGCTCGGGCCAGTTCCTCGCGCGCCTGAGGGGGTGAGAGGACTTCCACCTGGTCGGCGAAGACGAGCAGGTGGCGGGTCTCGCGGAGGATCCCATACGTCAGCCGCACGGTCACCCACTCGCTCTCGCCGTCGTCGTCGAGGATTTCCGAGGGGAGGAAGGCCGTCAGCCGCAGGAACATGTCGAGCCGGTCGCGCCGCACCCGGACGGTGACGTCCAGCCCGCTGGGTCGCTCCTCGACCTGGCGGCGCAGCCCCTCCCAGGCGTCGGCGAGCTCGACGCCCGGGCGCCGCCGTACGGGCTCGTCGAGGAGCCGGGCGGAGCGCACCCGGTCCGCCCGGAAGAGCCGGGGTTCGGACCGCCGGTCGGCGACCAGGTACCAGACGCCGGCCTTGGCGACGAGGCCGTACGGGTCGACGGTGTACGTCCGCGCCTGGCGCTCTCCGCTGTGCCGGTAGCGCAGCCGCAGCCTGCGGTCGGCGAAGACCGCGTCGCGCAGCACCTCCAGGTCGACGGCCCGCTGCGGCCCGCCGCGCCAGCGGGTGGCGTCGACGAGGATGCGGCGGGATGCCGTCTCGGCGGCCGGGCGGTGCGGGGCGGGCAGCGCGGCCATCACCTTGCGCAGGGCCGAGCCGAACGCCGCGTCCAGGCCGAGCGCGGCGTGCGCGCCCTGCGCGGCCAGGACGAACAGCGCGCGGGACTCGTCGGCGGTCAGACCCGTGACGTCCGTACGGAACCCGGCGAGCAGTTCGATGCCGCCGTGCCGGCCGCGTTCGGCGTAGACCGGGACGCCTGCGGCGGACAGGGATTCGACGTCGCGGTAGACGGTACGGACCGACACCTCCAGGCGTTCGGCGAGTTCGCGTGCGGGGACCCGGCCGCGGGTCTGGAGGAGCAGCAGGATCGACAGCAGGCGGTCGGACTTCACGGCATCAGCATCGTGGCGGGCGAGGGCGCGGGCAAATGTTGACGGCGGCTGTCAGGTTTTCCGGCCATGCTCCCCCTGTCCACGCACACAGGAGGAGTTTCATGACCAACGATCCCCGTCCGCTGTTCGCCCGCGCCACGCAGCAGGCCGCCGAGCTCATCGCGTCCGTCCGCGCGGAGCAGCTGGACGGCCCCACGCCATGCACCGAGTTCGACGTGCGCACTCTGCTGAGCCATCTCACCGGTGGGGCCCACCGGGTGGCCGTCGTCGCCGAGGGCGGTGACGCGGTCGCGGTACGGCCGTTCGCCGAGGGCGTGCCGGACGACGGCTGGACGGCCGCGTACGACGAGGCCAGGACCCGGGCCGTGAAGGCCTGGGCGGGCGACGGCCTGCTGGACGCGGTGGTGCGCCTGCCGTTCGGCGAGATGCCCGGCCGGGCCGCCCTGTCGGCCTACGTCCTGGAGACGGTGACCCACACCTGGGACCTGTCGGAGGCCCTGGGGCATCCGCGCGAACTCGACCCGGAACTCGCCGAGTTCGCGCTGACCGTGGCCCGGCGCATGCTGCCGGACGAACAGCGCGACGAGAACACGCCGTTCGCCACGGCCCGGCCGGCCCCCGAGGGGGCCGACGCCTACGGCAGGCTGGCGGCCTGGCTGGGACGCGAGCCGCTCAGCCGAGCCTGACCCGCGCGAGCTGACGGGACTGCGCCACCAGCCGGTCGGCGCTGTCCCACACCTCGGCGTCCTCCTCGAGGAAGCCGCCGGCGAGGTTGCGCGTGGTGATCGACACGCGCAGCGGGCCCGGCGCCGGGCGGCACCGGACGTGCACGGTCAGCTCGACGGTGGGCACCCAGCCCTTCAGCCCGAGTTCGAAGGCGGTGGGCGGCAGGGCGTCCACCGCCAGCAGCAGGGAGAGCGGGTCGTGGTCACGGCCGTCCGCGAGCCCGAACCAGGCCCGCATCTCGCCCTTGCCGGAGGGCTTGCCGAGGGCCCAGCCCAGGGTCGACGGATCCAGCTTGAGCATCAGCCGGTCGGCGATCGCAGAGCTGCCGTCGACGGGCGCCGGCCCGTCCTCGGGCCCGAAGCAGTGCTCCAGCGGCGGGATCGCGGGCGGCGTGGCCGTCGTCCGGACGTCGTCGGGCAGGGCGTCCAGGTCGCCGTAGGAGGCGAGGACGCGGATGCGTTCCACCTCGCGGCCCGCGTCGTCGTACTGGAAGAGGGAGGCCTGGCCGGTCGACAGGGTCCGGCCGGTGCGGACGACGTCCGTGCGGACGACCGCCGGGCCGGGCTGGGACGCGGTCAGGTAGTGCGCCGAGACGGTGAAGGGGTCGGCGTGCGGCAGGGTGTCCGCGAGCGCGCGGCCGAGGACGGCCAGCAGATAGCCGCCGTTGACGGCGCTGATGATCGTCCAGCCCGCGGAGAGGTCGATGTCGTAGACGCCGGGCGCGCGTGGGGTGAGCGCGGTGTCGCGGTCGAACTCGCTGTCACCGATCGTGGCCCGGACGGCCTGGGCGGAGGCTGACTCTGGCATGGCTGAACAGTACAAGAACTAACTACTAAGCGGTAGCTTTGGTTGGTCGGGCTCGGGTGAGGACCGGGCAATTTCTCGGTAAGTGTCCGCACTCGTCCGTAAACCCGGAAGGCCGTCCGTCCCTCTGAAGAGACATGAGCCTCACCGGGACTCCGTTCCTCTACACGCTGATCGCGCTGTCGGTCGTCGCGCTCGCGCTGCCGCTGGCCCTGTGGTCGCGCGTCCGCGGCCCCCGCGCCCTGCGCGCCGCGACGCGCGCGCTGATGCTGCTGTTCGCCCAGGGAACCGCCGTGGCGCTGGTCTTCACGCTGGTCAACAACGCCAACAACCTGTACGACAACTGGGCCGACCTGCTCGGCACCGGCGACCACGTGCAACAGGCGGCCGACCTCGGCGCCGACGGCACCGGAGGCATCGCGCTGAAGCGGCTGCCCACGGTGCGCCAGACCTTCCGGCCGGCCACCGGACCCGGCATGGGCGCGGCCGGCGGGGTGCGCGTCACCCAGCTCAAGGGCCGGGTGTCGGGCGTGAACGCCGAGGTCTACGTCTGGCTCCCGCCGCAGTACGACGAACCGGCCTACCGGCACCACAGGTTCCCGGTCGTGGAGCTGCTGCCCGGCTACCCCGGCTCGGCGAAGGCCTGGTTCGGCTCGCTGCACGCGCACGAGCAGCTGGAGCCGCTGATGCGGGACGGGCAGGTCGCCCCGTTCATCCTGGTCGCGCCGCGCACCAACCTGCTGGCCGGGGTGGACACGGGCTGCGCCAACATCCCGGGCACGGTCAACGCCGACACCTGGCTGAGCGTCGACGTGCCGATGATGGTCATGGACAACTTCCGCGCCGAGTCCGCCCCGCGGGGCTGGGCCGTGGCCGGCTACTCGGCCGGGGCGCACTGCGCGGCCAAGCTCGCGGTCGCCCACCCCGACCGCTACCGGGCCGCCGTCAGCCTGTCCGGCTACAACGACCCGATCGGCGAACGCGACTCGCTCGCCGCGCAGACCCCCGCCCTGCGGGCCGGGAACAACCCCTACCTGCTGCTGCGCAGGGCGCCCGTCCCGCCGCGCGTCTCGCTCTACCTCTCCGGCCAGCCGCACGACGGCTACGAGGCGGCCGTCGCCCTGGAGCAGGCCGCGAAGGCGCCGACGACCGTGCACGTGGTGTACATCCCACGGAGCGCGGGCGGTCACACCATGGCGCTGTGGCGGCCGCAGGTGGTCCCGGCGTTCCGCTGGCTGACGGAGGTGACGGGCCGCGGCCACGTCACGGCAGGACGGGCTGCTCCTCCTCGCTCACCGTCGACCGGCGGTGCCATGCCCGCGGAGCTCGCCAGTGGAACCGCATCGCGAGCAGGCGCAGCACGAAGGCGGTGATCACCGCGAGGCCGCTGGTGAGCGGGTTCAGGGCGTCGTAGCGGATGCACAGGGCGACCAGGGCGGCGCCGACGATCGCCGGGACGGCGTACAGGTCGCGGTCCCAGCGCAGCAGCGAGGGCACCTCGTTGGCGAGGACGTCCCGCAGCACACCGCCGCCCACCGCCGTGGTCAGCCCCAGGCCGGCGGAGGCGGTGAGGCCGAGCCCGTACTCGTACGCCTTGATGGTGCCGGCGACGCAGAACAGGCCGAGGCCGGCCGCGTCGAAGACGTTCACGGCGACCTGGATGCGCTCCACCTGCGGGTGCAGGAAGAAGACCAGGAGGGTGGCGAGCAGCGGGGTGAGGAAGTACCCCAGGTCCGTGAAGGCGGCGGGCGGTACGGCCCCGATGACCAGGTCACGGAAGAGCCCGCCACCCAGCGCGGTGACCTCGGCGAGCACGGCGATGCCGAACACGTCGAAGTTCTTGCGCACGGCCAGCAGGGCGCCGGAGATCGCGAAGACGAAGATGCCGATCAGGTCGAGCGTGTGCTGGACGGACGGGCTGAAGAGTTGCAGGAGCACCCGAACATTTTTACCCACGGGCGAGCCCCCGCCCTGAGGTGCGAGGGCGGGGGCTCGGGCGGGGTCACTTCTCCACGGGGGTGGCGCCGCCGTTGTCGGCTGCCACCTCCTTGGCCGAGGACAGCAGCTTGGTGTCCTGCGGCTGCTGGTCCGCGAAGTTCTCCGGGTGGTGGCAGGCGACGCGCTGCCCGGCCCGCAGCTCCACCAGCGGCGGCTCCGTGGTCTTGCAGATCTGAGTCGCCTTCCAGCACCGGGTGTGGAAGCGGCAGCCGCTCGGCGGGGCGATCGGCGAGGGCACGTCACCCTTGAGCAGGATGCGCTCGCTCTTGACGCCCCGGCGCTTCGGATCCGGTATCGGCACGGCCGACAGCAGGGCCTTGGAGTACGGGTGCATCGGTGACTTGTACAGCTGGTCGCGTTCGGCCAGCTCGACGATCTTGCCGAGGTACATCACCGCGATCCGGTCCGAGACGTGCCGGACGACCGACAGGTCGTGCGCGATGATCACGTACGTCAGGCCCAGCTCCTCCTGGAGGTCGTCCAGCAGGTTCACCACCTGCGCCTGGATCGACACGTCCAGCGCGGAGACCGGCTCGTCCGCCACCACCAGCTTGGGGTTCAGGGCGAGCGCGCGGGCGATGCCGATGCGCTGGCGCTGGCCGCCGGAGAACTCGTGCGGATAGCGGTTGTAGTGCTCGGGGTTGAGGCCGACCACCGACAGCAGCCGCTGGACCTCCTTCTTCACCCCGCCCTCGGGATCGACACCCTGGAGCCGGAAGGGGGCGCCGACGATCGTGCCGATCGTGTGCCGGGGGTTCAGGGAGGAGTACGGGTCCTGGAAGATCATCTGCACGTCGCGGCGCATGGGGCGCAGCTCGCCGGTCTTCAAGTGCGTGATGTCCCTGCCCTCGAACTCGACCGTGCCGCCGGTCGGTTCGAGCAGCCGCGTGATCAGCCGGCCCATGGTGGACTTGCCGCAGCCCGACTCACCGACGACGCCGAGCGTCTCGCCCTTGCGGACCTCGAAGTCGATGCCGTCGACGGCGCGCACCGCGCCGGTCTGCCGCTGGAGCAGGCCCTTGCGGATCGGGAAGTGCTTCTGGAGGCCGGTCACCTTCAGCAGGACCTCGCCGTCGGCGGCGGTGTCCTGGGTGAGGGTGCTCCCGCTCGTGTCCGGTTTGCTCACCGCTTTTTCGTCGCTCACAGCTTCGGCGCAATCTCTTCGGTCCAGATACGCTCCCGCTGCTCCTGCGTCATGTGGCAGGCGGCCCAGTGCGAGCCGCCGACCTCGGTCAGCTCGGGGCGGACCGTGCGGGTGACGTTGTCCTTCGGGATGTCCGCGTACGGGCAGCGCGGGTGGAAGGCGCAGCCGGACGGGAGGTTGATGAGGGAGGGCGGCGCGCCCTTGATCGGGATGAGCCGGTCGGTCTCCTCGCGGTCCAGGCGCGGCATCGAGCCGAGCAGGCCCCAGGTGTAGGGGTGCCGGGGCTCGGAGAACACGTCCTCGGCGGGACCGCGCTCGACGCACCGGCCGCCGTACATGACCAGCAGGTCGTCGGCCATCTCGGCTACCACGCCCAGGTCGTGGGTGATCATGATGACCGCGGAGCCGAACTCCTTCTGCAGATCGTGGATCAGGTCGAGGATCTGCGCCTGCACGGTGACGTCCAGGGCCGTGGTCGGCTCGTCGGCGATGAGCAGCTCGGGGTTGTTCACCAGCGCCATGGCGATCATGGCGCGCTGGCGCATACCGCCGGAGAACTCGTGCGGGTAGCCGTCCACGCGCTTGGCGGGCTCGGGGATCCCCACCCGGTCCAGCATCTCGATGGCCCGCTGCCGGGCCACCTTCTTGCTGACGTCGTTGTGGACCCGGTACGCCTCGACGATCTGGTGTCCGACCGAGTAGTAGGGGTGCATCGCCGACAGCGGGTCCTGGAAGATCATGGCCATCTTCCGGCCGCGCAGCCGCCGCACGTCGTCGGGGTCGGCCGCGATCAGCTCCTGGCCGTCCAGCCACACCTCCCCGGAGACCTTGGCGCGCGCCGAGCGGTGCAGGCCCATCACGCCGAGGGAGGTGACGGACTTGCCGGAGCCGGACTCGCCCACGATGCCCAGGGTCTTGCCCTTGCGCACGTCGAAGCTGACGCCGTCCACGGACTTGACCAGGCCGTCGTCCGTGTCGAAGTGGACGCGCAGATCGCGGACGGACAGGAACACGTCGTCGTCCACGGACGGGGCGACGGTGTCCGGTTCGCCGAGCGCGGCTTTGTCGAGCTTGCTCACGAGTACCTCACCCGGGGGTCGATGGCGGCGTACACCAGGTCGACGACGAGATTGCAGAAGACGATGAAGAACGCGGCGACCAGGGTCACGCCCATCACGATGGGCAGGTCGTTGTCCTTGATGGCCTGTACCGAGTATGCGCCGATGCCCTGCAGGGAGAACACGGTCTCGGTGAGCACCGCGGTGCCGACGAGGGTGCCGAAGTCCATGCCGAAGATGGTGACGATCGGCGTGAGCGCGGAGCGCAGGCCGTGCTTGGTGACGACCGTGGTCTCCTTCAGGCCCTTGGCCCTGGCCGTTCTGATGTAGTCCTCGCTCATCGTCTCCAGCATGCCCGCCCGGGTGAGCCGGGCGTACAGCGCGGAGAACAGGAAGGCGAGGCTGATCCAGGGCAGCAGCAGGTGCCAGGCCCATTCGGCCGGGTTCTGGGTGAAGGGGACGTAGTCGATGCTCTCCCAGATGGGGATCTCGTAGACGAAGAGCGCGAGCAGGATCTGGCCGGTGAAGAAGATCGGCAGGGAGACGCCGGCGAGCGCGATGAACATGGCGGCGCGGTCGATCGGCTTGCCCTTGCGCAGTGCCGAGATGACACCGGTCGTCACACCGGAGATCAGCCAGATCGCCGCCGCACCGATGGCCAGCGAGAAGGAGACCGGGATCCGCTGCTCCAACTGGGGCCACACCTCGATGTGGCTCTTGAAGGAGTACCCGAAGCAGGGTGCGCTGCAGTGCGTCGCGTCAGGGCCGAACTTGTAGTCGGCGCCCACCACGAGGCCCTTGACGAACTCCCAGTACTGGACGTAGACCGGCTGGTCCAGACCCAGGTTCTGCTTGATCGCGGCGACGGAGGCGGGGTTCGCGTCCTTGCCGACGTACTGGGTGGCCAACTGGTCGGCCGTCTGCCCCCCGATGCGGGGGACCAGGAAGAAGATGGCGAAGGTGACTGCGCTGACCACCAGCAGCAACAGCACCGCGCCCATGACGCGTCGGAGGATGTACGCAGCCACAGCTGTACGGCCCCCGGTGGCCGCGGCGGGGTCGTCCGCCGCGGCCACCCGGTGCCTTCACCTGCCTTTCGAAAGGATCCGGCCTGCTGAATTACTTCGAGGAGCTCATCAGCAGGTAGTCATACATGCCGAGGTAGGCCTGCGTGACCGTGACGTTGGTCGCCGACGTCGGCCGGAGCAGCAGGTTCTTGCGGTAGACCAGCGGGACGACCGAGGCGTTGTCGAGGACCATCTTGTCGATGTCACCCCAGGCCTTGGTGCGGGCCGCGTCGTCGGTGTTGGCGATCGCGTCCGTCAGGGCCTTGTTGATCTTCGGGTCGTCCAGCTCCATCAGGTTGTTGCCGCCCGAGGGCTTGATGGCCGCGCCGTTGACGATCTGGTCGAGGAAGCCGTAGCCGGTCGGCCAGTCGGCGCCCCACGCCATCGAGAGCATGCCGAGCTTGTTGTCGTGGACGTAGCTCGGGACACCGGCGAAGTTGGAGAAGTACTTGCCGGAGGGGAACTGCTTGATCTCGATGTTGATGCCGATCTTCTTCAGCGACGCCTGGACGGCGGTCGCCGCCGCGACCTCGGCGGGCCGGTCGGAGCGGGCCGTCAGGATCGTGTTGAAGCCATTCGGCTTGCCGCACGCCTTCAGCGCCGCCTTGGCCTTGGCCACGTCACCCTTGTGACCGTCGGTCGCGTAGGTGTCGAACTTGGTGTAGCCGTTCACCGACGGCGGCAGCAGCGTGGTCGCCACGTCGCCCTTCGGCGAACCGCCCATGGCGTCGAGCACCGACTGCTTGTCGAGGCCCCACTGGACGGCCTTGCGGCAGTCAGCGTTGTCGAACGGCTTCACGTTGACGTTGAGCGCGATGTACTGCGTCGCGCCGGCGTACGAGCTGTCCGTCTGGTTGGCGTACTTGCCCTGCAGCACCTTCGGCTGGGTCTGCGGCTGCACACCCGTGCCGGCCGCGTCAGCCGTGATCTTGTCGGAGAGCAGGTTGTTGTCGACCGTGACCGGGTTGACCTTGAACTTGATCGTGATCTTGTCCGGCAGGGCCTTGCGGATCGGGTCCGTCTTGGCGTCCCACTGCTTGTTGCGCACGAGGGTGGCGCCGCGGCCCTCCTCGTAGGACTGGAACTGGTACGGGCCGGAGGACTGGATGGCCTGGACGTACTTCGCACCGGTGTCCTTCGCCTGCGGCACGGGGGCCGTCTGCGAGAACGTCGCGAGGTAGTCGAAGTCGGCGAACGGCTGCTTCAGCTTGAAGACGATCGTCCGGTCGTCCGGCGTCTCGATCGACTTGATGCCCTCGGCGGACTTGTCCTTGTAGGGACCCTGGTACTTGTCGCCGCCCTCCAGGTACGACTTGAAGTACGTCGGGCCGTTCGACAGGGCCTCGGGCGCGAAGTTGGAGCGCTCGATGGCGTACTTCACGTCCTTGGACGTCACCGGGGTGCCGTCCTGGAACTTCACGCCGGCGCGCAGCTTGTACGTCCAGGTCTTGGCGTCCGGGCTGGACTTGCCGAGGGACTCGGCGAGGTCCGGGACGACCTCCAGGCCTTCCTTGCCCGCCGCCGGTTTGAACGTCGTGAGCGTTCTGCCGTAGAGGCGGGAGAAGTTCTGCACCCAGCCGTAGTACGTGTTGCCCGGGTCGAGGGAGTCGGGCACGTCCGAGTGCTCGTACGTGACCGTCCCGCCCTTCTTGCTCGACGGGTTGACGATCGAGGTCAGCGCGGCGTCCTTCTTGCCGTTGCCTCCGTTCCCGTCGTTGTCGTCGCCTCCGCCGCCACATGCGGCAGCGCCCAGCGACAGTGCCAGGACCGACGCGACGCCGGCGGTCACCCTTCTCGTCTTCACCTGAGGAAGCCCCCTCATTCGATGGATCACTTGCTGCGAGGGTCGAGGGCGTCACGCAGCCCGTCACCCAGCAGGTTGAAGGCCAGGACGGTGATGAAGATCGCCAGTCCGGGCACGAACATGTACTGCGGATCAGCCGTGTAGAGATCCACAGCGTTGCTGAGCATGCCGCCCCAGGAGGCCTGAGGCGGAGCGATACCGACGCCGAGGAAGCTCAGCGCGGCCTCGAACAGGATGTTCGTCGGGATGATCAGCGTCGAGTAGACGAGGATCGGCGCGACGAGGTTCGGGAGCAGTTCCCGGAACAGGACGTACGGGCCGCGTGCCCCGAGGCTCGTGGCGGCCTCGATGAACTCCCGCTTGCGCAGGGTCATCGTCTGGGCGCGCACGATGCGGCCGATGTACGGCCAGCTGAAGAAGCCGATCACGAAGATCAGCACGCTGATGCGCAGGGACAGGCCCTCGAGGCCGAAGAAGCCGTCCTGCACCGAGGCCGAGATCGAGATGGCGAACAGCAGCAGAGGAAAGGCCAGGAACGTGTCCATGAGCCTGCTGATCACGCTGTCGATCCAGCCGCCGTAGTACCCGGCGATGACACCGAGCACGGTACCGATGCACACGGACAGCAGCGTGGCGCCGCCCGCGACCAGGAGGGAGACCCAGGAGCCGTCGATGATGCGGGCGAGCATGTCCCGGCCGTACTGGGGGTCCACGCCGAGCGGGTGGTCCCAACTCATTCCGCCCCAGCCGCCCTTGGGGGCGAGCAGCGCGGGGTCGATCAGGTCCTGGTTGAACTTGTTGGGATCGAGGTCGAAGATCCACTGGATCGGCTTGGAGAACACCGCCATCAGCGTGAGCAGGATGACGATGACGCCTCCCGCCATCGCCACCTTGTCCCGCTTGAAGCGCATCCAGGCGATCTGGGTGAGCGAGCGCCCTTCGATCTGGCTCTTCTTGACCCCGGAGAGCACGGCCTCGGGCTGTGCTCCGGCTTCCGCCCCGGTGGTCTCGATCGGTGCGGTCACGGTGCGATTGACCCCTCTCGGGCCGGCGATCGCCGAGCCCCTGGCTGCCGCTGTAGCGGTTTGTTTGTCTCGTACACAAGACCGACCCGGCCCGTGTCTTGCGGGGAGTCTTCAATGCTTTGGCGATCTGTTGCCAGACTTGACGGTGAAAGGATGCGTAAACGTGATGCTGTCTGCGGGGTTCCGTTATCCGGACAGTAGGTAGCGGGGGTCGGACGCGCCGAGATAGGGGCATTTTAGGACAGACCCGCCCCTTTCACCCCTATCTACGCGCGGAGAGCTGAGAGCCGGTCGTGTTCGAGGGTGAGGAAAGAAGGGCTGCCAAGGGCCCGCGGACGACTCAGTAGCGGCCCTGGACCGGGGGGTAGCCGTAGCCCGAGGCGGGGGCCTGGACAGGGGCGGTGGCGTGGGCCTCGCGGTCGTAGAAGGGGCGGGCGCTCGCGCGCAGCCACATGGCGACCGGGTCGTGTTCGTCGGACATGGCGACGGTCGAGACGGGCAGCCCGTCCGGTACTGCCCCGAGGGACTGCTGCATCATCGCGCGCACGGAATCCACGGCCGGCGGCGAGGTGTCGTACACATCCAGTCCGATGGCGAGGTACGGCGCGCCCAGCGCGGGCTGCACCCAGGCCCGGCGCAGCGAGCGGACGGCCGGGGTGCGGTGGGCGTTCTGCGCGAGCAGGGCGTAGAACTGCGGCAGCTCGATGGCCGGTTCGGACAGCCGCAGCGGGCCGGCGGGCTGGCGGTCCAGGCCCGTGGCGATCCGCCGCAGGTCGAGCCAGGGGATGCCGACGCCGCCGCCCGGCGCGTGCGGGTTGAGCCAGAGGCCGTAGTGGTCGGGGTAGAGGGCGCGGGCGACGTCGACTCCGTCGACCACCTCATAACTGCGGTTCCAGCCGCTCGCCGAGAGCTCCTGGGCGGAGGTCACACAGGGGGCGTAGCCGTAGCCGTCGACCTCCATGTTCCCGTACTGGGCGTCCGGGGAGCCCGCCTGGCCGTGCCAGAGGAGCATCCAGATCTGGCCGGAGTGCGGGGTCGCGAGCGCGCGCAGGAGTGCCTCATAGGCGTCGTAACGCCCGGGCGTGACCTGGCGCAGCATGTGCTCGACCTGTCCGGCCGCGGCCGTGCCGCTCGCGCTCACCTTTACCGCCCCTTCGTACAACGCCTCGACCGTGACCTAGCTTAAGCCCGTCCGGGGCTCGGGGATTGGTGCCGGTTTGCGGGCGCGGGTCGTGTGTGGCTCGTCGCTCCCACGCGGCGGAGCCGCATTATGTCACTGCCCCGCGCCCCTTGGTCGGCTGTCCTACCGCTGGTAGAAGGGCCGGATCCTGTCCCTCATCCAGGTGCCCACCGGGTCCTCCGCCACGTCCAGGAGGACCAGGTTGACCTGCCACGGGGCCGGGCACCGGGTCACGGCTCGGGACAGGGCCTCCAGCGGGAGGGCCCGCAGGTCGCCTTCCCACTGGGAGAGCTCGACGCCCACGAACATCACCGGGTCGGCGGTCTCGATCGCGGCGAGGCAGCGGCGGGCGGTGAGGACGACGCCGATGGCCTCGAACTCGGCGGAGGCGGCGGCGAGGAAGTCCACAGGGTCGTCCTGCCAGTCGGGCTCGAAGAGGCGGACCCGGCCGCCGCTCGCGGGGCCGTCCAACGGGGTCCGGCCGGCCCGGCAGAGCTCGGCCACCGCAGGCGGCGGGAGCGGTATGCCGACGACACCGCCCGGGTTGACGGCTATCCCGGCGTGCGGGGGCAGGCCGCGGGCGAACTCCACGGCGGGGGCGATCGTGTACGACATGTGGGAGCCGACGACCTGGCGGAACTGCTCCTCGGAGCTGAACACCGGGACGTACGCCTGGCCCTCGATCTCGATGCCGGGCAGATCGAGGGGACCGCTCTGCGGGCCGCCGCCGCTGGGCAGGGGGACCCAGACGAAACTCCGGCCGAGCACCTCGACGATCCGCCCGCCGGCCGACGGTCCGGCCCCGAGGGAGGCCGAGAGCACCTCCTCCAGTTCGTTGCCGGGCCATCCGCCGTGCGGGTGAGTCTGCGTGTGCGCCGGGAAGTCCGCGGAGAAGTCCGCCGGGAAGTCCATCTGCCTACCGCCTGCCTGGAACCACTGCTGTGACGCAAAAGGCTAGCGGCTCCCCGGCCGCCGGTGGTCAGCCCGTGAAGCCGATCCGGCGCAGGGTGCCCGCCGCGTCCCGGTCGAGGAGGATCGCCGAGCCGCAGCCCGCGGGCAGTTCGCCCCGCTCCACGGAGCGCAGCAGACGGTTGGCCGCCGCACGGTGGCGCAGGAACGCGTACCGCGAGACACCGCGGCCCCGGTCGCGCTGACCGGCCAGGGCCTCCTCGGGGGTGACGTCGAGCATGAGCAGATGCAGGGTGCCGCCCCGGCGGCGGGCCTCGCGGGCCAGCCAGCGGCGGACCCAGGCCTGGGTGCCGCAGTCGTGCACGACGACGCCCTCGCCGGTGCGCAGGGCGCGTCGCAGCCCGGCGTAGTGGGCGAGGCGGACGAGCGGACGGTAGACCCCGTACGGCAGGAAGCGCGGCATGCGGCCGTCCCAGCGGTCGCGGGCGTCCTGGGAGTCGATGCGCCGGCCCGGCACGGTGCGCCGCATCAGCGTGGACTTGCCGCTGCCGGGCAGGCCCGTGACCACGACGAGGTCGCGGGGGCCGAAGAGCAGCGCGTGCGGGCCACGGCCTTCGCGCTCGCGCAGATCGCGGACGACCGGCACCGGCAGCGGGCCGCAGACCGCCCGTGCCGGAGCGGCCGGCTGCTCGGGCAGCGCGACGCCCGATGTCGTGGCGTACGCGGTGGTCCTGTTCACCGTGATCGTCCTCCCCTGGGGCCAGGTACTTCAGTCCCATCCCCGCCGAGTGTAAAGAGAAGGTAATGCCCGATGTCTCTGGTTTTAGTCCTCTTCCCGCAACAGCCCTGCTACAGGGTGGTGCCCTGCCACCCCGCGACGATGCGTGCAATGATGTGCGCGCCAACTGCATACCGGCCGTTTGAATCCGCGCGGGAGAGTTCCCAGCACCGCTGACGCTGGGGCGCCGAAGGAGCAAGTCCCTCCCTTGAATCTCTCAGGCCCCGTTACCGCGCGGGCGAGGCACATCTGAAAAGCGGGCCATCCCTGTCGCCGAGGCGGCGGGCTTGGCTCCACCCAAGGTGCAAGCCGTGTCCCCCGTGGTCATGGCGAACCTCTCAGGTTCCGATGACAGATGGGGAGGAACGACCTCGCCCGTCATGCCCTTGGAGACGACCGACCGATGAGCAGTACGCCACTGCGCCACACCGCGCTCGATGCCCTGCATCGTTCGCTCGGCGCGACGATGACCGACTTCGCCGGCTGGGACATGCCCCTGCGCTACGGCTCCGAGCGCGACGAGCACACCGCCGTGCGCACGAAGGCCGGGCTCTTCGACCTCTCCCACATGGGGGAGATCACCGTCACCGGCCCGCAGGCCGCCGCCCTCCTCGACTACGCCCTGGTGGGCAACATCGGCGGCGTCAAGCCCGGCCGCGCCCGCTACACCATGATCTGCCGGACCGACGGCGGCATCCTCGACGACCTGATCGTCTACCGGCTGGGCGAGACCGAGTACATGGTCGTCGCCAACGCCTCCAACGCCCAGGTGGTGCTGGACGCGCTGACCGAGCGCGCCGCCGGTTTCGACGCCGAGGTGCGCGACGACCGGGACGCCTACGCGCTGATCGCCGTCCAGGGCCCGCAGTCCCCCGGGATCCTGAAGTCCCTCACCGACGCCGACCTCGACGGGCTGAAGTACTACGCCGGCCTGCCCGGCACGGTCGCCGGGGTCCCGGCCCTGATCGCCCGGACCGGCTACACGGGCGAGGACGGCTTCGAGCTGTTCGTGAAGCCGGAGCACGCGGTCGAGCTGTGGCAGGCCCTGACCAAGGCCGGCGAGGGCGCCGGGCTGGTCCCGTGCGGGCTGTCCTGCCGCGACACGCTGCGCCTGGAGGCGGGCATGCCGCTGTACGGGCACGAGCTGAGCACCTCGCTGACGCCCTTCGACGCCGGGCTCGGCCGGGTGGTGAAGTTCGAGAAGGAGGGCGACTTCGTGGGGCGCGAGGCCCTGCGGGAGGCCGCCGCCCGCGCCGAGCAGAACCCGCCGCGCGTCCTGGTCGGGCTCGTCGCCGAGGGCCGCCGGGTCCCGCGCGCCGGGTACGCGGTCGTCGCCGGCGGCGAGGTGATCGGCGAGGTCACCTCCGGCGCTCCCTCCCCCACGCTCGGCAAGCCGATCGCGATGGCGTACGTGGACCCCGCGCACGCCGCGCCCGGCACGACCGGCGTGGGCGTGGACATCCGGGGCAGTCACGAGCCGTACGAGGTCGTGGCGCTGCCGTTCTACAAGCGCCAGAAGTAGACACTGGCCGTCGGGCCGCACCAGCGGTCCCGGCACATCACGGCGCTCACCAGCAGTCCCTTCATCAGCACTCCCGCGCGTACAGGAGAATCCAGGCCATGAGCAACCCCCAGCAGCTGCGTTACAGCAAGGAGCACGAGTGGCTGTCGGCCGCCGAGGACGGCGTCTCGACGGTCGGCATCACGGAGCACGCGGCCAACGCGCTCGGCGACGTGGTCTTCGTCCAGCTCCCCGAGGTCGGCGACACGGTGTCCGCGGGCGAGACCTGCGGCGAACTGGAGTCGACCAAGTCGGTGTCCGACCTCTACTCCCCCGTCTCCGGTGAGGTCACCGAGGTCAACGAGGACGTCGTGAACGACCCGTCGCTGGTGAACTCGGCCCCCTTCGAGGGCGGCTGGCTGTTCAAGGTGCGGGTCGCCGAGGAGCCGGGTGACCTGCTCTCCGCCGACGAGTACACCGCGTTCTCCGCCGGCTGAGGAGTCGTAGCCGTATGTCCGTCCTGAACACACCCCTGCACGAGCTCGACCCGGCCGTGGCCGCCGCGGTCGACGCCGAGCTGCACCGGCAGCAGTCCACGCTCGAGATGATCGCCTCGGAGAACTTCGCCCCGGTCGCGGTCATGGAGGCGCAGGGCTCGGTCCTCACCAACAAGTACGCCGAGGGCTACCCGGGCCGCCGCTACTACGGCGGCTGCGAGCACGTCGACGTGGTCGAGCAGATCGCGATCGACCGGGTCAAGGAGCTGTTCGGCGCCGAGCACGCCAACGTGCAGCCGCACTCGGGCGCCCAGGCCAACGCCGCCGCGATGTTCGCGCTGCTCAAGCCGGGCGACACCATCATGGGTCTGAACCTCGCGCACGGCGGGCACCTGACCCACGGCATGAAGATCAACTTCTCCGGCAAGCTCTACGACGTCGTCGCCTACCACGTGGGCGACGACGGCCGGGTCGACATGGCCGAGGTCGAGCGGCTGGCCAAGGAGTCGAAGCCGAAGCTGATCGTCGCGGGCTGGTCGGCCTACCCACGGCAGCTGGACTTCGCCGCGTTCCGCCGGATCGCGGACGAGGTCGGCGCGTACCTGATGGTCGACATGGCGCACTTCGCCGGGCTCGTCGCGGCGGGGCTGCACCCGAACCCCGTGCCGCACGCGCACGTGGTGACCACGACCACCCACAAGACGCTGGGCGGCCCGCGCGGCGGTGTGATCCTCTCCACGGCCGAACTGGCCAAGAAGATCAACTCCGCTGTCTTCCCCGGTCAGCAGGGCGGTCCGCTGGAGCATGTGATCGCGGCCAAGGCGGTCGCCTTCAAGGTCGCGGCCTCGGAGGACTTCAAGGAGCGCCAGCGCCGTACGCTGGAGGGGGCCCGCATCCTGGCCGAGCGTCTGGTGAAGGACGACGTCCGGGCCGTGGGCGTGGACGTCCTGTCCGGCGGCACGGACGTGCACCTGGTCCTGGTCGACCTGCGCCACTCGGAGCTGGACGGCCGGCAGGCCGAGGACCGCCTCCACGAGGTGGGCATCACGGTCAACCGCAACGCCATCCCGGACGACCCGCGCCCGCCGATGGTGACGTCCGGTCTGCGGATCGGCACGCCGGCCCTGGCCACCCGCGGGTTCCAGGCCGAGGACTTCGCGGAGGTCGCGGACGTCATCGCCGAGGCGCTGAAGCCGTCGTACGACGTGGAGGCTCTCAAGGCCCGGGTGAAGGCCCTGGCCGACAAGCACCCGCTGTACCCGGGTCCGACCGCATAGCGAAGAAACCTTTCAGGACGCCCCGTTCCGCCTGGGGCGGGGCGCCCTGTCCCCCTGCACCACCCCTTGCACCACCCCCGTAGTCAGGAGTCCCCGTGGCCATCTCGGTCTTCGACCTGTTCTCGGTCGGCATCGGCCCGTCCAGCTCCCACACCGTCGGCCCGATGCGCGCGGCCCGGATGTTCGCCCGGCGGCTGCGCAACGAGGAGCTGCTGGCCCCGACGGCGAAGGTCCGCGCGGAGCTCTACGGCTCGCTCGGCGCCACCGGCCACGGCCACGGCACGCCCAAGGCGGTCCTGCTCGGCCTGGAGGGCGACTCCCCGCGCACGGTGGACGTGGAGAAGGCCGACGAACGAGTGGAGACGATCAAGGCCGGCGGCCGGCTGAACCTGCTGGGCGAGCACGAGATCGCGTTCTCCTACGACGACGACATGGTCCTGCACCGCCGCAAGGCCCTGCCGTACCACGCCAACGGCATGACTCTGTGGGCGTACGACGCCTCGGGCGCGGAGCTGCTGACGAAGACGTACTACTCGGTCGGCGGCGGCTTCGTCGTCGACGAGGAAGCGGTCGGCGCGGACCGCATCAAGCTCGACGACACCGTGCTGAAGTACCCCTTCCGCACGGGCGACGAGCTGTTGCGGATGGCCCAGGAGACCGGCCTGTCCATCTCGGCGCTGATGCTGGAGAACGAGCGGGCCTGGCGCACCGAGGAGGAGATCCGCGCCGGACTGCTGGAGATCTGGCGGGTCATGGAGGCGTGCGTGGCGCGCGGCATGTCCCGCGAGGGCATCCTGCCGGGCGGTCTGAAGGTGCGCCGCCGGGCCGCGAACACCGCCCGCAAACTGCGCTCCGAGGGCGACCCGAAGGCCCTCGCCATGGAGTGGATCACCCTCTACGCGATGGCGGTCAACGAGGAGAACGCGGCCGGGGGCCGGGTCGTCACCGCCCCGACGAACGGCGCGGCCGGCATCATCCCGGCCGTCCTGCACTACTACATGAACTTCGTGCCCGGCGCCGACGAGGAGGGCGTGGTCCGCTTCCTGCTCGCCGCGGGCGCGATCGGCATGCTGTTCAAGGAGAACGCGTCCATCTCCGGCGCCGAGGTCGGCTGCCAGGGCGAGGTCGGCTCCGCCTGCTCCATGGCGGCGGGCGCACTGGCCGAGGTCCTCGGCGGCTCCCCGGAGCAGGTGGAGAACGCGGCCGAGATCGGCATGGAACACAACCTGGGCCTCACCTGCGATCCCGTGGGCGGCCTGGTCCAGATCCCCTGCATCGAGCGCAACGGCATGGCCGCCGTGAAGGCCGTCACGGCGGCGCGCATGGCGATGCGCGGCGACGGCTCCCACAAGGTGTCCCTGGACAAGGTCATCAAGACGATGAAGGACACCGGCGCGGACATGTCGGTCAAGTACAAGGAGACGGCGCGGGGCGGGCTGGCGGTGAACATCATCGAGTGCTGATGTCACTGGTTCCTGCCGGAACCTCCGTGCGACATGTTTTCGAGTGTCCGTCAGGTGGTCGGATCAGACGTCACCGCTCACGGTGACGCACCCCACCGCCCGTCGAAGTTGACATACCCACGTCAGTGCGGAAGAGGCCGTGTCATGGTGGTGAACACAACTTCCCTCCCGCCACCAGCACTTCAGGGAGCCTCCCATGCTGCGCGGCATCGACGTGAGCGCTTACCAATCCACCTCCTACGACACCGACGGCCTGTCCTTCGTCTTCGTCAAGGCGACCGAGGGTCGTTCCTACGTCAACCCCAGACTCGCCGTCCAGACGAGACGCGCCCGGGACCACGGGCTGGTCGTCGGCTTCTACCACTTCCTCTGGCCCGGCAACCTCGGCGCCCAGGCCGAGTACTTCGTCAGCAAGGCCCCGGACCGGCCGGGGGACATCCTCGCCGTCGACTGGGAGACGACCAGTGACGGAACGCACGCGAGCAACGCGGAGAAAGACCTGTTCATCCGGAAGCTGAAGGATCTCCGGCCGAACAACCAGGTCATCCTCTACGCCAACCGCGACTTCTGGCTCAACCTCGACACGACCTCCTACGCGGGCGACGGCCTGTGGATCGCCGACTACGTCAGCGCGGGCAAGCCCCGCGTCGAGGCGAAGTGGCGCTTCCACCAGTACACGGACGATCCGCTGGACAAGAACGTGGCCGACTTCGCGAGCAAGGCGGCACTGCGGAAGTGGGCGGAGGACGCCTGATCGAAGACCGTGCGCGGGCCCCTGCGCCGCCCTGCTCCCGGAGCATGCGCATCAGGGCCCGAGCGGGAACATACTTGCCTTTAGAGGTGAGACCCATGGCGCCTGTGCGAGATGAATTCGACGCGTCTCCGCCCGGCGCACCGCGCGATCTCCTCGATGCGTCCCACGACGCGGTCGCGCTGGTGTCCACAGCCGGCCGGGTGATCGGCTGGACGCGGGGCGCCGAAGCGCTCCTCGGCTACTCCGGTGCGGAGGTGGTCGGGCGCCCCGCCGCGAACCTGCTGGCGATGCCCGGGGACCCGGTACGCGTGGCCCGTGTCGCGGAGCGGTGCCGCGCGGGAATGGGTTGGAGCGGCCGGGTCGCCCTAGGGCGCTGCGACGGTGGTCCTGTCGAGGTGGGCCTGCGCGTGTCCGGGTCCTTTCACGTCGGCGAAGACGAGTGTTTTCTGATCTCGGCACGGGAGGAGCGGCAGCAATGGACCATGGGCCAGTCCGTCCTGGACGGCTTCCTGACCCGCTCACCGGTCGGCATGGCGGTGATGGATCTGGATCTGCGCTACGTGTGGCTGAACGACACCCTGGAACGCTTCGGCGGCGTACCACGTGAGCAGCGCCTGGGACGCCGTCTGAGCGAGCTGCTTCCGGGACTGCAGGCGGAGACCCTCGAGGGCGTGATGCGCAAGGTGCTCACGACCGGCGTACCGGTCACCGACTACGAGTACGTGGGATGGAGTTGGGCGGACCCGCACCGTCAGCACGCCTACTCCACCTCGTTCTTCCCGTTGGTGGATGCCGGCAACTCCGTCACCGGGCTGTGCTACATGGTCATGGACGTCACCGAGCGCTGGAACGCCCGCCGGCTGCTGTCGCTGGTCAGCGAAGCCGGGACCAGCATCGGCAGGACGCTGGACGTGATGCGCACGGCGCAGGAACTCGCTGACTTCGCTGTTCCCCGCTTCGCCGACTTCGTCATCGTCGACCTTCTCGAACCGGTCCTGACCGGGGAGGGCCAGGGGCTCTGGTTGCCCGACGCCGGGCCGGCCCCGGCCCGGCCGGTGATGCGCCGGGCCGGCATGAGCTCCGTGCGACAGGGCTGCCCGGAGGCCGTCGCACAGATAGGGGACAAGGTCGACTTCGTTCCCCCGCCGCACGACGCGAACCTGCTCGTCGACGGCGAACCGATCTTCATCCCCGTTCTCGACCCGAGCGATCGCCTGTGGACCACCGAGCAGCCGGCCAGGGCCGCCAGCATCCGTGAGTTCGGCCTGCACTCCCTCATCTCCGTGCCGATGCGGGCGCGCGACACCGTCCTCGGCCTCGCCACGTTCACACGATCGCTGAATCCCACCTCGTTCCAGCAGGACGACGTGCTGCTGGCTCGGGAGCTGGTGGCGCGGGCGGCGCTGTGCGTCGACAACGCCCGCCGCTACACCCGGGAACACACCGCGGCGGTCACGTTGCAGCGCAGCCTGCTGCCCCATGCCCTGACGGGTGGAACAGCGCTGGAGGTGGCCTCCCACTATCTGCCGGCAGACGCGTCGGGCGGGGTCGGCGGCGACTGGTTCGACGTGATCCCGCTGTCCGGCGCCCGTGTGGGACTGGTCATCGGGGATGTGGTCGGCCACGGCATCACCGCGGCGGCGACGATGGGCCGGTTGCGCACCGCCGTCCAGACCCTCGCGGACATGGACATGCCCCCCGATGAGCTGCTGGCTCACCTCGACGACCTGGTGCTGCGGCTGAGCGAGGAGCAGACCACCGACCGGACAGCCGACCAGACCATCACGGCCTTCCTCGGAGCGACCTGTCTGTACGCCGTCTACGACCCGGTGACACAGCGGTGCACGCTGGCCCGGGCCGGCCATCCACCCCCGGTCCTCGTCACTCCGGACGGGCGCGTCTCCTTCCCGGAGCTACCCGCCGGGCCTCCGCTCGGACTGGGCGGGATGGCCTTCGAGGCCACCGAGATCGAGCTCCCCGAGAACAGCGTCTTCGGGCTCTATACCGACGGACTCGTCGAAGGGACCGACCGCGACATCGAGCGCGGCATGTCCCGTCTCGGGCACCTGCTGTGCTCGCCCGGCTCCGACCTGGAAACGCTGTGCGCGGACGCGGTGCGCCAGCTCGTTCCCGTGCCGCAGCCCGATGACGTGGCCCTCCTGCTCGCCCGCACCCACGTCCTGGGCCCCGATCGAGTCGCCTCGTGGGACGTGCCGCTGGACCCGGCCGCCGTCGGTGACGTCCGGGCCGGCGCGACGCGTCAGGTCGAGGCGTGGCACTGTCAGGAACTGGCCATGACGACGGAGCTCATCGTGAGCGAGCTCGTCACCAACGCGATCCGCTACGCCTCGGGCCCCGTACGCCTGCGACTGCTCCGCGACGCCCGCCTGACCTGCGAGGTCGCCGACGGCAGCAGCACGGCTCCGCGTCTGAGGCATGCCCGCAGTACGGACGAAGGCGGCCGCGGGCTCTTCCTCGTGGCCCAGCTCTCCCACCGCTGGGGTGCTCGGTACACGCCCGGAGGAAAGATCATCTGGGCCGAGCAGGAGATCCCGTGACCGCCTCGTCCTTCCCCGAGCACGCGGTTCGTCCTAGCCGCTGAACTCCGGCGCGCGTTCCGGGGACGCCTCCGCCAGGGCCTTCGTGACCGCCTCGGCGCCGCCGCGCAGGCCGTAGACCGGGGTGCCGGGCTGCTGGCGCCAGGAGTCGTCGAGGCCGCCCGCGTCGACGGTGTCGAAGCCGAGTTCGTCGATCAGCTCCCGTACCTTGCGCTTGGCCGCCTCGTCGTCGCCGGCCACCGGGAGGGCGATGCGGCTCGGGTCGCCGGCCGGGAGGGGGCGGTCCAGGATGTCCTGGGCGTACGTGCCGTTGAAGGCCTTGATGACGGGGTGGCCGAGCTGCCGCTGTGTCCAGCGGCTCTCGGTGATGCCCTCGTCCTCGATCGCGGCGATCCTGCCGTCCCGCTGGCGGGGATAGTAGTTGCCGGTGTCGATGACCGCGACGCCGTCGGCCGCCTCGTCGAACAGGCCGGACGGAAGCTCCGGGACCGCCTTCAGCGGAATCGTGACGACGACGATCTCGGCGCCCCGCGGTGCCTCCTCGACCGTCACGGGTGTCGCGCCGGTCTCCTCCGCGAGGGCCGTGAGCGTGTGCGGGCCGCGGGAGTTGGCCACGTACACGTCGTGACCGAGGGCGGTGAGCCGCCGGGTCAGATTGCCGCCGATGTTGCCCGCTCCGATGATGCCGATCTTCATGTCCTCGCCTCGCCCTTCCAGGGGGTCAGGAGTTCCTGGCCAGCTTCGTGATCAGGGTCAACCGGCGGGGCGGAGGGGCTATTCCGGCTTCCGGGAAGGTGCGAACGGGTCCTCCAGTTTCCCCCGCAGCACCTCCGCCGCCCCCTCCGCGTCCCCGTCCGCCACCGCCCGGACGAGCGCCTCGTGCGCCTCGTCGCCGGTGTCGGGGTCGTCGGCGCGCAGGCCGGTCAGGGACAGCAGCTCGATCAGGCCCTCGCGCAGGACGGGGCTGAACTCGGCGAACAGGTCGGCGAGCACCGGGTTGTGGGCGGCGGCGATCACCGCGGCGTGGAAGGCGATGTCCGCGTCGACGAAGGCGGCGTCGTCGGCCGTGCCGGCGGCTCGGCGGCCCTCCAGTGCGGCCCGGAGCGCCGTGACGTCCTCGGGCGTGCGGCGGCGCGCGGCGAGGCGGGCCGCGTGCACCTCGACCGCCATCCGGACCTCGTAGACGTCGGTCACGGCGGCCCGGCGCAGCCGGGTCGGCCAGTCCTCGACCGGCTCGGACGCGATGACGAAGAGAGCGGGCGGAGCTGCTGATCCGGACGCTGGGGCTGGCGGAGCACCGTGAGGCGCGCTGGCCCACGCTCTCCCAGGGGCAGCGCGGCCGGACGCTGATCGCCCGGGCGCTGATGCCCGAGCCCCGGCTGCTGCTCCTCGACGAACCGGCCACCGGCCTGGATCTGCCGGGCCGGGAGCAGCTGATCGAGGCGCTCAGGGAGCTGCGCCGGGAGCATCCGCACCTGGCGACGGTCCTGGTCACCCACCACCTGGAGGAGCTGCCGGCCCACACCACGCACGCCCTGCTGCTGCGCGAGGGGCGGTCGCTGGCGGGCGGACCGGTATCCCGGGTACTGACCGCCGACCAGCTGGGCAAGTGCTTCGACCTGCCGCTGGTGCTGGAACGGCACGACGGCCGCTGGAGCGTACGCACGGCCCGGCGGGCACGACGAGGGGCCCGGGTCCGTCCGCAGGACGGCCCCGGGCCCCCACGCCCCGCGGCAGCTTCGGCGCCGGCGTCACTTGTTCAGGTAGGCCCAGAACTCGTCGAAGCTCAGCTTCTTGTCGCCGTCGAGATCGCGGGTCTTGATGACGACCTCCGCGACCGACTCGGTGACGTTCCAGTCGCCGGACCGGGCCAGAGCGGTCTTGAACTCGGCAGCGGTGATGAATCCGTCCCCGTCCGTATCGATCCGCTCGAACTGCTTGCGTGCTTCCTCGATGTCCGCCACCGATCCGCCCCTACTCTCGTGTTCCAGGTCTTGCTGACGCAGGTCAGATTAGCTGCCCGTACGTTCCTCCAGCGCGGCGACCACCCAGGCGAACTCCTCCCGGTAGGCCGCCTCGGGTCCGATTCCCTTCACGACGGCGAGCAACTCGCGGTAGCGGGCGACCCGGCTGGTGGCGTGCGACCGCAGCCTCTGCAGCACGGCGGCGGGGTCGGCATCGCCCAGCAGCTCGCCCAGCACCTCCGCGGCCTGGGCCGAGTCGGGGGCGATGCCGCGCTCACGGGCCCGGGCGCCCAGCTGCGCGAGCCGCCGGGAGAACCACAGGGATGCCCCGGCGGGTGTGTCATGACCGCGGTCGGCCGCGTTGGACTCGGCGACCTTGCGCATCTCGGCCCGGAAGTCCGGGTCCTGGAGCATCTCGGCCAGCTCCAGCCAGGCGTCCACCTGCTCGGGTGCCGGGTCCTCGGGCAGGTCGGCGGCGGTGTTCCGCATGCGCTCCCGGATCACCGGGTCCGCCGTGTCCAGCCCGTGGAACACCTCGTCCACGAACTCCTCGATGACGCGCCGCCGCTCGGCCGCCGACAGCCGTGCCAGTCTGTTCATCAGAGTCATCTCCTCCGCGCCGGAACCCCCGCTTCGCGACCGTCGACAGCACCGCACGCGTCACCTTCAGCGACCGGATCTGCGCGTCCAGCGCGACCACATGCGTGGCCGCGACCTGCGCGACCGTGGTCTCACCGGCCAGCACCCGGCGGACGTCCGCCAGCCCGAGGCCGAGTTCGCGCAGGGTCCGGATCAGCTCCAGACGCGCCACGGACGCGGCGTCGTACAGCCGGTAGCCGCCCGCGGACCGGGCCACCGGGGGCAGCGCGCCCTCGTCGGACCAGTACCGGATGGTGCGCACGGTCACTCCGGTGACCCGGGCCAGTTCGCCGATGGTGAGCAGTCCGGTGCCGTCGTCGATCATGTGTGGGAGTCTGGGCCTTCCAGCGGGTGGAGACTCAAGCCCCGCTCAGTGCCAGGGCTCGTAGTGCGGGTTGCTCTCGCACTCGCTCATGATCTCGGTCTTGGTCCGCTTGTCGACCGGGCTGACGCCGACGATGCCCTACGGGCTTCTTCTCGCGCGGCGCGGGCACGGCGGCCGTGGTGCCGTGTGCCTCGGAGGTCCGTTCCCCGCCCCCGGTGCCGCAGGCGGCGAGGCAGGCGAGGGCGGCGCCCGCGACGAGGGCGCTCTTGACAAGGTGGCGGCGCATTGCACCACTCAAGGTTCGCTTCGCGGGGAAACCGGTGATTCGCCCGATCGGCGGCCAGCCGAACCGCGCAGGTCACACCCTCGTCGGCCCCGCCCGCGGGGGCGGTACTCAGCGGTCGGTGACCCGCATCTCGAACCACGTGGTCTTGCCCCGGGGCAACAGATCGACCCCCCAGCGGTCGGCCAGCTTGTCGACGAGGAACAGGCCCCGGCCACTGATGTCCAGCTCCTGGACCGGCATCAGACAGGGCAGCCCCCGGGACGGGTCGCGGACCTCGACGCGGATCCAGCCGCGGCGGCGGTGCAGACGCAGCCCGAAGACCCGGGCGCCCGTGTGCCGTACGGCGTTGCCCACCAGCTCGGAGACGAGCAGGACGGCGTCCTCGGTGGTCTTGGGGGTGAGCCCCCAGTGGCGCAGGACGACGACCTGGGTCAGCCGCCGGGCGGTGGCCGCGGACTCGGGGCGGGACGGCAGCGGCACCTCCGCCTCCGTCGGGTTGCCGTACAACTCCAGCGCCTTCAGCGCGCGTTCGTCCTCGACGGTCGGTGACCAGCGCGCCGCGGCCGCATGTGCGTGTCCCCGCGGCTGTTCCGTACCCTCCAGCCCCGCCATGCCCCCCATCATGGCCGCCCGCGGCGGCCTCGGGGGCCGTTCCCGGGGAAAACGGCCCCCGGAGCGGGGTGCGCAACGGCGGGCCGGTGGCATATGCCAAGGGTGCTTCGGAGTCACCCACAGCCCGCCTGACCTGCGGCGACGTCCCGATTCCGGCAAGCGGCGAAGGAGAGCGACCGGACACGCTTAAGGCTGTCTTAAGGCCGCCATAAACCGCCCCATCGAGGGACCCGGATCAGACACCGCGTCAAGTGCGAGCCCATGGAGGCGGGTTCAGAGGAACTTCGCCTTGCCCGGGCCCTCCTCCACGAAGCTGCGCATGCCGCGCTCACGGTCCTCGGTGGCGAACAGGCCCGCGAACCAGTTCCGTTCGACCGCCAGGCCCGTGTCGATGTCCGTCTCCAGGCCCGTGTCGACCGCCTCCTTGGCGGCGCGCAGGGCGAGGGCCGGGCCCTGCGCCAGCTTCGCGGCCCAGGCGTGGGCCTGCGCGTACACCTCGTCGGCCGGCACGACCCGGTCGACCAGGCCGATCTCCTTCGCCTCGTCGGCCTTGACCATCCGGCCGGTGAAGATCAGGTCCTTGGCCTTGGAGGGGCCGACCAGGCGGGCCAGGCGCTGGGTGCCGCCCGCGCCGGGGATCAGGCCGAGCAGGATCTCCGGCTGGCCGAGCTTGGCGTTCTCGCCGGCGATGCGGTAGTCCGCGCACAGCGCGAGTTCACAGCCGCCGCCGAGCGCGTAGCCGGTCACGGCCGCGACGACCGGCTTGGGGATCCGGGCCACCGCCGTGAACGAGTCCTGCAGGGCGCGGGCGCGCAGGACCATCGCGGTGTGGTCCATCGCCTGCATCTCCTTGATGTCCGCGCCGGCCGCGAACACCTTCTCGCCGCCGTAGACCACCACGGCCCGCACGTCCTCGCGGCGCGCGGCCTCCTCGGCGAGTTCCTTCAGGCGGTCCTGCGTGGCGATGTCCAGCGCGTTCATGGGCGGGCGGTCGAGACGGAGCGTGCCGACGCCTTCAGCGACTTCGAGAGAGACGGTCATAGGGAGCAGGTTAACGGCGGCTAACGGTAAAGGCCCCGGTGCTGTCCGTCACACCGGGGCCTCGTCGTCGGCGTCGTCAGCTCCGTGTCACTTCTTCCACTTCTCCCACGACATGTTCCAACCGTTGAGCCCGTTGTCCGGGTCGACGATGCGGTCCTCGGAGTTCTTGACGACCACCACGTCGCCGACCATCGAGTGGTTGAAGAACCACGCGGCCGGCGTCTTCTTGTCCCAGCCGCCGCGCACGTCGCGCAGGCCGATGCAGCCGTGGCTGGCGTTGTGGTTGCCGAAGGCGCCACCCGCCCAGTAGTTGCCGTGCAGGAACGTGCCCGAGGTGGTGAGGCGCACGGCGTGCGGGACGTCCTTGATGTCGTACTCGCCGCCGTAGCCGACGGTCTCGCCGTTCATCCGGGTCACCGTGAGCATCTCGCTGACGACCATCTGGCCGTTCCAGGTCTCCATGCCGGGCTGGCCGGTGGTGACCGGGATGGTCTTGATGACCTCGCCGTCGCGCATGACCTTCATCGTGAGCTTCTTGGCGTCGACGACGGAGACCTGGTTGCGGCCGATGGTGAACTCGACCTTCTTGTCCTGCTCGCCGTAGACGCCGGGTCGGCCCTCGACCCCGTCGAGGCCGAGGTCGACGGTCACCTTGGTGCCGGGCTTCCAGTACTTCTCGGGGCGGAAGTCGAGACGGTCGTTGCCGAACCAGTGGCCCTCGACGTCCACGGCCGGTTCCGTCTTGATGCGGATGGCCTTCTCGACGTCGTCGGGGTTGGTGATGCCCCGGCTGAAGCGGATGGAGAACGGCATGCCCACACCGACCTTGGAGCCGTCCTCGGGGGTGAAGGTGCCGATGAAGGTGTTCTTCGGCGTCAGTGTCGTGAAGTCCGCGTCCTCGGCGGCCGTGCGGCCCTCGGCATCCTTGGCGACCGCGTGGACGGTGTACTTGGTGGCGGCGGCCAGGTGGGTGGACGGCGTCCAGGTGGCGCCGTCGCCGGATATCTCGCCGTCGACCTTCTCCCCCTTGGCGTCCTTGACCACGACCTCGGTCAACTTGCCCTTCTCGGCGGTGACCTTCAGCGCCCCGCTGGTGTCGACGGACTTGGCGCCGTCCTTGGGCGTGATACCGACGACGGCCTCGGACTGCTTGCTCTGCGCGGCGTCCGCGTCCTCGCCCTGGCCGGCGCCCCCGCCGGAACCGGAGCCGGTCCCCCCGCCGCCGCACGCCGTGACGGCGAGCAGCAGCACTCCCACTATCAGTGCGAGCAGTCCCTGCCTGCCGCGGGCCGACGCCCCCGATATCGGTCGCCCGTTCACGTGGTTCTCCCCTCCCAGGGCCTGGTCAGGCCCGCACCCCTGCGCGTCCCCCGCGCACCGGCGAATATTAACCACAAGGCGCCGCACCCCGACGACCTGCGATTGTCACCGTTCAGTCCCAACTTCCACGGAAAGTTGAAGCAGTCCGCCCCCCTGCCGGGTCACTTCACCGCACTGCCCGCCTTCCATGCCTCCCAGCCCATGTTCCAGCCTCCGAGCCCGTTGTCGGGAGCGACCTTTTTGTCATTGCTGTGGACCACCTCGACGACGTCCCCGACGATGCTGCGGTCGAAGAACCAGCCGGCCGGGGTGTCCGAGCCGCCGCCCTTCACATCGCGCAGTCCGATGCAGCCGTGGCTGACGTTGGTGCGGCCGAAGACGGTGTGGTGAGCCCAGTAGTTGCCGTGCAGGAAGGTGCCGGAATCGGTCAGGCGCATGGCGTGCGGGACGTCCGGGATGTCGTACTCGCCCTTGCCGTCGCGCTTCTTGAAGCCGACCGTGGCGCCGTTCATCCGGGTGACGTCGAGCATCTCGGTCACCACCATCTTGCCGTTGTACGTGGTGTTCTCGGGGGCTCCGGCCGTGACCGGCACGGTGGCGAGCGCCTCGCCGTCACGCCGCACCTCCATCGTGTGCCGGGCGGCGTCGACCACGGAGACCTGGCTGCGTCCCACGGTGAAGGAGAACGTCTTGTGCTGGAGTCCGTAGACCCCGGGCGCCCCCTCGACGTCCCGCAGACGCAGGGCGACGGTGACCTGGGTGCCGGGTTTCCAGTAGTCCTCGGGGCGGAAGTCGAGGCGGGTCCGGCCGAACCAGTGGGGGCGGACCTCGACGGCGGGGCGGGCGGTGACCTTCACCGCGCGTTCGACGGCGGCGCGGTTGGCGATCTCCCGGCTGAACTCCAGCGAGACGATCATGCCGGTGCCGACCGTGGCCCGGTTCTCCGGGCTGACGTAGCCGACGAAGCGTTCCTCCGGCACGTACGTCGTGAACGTGGTGTGCCGGGCGGAGCGGCGCCCGTCTCCGTCCACGGCCACCGCGTCGACCGTGTACTTGGCGGCCAGCGCGAGCCGCTTCTCGTCGGGCTCCCAGGACAGTCCGTCGGCGGAGAGGCGCCCGGGCACCGGGGACTCCTGCGCGTCCTGCGACCGGACGACCTTCACCGACTCCAGCCTGCCGTCGGGCACACGCACGTGCAGCTTCTCCCCGGGGCGCACACCCCTGCTGCCGTCGTCGGGCGAGACCCGGATGACGTCCTCGGGCGCCGGGGGCGCGCCGAACGCCCCGGCGATCCCGGCCGCGTCGTCCGAGGTACAGCCGGTGGCCCCGGTCAGGAGCCCTGCCCATGTCACTACGGCGGCCAGCGCGGCCCTCGCGCGCCGCGCGCGCCCTTGTACGTGCCTCACGAGGTGCCCAACGACCGGCCGCGTCCCCGGGAAACGACCATGCCCGCCCCCAGGGAAACGTGAGTGCGACCCACGCTCTGGGCAGAACAGTGGGGAGGACGACGCGCAGGGGAGCCGCGACCCGGGCCGCAGCAGAGCCGCACCCCTCTGTCCCCCGTCGTCCCACGAGCCGCGGGAGGCTGACAGGTGTCCAGCGCAGCCGAGCAGGAGGCGGTGGCCGGTCATCAGGCCACCGGGAACGGGCGCCAGACCGCCGCCGTGAACGGCGCGCGGCAGGCCGCGCCACCGCCCGCGGTGCCCGCCCGGCCGGGCGCGCCGACACCGCTGGGCGCCCGGTTCCGGGTCGGCCCGGACGGGGTGGCGGGGACCAACTTCGCCCTGTGGGCGGGCGGGGCCGAAGGGGTCGAGCTGTGCCTCTTCGACGAGGCGGGCAAGGAGTCGCGGGTCCGGCTCGCCGAGCTGACCCACGAGATCTGGCACGGCTTCGTCCCGGGCGTGCTGCCCGGGCAGCGCTACGGCTACCGCGTGCACGGCCGCTGGGACCCGTGGACCGGCGCCCGCTGGAACCCGGCGAAACTGCTCCTCGACCCGTACGCCCGTGCCGTGGACGGTGACTTCGGCCTGCCGCCGGAGGTGTACGGGCATGTGCGCGACTGGCCGCAGCAGCATGTCGCCGACACCGTGCGCGACGACCGCGACTCGGCGCCGTACGTCCCCAAGGGCGTCGTCGTCCACGATGACGACGACTGGGCGGACGACCGCCGCCCGAAGACGCCCTGGGCGGACTCGGTGATCTACGAGCTGCATGTCAAGGGCTTCACCCGGCTGCACCCGGACATCCCCGAGGAGCTGCGCGGCACCTACGCCGGCCTCGCGCACCCGGCGGCGATCGAGCACCTGGTGAGACTGGGTGTGACGGCGGTGGAGCTGCTGCCGGTGCACCAGTTCGCGCACGAGGACCATCTGCTGCGCAGGGGCCTGCGCAACTACTGGGGCTACAACTCGATCGGCTACTTCGCGCCGCACGCGGCGTACGCGGCCACCGGGACGACCGGCCAGCAGGTCGGCGAGTTCAAGCGCATGGTGCGCGCGCTGCACGCGGCCGGGATCGAGGTCATCCTCGACGTGGTCTACAACCACACGGCGGAGGCGGGCGAGCTGGGGCCGACGCTGTCGCTGAAGGGCATCGACAACCGCGGCTACTACCGCCTCCAGGACGACCCCCGCCGCTACGCCGACTACACCGGCTGCGGCAACACCCTGCACGTGGTCCAGCCGCATGTGCTGCGGCTCATCACGGACTCCCTGCGGTACTGGGTGACGGAGATGGGCGTGGACGGCTTCCGCTTCGACCTGGCGGCGGCGCTGGCCCGCTCCATGCACGACGTCGACATGCTCTCCCCGTTCCTGGCGGTCATCGCCCAGGACCCGGTGCTGCGCCGGGTGAAGCTGATCGCCGAGCCGTGGGACGTGGGGTCGGGCGGCTACCAGGTGGGGGCGTTCCCGCCGCTGTGGACGGAGTGGAACGACCGGTACCGCAACGCCGTACGGGACTTCTGGCGGCACGCTTTGCCGGACGTACGGGAGATGGGCTACCGCCTGTCCGGCTCCAGCGACCTGTACGCCTGGGGTGGGCGCAGGCCGTACGCGTCCGTCAACTTCATCACCGCGCACGACGGTTTCACCCTGCGCGACCTGGTGAGCTACGAGCGCAAGCACAACGAGGCCAACGGCGAGGGCAACCGCGACGGCACGGACGACAACCGGGCCTGGAACTGCGGCGCCGAGGGCGAGACGGACGACGAGGGCGTACGGGCGCTCAGGCGGCGGCAGCTGAGGAACCTGCTGACCACGCTGCTGCTGTCGACCGGTGTGCCGATGCTGGTCGCGGGCGACGAGCTGGGCCGCACGCAGGGCGGCAACAACAACGCGTACTGCCAGGACGGCGAGATCAGCTGGGTGGACTGGGGCCTGCTTCGGGACCCGGGCTGGAAGGCGCTGTCCGCGCTGACCGCCCGGCTGATCGAGCTGCGCCACCGGCACCCGGTGCTCCGGCGCCGGGCCTTCTTCTCGGGCCGGGCGCAGACCGCGGACGGCCTGCGCGACCTGGCCTGGTTCACGTCCCGGGGCACCGAGATGACCGAGCAGGACTGGTACGCGCCCGCCGCCACGCTGGGCATGTATCTGTCCGGCCGGGACATCCCGGGCCGGGACGAGCGCGGGGAGCAGATCCTCGACGACAGCTTCCTCGCCGTCCTGCACGCGGGCGAGGAGCCGGTGAGCTTCGTGCTGCCGGGGCCGCCGTGGGCGGAGCGGTACGAGGTCGTCGTCGACACGAGTCTGGAGGAGCAGGGCGAGGCGCCGGGGGTGGAGCACCCGGCGGGGACGGAGATCACGGTGCCGGCGCGGGCGGTGCTGCTGCTGCGGGTCGCGGGCTGAGGCATCGTTTCGCCGGACCCCGGCGGCAGCGGCCCGCCGACCTGGCGGTCGGCGGGCCGGTCCGCACCCGGGCCGGCTTCTACGCCTGCGACGCCGGTGCGAGCGGGGCCGCGGCGGGAGTCGACGACGCCGGGGTGCCGCGCCCGTGCTGGGAGTACGACAGGACGCCCGTGAGGACGATCCTGAGGACCTCGCGCAGTTCGATGTGGAGCGGTACGCGCCCGCCCGGGTTCTGCGACCAGCGGTAGAGCAGGCCCAGGTACGAATCACGGAGGATGTTGCCGACCCGCATCGGATCGATGTCGAAGGTGACCTCCCCGCGCTGGCGCCCGGCCTCGATGATGTCGGCGAAGACCTGGCCCGCGTAGGGCTCTTCGAGGAGGGGCCGGCCGGCCTTCACCCAGGCCTGGAGCATGGCGGCGGTGATCTCCCGCTCGGACTCGTTGAACTCCGCCAGTGCCGCCATGCACCGCTCCAGGTGCACGGTCACATCGTCGTTCCGGGACTTCATCGACTCTTCCATGCACAGCTCCAGGCGCCGTTTGCGGGCCTCGGCCCAGGCGGTGACCAGGTCTTCCTTGCGCTGGAAGTAGTTGAAGAAGGTGCCCCGGGCCACGTCGGCGTGCTCGGCGATCTGGTCGATCGTGGTGCGGTCGTACCCCTGCTCCGCGAAGAGGGTCAGGGCAGAGGTGTAGATGCGGTCCCGAACCCGCTGTTTGCTGCGCTCTCTGCGCCCGAGGGGGCGGGCAGGTTCAGAGGCCATGTGCTTCCTCGCCTTCTCACGTCGTTGTGTGGGCTCCCCCGGCCATGGAAAAAATTATACCACGGTACATCTATGAGTCATGGTCTTCGTTTTCCTGAGGTGACGTCAGGGTGGACGTCGGGGTGGAGGTCAGGGCGGGACGTCAGGGCCGTGACGCCACGGAATCGGCGATCACGCCTACGGGTTCGCGGCCCAGCAGCCGTGTGGCGGATATGTCGACGCCCGCCGTGCGGTGCAGGCGCACCCTGAGCTCGGTCGCCAGCAGGGAGTCCAGTCCCAGGGTCCGCAGCGGTCTGCGCGGGTCGAGCCGGGTCGCCGAGAGGCCGAGCACGGTGGCGGCCTGCTTCAGGACGTCGTCGGATGTGGGGGCACGCCCGGGGGTCGTGGTCGCAGGAGCCGGTGCCGGGTCTTCTGCGGCGAGCGTCGCGGGCACCGGTACCGGGCCTGCCTCGTCGAGGGACTCGCGGGCGGGGCCCGCCGCTCGGCGACGCAGCCGGATGTCACGGAACTCCGCGATCACATGGCCGTCCTCGGCCGTCAGCCACACGTCGCAGCGGGCGTCGTCCGTACCGTCCGAGGGCGTGAAGCGGGCCACGCACCAGTGGTCCCGGCCGACTCCCGCCGCGTCCCGGACCAGGACACGGCCGAAGGACACCGGCACGTAGCCGTCCGGTCTCCCCCCTGCCCTCGTGGCGTGCGGCCACGTGGCGAGCATCGTCAGGAGCCCGGCTTCCAGCCCGGCCGCCGTCCCCGCGCCGGGCGAGCGGCGCATGCGAGCCACCGATTCGCCGTCGGAGCACCACAGTTGCGCCACGGTGCACAGCGCTGCGTCGATGGTGTAGCCGCGGCCCTGGGCACGGCGGTAGAACTCCGCCGCCGGCACGTACGCGGTGCACCGGGTCAGGCCGGTGTCCAGCAGCTCCCAGCCGTACGGCTCGGCCGTCACGCTGCCGCCCGTGCTGTCCTCGCCGGCGGCCGGGCCGGCCGTGCGGAACCTGCCGGTCATGCACAGCTCACCGTCCCGGGTGGCGTCCGCGGTGCGCAGCGCGGTGACGGTGAACAGGAAACAGCCCTGCTCCGCGGCGGGCGTCAGGCACACGCGTACCGCGGCGTCGCGCGCGTGTGCCAGCTCCCAGGGCCGGTCGCCGAACTCGACGTCCTCCAGCACGCCTTCACCGCGTCGCCCGATGCCGTCCGCCGCCCACAGGACGGCCTCGACGTAGAGCACCGGCGGTACGACGGCCGGGCCGTCTCCGGTGCGGACGCTCTGCCCCAGGTCGGCCAGGCCCAACTCGCGCAGTTCGACCTCCCGTACGTGCTCGGCCGGCGCGGCGGGCGCCGCGGTGGGGGCCGGCTCCTTCCTGAACTGTTCCTGGTCCCAGGCGTACGTCGGCAGCGGCACGCGGGGCGCGGTCCCCTGGAAGTAGCGGTTCCAGTCGATGCGTGCGCCGTGGGAGAAGAGCTGCCCGAGCGCCCGGGTGAGGTTCTCGCCGTCGTCCTGGTGGCGCTTGAGGGTGGCGACGGCGGCCGGTGCGGCGCCCTGTTCGCCGAGGACCGCCGTGACGGACTGGACGAGCAGCGGGTGCGGGCTGACCTCAAGGAACACCGTCTCCTCCTGGGCGGCTGTGCGCACGGCCTCGACGAAACGCACCCGCTCGCGGAGGTTGTCCACCCAGTAGGCGGCGTCCAGTTCCGGTCCGTCGACCGGCTCGCAGCGGGTGGTGGAGAACATCGGGGTGCGGGCGGGCAGCGGCGTGAGGTGGGCGAGGGCGTCGGCCAGGCCGTCCCGCAGGTCGGCCATGTACGGGGAGTGGGACGCCACGTTGACCTTGACGGGCCGGCAGGACACCCCGTCGGCCTGGAGGCGTTCGGCGATGAGGTGCAGAGCGTGCGCGTCCCCGGCGAGGACGGTGCTGCCGGGGGCGTTCTCCGCGGCGACGCACACCGTGTCGCCATAGGGCGCCACCGCGGCCGCCGCGGCCGGCGCGTCGAGTTCGACGGCGAGCATCGCGCCGCGCCCCGCCCGGCTCTGCATCAGGGAACTGCGCCGGCAGATGACCGAGGCGGCATCCTTCGGCGACAGCGCGCCGCAGACCTGGGCGGCGGCCACCTCGCCCATGCTGTGCCCGACGCACAGGTCGGGTTCGACTCCCTTGGCACGCAGGAGCGCGGCAAGTGACACCTGCACGGCCCACAGCAGGGGTTGCACCACCGCGACGTCGTCGGGGAGCTCCCGCGGGGGTGCGTCCTCGCCGTCGCCGGTCAGCAGGCCGATGACCGACCAGCCCAGCTCCTCCCGGACGGCCGCGTCGCATTCCGTCAGGGTCCGGCGGAACACCGCCTCACCGGCCAGGAGGCGGCGGCCCATGCCGAGCCATTGCGAGCCCTGTCCGGGAAAGACGAACGCGGTCCGGCGGTCGCCCGTGAACCCGGCGTCGGCCGTCCCTCCGTCCGGGGTCTCCTCGCCCTCGGCCAGGGCGCGCAGGGCGGCGGCGAGTTCGTCGTGGGTGCGGCCGACGGCCCACAGGCGGTGCGGGTGGGCGTCACGTCGCGTGGCGGCGGTGTGGCAGATGTCGCGCAGGGGGAAGGCGCTCCCCTCGCCGTCCAGGAAGCCGGCGTAGCGCGCGGCGAGCCGGCTCAGTGCGGCCGGGGTGCGGGCGCTGAGCAGCAGCAGCTGCGGCTCTTCGGGTGCGTCCGCAGCGTCGTGCGGGGGCCGGCCGGTGTGCGGCTCGGGCACGTATTCGCCGACGATCACGTGCGCGTTGGTGCCGGAGAGGCCGAAGGAGCTGACACCCATGAGTGCGGCCCGGTCGCCGGGCACGAGCGGGGTGTTGCGCGTGACGACAGCGAGGGCGGAGGCGTCCCCGGCCAAGGCGGGGTGCGGCGTGCGCAGGTGCAGGGACGCGGGGATGGTGCGGTGCCGGGCGATGAGCACCGTCTTGATCAGGCCCGCGATCCCGGCGGCGGCTTCGGCGTGACCGATGTTGGTCTTGACGGAACCGATGGGCAGCGGACGGGACCGGGACCGTCCTCCGTCGCCCACGGCCTCTGCCAGGGCGCGCAGTTCGACGTCGTCCCCGACGGGCGTGCCGGTGCCGTGGGCCTCCACGTAGTCCAGCCGGTCCGGGGTGATGCCGGCGCTGCGGCAGGCGGAGCGGATCATCTCGGTCTGCCCGGACACGGCGGGCTGAAGCAGTGTTCCGCTGCCCTGGCCGTCGTTGGTGACGGCGCTTCCCCGCAGTACCGCGAGCACCTGGTCGCCGTCGCGCAGGGCGTCGGGCAGCCGCTTGAGCAGGACGGCCCCCACTCCTTCGCTGCGCACGAAGCCGTCGCCGGAGGCGTCGGCGAACTTGCAGCGTCCGTCGGGGGCGAGCATGCCGCCCTGGGAGTAGGTGATGGCGTCGGACGGCGAGAGCACGGCGTTGACTCCGGCGGCGACGGCCAGGTCGCTCTCCCCGGTCAGCAGACTCTGCCGGGCCAGGTGCACGGCCACCAGGGACGAGGAGCACGCGGTGTCGACCATCAGGCTGGGTCCCCGCAGGTCGAGGGCGAAGGAGAGGCGCCCGGCGGTCATCGTCCGCAGCCGGCTGCCCGCCATCCCGTGCACGTCCTGCTGCCCACCGGACTCCGCCAGGTCCGCGTACTCGGCGGTCGCCTGACCCACGAAGACGCCGGTGCGGCTGCCCGCCAGCGCGGACGGGAGGATGTGCGCGTCCTCCAGTGCTTCCCAGACGACCTGGAGGAGGACCCGCTGCTGAGGGTCCATGGCCAGCGCCTCGCGCGGGGCGATGTGGAAGAAGGCGGCGTCGAAGCCGTACAGGTCGTCGATGAACCCGCCGTGCCGCGAGACGGTCCTGCCCGGTTCGCCCGGCCGCTCCGAGTGGTACCGCGCCACGTCGAACCGGTCCCGAGGCACGGGCGTGACGGCGTCGGTGTTGTGCTCGAGCAGGTGCCAGAACTCCCGCACCCCGGGCGCTCCCGGAAATCTGCATCCCATCCCGACGATCGCGATGTCAGGCATGCCGCCTTGCTGCACGAAGCCCCCCTTGGTTCTGCGGTGTCAGGTCCAAAAGTAAACCAGAGACCAAGTTTGACTTCCAGTTGATCCAATGAACGCCAGAAGAAGAGTGCGTCACAGGCGGATTTCCCCCTGCTTCGCAAGGTGGACGACCTGCCGTTTCCTTACATAGGGCGCCGGATCCGAGAACGACAGCGGTCAAAACATGAGCTACAGTCCATTGATACACCGCTACACAGCTTGCCTGAGCGAGGAGGACGGATGATCGCCAGAGTGCTGGGCCCCCTGCGCGTGACCATGAACGGCGTGTCGGTGGTCCCCACGGCGCTGAAGGCCCGAAAGCTCCTCGCCGTACTCATCCTGAACCGGGGACGCGTGGTGCAGCGGGCCGCCATCGAGCGCGAACTGTGGGGCCTCGACGTGCCCATGAGCGCCTCGACGGGCATCCAGAACTGCGTCATGCAGATCCGCAAGAGCATCGGCCGCGCCCTCGACGGCGGCCCCTCGGACCGTCTCCCCAAGGAGACGCTGATCACCGAGGCCACCGGTTACCGGCTCGAAGTCCCCGGCGAGCAGTTCGACATCGTCGGCTACCAGCGGCTCGTGTCGACGGCGGGAGAGGCGGAGGCCAGGGGGGACCTGTCACAGGCGTCGGCGCACCTGAACAACGCGCTGAAGCTGTGGCGTGACGCGCCCCTGGCCGATGTGCCGGCCGGGCCCGTACTGCACCCGCACGTGCTGCGGCTGGAGGAGGACCGCAAGGCGGTGCTGAGCCAGCGCGTCGGCCTGGACCTGCGGCTGCGCCGGTACGCCGAGGTCATCGGCGAACTGCACGCCCTCGTGGCGCTCAACCCCTACGACGAGGTGCTGCACGAGTACCTGATGCTGGCGCTGTACCTCTCCGGGCGCCGCAACGACGCGCTGGCGGCCTACCAGGGCGTTCGCACCGCGCTGACCGACGGGATCGGCCTGGAGCCCTCGCACCGTCTGCGTCGCCTCCAGCAGCAGATCCTGAACTGTGACGACGCGCTGGAGCACACGTTCCTGGACGACCGCGCCCCTCATCTCGTCGCGGTGTAGCACCCGTCAGTGGACAAGTGCCCCCGCACGGGCGGCCGTCAGGGACGCGAGGAGCTCTTCGAGCAGGACGCCCTGGCCCTGCGGGGTGAAGGGGAAGAAGTGCCCGCCCCGGGCGAGCCGGCGGCGGAACGGGCCCGATGTGAAGCGGGCCCACAGGGGCAGCGCGCCCGGCGGGACGAGCGGATCGTCCGTACCGGCCAGCGCGGTCACCGGCACGGTGAGCCGCAGTGGCTCCACGGCGTACAGCGCGTCCCGCGCGAGCGCGAGGTCATGGGCCAGGACCCGCCGCGCCGGGCTGAGCAACGGGTCGCGCAGGGCGTCGGCGGGCAGGCGGTGGGAGGCGAGGATCTCGGCCAGTTCTGCGGCGGAGCCCTGTTGTTGCGCGCGTGGGCGGCTTCGCGCGCCCGGTTGCGAACAGCTCACGACCAGGCCGTCGCAGTGTCCGCCGGCGTCGGCGACGGCGAGCGCCAGCAGCCCTCCCAGACTGTGGCCGTAGAAGACGGTCGGCGCGGGGTCGAGAGCGCTCAGCTCCCGGCGGATGCCCGGCACGGCGGCGGCCAGCGTCGTACGCGGTGCGAGGCTCGCGCGCCGCTCCCGCCCCGGCAGGGTGACGCCCACGACCTCCACCGTCTCCGGCAGACCGGCCAGGACGCTCGCGTAGCGCTGCGCGCCGGCGCCCGCGTGGGGGAAGACGACGACGCGGCTGCCGCGGTCGGCGGAGGGCCGCAGCACGTGTGTCCAGTCCTCGGAGTGCGAAGCCATGCTCAATTCCTTGGTGGGTCGGGGCCATGGGAGCGCCGTACACAGGGCATGTTGCGGCGCCCGCGCCGGGCGGGGAGCGTGCTCCCCGCCCGGCGCGGACCTCGCGGCGTCGGAGTCAGGCCGGCGTGATGACGAGCGCGGCGTTGTGGCCGCCGAACCCCAGCGACGTGCTGACGGCGACGTCCACCGGGGTGGTGCGCGGTTCGCCGCTGACCAGGTCCAAGTCGATGGCGGGGTCCGGGTTCTTCAGGTTCGCCGTCGGCGGCACCGTGCCGTGCTGCACCGCCAGCACCGTGTACGCCGCCTCGATGGCGCCCGCCGCGGCCAGCGCATGGCCGGTGACCCCCTTCGTCGACGTGACCAGGGGCCTGTCGCCCAGGACGCGGCGCAGCATCCTGCCCTCGACGAGGTCGTTCATCGCGGTGGCGGTGCCATGCGCGTTGACGTGCCGGACCTCTGAGGGGCCGGCGCCCGCGTCCGCCAGGGCGGCGCGCAGGGCCCGCTCGATGCCCTCCCCGTCAGGGTGCGGGGCGGTGGCGTGGTGGGCGTCGGAGGAGGATCCGTAACCGCTGACGACGGCGCGGATCCTCGCACCCCTGGCGCGGGCGTCCGCCTCCCGCTCCAGGACCAGCACGCCGGCCGCCTCGGCGGCCACGAACCCGTCCCGTTCCGCGTCGAACGGTTTCCCGGCCTGCTCGGGCGCCTCCCCCGACTTGGACAGGGCGCCCATCTTGCACAGCCCCGCCATCACCGTCGCAGTGAGCGCGGACTCGCTGGCACCCGCCAGCACGATGTCGCAGGCGCCGGAGCGCAGCAGGTCCCGGGCGGTGCCGATGGCGGTCGCCCCGGACGCGCACGCGGTGGCGGTCACCAGACTGGGCCCCCGGGCGCCGACGTCGATCGCCACGTAGCCGGCGAGCATGTTCGGCATGTACTTCGTCACCAGCAGGGGCGAGACCTTGCCGGCGCCGCGCTCGCGCAGCGTGTCGTGCTGCTCCGCGAAGGTGGCGGCACCGCCGAGCGAGTTGCCGAGCACCACCCCGACCCGGGTGCCGTCCCAGGCCGTGGAGTCCCATCCGGCGTCGGCGACGGCCATCCGGGACGCCACGACGGCGAGTTGGACGAAGCGCTCCAGCTGCCAGCCGGCGAAGCCGCCCAGCAGTTCACCGGCGTCGAAACCCGGTACCCGGCAGGAGAAGTCGACCGACAGCTCGGTGAGCGCGGGGTCGCGCGTGGCGCAGGAGCGTCCTGACAGCACCCGCTCCCAGTTCTCCTCCAGGCCGATTCCTGCCGGGGTCACCAGGCCCAGGCCGGTGACGGCCGTGCCGTGTGTGGGACCGTCCGCCATCAGACCGCCGCTCCCTTGGCCGACAGCAGCTGGACCAGGTCGTCCAGGGTGTGCTCCTCGGTGAGCTCGCCGTCGGCTATCTCGACCCCGAACTCCTTGTCCAGGACGAGGCCGAGCTCGATCAGGACCAGGGAGTCGAAGGACAGTTTGCCGAGCGTCACCTCGGACGCGATGATCTCCGGCTTGACCTTGAACTGGTCGGAGAGAAGGACCGAGACCCGCTCCGCGATCGCCTGCATGGTGTTTCTCCTTGTGGTGCGGTGAGTGATGAGAGGTGAGGGTGGCTGTGAGGGCGGGCCGGCGTCAGACCGCCGTGATGTCGGGCCATACGAGGGCCACCGACCCCCAGGTGAGCCCCCCGCCGAACCCGCCGAGCACGACGCGCTGGCCGGGGAGCAGTTCACCGTCGGCCGACGCGTCGGCCAGGGCCAGCGGGATCGAGGCCGCGACGGTGTTGCCGACCCGCTCGATGTTGGCGGGGAACCGTTCGAGCGGTACGTCGATGCGCTCGGCGACCGCTGCCAGGATCCGCGCGTTGGCCTGGTGGAGGACGACCTTGTCGATGTCCTGAACCGCCCAGCCCGCGGCGTCGGCCGTCGTCGTCACGGAGGCCGCCATGTGGCGCACGGCCTCCGCGAACACCGGGCGGCCCTCCATGGTGAAGTAGGAGGCCTCCGGCGCGGCCGGACGGCCGGTGGACCGCTGTCGTGAGCCGCCGGCCGCCACCTGGATGAGGTCGCTCTGGCCGCCGTCGCTGCCGAGGTGGAGCCCCTTCAGGGCGCCCGGCTCCGTCGCCGCGCCGGCGCGCAGGTACACCGCTCCGGCGCCGTCCCCGAAAATGGCCCGGGTCGTGCGGTCGGCCGGATTGAGGATGGTGGAGAAGGTGTCCGCCCCGATGACCAGGACGGAGCGGGCGAAGCCCGCCTGGACGAAACCGGCCGCCGCCCCCAGCGCGTAGACGAAGCCCGTGCACACGGCGGCGATGTCGAACGCGCCGACCCCGCCGAGCCCCAGCCGGTCGGCGACCTCGGGCGCGGTGGCCGGGCAGGGGCGGTCCGGGGTGCTCGTGGCGACCACGACGACGTCGGCCCGCTCCTCGCCCGCGGACTTCAGGGCCCTGCGCCCGGCCTCGACGGCGAGGTCACCGGTCGATCCGCCCGGGTCGACGACGTGCCGCCTGCGGATCCCGGTCCGGCTGCTGATCCACTCGTCCGAGGTGTCCAGTTGCCGGGCGAGGTCGTCATTGGTGACCACGGTGGGCGGGACCCAGCTGCCCAGCCCGGCGACGACCGCCGCGCGGTCCGGGCCGGTCATCCGGCGTCTCCGTCACCGTGCGAGTCGTTCGGGGTGCTGCTGTCAGCCACAGCCGTTGTCGCTGTCGTAGCCGTCACTGCGTCGTTCCTCCTGGCTGTCGTGGTGCACCGATGTGCTGTGGCGCCGTCGGAGTTCTCACTCTGGCAACGCGGGCTCCGCTTTCCCTCACGGGCGGCCCACGCAGGGGACATGTGGCACTCACGTCGGCCGTGAGCGGCACATGAGTGGTGCGTAAGTACGCGCTGCCAGCCTGGAATGCGTCCGGCGGCGGCCCTGTGCCGCGGTGCAGGCGACCGTGGGCCGGACACCCCTTCAACGACCCCGCTCACGACCGCGCACGAGGAGAACTGAGTGCAGCAACGCAGGATTGGCACGAACGGCCCGGTGGTCTCCGCCATCGGTCTCGGCTGCATGGGGATGTCGGAGTTCTACGGTCCGACCGACGAGGCCCAGAGCCTGGCGACCCTCCAGGCGGCCCTGGACAGCGGGGTCACGCTGCTCGACACCGCCGACATGTACGGCAAGGGCCACAACGAGAGCCTGGTGGGCCGGGCCATCGCGGGCCGGCGCGACCAGGTGGTCCTCGCGACCAAGTTCGGCATCCGGCGCGACGACAGCGACCCGAGGCAGGGCCGGAACATCGACTCCAGCCCGGAGCACTGCCGGCGGGCCGTCGACGCCTCCCTCCAGCGCCTGGGCGTCGACCACATCGACCTCTACTACCTCCACCGCAAGAGCCCCGACATCCCCGTCGAGGAGACGGTCGGAGCCATGGCGGAACTCGTGCGGGCCGGCAAGGTCGGGCACCTGGGGCTCTCCGAGGTGACCGCGCAGACCCTGCGCAGGGCGCACGCCGTCCACCCCATCGCGGCCCTGCAGACCGAGTACTCGCTGTGGACCCGTGAGGTGGAGGCCGAAGTCCTGCCGGTGGCCCGGGAGCTGGGCACGTCGCTCGTGGCGTACTCACCGATCGGGCGGGGTTTCCTGACCGGTGCGATCAGCCGGCCCGAGGACCTGGACCCCACCGACTTCCGGCACTCGCACCCCCGCTTCCAGCAGGAGCACCTGGCGCGCAACATCCGGATGGTCGAGCGGCTGCGCGAGCTCGCGGAGCTGTACGGGTGCAGCCCCGTACAGCTGGCCCTGGCCTGGCTGCTGGCCCAGGGCGACGACATCGTCCCCATCCCGGGCACGCGCCGGATCGGCTATCTGCGCGAGAACGTCGCCGCCGCGGAACTGCGGCTCACCGACGAGCAACTGGCCGCCGTGTCGGCCGCGGTGCCCCACCACGTCGTCTCCGGCGAGCGCTACGACCCGGCGGGCATGGCGACCGTCGGTCACTGACGCCCGTCACTCTCCCCCGTCTTCACTCTCTTCAGCAGCACTCTCTTCACCAGGTAACGAGGAATTCCATGGCAGACAAGCTCAAGCAGCTCAAGCTGGCCGCCGTCAACATCGACGGCGTCCTGCTGAACGACACCTTCAGCCCCGTCATCCACAACTTCATCGTCAGTCGTGGCGGCGAGTACACCGCCGACGTCGAGCGCAGCATCTTCTCCCAGCCGCAGCTGGTCGGCGGCCAGGGCATGGCGAACGCGGCACGCGTTCCGTGGACCGCCCAGGAGGCGATCGACGTCTACTTCAAGGAGCGGGAGGAGTACACCCGCGAGCACCCGGTCGAGCTGCTCGACGGCGCGATCGACCTGCTGCGCCGGCTGCGCGGGCTGGGACTGAAGACGGTCAGCTACGGCGGCCTGGACAAGTCGCACTTCGACCACTTCCTGGGCGAGCACGGCGACCTCTTCGACGAGCCCGGCTACGTCTGCACCAACGACTTCCGCCCCGGCCTGCGCGAGATCACCACCGAGGTCTTCGGCCTGAAGTACGACGAAGTGCTGTTCATCGACGACGTGGCCCGGGTGGCGGAGGTCGCCAAGGCCCTCGACATCCCCTTCATCGGCCACCCCAGCTCCTTCGAGCACAGCTTCCAGCCCCAGCTGATGCGCGAGAGCGGCGCCCGGCACATCGTCGACTCGCTGCACTCCATCGACGAGGAGCTGCTGCGCACCCTCGACTCCGAGGCCGCCGCGCACTCCGTCTGGCGCGACTGAGCCCACGCACCGCCCCGCGCGCCGGACCGCCCCCGGCCGGTCCGGCGCCGCCGGGGCCCCTCCCTTTCCCCGCGCGGTCCCGGCCCTTCCGGCCGCGCTCCCCACCACCCAGGAGTTATGCCTTGGACCGCGCCGCTTCCCCGCAGACCGTGCTGCTCGACTTCGACGGAGTGCTGAGCCTGAACGCGTCGAGCCTGCTGCTGCTCGCCCTGCACGAAGGCATCAACCGCCACACGGAGTTGCCGATCGAGGCGACGGTCACGCAGTTCAAGGCCATCAGCACCTTTCCCCAGCGCGAGAGCCTGCGCGTGCTGTTCGCGGGCCTCGGTATCGAGCAGCACCTCAACGCCGAGATCGACGCGCTCAGGTCGCTGACCGCCGTGCGGGGCACGCCGCTGGCCCTCGGCGAGGGCGTGGAGGCGTTCTGCGCGCAGCAGCGTGCGCGGGATGTGCGGTTGCGGGTCTTCTCCACGATGGACCGCACCACCGCGCGCCGCTCGCTGCTCGACGGGTTGTTCCGCCCCGAGGACTACGTGGCCCTCGACCACGCCTCCAAGGCCGACCCGGACACCTACGCGGCGCTGCTCGCGGCCGAGGGCGAGGTGGACCCGGCGAAGTGGCTGCTGGTGGACGACTCCCCGCTCGCCCTGCGCGCGGCCAAGATCGCGGGGCTGCGTACGGTGCTGATGCGCGGCGCGGTCTTCTCGGATGACGACGTGTCGGCGTTCGGGTCCTTCATCGACGCGCAGGTGACCTCGTTCGCGGAGCTCGGCGCTCTCCTCACCGCCGAGGACGACCGGCAGGCCCGGGCCCCGCTGCCGGCCTCCCGGCTCTGACCACGCACCCGACCCGTTTCGCCCCAGAATTGATAGGTTTCGATGTCCCAGTCACTTGCTGATTCCGAGCTGTCACCACCCAGGGCCGTCCCTGCGGAGACCGCCCCCAATCCCACGCGTGTGCTGGTGGCCATCGCCCTGGCCGCCGTGATGCTGCCCATCTCCGTCACGGGGCCGGGAGTCGCCCTCGCCGAGATGTCCGGCGCGCTGCACGCCTCGGCCGCCTCCACCCAGTGGGTGCTGAACGCCTACAACGTGGCGTTCACCGCCTTCATGCTGGCGGCCGGTTCCGCGGCCGACCTCTTCGGGCGCCGCCGCCTGTTCCGGAGCGGCACGGCCGTCTTCGCGCTGACCTCGCTCGTCGCGGGCACCGCGCCCACCATTCTGCTCGTGGACCTGGCGCGCTTCGTCCAGGGCATGGGCGCGGCCGCGGTGCTCACCAGTGGTTCCGCGCTGCTCGCCCACACCTTCAGCCGGGCCGCCCGGGCCAGGGCCTTCGGCATCTTCGGCGCCTCGATCGGGTTCGGCCTGGCGATGGGCCCGTTCGTGTCCGGTCTGCTGGTGGGCGTCGCGTCCTGGCACGCGGTGTTCCTGGTCAACGTCCTGCTCGGCGCGGTCGTGCTCGTCCTGGCACGCACGCTGCCCGAGTCGAAGAACCCGGGGGCGCGGCGCATCGACCTGCCCGGCGTGCTGACCTTCACCCTGGCCCTCATGCTGCTCGCCCTCGGCTTCGTCGAGGGGCCCTCCCAGGGATGGGGCGGCATCGTCACGCTCGGCTCCTTCGCGGGTGCGGCGCTGTTCCTCGCCCTGTTCGTCGTGGTCGAACTGCGCGTCGCCGAGCCGATGTTCGACCTGAGCCTGCTGCGGCGCCCCACGTTCGTCGCCATCATCTGGCAGCCGGTGAGCATCGTCTTCGCGTTCGCGGCCCTGCTCGTCTACCTGCCGCCCTACTTCCAGGGCGCGGGCGGTGCGGGCTCGACGATGTCCGGAGCGATGCTGCTGCCGCTGACGCTGCCGGTCTTCGTCCTGCCGCTGTTCACCCCCGCCCTGGTGCGGTTGCTGTCCGTTCGGATGCTGCTGGCCGTCGGACCGGCGGTGCTGGCCGTCGCGCTGTTGCTGATGACGTTCACCGACCCGGTGTCCTCCCGTACCGGGCTGTACGCGGCGCTGCTGCTGGCCGGTGTCGGTATCGGTCTGGCCTTCGGCGTCATGGACAACGCGGCGGTCAGCGTGGTGCCGGCCGAGCGCAGCGGTATGGCGTCGGGCATGTTCAACACCCTCCGGGTCGCCGGCGAGACGATCGGCGTGGCGTGTGTCGGCGGGCTGCTGCTCACCTCGACCCGTCAGCAACTGTCCGCGGACGACGGTGCGATGGCCGACGACGTGGTGCAGGGCCGGCTGGGCTCCGTGCGCGCGAGCGGCGGTCAGGACCTGGTGGACCGGGCGGTCCAGGGTCTCCAGCACGGCTGGGGCGTCGTCTACGTGGTGCTGGCCTGCGTGGCCCTCGCCGGGGCCATCGCCATCTTCACCATGGTCCGTGACCGTGACCTGGACCAGTCCTCCACCGCTCAGGAGGGGTGAACCCCTCCCCGCTCCCCCACGGAACGAGAAGACCGTCCGGACCCCACCTCATGGGGTCCGGACGGTCCTTCTTGTATCACCGTCCCGCGCTGCCGCCGCGTTCCAGCCTGAAGGCGGCCCGGGCGACCCCGCGCCCGCCCTGTTCGAACGTCACGGGGATCGAGACGGTGCCGGCGTCGGCCGCCTGCCCGTGGCCGTCGGCGACCACCGTCAGGGGCTCGTCGAGTTCCGCGTAGGCACCGAACGAGGCCTCGAGACCGGTGAGCGACCACGACGCCGCCGGAGCCCCGAAGAGCTCCTCGGCGGTCAGCAGGGCCGTCTGCCGTCCCGCCTCCATCAGCACCATGCCGGGCACGTGGTCCTGGGCGTGGTCGAACAGGCTGGGGTGCCCGCCGGCCACCAGCAGCCGTGCCCGGACCTGCCGGTCCTCGGTGACCGGGTCGAGCAGCACCACGTTCTCCGGCCGCTCCCGGCCCACGCGCCCGGGCCTGACGAGGCCCTCCGTGGCCGGGCGGCGGTACGACTCGGACGTCGGCGTGCTCCCGCCGTCCCGTCGGCCGCGGAGCATCCCGTACACGCTGTCGGCGACGTACTTCACCCGCATCGTCACCTCGCCCACCGGCCGCCCGGACACGGTGATCGCCATGCGGTACCGCAGACCGCGCAGCGACCCGCCGACCCACTGCGCGTCGTGCGTCGTGGCCGCGATCGTCACCTCGGCCGGCCCGTGGACCCGCTCCAGCGCGGACAGGCCCGGCAGGTCCATCGACCACTGCTGAAGGACGAACTTGGTGCCGTTCGGCGCCCCGAAGTGCGCGTGCACCGCGTGCGTCTCGGCCTGCCGGCAGCACTCCAGCAGGAAGAGCGGATCGACCGCGGAGCCGGTCGTGTGGTCGGTGTAGTAGGCGTGGGACGGCGGCAGTTGCGCTCCGGCCACGAAGTGGTCGTCGTCGACCGCCCTGCTGTCGGTCAGGAACACCTCCGACAGCGCCCGCCGGTGGACGAGTCCCTTCGCCACGGTGTGCTCGAAGGTGAGCGCGCGCAGCGCGGCCCCCACATGGTTCGTCTCGGCCATCACGGTCACGCGAATCCCCTTTTTCCAGACTGTCCTTGACGACGGCCACGCTCGCAGCGACGGCTCACGCACCCCTCACGTGCCCATCACGCCCGGACGAAGAGGGCTAGCCGAGGATCCCGCGGTCGTACGCCACCGCGACCGCCGCCGCCCGGTCCTTGACACCGAGCTTGGCGTACAGGTGCGTGAGGTGGGTCTTCACGGTCGCCTCGCTGATGAACAGCTCGCGGGCGATCTCTCGGTTGGACGTGCCTTGGCGACCAGGGCCAGCACCTGGCGTTCGCGGGCGGAGAGCGGCTCGTTGCCGGGTGCCCGGGGAGCGCGGACGGCGGTGACCAGGCGGGAGGCCACGGCCGGGGAGAGGACCGTACGGCCCTGCGCCGCCGCCCGTACGGCGGTGAACAGTTCCTCGCGGGGGGCGTCCTTCAGCAGGTAGCCGGTGGCGCCCGCCTCGATCGCGGGGAGCGTGTCGGAGTCGGTGTCGTAGGTGGTGAGGACGAGGACCTGGGCGCGGGCGCCGGTGCGGGTCAGCGCGCGGATGGCGTCCACTCCCCCGCCGCCCGGCATGCGCAGGTCCATCAGGATGACGTCCGGATCGAGGTCTGCGGCGAGGGAGAGCGCCTCGACGCCGTTCGAGGCCTCCGCGAGGACCCGGAAGCCCGGCGTGGATTCGAACATGCCGCGCAGGCCGTCCCGTACGACGGGGTGGTCGTCGACGATGAGCAGGGTGATCGCGGCGTCACCCGCAGCGGCGTCACCGGTCGCGGCGTCAGCCGTAGCGGCGTCTTCAGTCATGGCGGACCAACGGTACGCGAGCGGAGACCGCCGTACCGTGGCCCGGCTCGGACTCGACGGTGAGGGAGCCGGCGATGCGTTCGGCGCGGGCCCGCATGCCGTCGAGACCGAAGCCTCCCCCGCTCGAATGAAGTCGAGAGTGCGGGAGGGTGCGGGCGGGGGCGGCGAGCGGGTCGAAGCCGCTGCCATCGTCGCGGATGTCGAGGGTCACCTCGTCCCCGAGGAGGGACAGGGTGACGCCGACGCGGCCGGCGGACGCGTGCCGGGAGGCGTTGGAGAGGGCCTCCTGGACGATCCGCAGGAGGGTGGCCGCGACCTCCTCGTGGAGCTGCTCGGCGGTGCCGGTGACCGTGAACTCGGCACGTACGCCGGTCCGTTCGCCCCACTCGGCGACCGTCTTCTTCAGGGCTTCCGGCAGTCCGGCGTCGGTCAGCGCGACGGGGGCGAGGTTGTGCACGGAGCGGCGGGCCTCGCCGAGACTGTGCCGGGCCAGGTCCGAGGCGCGTTCCAGGTGCGTGTGGGCCACCGCCAGGTCGGGGGCGTTCGCGACGACCTGGAGCTGGGCGATGATGCCGATCAGCCCCTGGGCGATCGTGTCGTGGATCTCGGCGGCCAGCCGCCGGCGTTCGTCGGCGACACCCGCCTCCCGGGCCTGGACTAGGAGCTGGGCGTGCAGGGCGGCGTTCTCGTCCAGGGCCTGTTGCAGGGCGGCGTTGGTGCGTTCGAGTTCGGTGATGGTGACGGCCCGCTCCCGGGAGCGCTGTTCCTCCTGCTGGGTGATGTGGCCGACCACCGTCAGCAGGCCGAAGTTCACGACCAGCAGCCCGCCGAACAGCAGCCACTGGGTCGGGCTGCGGATCGGCATCCCGCCGGACTGCGAGCCCGCCACCACGACGACGGTGGCCAGGAGGCCGAGCCACTGCCGGCGTTTCCCGCGGATCAGTTCGCCGCTGTCGAAGTAGCCGGTGGACGCGTAGAACCGATGCCGAAGACCTCGCCCTCCTCGACGGCGAAGGAGAGACCGTCGACGGCCGGGCGGCCGGCGTAGGCCTTGCGCAGGTCGGTGACTTCGATGACGGACATGTGTCGAGGGTCCCGGCGGCGGCCGGGTCCGCGCATCGGCCATCGCGCTCGAACGGACATCATCCGATCGGCTGATGCCGTCGTACGACCCCTCGAACGCGCAGGTCGTAGGGCCGACACCCGAGTTCGGTACGGCGAAAACCCGGTGGGCAGTGTCAGTGGCGTTCCGTAGGCTCGCTGCTGATGGCCACCACACCCGCCCCCGCCCGGAACCGTTCCACCGTGCGTACGCTGCTGCGCCTGTGGCCGTATGTGCGGCCCGTGCGGATGCGGCTGTTCACCGCCGCGTTCGTCGCGATACTGGCCTCCTGCGTGGGCCTGGTGATCCCGCTCGTCCTGAAGTGGATGGTGGACGGGCCGATCGCCGACCGGGACCCGGGCGGGGTGTGGCTCGGCGCGCTGTACCTGCTGCTGCTCGGCTTCGCCGAGGCCCTGTTGTTCGGGCTGCGGCGGTGGCTGGTGGCCCGGCCGCTCGCCCGCGTCGAGGCGTCCATGCGGGCGGCTCTGTACCGGCACCTTCAGCGGCTGCCGGTGGCCTTCCACGACCGGTGGGCCTCGGGGCAGTTGCTGTCCCGGGGGACGACGGACCTGATGCTGCTGCGCATGTTCCTCGCCTTCCCGCTGACGTTCCTGCTGGTCAACAGCGTGACGATCGTCGTCGGCGTGGTCATCATGCTGCTCCAGGACTGGACGCTGGGGCTGGTGATCCTCGGGCCCGCCGTGCCCGTCATGGTCACCTGCGTGATCTTCGAGAAGCGGTACGCCAAGGTGGCCCGGCTCGCCCAGGACCAGGTCGGCGACCTGACGACGGTCGTCGAGGAGAGCGTGCTCGGCGTCCGCATCATCAAGGGCTTCGGCCGGCACCGCAGCCAGGCCCGGGCGTTCCGGGAGCTGTCGGGGACGCTGCGCGGCACGGAACTGCGCAAGGCGCGGCTGCTGGCGACGATCTGGGGCGTCATCGTGACGCTGCCGGAGGTCGCGATCGGGGCGGCGCTGGTGGTCGGGGTGGTGCAGGTGGCCGACGGGGGGCTGTCGGCGGGGACGCTGGTGGCGTTCCTGTCCACGGCGCTGGCGTTGCGGTGGCCGGTGGAGTCGATCGGCTTCCTGCTGGCGATGAGCCAGGAGGCGGCGACGGCGACGGAGCGGTATTTCGAGGTGATGGACGAGGGCGCGGAGGAGCAGGGGGGTGCCGGTGACGCGGCGTCGGTGCCCGCCGCCCGGCCCGGTCTCCAGTTCCACGACGTCACCTTCCGCTACCCCGACGCCCCGCCCCACTCCCCTCCCGTGCTGGACGGGGTCGACCTCCACGTCCGCCCCGGCGAGTCCATGGCCCTGGTCGGCACGACGGGCAGCGGCAAGACGACCCTCACCGCGCTCATCCCCCGCTTCTACGAGGTGACGTCGGGCCGTATCACCCTCGACGGCGTCGACATCACAACCCTGTCCAGGCAGGAGCTGCGCGCCAGGGTCGCGGTCGCCTTCGAGGAGCCCACGCTCTTTTCGGCCGCGGTCGCCGACAACGTTCTCATGGGCGCCGACGACACGGCGGGCCCGGCCGATTTGGAGCGTGCCCTGGCCGTCGCCCAGGCCGACTTCGTGTACGCGCTGCCGCAGGGGACGGACACACAGGTGGGCGAGCAGGGCCACAGTCTCTCCGGAGGGCAGCGGCAGCGGCTGGCACTGGCCAGAGCCGTCGTCGGGCAGCCGGAGTTCCTCGTCCTGGACGACCCGCTGTCGGCCCTGGACGTGCACACGGAGGCCGCCGTGGAGGCGGCCCTGCGGCGGGTCCTCGCGGACACCACCGCCCTGATCGTGGCGCACCGCCCGTCCACCGTGCTGCTCGCCGACCGGGTCGCCCTGCTGTCCGGCGGCCGGATCACCGCGGTCGGCACCCACCACGAACTGCTGAGTACGAACGCCGAGTACGCGCACTTGATGTCCGGCGAACAGTCCGCCGAACCGTCCGGGGAACAGTACGGCGAACCGTCCCGGGAACAGTCCGGCGAACCGTCCGGGGAACAGCAGGACGAACAGTCAGGCGAACAGGAGGGCGCACGATGACGGCGGCCACCACCGCACCGGCCGGCGGGACACCCGACGGCGGGAAACCCGACCGGACACCCGACGGCGGGAAACCCGACCGGACACCCGACGGTGGGAAGCCCGACGACGCGAAGCCCGACGCCAGGAAGCCGGACGACGGGAAAGCCGGCAGTCGGGCCCCGGCCACCGGCGATCCCTTCGACCGGGACGTCCTGCCCACTCCCCCGGGCGCCACCGCCGCCCTGCTGCGCTCCCTGCTCGCGCCCATGAAGGCCCGCGTCACGGTCACGACGCTCCTGCTGCTGCTCCAGCAGGCGGTCGTGCAGGCGGGCCCGCTGCTCGTGGCGTACGCCATCGACCGTGCCGTGCCGGCGTTCCGGGCGCAGGACGACGGGCCGCTCATCGCGGTGGCCGTCGGCTATCTGGCGTGCGCGCTGGCCGCGGGCGGGCTCCAGTTCGCGTTCGTCGCCGCCGCGGCCCGCGTCAGCCAGGACGTGCTGCTGGACCTGCGCGGCCGGATCTTCCGCCACGCGCAGGCGCTGAGTGTCGACTTCCACGAGCGCTACACCTCGGGCCGGCTCATCTCCCGCTCCACCACGGACGTGGAGTCGCTGCGCGAGCTGCTGGACGAGGGCCTCCAGGAACTCGTGACGGTCATCCTGTCGTTCGTCTACATCTCGGCCATGCTCCTCTGGCTCGACCTGGGCCTCGGTGGTGCCGCGGTGGCGTCCCTGGTGCCGCTGCACGCGCTCGTGCGGTGGTATCAGCGGCGGGCCGGCCGGGTGTACCGGGCCCGGTCTACGGCGATCGCGGCCGTCATCGTGAAGTTCGTCGAGACCATGAACGGCATCCGCCCGGTGCGCGCCTTCCGCCGCGAGACCGTCAACGACGCGGACTTCGGCGCGCTCAACCAACGGCACGAGCGGACCAACGGCGACGCGACGCTGGAGATGGCCCGGTACGTCACCGGTTCGCGGCTGGTGGCCAACACGGCGGTCGCCTCGATCGTGCTGTGGGGCGCCTACCGGGTCGCCGACGGCACGCTGGCCCTCGGTGTGCTGGCGGCGGCGGTGCTGTACCTGCGGCGCCTGTACGACCCCATCGACCGGCTCGGCATGTTCCTCAACTCGTACCAGTCGGCGGCGGCCTCGCTGGAGAAGATCGCCGGGCTGCTCGCCCAGACCCCGTCGGTCCCCGAGCCGGCCACCCCCCGGCAGCTCCCGCCGCTCGAGAGCGAACACCCCGGCCGCGACGTGGTCTTCGACGGCGTCCGCTTCGGTTACCGCACCGGCGGCGACGTGCTGCCCCGTTTCGACCTGACGATCCCGGCCGGGCAGACGGTCGCGGTCGTCGGCTCCACGGGCGCCGGCAAGTCGACGCTGGCCAAGCTGCTCGCCCGGTTCTACGACCCGTCCGAGGGCCGGGTACTGCTGGACGGCGTCGACCTGCGCGACCTCGCCGTACCCGAACTGCGGCGCGGGGTGGTCATGGTGACGCAGGAGGCCTTCCTGTTCTCCGGCACGGTCGCCGACAACATCGCGATCGGCCGGCCGGACGCCTCCCGCGAGCAGATGGAGCGGGCGGCGAAGGAGATCGGCGCGCACGACTTCATCAGCTCCCTGCCCGACGGCTACGACACCGACGTACGCAAGCGGGGCGGCCGTATCTCGGCCGGTCAGCGGCAACTGGTCGCCTTCGCCCGGGCGCTGCTGGCCGATCCGGCGGTGCTGATCCTCGACGAGGCGACCAGCTCGCTGGACGTCCCGGGCGAGCGGGCGGTGCAGCGGGCGATGGCGACGGTGCTCAAGGGCCGTACGGCCGTGGTCATCGCGCACCGGCTGTCGACCGTCGAGATCGCGGACCGGGTCCTGGTGATGGAACACGGGAAGATCGTCGAGGACGGTGAACCGGCCGAACTGATCGCGGGCACGGGCAGGTTCGCGGATCTGCACCGGGCCTGGCGGGACAGCCTGGCGTAGGACGGCGGAGGAGGGCGGGCGGATGATCGACGCGTACGAGGACCCCGGCACACCCGATCACCGGGGCGGCGCCCGTTACCTGTGACCTTGCGTGAAAGCCCCGGCGTTCACGTCGGGGATGAAACGCATCTCAGGACTGCTCTGACCCGCAGCCTGGAGCGGACGTTTTTGCTGCTCGATGTACTGGCGGACGAGCGCCAACGGTGCTCCGCCGCAGGAGACGGCGAAGTACGAGGGCGACCACTGGTGCCCCTGCATGATGGCGCGGTCTGTGGGGCAGGTGAGCTCTCCCCCAGCCTTCGGCCGAAAGGTACCCCCAGCCGTATCCGGCGGCGTAGACGCCCTTGAGGCTGTTGACCAGTTTCGAAACGGCGGCCTTCGGCGGGTAGTGCACCAGCAGGTGGACGTGACACTGTTCGCCGTTGGCCTCCTTCAGCTCCGCCTCGAAGTCCTCGCAACGAGTGATCCCTTCGCGGCGTCGTCGGCCAGGCGGTGTGGCCCGGCACACCGAGCGCGCCCTGGCCGCCGTGCTCGAAGGGCGCACGGTCATCGCCGTCGCCCACCGGCTGCACACCGCGCACGACGCCGACCGGGTGGCCGTGGTGGAGGACGGCCGGCTGACCGAACTCGGCACGCACGACGAGCTGGTGGCGGCGGGCGGGGCCTACGCGGCGCTGTGGCACTCCTGGCACGGAGACCTGCCCGACACCGGGGAATCCGTCCGCGCGCCCCTCCGTGGATCCGTCCGCATAGCGAACACGGCTTTCCGGTCAACGAACCGTTTCCGGCCATACTCTTGACGCGCCCCTGACAGAAAGCGCACTCGCCTGCGACGCTTCCCACGACTGCTCCACAGCAACCCCACAGCAACACCTCCACCTCCCCAGGCCGGGCGACCCCCGGTCCCGCAGAAGGAGTCAGTGTTGAGAAGCAGTTCCTCGCGAAGAAGCACCTCCCACAGACGCACTCCCCACACCCCCCGCCGTACCGCGGCCGTGGCCCTCGCCGGCGTCGCCGCGCTGATCGCCGCCGCCGTACAGAGCGGCACCGCCACCGCGGCCCCTGCCACGGCACCGTCGGCCGCGAGCAAGGCGAACCCCGGCTCGGAATCGGTCCGGCTCACCCCCGCCCAGCGCGCCGCGCTGATCCGCGCGGCCGACGCCGGCAAGGCGCGGACCGCGAAGGACCTGGGCCTCGGCGCCAGGGAGAAGCTGGTCGTCCGCGACGTCCTCAAGGACCGCGACGGCACCGTGCACACGCGCTACGAGCGCACCTACGACGGCCTGCCGGTCCTCGGCGGCGACCTGGTCGTCCAGAGCACGAAGGCGGACGGCACCGCCTCCGTCGTGAAGGCCACCCGCGCCGCGATCAAGCCGGCCACGACGAAGGCCGCGGTGCCCGCCGCGCAGGCCCGGCGGCAGGCCCTGGCCGCGAGCAAGGCCGAGAAGGCCAAGAGCCCCGGCGTCAACCGCGAGCCCCGCAAGGTGATCTGGGCCGGGAACGGCAAGCCGGTCGTGGCCTACGAGACGGTCGTCGGCGGTTTCCAGCACGACGGCACCCCGCAGGAACTGCACGTCGTCACCGACGCCACCACCGGCGAGAAGCTGTACGCGTGGGAGGCGATCGAGACCGGCACCGGCAACACGGTGTACTCCGGCACGGTCGACCTCACCACCACCCAGTCCGGGTCGGCGTACAACCTCACCGACGGCGCCCGGGGCGGCCACAAGACGTACAACCTCAACCGCGGTACCTCCGGCACCGGCACGCTGTTCTCCGGCTCCGACGACGTCTGGGGCGACGGCAGTCCGACCAACCTGGAGTCGGCCGCCGCCGACGCGCACTACGGGGCCGCGCTGACGTGGGACTACTACAAGAACGTGCACGGCCGCAGCGGCATCCGCGGTGACGGCACGGGCGCGTACTCGCGGGTCCACTACGGCAACAACTACGTCAACGCGTTCTGGTCGGACGGCTGCTTCTGCATGACGTACGGCGACGGCTCGGGCAACGCGAACCCGCTGACGTCGATCGACGTGGCCGCGCACGAGATGACCCACGGGCTCACCTCCAACACCGCCGGCCTCAACTACAGCGGCGAGTCCGGCGGCCTGAACGAGGCGACCAGCGACATCTTCGGCTCGACCGTCGAGTTCTACGCGAAGAACTCCTCCGACGTCGGTGACTACCTCATCGGCGAGGAGATCGACATCAACGGCGACGGCACCCCGCTGCGCTACATGGACAAGCCCAGCAAGGACGGCGCGTCCAAGGACGCCTGGTACTCGGGCATCGGCTCGATCGACGTGCACTACTCCTCGGGCCCCGCGAACCACTTCTTCTACCTGCTGAGCGAGGGCAGCGGCACCAAGACCATCAACGGTGTCAGTTACGACTCGCCCACCTCGGACGGCCTTCCGGTCACCGGCATCGGCCGGGACAAGGCGGAGAAGATCTGGTTCCGCGCGCTGACCACCAAGTTCACCTCGACCACCAACTACGCGGGCGCCCGTACCGGCACCCTCGCGGCGGCCGGTGAGCTCTACGGCACCGACAGCGCCGAGTACAAGGCGGTCCAGGACGCGTGGGCGGGCGTGAACGTCGGCACCCGCTCGGGCGGCGGAGGCGGCGGCGGTACGTCCTTCGAGAACACGGCCGACGTGGCGATCCCCGACCGGGGCGCGGCGGTCACCTCGTCCGTCACCGTCTCCGGCCGGACGGGCAACGCGCCGTCCAACCTCCAGGTCGCCGTGGACATCGTCCACACCTACATCGGTGACCTCAAGGTGGAGCTGGTCGCCCCCGACGGCACGGCGTACACGCTGAAGGGCTACGGCACCGGCGGCAGCGCGGACGACATCGCCACCACCTACACGGTGAACGCCTCGTCCGAAACCGCCAACGGCGTCTGGCAGCTGCGGGTCCAGGACAACGCGGCCCGCGACACCGGTTACATCAACAGCTGGAAGCTCACCTTCCCGTAGGCCCGTTCGCGGTCCGCCCAGGACAGGGCGCCGCCCCGGCGGGTTCGACTCCCCCGGGACGGCGCCCGCTTCACGTGCCCGGGCGTACACCTCGTCGTCGATTTCCGGCCAACATCACGCGCAGTCCTGACATGTACGCGTCTCAAGTGTCACTCTTCCCCCACCCGCCGCACAGCACCACAGCACTTCCCCCACACCTAGGAGCTTGTGTGTCCACCTCTCTCTACGCGCGTCGCAAGCGCACCACGCTCGCCATCGCCACCGCCGTCGCGGCCGGTGCGCTGCTCACCACCGGTCTGACCTCCGGCAGCAGCGCCGCCGCCGACGCCTCCTCCAAGCCGGCTCTCGCGGCCGCCCCCGTCCTGCTCTCCGCGCCCGCCCGCACCGCCCTGATCAAGGAGCAGCAGGCGGACGCCGCGAAGACCGCGGACGAGATAGGCCTCGGCGAACAGGAGAAGCTCGTCGTCAGAGACGTCGTGAAGGACGCCGACGGCACGGTCCACACCCGCTACGAGCGCACCTACGCGGGCCTGCCGGTCCTCGGCGGCGACCTCGTGGTGCACACGTCGAAATCCGGCGCGGCCAAGGGCGTCACCAAAGCGACGAAGGCGAAGCTCGCGGTCGACTCGCTCAAGCCGGCCGTGACCGCCGCCAAGGCCGAGAAACAGGCCGTGACGCTCGCGAAGGCTGCCGGTTCGGAGAAGACCGAGGCGAACTCCACGCCCCGCAAGGTGATCTGGGCGGCCGACGGCAAGCCCACCCTCGCCTACGAGACGGTCGTCGGCGGCCTCCAGGAGGACGGCACCCCGAACGAGCTGCACGTCGTCACCGACGCCGCCACCGGCAAGAAGCTCTACGAGTACCAGGGCATCGAGACCGGCACGGGCAACACCACGTACAGCGGCAAGGTCACCCTCGGCACCACCAAGTCCGGGTCCTCGTACAACCTCACGGACGGCACGCGCGGCGGCCACAAGACGTACAACCTCAACCGCGGCACCTCCGGCACCGGCACGCTCTTCTCCGGCTCCGACGACGTCTGGGGCGACGGCAACCCGTCCAACCTGGAGACCGCCGCCGCCGACGCGCACTACGGCGCCCAGGTGACCTGGGACTTCTACAAGAGCACCTTCGGCCGCAGTGGCATCCGCAACGACGGCAAGGCGGCGTACTCGCGCGTCCACTACGGCAACAGCTACGTCAACGCGTTCTGGTCGGACAGCTGCTTCTGCATGACCTACGGCGACGGCTCGGGCAACACCCACCCGCTGACCTCGCTCGACGTGGCCGCCCACGAGATGAGCCACGGCCTGACCTCGGCCACGGCCCGCCTCAACTACAGCGGCGAGTCCGGCGGCCTGAACGAGGCCACCAGCGACATCTTCGGCGCGGGCGCGGAGTTCTTCGCGGGCAACGCCTCCGACGTCGGTGACTACCTCATCGGCGAGGAGATCGACATCCGCGGTGACGGCTCCCCGCTGCGCTACATGGACAAGCCCAGCAAGGACGGCGACTCGGCCGACGCCTGGTCGGCCGGCCTGGGCGGCCTCGACGTCCACTACTCCTCCGGCCCCGCCAACCACTTCTTCTACCTGCTGTCCGAGGGCAGCGGCTCGAAGACCATCAACGGCGTGACCTACAACTCGCCGACGTCCAACGGCTCCACGGTCACCGGCATCGGCCGCACCAAGGCGCTGCAGATCTGGTACAAGGCGCTGACGACGTACATGACGTCGACGACCAAGTACGCGCAGGCCCGCACGGCGACCCTGAACGCGGCCTCGGCGCTGTACGGCGCGTCCAGCACCGAGTACAAGGCGGTCGCGGCCGCCTGGTCCGCCGTCAACGTCGGCTGACCGAGGCAGGACCGAGGGCGGTACCCGGACCGAAGGCAGACCCGGGTACCACCCTACTCTTGGTGACCATGTCTTCGGAGGACTTCACCTACGCCGATGTCGGCGCCACCCGCGACCAGGGCTTCTGCCCGCCGGGCTTCCACCCCATGAACGTGCGCACGCGCCTCGGCGAGGGCGAGGAGGTCTTCCGCCGGGCCTCGGAGGCGGTGCTCACCTGGGAGATGCACCGCGCCCTGGGCGTCGGCATCGACGCCGGCGCGGACCGGGCCGCCCCCGGCGTCGACGTCACCGTCACCCTCGCCGGCATGATCAAGGCCCCCTGCCGTGTCGTGTGGACGATCGAGGAACCCCGCCGCGCCGGCTGGGCCTACGGCACCTTGCCCGGCCACCCCGAATGCGGCGAGGAGTCCTTCGTGGTCGACCGCACGGGAGACGGCACGGTCTGGCTGACCGTGAACGCCTTCAGCCGCGGCGCGAAGTGGTACGCGAAGGCGGGCGGCCCGGCGACCAGGGGCTTCCAGCACGCGTATGCACGCAGGTGCGGCACCGTCCTACGGAACCTTGCAACGCAGGGTGGTGCTGATACCTAGGGGCGCGGGGCCGTCTCGATCTGCGGCTCCGCCGCGGGGCGCGACCAGCCCCCACGCACCCGCCGACAACACTCAACGCATCAACAGCCCCGCAGCCTCGACAAGCTCCTCAGAGGGCCCGGCCACCAAGCCCAGCTCAGCGCTGGAGGCCAACAGTCGATGCGCGGGAAGGATCCGCACCGTGTAGCCGAACGGCCCGGTGCGATCGAGGGACAAGGGCCCCTCATACACCCAGCGTCCGTCCTGATCGGGAGATCCCACCGGCTTCAGCGGAACGACCGCCGCGTCGCCGATCCGGTCCTCTTCGTCCACCCGCCCGGAAACCGCCTGGACCTCGACGTCATCAGGGCCGAGGTCCCCGAGCCCCACCCGCACCCGCAACCCCAGCGTCGTCCCCAACTCCGCCAGCGCCGCCGAAGACGACGTCTCCACATGGTCGACGGTGACGGCCGGCCAGGCCCCCCGCACCCGCCCCTTCCACTCGGCGAGCTCCCGCGCAGCGTCCGGATCCATGGAGCGGTGGGCGAGCGCCGCCGGCGTGTAGAGCCGCTCGACGTACTCCCGGACCATGCGCCCGGCCAGCACCTTCGGCCCGAGCACGCTCAGGGTCTGGCGGACCATCTCGATCCAGCGGTCGGGCAGCCCGCTCTGCCCTCCGCGCTCGTAGAAGCGCGGCGTCACCCGCTGCTCCAGCAGGTCGTACAGCGCCGCGGCCTCTATGTCGTCGCGGTGGTCCGGGTCGGTCCCCACACCGTCGGCCGTGGGGATGGCCCAGCCGAAGTCCGGCTGGAACCACTCGTCCCACCAGCCGTCCAGGACGGACAGATTCAGACAGCCGTTGAGGGCCGCCTTCATCCCGGACGTGCCGCAGGCCTCCAGCGGGCGAAGGGGGTTGTTCAGCCAGATGTCGCACCCCGGGTACAGCTTCTGCGCCATCCCCATGCCGTAGTCCGGGAGGAACACGATCCGGTGCCGTACCCGCGGATCGTCCGCGAACCGCACCAGCTCCTGCACCAGCCGCTTCCCGCCGTCGTCCGCGGGGTGCGCCTTGCCCGCCACGACGATCTGCACCGGCCGCTCGGGGTGCAGCAGCAGGTCCATCAGCCGGTCGCGGTCGCGCAGCATCAGCGTCAGGCGCTTGTACGACGGGACGCGCCGGGCGAAGCCGATGGTGAGGACGTCCGGGTCGAGCACGCCGTCGATCCAGCCCAGCTCGGCCGTGCCGGCCCCGCGCTGCCGCCAGGAGGCCCGCAGCCGCTCCCGCACCTCCGTCACGAGCTGCTCGCGCAGGCCCCGCCGCAGCTCCCAGATCTCCTGGTCGGGGATGTCCGCCACCGCGTCCCAGCGGTCCGAGCCGCCGACGGTCAGCGCGTCCTCGGCGCGGTGGATGCCGACCTGCCGGGCGCCGAGCCGGAACACCTCGGGGGCGACCCAGGTGGGGGCGTGCACCCCGTTGGTCACGGAGGTGATCGGCACCTCCTCGGCGTCGAAGCCGGGCCACAGGCCGGAGAACATCTCGCGGCTGACGTTGCCGTGCAGCAGGGACACGCCATTGGCGCGCTGGGCGAGGCGCAGGCCCATCACGGCCATGTTGAACAGGTTGGGCTCGCCGCCGGGGTAGGTCTCCATGCCGAGCTTGAGGACGCGCTCGACGTCGATGCGGGGCAACTCGGCGTCGGGGCCGAAGTGGCGGGCGACCAGCTCACGGTCGAAGCGGTCGATGCCGGCCGGGACGGGAGTGTGGGTGGTGAAGACGGTCCCGGCGCGGACCGCCTCCAGCGCCGAGTCGAAGTCCAGGCCCTGGGAGCACAGCTCGGCGATCCGTTCCAGGCCGAGGAACCCGGCGTGTCCCTCGTTCGTGTGGAAGACCTCCGGCGCGGGGTGCCCGGTCAGCCGGCAGTACGTGCGCACCGCCCGGACCCCTCCTATGCCGAGCAGCATCTCCTGGAGGAGCCGGTGCTCGCTGCCGCCGCCGTAGAGCCGGTCGGTCACGCCGCGCTCGCCGAGGTCGTTCTCCTCGACGTCCGAGTCCAGCATCAGCAGCGGGACCCGGCCGACCTGCGCGAGCCAGATCCGGGCGTGCAGCTGCCTGGCGCCGGGCAGGGCGAGGGCGACCTGGGCGGGGGTGCCGTCGGCCTCCTCCAGGAGGACCACGGGCAGCTCGTTGGGGTCGAGGACGGGGTAGTGCTCCTGCTGCCAGCCGTCCCGGGACAGGGTCTGGCGGAAGTAGCCGTGCCGGTAGAGCAGGCCGACGCCGATCAGCGGGACACCGAGGTCGCTGGCCGCCTTCAGATGGTCGCCGGCCAGGATGCCGAGGCCGCCGGAGTACTGGGGCAGGGCGGCCGTGATGCCGAACTCGGGCGAGAAGTAGGCGATCGCGGCGGGCAGTTCGTCGGGCTGGGTCTGGTACCAGCGCTCGCCGGTCATGTAGTCGTTCAGATCGTCCGCGACCGCGGCGAGGCGGCGCAGGAAGCGGCGGTCTTGGGCCAGGTCCGAGAGCCGCGCGGGCGGCACGCTGCCCAGCAGCCGGACCGGGTCGCCGCCCGAGGCGGACCAGCGCTCCGGATCGACGGACTGGAACAGGTCACGGGTCTCCGCATGCCACGACCAGCGCAGATTGCGGGCCAGATCGCTGAGCGGCCGGAGGGGCTCGGGGAGAACGGGTCGGACGGTGAATCGACGGATCGCCTTCACGGGTTCCACCTCGGCGCGTTCGCAGGATGACGCAGGGTTCTGACACAGGGCTTCATCGACGTCACCTACGACAGTACCGGCGTCGGTGCCGCCTCCGGTGAAGCTCCGCGACCCAATCCCCGATCGTCCGGAACCGCCCCATCCGCGGATATGGCCGATTCCGCCCCCGTAGGCGTCCTTGTGGCGCTTCACACGCCACGAGAGGCTGCCCCTGGCGTACCGGGCCCGCGCCTGCCGTACGCGGCGCCGCGCGGCAGCCGTACGCCGAGTCGAGGAGGGGAACTCGGACCATGGCACGGACGCACACACGGCGTCTGCGCTGGACGGGGGGCCTGGCGGCGGCGATCTGTGCTGCGTCGTTTTCGGCCACCACCCTGCCCGCGCACGCCGTACCGGAGGGGCGGATACTCGGCGCCGGGCAACCCGGCTCCGTGCACGGAAGTTACCTGGTGACGCTGAAGGAGGGCACCCGGGCACCATCGGCGGCCGGAAAGGCCCTCGCGGAGAAGTACGGGGTGCGGATCAGCCACACCTACGGCACGGTCCTGAACGGCTACGCGATCAGGACCGACGAGAGACGGGCCGGGCGGCTCGCCGCCGATCCCCGGGTCGCCTCGGTCGTCCAGGACACCCGCGTCCGGCTGGACCGCACACAGCCCCGGCCGCCCTCCTGGGGCCTGGACCGCGTCGACCAGACGGGCCTGCCACTGGACCGGAGCTACACCTGGCCCGGGTCGGCGGGCGCCGGGGTGAGCGTCTACGTGATCGACACCGGCGTCCGGACCACGCACCGGGACTTCGGCGGCCGGGCGAGCCACGGCTGGGACTTCGTCGGGAACGACAGGGTCGCGTCGGACGCCAACGGCCACGGCACGCACATCGCCGGCACGGTCGCCGGGAGGACCCATGGTGTCGCCAAGCAGGCCCGGGTCGTCTCCGTGCGCGTCCTCGACGCGGCGGGGGCGGGCACCACGGCCCGGGTGATCGCGGGGATCGACTGGGTGACCCGGCACGCGAGGAAACCCGCCGTCGCCAACCTCAGCCTGGGCGGCCCGCGCAACGAGCGGCTGGACGCCGCCGTCCGCGCCTCCATCGCCTCCGGCGTCACCTACACGGTCGCCGCGGGCAACGACGGCAGGCCGGCCGGCCAGTACTCCCCGGCGGGCGTCAAGCAGGCGATCACGGTCGGCGCGACCGACCGGAGGGATGCAAAACCGGCCTTCTCCAACCACGGCCCGGCCCTCGATCTGTTCGCCCCGGGCGTGGGCATCACCTCGGCGTCAGCCGCGAGCGACACCGCACGGGTCGCCTTCTCGGGCACCTCGATGGCGGCGCCGCACGCCGCGGGCGCGGCCGCGCTGTATCTGGCCGATCATCCGAAAGCGGCTCCGGCCCAGGTCACGAGGGCTCTGACCACGGGAGCGGCGACCGGGAAGATCTCCGGGCGGGGTCCCGGCTCACCGGACAAGTTACTGCGGGTGCCGCACGGCTAGGGCGAAGGAGCAGCCACGCGCAGGGGCCGGCCTCGTCCGTGGCGGACGAGGCCGGTCTTGTGTGTCGACATACGCGTGAGTAGTTAACAAAGTGCCGGATTGCCCACCCGAATAGGGTGGGAAGGCTCCTCCGGGTACCCCTCTCAGGAGCACCATGCAGGACCCACCTCCCCACAGACATCCGCCCACCCACGTTGACGCGGACAGGAGCGGTCATGCCCGCCAAGCACCATTCGTCACCACCCCCCACCCGCCGGACCGGGGCGCGCGCGCCCGGCGGCGAGTCCCGTCCCGCACGCCCGGCCGACGCCGGTCCGCAGATTCCGCAACCACCCCCCGTGGGCGAGGCGACCGCCGTCGGACGCATACCCGTTCTCGATGTCCGCCCGGTCGTCCAGCGCGGACGCCGACCGGCCAAGGCCGTGACCGGCGAGACGTTCGAGATCTCGGCGACCGTGTTCCGGGAGGGGCACGACGCGGTCGCTGCCAATGTCGTCCTGAAGGATCCGGAGGGCCGCCCCGGTCCGTGGACGCCGATGCGTGAGCTGGCTCCGGGGACGGACCGGTGGGGCGCCGAGGTGACCGCCGGGGAGCCCGGCCTGTGGTCGTTCACGGTGGAGGCGTGGGGCGACCCGGTCAGCACCTGGCGCCATCATGCGCAGATCAAGATCCCGGCGGGCATGGACACGGACGTCGTGCTGGAGGAAGGCGCGCGCCTGTACGAGAGGGCGGCCGCCGGGGTGCCCGAGGAGGAGGGCCGCCGGGAGGTGATCCTCGGGGCCGTCGCCGCCCTGCGGGACGAGAACCGCCCGGCGGCGGCGCGGTTGGCGGCGGCGCTGACGCCGGAGGTGGACGAGGTCCTGGCCCGCCATCCGCTGCGGGACCTGGTCACCACCTCCGAGCCACTG